>NZ_DASWXT010000023.1:0-51005 GCF_036405355.1 Daejeonella sp.
TGTGCAATATATTGACCATTATCATGAGCGCATCAAAGCATTCCATGTGAAAGATGCAGAGTTTAATTCAACTGGCAAGCAGGGCACCTTTGGTGGATACCAGAACTGGGCCGACAGGGCTGGCCGGTATCGCTCTCCGGGCGATGGTCAGGTTGATTTTAAAAGGATCTTCAGCAAACTGACACAATACGATTTTAAAGGCTGGGCTGTAATGGAATGGGAATGCTGCATCAAGCATCCGGAAGACGGGGCGCGCGAGGGAGCAGCATTCATCAAGGATCATATCATCAGAGTGACTGAAAGGGCATTTGATGATTTTGCAGGCTCCGGAAGTAATGAGGAGTTTAACCGAAAAATTCTCGGTATTTAATTATTAATCCATTTATTTTAACATAATAATATACTTTTATTATACATTCTAAAATGAAACTATTCAAGGTAACAAGCTTTTGTGGCAAGTTGCCTGGCTTAATGGCACCATCCATAACTTTTGATATCCATGCAGGTATCTCAAACAATCTGGTACTAAATTTTAATTCAATGCAACACAAAATCAGGAACCATTATGTCAACTGCCTTCTGGGTCTCCCACTTGCAGTAATTATAGTTAGAATGGTTGTGGATATCATTGGCAGGAACACATGCTTGTTATTGTTTTTCTGTTTCATCTTCTTGGAATCATATTAGCCATATTTACACAGGAAAATTAGACTTTATTCACTTCAACATTGCTAATAAGAATTGAGAGTGAAACTATAAAATCAGCTTGTAATCAATTAGTTATCACTACATAACCAGAAAACAAAACAACCAAACTGGAACATTGCCACTTATGTTTTCCGGGTTGAATACTCCCTGTGCTCTGACCGTAATTCTGTTCGATTATTTAAGGCTGAAGTGGAAAGTGCAAGTAGGGATTATAATATTCCCAACTCTCATCCCATCATACTTATTTTTCGAAACTTCAGTATCCGGTCAAAGAACACTCATCAGGTGTTTCTACAGCAAGCATGCATCTTTCGATAGCCTTATTTTGGTTATTTTCATTTCATGGAAACTTAAAAAACTACAATGAGCTAGTAAAGCAATGTAGGTAAGTGCCTGTAAGGAATATACTAAATTGAATGTGAAAAACAGATATTCCATTTGGCAAATGGAATATCTACAAAAGGATTATAAGTCAAAGCATTGAAATGTTTCTACAACTTGCTATATTTAATATCTTAGAATCTTATTAAGGTATCAGATTTTCAAAGCGATAACAGCTATATAAATTTGTTTTCCCTTATATTACTACGCCTTAATTAAAATTGTAAATAAAAGATGAATAACTATAGTCCTAAATTACTTTTTAAAGCATGAAACTATTACAAACGGAAATAACGCCGTTTATCAATAAGAGCCTACATATAGAGTTTAGGGATCAAGCATACTTATATTCACCTCTACACGGTCGGCCTTGCTATCACTCACACCCTGAACTTGAATTAGTATTTATTATAGAAGGATATGGAAAAAGAATAATAGGGAACAATGTGTCATTCTATGAACCTGGAGATATGGTATTTATAGGTTCCAATGTTCCACACCTCTGGTTGAGTGATCCCATATTCTATGAAAAGGATTCAAACCTTCATTCCAAGGTAATTATTATGTATATCAATCCAAAGATTTTTGAACCGATGCTTGCGTTTGTAAAAGAATTCGATGGAGTTAGAGATATGTTCCAACAGGCATCAAAAGGAATCAATATCTTTGGTAAAGCAAAGGATGCTATATCAGAAAAGCTGATAGCTCTAACTTCGAAAACAGGTTTTGAAAAAGTAATTGGGTTATTACAAATCATGCATCTCATTTCCATATCAAAAGACAGAAATTTTATTGACAACAATGAACTTATAACTCCTTCAGTTCAATATTCCGACAGATTGATTGATGTATTCAAATTCGTCAATGATAATCTTCATAAAGCACTTTCCTTGAAGGAAGTTGCCGAAGTTGCATGTATGGCGATACCATCATTCTGTCGATTCTTTAAAAGCAGAACCAACATGAAATTTTCCCAGTATCTTGTTGACGCGCGGATGACTCATGCATGCAAGCTTTTAATGGAGTTAGATAAACCCATCTCTGAAATAGCATATATGTGCGGTTATAATTCCGGTTCACACTTTTGCAAGGTTTTTAAGGACCATACTAACCAGAGTCCATTTCAGTATAAATGCAGCATGGCTAAAAGTCCAGTTTGATTTTCCCAATTATTATATATCCTCAATAGCCTTCCCTGAGCCTTAATACAATCATTTTTTATCGATAGTGTAACTTTCATTTGGAGGATAGAGTAAACATGCTAATCTAAAGAAGGAAATACAAGTATGAATGAAGCCTCTGGATTTTCCTCTTTTTTGCATAATACAATCAATTAAAAAAATACAGTACTTCTCAAACATCACTGACAATGGATATAATAATCTTATCAACACTGAAATTGCCTGGGGAAGATATAAATGAAGGGTAATTTCTTAATAGAAAATGGTAATTACACGACATTTTACCATGGCACAAACTTATAAATTTAATTATTGTATTTAAGCTAATTTAAAATTAGTTTTGATTTAACCACCTTTATACATTGATGAATTATATCCCTAATATACTGAATGAATTAATGTGTTTACAGGTTTCATAACTAGATGGACATGACCTCAGACTCTGATTTGATAGTTAAATTGCGTGACGATGACTCTGGTGCGTTTGATGCGATATATTGGAGGTACCATCAAGCTATATTTCGCAATATCTTAAAATTGACTAAAGATCCCGAAGCAGCCCGCGATATTTTACAGGATGTATTCAGTATTTTATGGGAAAAGCGTATGGATATTGACAGTCAGCGCTCGGTAAGCGGCTGGTTGTTTGTTATTAGTTTTAACCAGTCTGTTAATTATTTGCGTAAAAAACTTCGCGAATCATCAGCAGAAGATTCGATTATTGCATTAACAGAGATGTCTGATAATGACGGATCTGCTTTGTTAGAAGATCAGTATCAACTGTTAGGATCAGCTATTTTACAACTTTCATCCCAGAAACGTAGAGTATTTACCTTGTGTAAAATGGAAGGGAAAAGTTATGAAGCAGCAGCGCAGGAAATGAATATTTCTAAACATACAGTGAAAGAATACCTCTCCTTGGCAGTGGCTTCAGTTAAAGGCTTTATTAAAGGCAGTAAAGCCTATACATTTTAAGTTGGCACTTTTTTGTCTTCAATTCAAAGAGGATTTTCAGCGCCTTTTCCCTCCTGTTCAAAAAATCTATTATTGATTTTGAAGGAAAGATTGTTTCTATATCACAAGTCTTACTGATTTTTTTCTCCAATCATAAAATATTTTTATGATCCCCCCCGTTTGTCCACTCCCTGCGTATTTAGTAAAAAACACCCCTATATAGTGGAAAATACTAAACAACGTTTGGATCGATTGCTTCAAACGGAAAACTGGTCTGAAGATGATATCCTTTGGTTAAGGCAATATCTGAATAACAAGGATCTTAAAGAACTAAGAGAAGTTGCCCTTGAACAATACAATCTGGACCTTACTGAATTGAAAAATTCCTTAGATGGAAAGCTTTCCGCACAAATCCTCGATACTATCCATCAACAAATCAAATTAAACCAGCCCACATCCCGTATTAGGATAATAACTCTAAAACGCGGTATAAAGGTAGCAGCGATTATCTTGATTGCATTAACAAGCGGTATATATTTCTATCTGAATAAACCAATAAGTTCTCAAATCACTGCTCAAAAACCCCAACCTAAAAAAAGTGATATCGCCCCTGGGGGTAATAAAGCTATACTAACATTAGCAGACGGATCAAAAATTTCTTTAAGTGATGTAGCTAACGGAGAAATTGCCAAACAGGCTGGCATCAGCATTACCAAAACGTCCAATGGTCAGTTAATCTATTCGATAGCGGACTCACAACCTGTAGAGGGAGTGGGACAATTGCAAGTATATAATACTATAGAAACTCCAAAAGGGGGACAATATCAGATCAACCTGCCAGATGGCAGTAAGGTTTGGTTAAACGCCGCTTCATCGTTACGCTTTCCTACAAAATTTGCTGGAAATGAACGCAAAGTAGAACTAAGTGGCGAAGCGTATTTTGAGATCGCACATATCACCTTGCATTCTGAAGAAAGTCGTACTGGAGCCAAAACGGATTCGGGCGCTGAGGCTATGCCTTTTAAAGTAATTTCAGGCAATCAAACTGTGGAAGTACTGGGTACCCACTTTAACATTAATGCTTATAGTGACGAACCGTCTATTAGAACAACTCTATTAGAAGGCAGTGTACGTGTTTTACTCAACTCTCCTTCCAGGGGGGGGCTGGGTAAGACCCTTTCTAAACACCTTAAACCCGGTCAACAATCTAAAGTAAACGAAATAATTAATGTGTCTGATGTCGATACCCATGAAGCAATTGCCTGGAAAAACGGCTATTTCATGTTCAACAATGAAAATATAGAAAGCATTATGAGGAAAGTTTCACGGTGGTATAATGTTGACATAGAGTACCAGGGGAATATTTCGCAAAAAGCATTATGGGGTTCATTATCTCGCTTTAAAAATCTTTCGGAGCTTACAGACATGCTCGAACTGACGGGATCAGTTCATTTTAAAATTATCCCGGGGGATACCTCAGAAAAAGAAAGGAGGATAATAGTGATGCCGTAAATACTACAAATTAAAAATTAATCCCAAAAAACCAGGAGTGCTCGCAACACTCCTGGCAAATGCCTGCCTACGCAAGCCGGTTGGGATTAATCATATTGATAATACAGTTTACAAGCAATAAATCAATTAATTAACCTAACAATTCCAAATGTATGAAATTTTATACTCTGTTTAAATGCTGGGGCCAAACTTGCATTTCACTAAAATTCCTATTGGTAATGAAACTAACCATTGTTTTCCTAACCACAACCTTTCTTCAGATAAGTTTGGCAGGATATGGACAAAAGATAACTTTATCTGAAAAGAATGCATCAATTGAACAGATTTTCAGACAGATACGCAGCCAAACCGGTTACGATATTTTATGTGATGCCGATCTTATAAAAGAAGCCCAACCAATTGATATACAGGTCAAAGACGCTTCTTTAGTAGAAGCCCTTGAGAAATGCCTCAAGGGACAACCCTTTACTTATACTATAAAAAACAATACGGTTATAGTTCAACGGAAACCCATTATTCTATCACTTACTCAGGCTCCCCCCGGTATCATCAAAGGAAAAGTAAGTGATAACAAAGGTATAACATTACCAGCAGTAACAGTAAAACTGGAAGGAGCTTCAACACAAACCACCGTTACGGATGCTAATGGTAATTATAGCTTTACCAATTTATCTGCCGGAAATTATTCGTTGACTTTTACCTACCTGGGATTTACCAGGACAAGGAGAGAGGTAAGCCTCAAAGATGGACAGGAGAGCATAATAGATATTAGTTTGCTTGAAGAAGTCGGAGGTCTGGCCGAAGTGGTAGTAACTGCTTTAGGAATTGGCAAAGATCCTAAAAGCATTACCTATGCTACACAAAATATTGTAGCAGAAGAACTGACAAGAGTTAAGGATGTCAGTTTTGTAAATTCATTGGCTGGAAAAGTGGCAGGTGCTGTAATTACTAAGGGCAATTTTGGGCCAGGCAGTGCTACCAAGATCCTTATGCGTGGTGATAAATCATTTACAAGTAATAGCGAGCCACTGTATGTTGTAGATGGCGCTCCAATGTTTGGTGGATCTAATCTCCTTGCAAATATTAACCCTGAGGATATAGAAAGTATCCAGGTAATGAAGGGTGCATCGGCCGCTGCTTTATATGGAAGTCAAGCTGCAAATGGAGTGGTTTTGGTTACTACTAAAAAAGGAAAAGCTGGCATTGCAAGAGTTGATTTTTCATCAAACTTTACGACAGAAAGTGCGATTGATTTACCAGAATTACAAACCAATTACGGACAAACCGACATCAGGTTTAATGATAGTTGGGGACCAAAAATAACTAATGGCAGTGATAAGCACCTCAAAGAATTTTTCAAGCCTGGAACCACTGCAGTAAATTCACTATCTGTATCCAATGGCAATGAATTTGTTCAAATATATTTATCGTATGCTAACACAAATGCTAAGGGAATACTACCGGATAATGATCTAAACAGGCACAATTTAACTACTAAATTAACTACTCAGTTATTAAATAAAAAATTATCTCTTGACGCGTCGGTTAATTATACAAATCAAAAAGTTTATAACCAGAATGCTGCCGGTGGTTATAGTGCCCTTCCTGGTATTTATTCATTCCCAACAGGCGATGATTTCTCCAAATACAGTGGAAGCAATTTCGAAGTGTGGGATGCAACACGAGCAATGTATGTACAAAACTGGCCGTATATCAGAAATGAAACCTTCCCCAATCAAAATCCATATTGGGTACAAAAAAGAAATCTAACTGATAATTTTATTGATCAGACAGTCTCATCTTTAACCGCCAAATATAAGATAAATAATTGGCTGACAGTTCAAGGAAGAGGAATTTACGATAAAATAGCAAATCCCACTGAGTCGCGTACTTATGCAACCACACAAGCTACTGTTGCCGGTCCAAATGGTGGATATGCCTTAGGAAAAAATGATAATGAGTACTTTTATTCAGACCTCCTATTAACAGGCAATACCCTTTTAAATGATTCATTTTCTTTAACAACTACTTTAGGTGCAAGTAATACTAAGACGAAATCCACCGGCTTATCAGTTTCAAGTACCGTACCAACATCATTAACTTATCCTAATTACTTTTCCATATTTGCTTTAAATGGACTATTTAATAAATCTGAAAGCTCAATTAGTACATTAAGTCAAGCAATATTTGGCAATGCAGTAATTGGATTTAAAGAAAAAATATACCTCGATGTTACAGCAAGAAATGAGTGGAGTTCAACGGTATCACAATCATTCTTCTATCCTTCGGCGGGACTTTCTTATGTGCTATTAAATAAACCATCAAGTAAAACCAAAGGTTTAACCTTTGCAAAACTCAATGGATCCTATGCTGAAGTCGGTAAAACCTTACCCTTCGGAATAGAGAGTTCAGCTCCACCCTATTCACTTGATAACAGTGGAAACATTATAGGCAGGGGCGCATTACCATATTTTAGTGGAAAAGATACTATAAATCTACAACCAGAGCGTACAAAATCATTCGAATTTGGAGCAGATTTAAGATTTCTGGGTGACAGGTTAAGTGTAAACCTTACCTACTACAGAGCCACAACATTTGACCAAGTGTTTCAGATCCAAGCCCCAGCAGGTGCAGGTGCCACAAATTTCTGGATTAATGGTGGTACCATAAGAAATCAAGGTGTAGAAGGAATCATTAGCCTCAGGTCAAATTTTGGTCAAGTGAACTGGACATCATCTATCAATTTCTCTGGCAATAAGAATCAGATAAGAGAATTGAGCGACTTACTAAATGCTGATTATTTTGCATTAGGCGGTTCCTATAGGGAAGCTTCACTTTTCTTAACCCGGCCAAAAAATGGAAAATATGGGTCTTATGGTGACTTATTTGGCAAAGTTTATCTTAAAGATGCTAGTGGCAATTACATTATTGGAACAAACGGATTACCAACAGTCTCTGCAAATTTTGATAACTATGTTGGAAATGCAAATTCAAATTACTTAGCAGGATTTAACAATAGTTTTTCATACAAAAAGGTTTCAGCCTCATTCCTAATTGATGGAAGATTTGGAGGAAAGGTTTATAATAGAACTGAACAATGGTTAGATTATAAAGGATTGTCAAAGAGAACCGGTGACGCCAGGGATAATGGCGGCGTTAATTTCCAGGGTAAAATGATAGACACTAAGGCTTTCTACATGAATCAAACTGGGTCAGGAGCTGGAGGAGCTGTTTCGGGGAATTTATATGATGTTACCAATATACGCTTAAGGGAGTTAGCTGTTGGTTATAACTTTCCGAAAATCAAAGGTGTTAATTTAAATCTTTCGTTAGTTGGAAGAAACTTGTTTTTCTTCTATAAGAATGCTCCTTTTGATCCGGAGATTGCTGCAAGTACTTCGCAAACTGCCGAAGGTATTTCATCATTTACTATGCCATCAGTTCGATCTTTTGGATTAAACCTAAATGCCAAATTCTAAACTAGTTGTAAAAAATCTAAAATATAGAAATATGAAAAATTTTAAATATAAAAACATAAATCATAAACTTATATTGAGTTTAACTTTAGTATCCTTTGTGTTTGCATCTTGCACTAAGGATATGGAAGGGTTAAACGAAAACAAAAAGCTGATTACAGACAAAATGCTTGAGCAAGATGCCAATGAAGGTGGATATACACTTCCTGGTATGCAACTAGGGATTGTAGATGTTCTCACAACATGGAGAATAGAAATGCAGCAAAATTTAAATGCTGATAATTATGGTGGATACATGAGTCTCCCTGCACCCTTCTATAACAATGTCAATAATGGCACATATTCAATGGTCGATAGTTGGAATAACCAAATTTGGCTGGTTCCATCAAGTAAAGTTCTAGATCAGTGGGTTATGATGAAAAAAAAAGGGTTTGAAACTAAATATCCTGACCTTTATGCCATTTCTCTAATTTTTAAAACTTTTGCTGGACATAGACTTACTGATATCTTTGGTCCAATACCTTATTCACTTTATGGAACAGCCAGTGATGTAAAGTTTGATTCTGAGGAGGAAGCTTACAACCTATTTTTTACTGAACTTACAAGTGCGGTAACTGCCTTGAAAGCAGCAGAAGCAGCAAACCCAACAGCTGATTTAATTCGTTACACCAAATTTGATAAATCACGTTACGGAGGCAACTATGCGACCTGGATAAAAGTTGCAAACACTCTCCGACTACGATTGGCACTACGTATCTCAAATGTTAACCCGTCGAAAGCAAAAACAGAAGCTGAAGCTGCGGTTAAAGATAGTGGTGGCTTACTAACATCTAAAGAAGGGTCGTTTGAAATGACGACTGGAACCATTCACCCATTGGTAACCATAACACGTGATTGGCAAGAAACCAGGCTTAATGCTGCTGTAGAAACTATACTTGGAGGTTACAATGACCCACGATTGCCAAAGTATGCTTTGCCAGCTGACCCCAGCCTAGGAAGTACTTATAAAGGAATCCGGTCTGGTGCAGACCTACCAGCAAAATCATACCTTGGTTTTTCACAAGTAAATTTTGTAGATAATCCTTTTGTAAAAGTAATGGATGTTGCAGAGAGCTATTTTTTAAGATCAGAAGGTGCTTTGAAAGGCTGGGATATGGGTGGAACGGCGAAAAATTTTTATGAAGAAGGGATAAGAGTATCTTTCAGCTCAAACAAAGTTGCCGGAGCAGAAGAATATATAAATAATAATACGGCTACTCCTCTGCCATATGTTGATCCAAACAATGCATTAAATAATATGCCTCCTATTACTTCAATTACTGTTAAATGGGATGAATCTGCTACTGCAGCGCAAAAACTTGAACGTATTATTACACAAAAATGGATAGCTATGTATCCTGATGGACAAGAAGCCTGGTCGGAATTCAGAAGAACTGGTTATCCTAAACTATATCCTGTAACTGTTAACAAAAGTGGTGGAGATGTCCCTAATGGTGAATTCATTAAGCGTATTCCTTATCCTTCAGCCATTACGGTTGCTAGTAAAAATGGAGTAAGCGAAGCAGTGGCTAAGCATCTAAACGGTCAAGACAAAATGTTCACTCCAATATGGTGGGATGTTAATTAACGGATTAGAATATCTACAATAAATTCACTTATAATCTATTTACTAAAAAATGACTTTTTTTTATAAGTATAAAATTAGGGTACTAAATTGTTTAATAATTTTATTGATTGGTGTTTCAGGCTGTAATAAACAGCCTGAAACCAATCAATTGACTTCAGCAGTAGAAGCAAAAGACGCACTTGCTACCTTTACCGTCGCCGATGGATTTAAAATTGAGATGATTGCTTCAGAACCATTGATAACTGATCCGGTTGATATGGAAATTGATGAATATGGTCGTTTGTATGTTGTTGAAATGCATGGATATCCTTTAGATGCTAAAACTGGTAGTGGAAATATCATTCTTCTATCGGATGAGGATGGGGATGGTAACATGGATAAAAGAAAGGTCTTTGCTGAAGGACTTACTTTGCCAACTAGCGTGATGCGCTGGAAAAAAGGGATTATTGTAACGGATGCTCCCCATATTCTTTACTTTGAAGATACAGATAATGATGGCAAGGCTAACTTAAAAGACACATTACTTTCTGGTTTTGCTTTGTCAAATCCACAACACAATGTTAACACACCTGTCTATGGATTAGATAATTGGATTTACGTTGCTCATGAGGGCTCTGTTACCACTCGTGAATACAAAGAAGACTTTGGAGATGAAGGTTCAGAAATAATATTTCCAGGAGTCCCTAATAGCCCCAAATTGCCTATAAATGCTAATGGAAGATCTATTAGATTTCAGCCCGAACAGCGAAAACTTGAAATGAGCTCAAGTCGTACCCAATTTGGGCACACTTTTGATGAGTGGGGAAATCTTTTTGGTTGCAATAACTCCAATCAGGGTTACCATGAAGTAATTCCAAATCGATATTTTGATAGGAATCCCGACTTACTTTCTTCTGAGTCTACTCAAAATATGTCTGATCATTTAAATGCCCCTGAAGTTTTTCCAACAACAATCCATCCTGATCGACAGATACTAACCAATGTAGGGGTTATGACCTCTGCTTGTGGAATAACAACCTATTTAGGAGATTCTTTTCCGGATCCATTTAATAAAAATGTAACATTCATTACTGAATCGGTGAGTAATCTTGTTCACGTAGATGTTTTGAAAGAGAATGGAGCAAGCTTCACAGCTAGTCGGGTTCTCGAGAATAAGGAGTTCCTGACTTCAACTGATGCCTGGTCCAGACCTGTAAATATTTATGTTGGTCCTGATGGTTCAATTTATGTTTTAGACTATTACAGAAGGGTAATTGAATCCCCTGAGTGGATGTCTGAAGAAGCAATAAAAGCGGGGGATCTATATGACGGCCATGACAAAGGACGTATTTTTCGAATTTCTCCTAAGGATGCAAAAAATGCAGAATGGACTAAGGGCCTCAAACTAGGCAATGAGTCTACTGAAGGTTTGGTAAAGCAATTAGAGAACAAAAACTATTGGTGGAGAATAAATGCCCAGCGGTTATTAGTGGATCGTGCTGACAAATCAGCTGTCCCTTTCCTAACTGAATTAGTAAGAAATTCAAAATCTCCTTTAGGTCGTCTTCACGCTTTATGGACATTAGAGGGTTTGGGAGAACTTAACTCTCCACTTATTCAACTTGCATTAAAAGATAAGATACCCGGAGTACGTACCAATGCAATTAAACTTGCTGAATTACATTTATCAAAATCACCTGAATTAGCTAAAAATCTTCTTTCCCTTCAAAATGACTCTGACGCAAAAGTGAGATTTCAATTATTATTAACACTTGGATATTTAAATAGCACAGAAGCTGCATCTGTAAGAAATAAACTTTTATTCAAGGATGTAACTGATAAGTGGGTACAAATTGCCGCTTTATCAGCTCCTGCAGATCAAACAGCTCCATTATTAAAAGTTGTACTCAACAATTATCGTTCTGATGTTCCTGAATTTGCTTCATTAGTACAAAGATTGACGAGAATGGTTGGTACTAGCGGCAGTCCGGAGGACATCAATAAACTCATTAAACAATCAACCTCGATGGTTATGGGCAAACGGAACTCTTGGCAAGGAGCGATGTTAGAGGGACTGTCTCATGGTCTTGAATCCAGAAAACTGAAATTACAGGAGTCTATCTTAGCATTTGATGGAAATCAAAGTTTATTGGTAACAACATTTTTTGATCACCCTACCAGTGAAGTTAGACAAGCAGCATTAGAAATGCTAAGAGTAATTGAGTTGAAGGATGAAACGCTTAAAAATAAATCAATTCAAAGAGCTATAAAGATTGCTACAGATCGTACTTTATCAGATAAAGCAAGAACAGAATCAATCAATTTCATTTCATTAACCGATCCTACCCCCCATTCAAATATTTTGAAACAATTAATAGTTCCACAAGAACAACCAATTATTCAATTAGCAGCTTTAAAAGTTTTAAACAAAATACCTGATACTACAGTTAGTGAGTATGTCATAAAACAATGGCCAGTTCTTACACCCGAAATAAGAGAAGCAGCAATAGGTACATTCCTTGGAAAGGATAATCAGGATCGGATTGAGCTACTCTTAACAGCAATAGAAACGAATAAAATTCAAGCTAGTAGTGTAAGTTTTGGAAGAAGTGTTGGGCTAATGCAAAATACGGATAAAACACTGCGCAACCGAGCTAGAAAACTGTTCACTAAAGATGATGAAGAAGGTAAAAAAGTTAACAAAGAATATAAAAAAGCATTGGAACTCACGGGAGATGTCACAAATGGAAAATCAGTTTTTATTCAGAATTGTGCTATATGCCATCAGGTTAGAGGAAAGATAGGTATTGAATTCGGACCGGATATGGGTACTGTCCATAACTGGACACGCGAAGATATTATGGCCAATATTCTGAATCCTAATCTCTCAATCTCTAGTGGTTATGATTTATGGGAAGTTGAATTAAAGAATGGTGAACTAGCCCAGGGGATTATTTTAAGCGAAACTTCAACTGCATTAACCCTTAGAAATAATGGAAAACTCGATAAAACAATCAATCGTCAGGATATTAAGTCAATAAAAAGTCTAAATGAATCAGCAATGCCATCAGGTCTTGAAAAGAAGATAAATAAGCAGGAAATGGCAGATCTGCTAGCTTTTTTACGAAAAAATTAAAATTAAAACAATACTTAGACACTCATATTTAAAACAACAAACATGCAGATAAGGTCCAAATTTTTATCCATTACTTTATTAACCTTGATGGTTTTGAATGGTATGTCTTTTTCGGTGAAAGTGCTTGCACAAACAAACAGCTCCTCCAAAACAAAAACTCCTCCAAAAGGAACGATGCTTGTGGGTAATGCTGTAATAGACATTACACCGGAAGGACCAATTCTATTGGCAGGTTATGGTGGTCGTAAGTCAGAATCTGAAGGTGTTCTTCAACCACTTAGAGCCAAAGCTCTTGCTTTTGGAAGTGATAGTGAAGGTCCATCAGTCTTAATTACTGTCGATCTGATTGGTATACAATACTATATGACCAAAGAAGTAGCCAAGCGACTTTCAGATAAAATTGGCGTTGATCCTTCACGATTTGTCATTAGTGCTTCTCATACTCATACAGGCCCCGAGATTGGCAATTTATTAAATCACTTCGCCCGACAATTACCTCCGGAGGAAATAGGAAGAATTGACAATTTTTTAGAAATTCTAACCCAAAAATTAGAAAAAGTAAGCATTGAAGCACTTAATGCCCGTAAACCAGCTAAAGTGGCTTGGGGACAAGGTAAAGTTGGATTCGCTATGAACCGCCGTAGGGTTGTAAATGGTAAATCGGTGGGCATGAGTCCAGTCCCGGAAGGTCCGGTTGACCACGATCTCCCGATTTTACGTATAACTGACCTCGATGGAAAGCTTAGAGCAGTATTGGTTTCATACGCATGCCATGGTACTACACTAGGTCCCGACATAAATAAAATTCACGGCGATTGGATCGGTGAAGCGCAAAAATTCATTGAGGAAAAAAATCCAGGTGCAATTGCAATGGTATCCCTTGGTTGCGGAGCAGATGCGAATCCTGAACCAAGAGTGACAAACCTCCAGCTTGATTATGCTGCTCAACATGGTAAAGAAGTTGCTAATGAAGTGCAGGCACTTCTCTCTTCTGACCTTAAACCATTAACTTCCGCACCTTTAGGCCGATCTAAGGTAATACAACTGCCTTTTGAACATATTCCAAGTGTTCAGGAATTTGTAGAACAAGCCAATGACAAAGGAGCAAAAGCCTATTTTGCAAAACTTGCTCTTGATAAAATAGCCCGCGGAGAAGCTATTCCAAAAACTCTTACCTATCCAGTTACTACCTGGACATTCGGGAATGATTTAGCAATGGTTTTTCTTGCTGGAGAAGTAGTGGTAGATTACTCCCTGAGACTAAAAAAGGAATTAGCTCCGGGACGTCTATGGGTAAATGCATATTCTAATGATGTCCCTTGTTATATCGCCTCTAAAAGAGTAATAAGAGAGGGTGGATATGAAGTAGAATCATCGATGTACTCCTATAATCAACCAGGACGATTCCAGGAAGGAATCGAGGACCTGATTATAGCTACTGTTCATGATTTGTTGCCCTCATCGTATAGGCCGGGTACAAAAAAATAAATATTAAATAACATTTCTGCACTGAAGGAAAGTCTGATTATTGTTTCATTACTAATAATATTCAGAATTTAATATAGTAATTGAATGTCTTTTAAACTAAAATCAATATTCATGATCAGCAAAAGATTAAATTTTATTATTCCGGTTTTAATTCTCCTATCTGTGCAATTAAGTTATGCACAACAAAATACCGATATTAATAATACACAATCAGGAGAATTCCGGGCTTCGGTAGTAAAAGTAAATATCACACCTGATGCACCCAAAATGTTATTAGGTTATGGTGCAAGGAAATCAACAGGAGTCAATGACCATATTTTCCATAAAATTATCGCAATGGATGACGGGGTTAAACAATTCTTTCTGGTTTCGTCAGATATATGCGTTATTTCACCTTCTGAATATGACCATGTTGCTTCACTTCTTCAAAAAAAACTTGGAATTGACCCATTAAATTTCTGGTGGTCCTTAACACATACCCACTCCGCTCCTGAGGTTGGTGTACCAGGATTACCAGCTGTTTTTATGGGTGAACGATATGAACATGAAGTAGATACCGCATACACTGCTCTGGTAGAAAAAAAACTCATTGAAGGTATTATTGAGGCCCGCAATAAGCTGACACCTGCCCGTCTTGGAGTTGGCTGGGGATATTCGAATGCAAATATAAACCGCCGTGCCTGGGATATTGATGGCAAAGCTTCGGGAGGCATGAACCCCGACGGGCCTGTTGACAGACGGATTGGCTTAATGCGTCTGGACAAAGCAGATGGTAATCCGCTTGCACTAATCGCTAATTATGCAATCCATGGAACTGTGTTGGGTCCGGCAAATACAGAGATTAGCGGAGATGCTCCGGGCATCGTATCGGAATATGTTGAGCAAAAAACGGGGATTCCACTTCTTTTCATTAATGGTGCAGCTGGTAACCTCGCTCCTATCTATAGCGTTTACCCAAATCCAAAAGCAGGCCATCTGGGACAATTCCGGGTATTATTGGGCGATAAAATACTGGATGCTAATAAAGAGATAGTATCAACCACCGATGCAATAAAATTATTTACTGGTTCATTAACAATAGAAACACCAAGAAAACCCAATTTGGCATGGCCTGTTGACCTGGGTAAATATACACGCACTACCAGTAGCGGCATTAAAATGGTAAAACTCCCAATCCGGTTCTTTAAAATTAATGAAGATGTGGCAATTTGGAGTGCACCGCTTGAATTATTTTGTGAAATTTCTAATGGAATTCGTGAGCGTTCACCATTTCCTTTCACTTTTTATTATGGTTACACTAACGGATGGCTGGGCTACCTGGCTTCAGAAAAAGAATGGCAGCATGGAGGATATGAAGTTGAAAGGGTATCTCCATATACTATTTCGGTGGAAAAGGATTTTACTGAACCCATAGTCAGCTATCTTCAGAATGAAATGGTTAACTCAATTACAAATCCTCAAAAAGAAAATCTCAAAAAAAAATAATACCAAAACAAGTAATTGCTTACAAAGGGAAATTACGATATAACAGCTAGAAATAACTGGTTTTTATAGGTTTTAAAAAAAAGCCGGAGGATAAAAATTTAAAATCATGAACGAAATCCAAACAATGAATTTAGCCCAAAAAACAATGAATAATTTTACCGGTTTCAAAATTAACAGGAGACTATTTCAGTTATTTTTCTTTATAAGCATATTGTTTTTCAGCATATCATCCAAAGCCCAGTTTCGTGCTTCAGTAGTTACAGTCGACATCACTCCCAATAGCCCAAAAATGCTGCTTGGCTACTCTGCCAGACAATCAACTGGAGTACATGACAAGATTTACCACCGGATTATTGCCCTGGATGATGGTGTTAAACAATTCTTTCTGGTTTCTTCAGATATATGCGTTATATCCCCTTCAGAATATGATCATGTCGCTTTACTTCTTCAAAAAAAACTTGGAATTGACCCTTTAAACTTCTGGTGGTCTTTAACGCATACACATTCAGCGCCCGAAGTTGGAGTACCGGGTTTACCTGCTGTTTTTATGGGGGAACGTTATAAACATGAAGTAGATAAAGAGTATACTTCAATGGTAGAACAAAAACTCATCGATGGAATTACTGAAGCCCGAAACAAACTGGAACCTGCCCGTCTTGGAGTTGGTTGGGGATTCTCGCAAGCAAACATCAACCGCCGCGCAATTGATGTGGATGGCAAAGCTTCACTTGGTTTGAATCCCGATGGAGAAGTAGATCGTCGCATTGGATTAATGCGTCTGGACAAAGCAAATGGAAATCCGCTTGCTCTAATCGCTAACTATGCAATCCACGGAACCGTTTATGGGCCTGCAAATCTGGAGATCAGTGGTGATGCTCCAGGTATAGTATCAAGCTATGTAGAACAGAAAACAGGTGTTCCGCTACTATTTATAAATGGGGCAGCAGGTAACATTGCACCTATTTATAGTGTAACTCAGAGTCCATATAGTAGTAAAGAGAATGAACTGCGGCAATTTCGCGTTCTGCTGGGAGATAAGATTCTGGAGGCAAATAAAAATATATTTTCAACTACAGATTCTGTGAGCTTATTCACAGGATCTTTAAACATAGAAACTCCCAGAAAGGCCAACCTTGGCTGGTCCGATGACCTGGCCAAATATACACGCACTACAAGTACAGGTGTTAATATGGTAAAGCTTCCTGCTCGTTTTTTAAAGATCAATGAAAATATTGCGATCTGGAGTTTACCTGTAGAACTGTTTTGCGAAATTTCTAACGAAATTCGTGAGCGCTCTCCATTCCCTTTTACGTTTTATTATGGTTATACCAATGGATGGTTAGGATATCTTCCAACGGCAAAAGCATGGGAAAATGGCGGATATGAAGTTGAAACTGTTTCTCCTTATACACCTGCTGTAGAGCAAGATTTAAAAGAATCTATATTAGGTTATTTACAAGGTGAGTTGAAAAGCATCCCCATGTCTAAAATCGATACCACGAGCAAACCAAAACTGGTTCAGCCTGAAACCGACGGTACGCTTAGGCTTAGTTCCCAAAATGGTAAACCTATAGGCCCAAATATCAAGTATATGCCCGATTGGATAGCTTATGGTTGGTTTACTGCTGCTGACAGAGTAGAATGGGAAGTTGATGTTGAAGTTACAGGTGAATACAATGTGCAGCTTGTTTGGTCAGTTTCAGATGAGGAAGCAGGCAAACAGTTTCTCCTGGAAGCCGGTAAACAAAAACTTATAGGAATCATTGATCCAAGCGGTTCCTGGGAAACATTCAAATCAAAAAATATAGGCTCAATCAAGCTTAAGGCAGGCAGGCAGAAAATTATTTTCAAATCAAACAAACCCTCCGACAAAGGCGCTCTGCTGGATCTTCGGGAAATAAAACTAAGAATAGTCAAAAAAAGCTAATCATATAACTTCTAAACGAATAAAATTATGATAACATTTAAAAATAGTCTCTGGTATTTATGCCTTCTCACTGTTTCATTCATTGGATGTGCTGAAAGTTCCAAAAAAACTCAGGATCAAAATACTGAATGGAATATCGGAGTAGCCTTGTATTCTTTCAACCGCTTTTCATTTGCTGATGCTCTTGATAAAGCAGACAGTGCCGGAGTGAATTATGTGGAAGGATTTTCTTTTCATAATATGGGAAAGGAATTCAATGATAAAACGATGGCTGCGATGAAGCCAGAAGACATCAGCAAATTGAAGGAAATGCTCAGCGCTAAAAAGCTTGAAATGCAATCTATGTATGTTAGTGGTGCGAAAAATGAAGCCGACTGGAAATACTATTTTGAGCTGGCTAAAGTAATGAATATGCAGCACCTCGTAGCTGAGCCGGAAAAGGAGTCATGGGACATGCTGGATAGTCTTGCAGGAGTATACAAAATCAAAATAGCCATTCATGAGCATGCGAAAGGAAAAAGCCAATACTGGCATCCTGATTCTGTAATAGCCGCTATGAAAGACCATCCAAACTTTGGTGTATGCGCCGATCTTGGGCATTGGGAAAGAAGCGGATTAAATCCTGTTGAGTGTCTGAAAAAACTGGAAGGAAATATCCTTGGAGTCCATCTTAAAGACATCCATCAATCCAACAACCCTGATGCAAATGATGTTGTTATAGGAAAAGGTGTGATTAATTTCCCTGCTATAATTGATGAATTCAAACGTCAGCAATTTAAGGGTGTGATTCATGTTGAATGTGAACATAAAATGGAAAACAACCTTGCGGAAGTTATCGCAGGAAAAAAATATTTCGAGGGATTATATACCAAAGTCAATTAAAAAAACAATCTGTAAACAAAATGAAATCATTTCCCCAAATCCTAAACAGAGATTTAATTTTCTTAAACAAGATTACATTTCTATTAATATTATCAATTTTTCTTTCTGCTGAAATGCTATTGGCACAACAAGCTGAAACAACATTTGCCTGGCCTGAGGGAAAGCAGATAGCCATCAGTTTAAGTTTCGATGATGCCCGTGCAAGCCAGGTAGATGCCGGCACTGCACTGCTTGATCAATATGGAGTGAAAGGCACATTTTATGTGGTTCCAAATTCAGTTAAACAAAGATTGGAGGGCTGGAAGAAAGCAGTTGCCAGTGGTCATGAAATCGGGAACCATTCTTTCAACCATCCCTGTACAGGTAATTTTCCATGGTCTAGACAAAAGGCCATAGAGAATTATACCCTAAAGCAAATGCGGAATGAGTTAATTCTGGCCAATAAAGACATTAAGGAATTACTCGGAGTTGAGTCTGAGGTTTTTGCATATCCTTGCGGACAAACCTATATCGGCAGAGGGGAAAACACGAAAAGCTATGTACCTGTTGTTTCAAAACTATTCCTCAGCGGCAGAGGCTGGCTTGATGAGGGACCCAATGCACCTCAATTCTGTGATCTTGCGCAGCTAACCGGAATGGAAATGGACGGAAAGGACTTTGAGCAAATTCTACCGCTGATTGAAAATGCAAAAAAATCAGGTGCCTGGCTGGTTCTTGCCGGTCATGAAATGGGTGAATCTGGTAATCAAACCACCCGATTGAGTATGCTGAAAAAGCTGATCGAATACGCACAAAACCCTGCAAACGGGATATGGATTGCTCCGGTTGGAACTGTAGCTAAATATATTAAGGGGCAGAAGGGGTAAATTGAGATTGTGGGGGTTCCAGCATTCGCTGACAATAGCTGCTTGGAGTGAAGCGTTATAAAACCAAGGCTTGCCTTTCATGTACATATTTCGAACGATGCATCAAAAATTAAGCGAGCAGCGAACAGAACATCTGCACCTGATCGAAGCCAACAAGCAAAGGATATTAAAATGACCTAATTCTGTTTATGGCAAACAAATTCTTTAATTTTAATTGCCATAAAAAATCATTAGAAATATGATGAAGAAAGAATTGGTTATGGAGTTGCTCCAAAAATTTGAACAAGCAGCTTACGAGTATCAGGGAGTTGAATGCTGGAGTGCGAGGGAGCTACAAAAGGTATTCAATTATACAGATTGGCGTAATTTTTTAAAAGCCATTGACAAAGCCAAAAAATCTTGTGAAACTGCAGGAGAGACTGTTTCTAATCATTTTGTTGGCTTCAACAAAATGATAGATTTGGCAAAAGGTGCTCAACGGGAAATAGACGATATTGCTCTTACAAGGTATGCCTGTTATCTAATTGCTCAAAATGGAGATGCTAGCAAAAACGAAATTGCTTTTGCCCAAACTTACTTTGCCGTGCAAACACGCAAACAGGAAATTATCGAACAGCGACTCTTAGACGTTGCAAGAGTAACAGCAAGAGAAAAACTAAGCAAATCTGAAAAGAAATTATCAGGTATCATTTACGAACGCGGTGTGGACGATAAAGGTTTTGCTATTATCCGCAGTATGGGCGACAAAGCCTTGTTTGGTGGTTTTTCTACAAACGATATGAAACGTAAGTTGCAAATTCCTGACAATAAACCTTTAGCCGACTTTCTACCAACGCTTACCATAAAAGCGAAAGACTTTGCTGCCGAACTGACCAGCCACAATTTAGTGGAAAAAGACCTGAAAGGGCAAGAGCAGATTGGTAAAGAACACGTGGACAACAATACGGCTGTTCGTAAAATGCTCAAGCAAAGAGGTGTGCAGCCTGAAAATCTACCTGCTTTGGAAGATGTAAAGAAAGTGCAACGCAGATTAGAGAGTGAGGAAAAGAAAGTAAGTAAAACGACAAATAAGCTGAACAAGAAAAAGTAGAAAAACCTAATCCGACAGACAAACACCGGTCGGAAGCAGGGCATCAGCTAACAAGGGAAACTATTATAGTCTCTGCTTTTTGCCTGTTTTGTATTGATCAAAAGCAACATGTGTAAGCTTCCCCCTCCCCCACAGAATTTAGCCAAACTAAAATAGAGAATTCATTCAACTGAGTAGATTGTCTACTTTAGTGCTAAAGGCCGGGTGAAGTGCGATAAGCCGATACAGCTTGAGGCCTAGGACGTTATACCGAACTCACATTATATCATCAGTTTATATAAAATCAGATAATGAAGTCAATACAAATTCGAGGAAATTACCAGGATTTAAATCCCAAGAAAATTCATGTTCTTAACAGGCAAAGTTCTGAATTTTCAATCAAATCCTTATTCAAGCCTGTCATCACTCCATTTTCAACCCTTTTGATTGCGCTTACCTTATTCTGCTCTTTAAATTCATCTGCATCAGAAATATACATTGGGAAGTCGACAGCTGATATAAGCCCTACCCTTCCAGTGGCTTTAATGGGTCAGTTTAATCTGCGGATTGCACATACGGCAGCTACACCAATAACTGCCAATGTAGTGGCACTGGAATCAAGAGAAGGCACACGCTCTCTGGATGCAGCTATTTTCGTTTCCTGCGATCTGGTTTACATCCCTACACCATTGCTTACAATGATTCGGATCGAAGTTTCAAAACAGCTTCCGGGTTTCGATGGTAATAAAATTATTCTGAATGCTACACATACCCATACCGCACCGGTTCTGGAAGATAATTTAGATGAATCCTCGTTTCTGTACAAAATCCCGGGAGGGGTAAGTCCGGTAAGTGCATACAGAGCTTTATTTGTAAAGAATGTGGCCGATGCGATCGTGAAAGCCTGGAATAGCCGCAGCCCCGGTAGTGTAAGCTGGGGACTTAACAGAGCTGCAATCCCATACAACCGTCGTGCTTCTTATGCAAACAACACAACAACAATGTATGGTAAAACCAATGTACCTGATTTTCGGAACCTGGAAGGTTATGAAGATCATGATATTAATTCCCTTTTCTTCTGGAATAAAGAAGGAAAGCTGATTGCAATGAGTATCGATGTCGCATGTCCGGCACAGGAGGTTGAAAGACGTTCGGAGGTAAATGCAGATTACTGGCATCCGGTTCGAATGGCTCTAAAGGAAAAATTTGGTGATGATTTAACTGTTCTGGGCTGGATTGGTGCTGCCGGAGATCAGTCGCCGCATATTATGTACCGCAAGGCAGCCGATGAACGGATGCTTAAACTTAGTAATAAGACCCGTATGGATGATATCGCAGCACGTGTCGTATCTGCAGTTGAGGAAAGCTATAAAACAGTGAAGGATGACCAGTATCGCAATGTTAAACTGGTCCATAAAGTTGAAAAGATCAAGTTACCGGTAAGGGTAATCACAGAAAAGGAATACGAAGAATCCAAAATTGTGCGGGATGAAGCTGCAGCTCGTATTGCAAAGGACCCGAAAGCTGCCGACCAGCAGTATGCAAAAATGACCTGGTTTGGAGATGTTCTAAAACGGTATGAAAAGCAAAAAGCAAATCCGGATTATGAAACAGAAATACATGTTTTACGCATTGGGGACGCTGTAATCTGCACCAATCAATTCGAACTGTTTACTGATTATGGCATACGCATTCAGGCACGCAGCAAGGCATTACAAACATTTGTGGTTCAGCTTGCAGGTCCGGGAACCTATCTCGCGACAGAAAAAGCAATCCGGGGTGGCGGATACAGTGCGGTATGTCAGAGTAATATCGTTGGTTCTGAGGGCGGACAAATTCTTGTCGACCGGACGGTTAAATTAATTGATGAAATGTGGGCCGAAAGGACTAATTAGTTTCAGAGGAACTTATCAATGAACCTAGGTATATTTAGCATTCTTAATTAATTTTTAATGGATATCGTCTTCGTTATACTACCACTCCTATTATTGATGTATGCAGCATACAAGGGTTTTAGTGTTATCCTTTTTGCACCATTAACGGCATTACTGGCAGTACTTTTAATAAATCCAGCCTGGGTCCCTGCTTTTTTCTCAGGTATTTTTATGGAGAAGATGGCAGGCTTTGTAAAACTCTACTTCCCGGTTTTTTTGTTGGGTGCTATTTTCGGAAAAGTGATTGAACTATCAGGTTTTGCGAAATCAATTGCCCATTTAGTGATCAGAGCTATTGGTGAAAGCAAGTCAATGCTCGCCATAGTATTAGTTGGAGCCTTATTGACTTATGGAGGGGTCTCCCTTTTCGTTGTTGCTTTTGCCCTTTATCCCTTTGCATCCGAGCTATTTAAGAAGACTAATATTCCAAAACGTCTTATTCCGGGCACCATCGCTTTAGGTGCCTTTACCTTCACAATGGACGCATTGCCGGGTTCTCCGCAGATTCAAAACATTATTCCAACAACATTCTTTAATACAAATACCTGGGCTGCTCCCTGGCTGGGGTTAATCGGGGGAATTTTTGTGCTGTCTGTAGGAATGCTTTATCTGGAATGGCGCAGAAAAAGTGCAAGATTGGCAGGTGAAGGTTATGGTGAAGGCCATATCAATGAACCGGAAGAGCTATCCGGTGACAAACTGCCAAATGCCTTTACAGCCCTGCTTCCATTAATCCTTGTGGGTATTTGCAATAGAATATTCACTGAATTAATAATCAGAAACTACGGCAAAAGTTTTGATTTTTCGGCAATTGGTATCACTGGAGTATCGCCTATAGAAATACCCAAACTTGCCGCAATTTGGGCTGTGGAAGCTGCCTTATTGATTGGTATAATTACTGTTCTGATCCTTGCATACAGCAGAATTAAAGTAAATTTCAATGCCCGTATTAATCTGTCAATTGGAGGAGCCTTACTTGCAACATTAAATACGGCCTCCGAATATGGTTTTGGTGGTGTAATCGCAGCTTTGCCTGGGTTTAAGGCTTTGAATGATGGTCTGGCTTCTACAATCAGCGATCCGCTTGTTAATGAAGCGGTTACAATAACCACTTTAGCCGGAGTAACAGGATCTGCTTCGGGAGGAATGAGTATTGCACTCGCCTCAATGAGCGAAACATATATTGCTGCAGCCTCTAAATTAGGTATCCCAATGGAAGTACTTCACCGGGTCGCTTCAATGGCAAGCGGTGGTATGGATACTTTACCACATAATGGTGCTGTCATCACATTGCTCGCTATCACGGGACTAAGTCACCGGCAGTCATACATGGATATTTTTTCAATGACAATTATCAAAACGCTTGCGGTGTTTTTAATTATAGAGGTTTATTACTTAACTGGCATTGTTTAATATTTCCTTACATATATTAATTAAAATGGTTTCAAGCGATATGTTTCCAGTGTTATAATCTGCTGGTATAGGTTAGGGTAAATTTATTTAAAAACAAGGTAATATGATGATATATTATAAACCCTCAACTGGTTAATTTTGGTTATTCACAAAAATACTCCTATCTGATTCTCACTATCTTATTTGTTTAGAATAATAGTGTATTCGAATGACTGGAGGAAAGTAGATATATGCTGATTCCCAATTTATAAGTACAACATGAAATTAACACAAATGATCATAGCGATAAAAACTTGTTTTAAAAGAAATTCCGAAATACCTTTAAGTGCGAATAGACTTTACTTACTATAAAGTTTGACATAAGTGGAATAACCGTATTCTCTTTTAATTTATAAAACTGAAGCAAGTTTTACAGACAAGCGATAATATTTATCGCAATAACAGAGTAAAAATGGAAAAGAAATTACGGAGCCAGCAGTGGTTTGGCAAGACAGGTAAAGATGGAATAATTTACAGAGCCTGGATGAAAAACCAGGGCATTCCTGACTATGAGTTCAAAGGTAAACCCATCATCGGAATATGCAATACCTGGTCGGAACTGACCCCCTGCAATGCCCATTTCAGAGAACTGGCAGAGTCTGTAAAAAGAGGAATCTTTGAAGCTGGTGGTTTCCCGGTAGAGTTTCCGGTGATGTCATTGGGCGAAACCCTGATCAAACCAACAGCCATGCTTTACCGCAATCTGGCCAGCATGGATGTTGAGGAATCGATACGTGCGAATCCAATGGACGGTGTTGTTTTATTGTGCGGATGTGATAAAACTACACCTTCGTTAGTAATGGGTGCCTGCAGTGTTAATATTCCAACGATCGTAGTATCCGGCGGACCGATGCTCACCGGTAAATATAATGGCAGGGATATAGGTACAAGTGATGTATGGAGATTCACGGATGATGTGAAATCAGGTATCATGTCTGAAGAAGAGCTTAATATTGCCGAGGCGGGTTTATGCCGCAGTCAGGGACATTGTGCAGTTATGGGTACGGCCTCAACCATGGCTACTATGGTTGAATCATTGGGACTTACCCTGCCTCAGAATGCGGCCATTCCGGCTGCTGATTCAAGACGAAAAGTACTGGCGCAATTATCCGGCAAAAGAATAGTTGAGATGGTAAGAGAAGACCAAAAATTATCCGATATCCTGACCAGAGAAGCTTTTGAAAATGCGATTAAAGTAAATGCCGCAATCGGTGGATCTACAAATTTCGTGATTCACTTATTAGCGATTGCCGGCAGAATTGGCGTACCACTTGAGATCAAAGATTTTGATCGCCTTTCAGCCTCAATTCCACTTCTTGCTAATCTTCAGCCTTCAGGAAAGTTCTTCATGGAAGATCTGTATTATGCCGGCGGAGTACCTGCTCTGCTGAAGGAACTTGATTCTTTCCTCCATGCAGATTGTATTACCGCGAACGGAAAAACAGTCAGGGAAAATTACCAGACTGCCAAATGCTATAACCGGGAGGTAATTGCATCCATCGATAAACCATTTAACAATACAACTGCATTAGCAGTTCTGTATGGAAATATCTGCGAAAACGGCGCTGTAATCAAACCAACTGCCGCAAGTCCACATTTGTTCCAGCACAGCGGAAAAGCAGTCGTTTTTGAAAATATAGAAGATTATAAATTAAGGATTGATGATCCCGACTTACCCGTGGATGAAAATAGTGTCCTTGTCTTGAAGAATGTTGGTCCGAAAGGTTATCCCGGAATGCCGGAAGTGGGGAATATGACCCTGCCCCTGAAGCTGCTTGAAAAGGGAGTTAAAGATATTGTCAGGATCTCTGACGGACGCATGAGTGGAACGGGTTTTGGAACGGTTGTTTTGCACATCTCGCCTGAGGCGACTCTGGGAGGAAATTTCAGCGTGCTTGAAACCGGAGACCTGATCACCCTTGATCTGAATGCCCGCACGCTGAATGTAGACCTCAGTGCAGAAGAGCTTCAGCGCAGAAAAGATAAGTGGGTACCTTCGCCGGCACTTACAGATAGAGGCTATACCAGTCTGTACATCAATAATGTAGAGCAGGCGCATTTGGGTGCCGATCTTGGTTTCCTAAAAGGAGGCTCGGGCAGTGAAGTAACGAGAGACTCTCATTAAAAATTACAACACAGAATATGAATTATAAGTCTTTCGACAAAAAAGTAGCGATCGTTACAGGTGCGGGTCAGGGAATTGGTTTCGAAATTTGCAGACAACTGGCAAAAGAAGGAGCTGCGGTTATATTAAACGATCTGGATGCAGATCTTTCCGAGAGTGCGGCAAAGAAAATCAGGGAAGAAGATGGTAATTGCATTTCCTTTTCTGGCGATTCGAGTAATCTGGACTTCATTCAAAGCATGGTCGATCTGGCTGTCAGGCAATTCGGGAAACTGGATATAGTGATTGCTAATGCAGGTATCACTTTATTTGGCGACTTTTTAACTTACAGTCCGGAGGCATTTAACAGGGTCCTTAATGTGAATATGGGAGGTACATTCTTCCTGACGCAGGCCGCAGCAAAGCAAATGAAGCAGCAAGTTGATGGAGGTTCAATCCTGTTTACTTCATCAATTACCGGACGTCAGGCACATAAAGATCTGGCCGCTTATGCGATGACCAAGGCAGCCCTGGACATGCTCGCAAGGAATCTTGTGATCGAGCTTTCTGAGTATAAAATCAATGTAAATACAATTGCTCCCGGAGCCACCATAACAGAAAGAACTACTAATGACCCTGATTATGAGACAGTTTGGTCAAAGCTAACACCCATGGGCAGACCGGGTACAACTACGGATGTCGCCAATGCCGCCCTGTTTCTGGTATCTGATAAAGCGAAACAGATCACAGGGCAATGCCTTGTAATTGATGGTGGCTGGTCTTGTATCAGTCCCTCTCCTTTTTAATTTTCAGGAATCCTAATCAGTAATTTTAAGAGAAAATTGAAATTGTAGTAGTAATGATTATATTCTCGGCTCTTAATTTTTCTCTTTACTTTTCCTGCAGCAGAAAAGTAACAAGCCGAGGAGGAACGACGAGACCATGAGTACCTTAAAAACAATTGACAAAACGAATAAATGCCGCCGCTGCACCTGATGCTGCTAAAGTTAGTGCTAAGGCTTTGTTTGTGCCTACCGCACCAGCTGAGGCGGAAAAAAACGTTAACGGAGATTTTGTGCTTTGGCCAAAGCTTATGAACAATCCTGCAATTATAGGTATAAACAGTGCAGGATTAAAGTCAGTAAAAATATAAAGATTGAAATTGTACTGAAAGTGAGTATTACATTTTAACGGATACATAAAAACATTACATATCGTATAAATGGCTATTTTATCTACAATTTTATTTTAGGCAGACAGCAGTGACTCCTAATCAAACAATGAAAGAAGCTATCCTTTTCCCTAGCCAATGCCTGCTGGGCGAAGGACCGCTTTGGCATGCCGAAAGAAATTCATGCTTTTGGGTGGACATTGAACGGGGTATGTTATTTGAATATCAGTGGATCAGCAAGGAAACCAAAACCTGGAAATTTGATGGCAGGCTAACTATGGCTTGCCTTAGCTCAGCAAATTGCCTGATTCTTGGTTTAAATGCCGGAATTGCGAGGTTTGATCTGAAATCCGAGAAGCTGGAATGGCTGCTGGATATTGAGTCAGAGATCAAAGAAAACCGCTGTAATGATGCTAAGTGCGACAGTAAAGGCAGGTTATGGATTGGCACGATGGACATGACTTTTAAACCGGGCGCTTCATCATTATACTCCATTGATAAAAATCTCAGTATCAAAAAAAAGCTGAGCAATCTGACCATTTCTAACGGAATGGCCTGGACGGCCGATAACAAGCGAATGTACTTCATTGATAGTCCGACACAAAGCGTACAATCCTATTCCTTTGACCCAGTTAGCGGGGATATTCTGTTTGAGAAGAATGCCATTCATATTCCTGAAGAATTGGGTACACCGGATGGAATGTGTATCGACCGGGAAGGGATGTTATGGGTAGCACATTGGGGAGGTTTTGGAGTTTACAGGTGGAATCCATTAAATGGGGATCTCCTTGAAAAGATTGAAATACCCGTCCCCCATGTAACTTCATGTGCTTTTGCCGGTAAAGATCTTGATCACCTGATCATTACAACCGCAAGAGGAGATTTGAATGATGATGAACTGAAAAAATACCCGGAAAGCGGAAATGTATTCTTTTTAAAGATGAAAGTTAGAGGAACAGAACCCAATACCTGCATATTTTAACCGGACCGGGAATTCAAATTGATTTCTAATAATGGATCAGCACTATGTTCATCAAGTGACTGAAAAACTCAGAACATAATTTCTATCTTTGCGCCACTTTAGGCTTTGAGATATGAGATATGAGATATGAGATATGAGATATGAGAAAAGGGCTGAGAGCCCAAAGCTCATTGCTCATTGCCCAAAGCCTAAAACTTACAACCTATAACCTACAACTTACAACTCAAATGGCATTACAGTGCGGTATAGTCGGATTACCAAATGTTGGAAAATCTACACTTTTTAATTGTTTATCGAATGCAAAGGCGCAGGCGGCGAATTTTCCATTCTGTACCATCGAACCAAATATCGGTGTGATTACCGTACCGGATCCCCGTTTAACCAAACTTGCTGAACTGGTAAAGCCGGTTAAGGTTCAGCCAAATACTATTGAAATCGTAGATATTGCAGGGCTTGTTAAAGGAGCCAGCAAAGGTGAAGGATTGGGGAACCAGTTTCTTGGAAACATACGTGCTACCAATGCAATCATACATGTTCTGCGTTGTTTTGATGATGATAATGTGATCCATGTTGACGGTTCTGTTGATCCGATAAGGGATAAAGAAATTATTGATACTGAATTGCAGTTAAAGGACCTTGATGCTATTTCAAAACGCATCCAGAAGGTTGAGAAAATGGCTAAGACTGGCAATGATAAGGATGCAAAAAAGACCTATGAGGTTTGCAATATCGTTAAAGCACACCTTGAATCAGGCAAATCTGTACGTACCGCCCCTATTAGTGAAGAAGACAAAGAATATATCGCCGACCTGTTTTTATTGACAGAAAAACCGGTAATGTATGTGTGTAATGTAGATGAGAAATCTGTTGTCAGTGGCAATCAGTACGTAGATAAGGTTCGCGAAGCAGTAAAGGAAGAAAATGCAGAGGTTCTGGTTATTTCAGCTCAAATTGAGGCCGAAATAGCTTCTCTTGAAAGCTTTGAAGAAAGACAGATGTTCCTTGAAGATCTGGGACTGAGCGAGTCGGGAGTAACCCAGTTAATACGGGCTGCTTATAAACTATTAAAGCTGGCAACCTATTTCACTGCAGGAGTGCAGGAAGTAAGAGCATGGACCATTACACAGGGTTTTACAGCCCCTCAGGCTGCCGGTGTTATTCACTCAGATTTTGAAAAAGGATTTATCCGTGCAGAGGTTATTAAATATGATGATTTTGTAAACCTTGGTTCTGAAGCCGCTTGTAAAGAAGCCGGAAAGCTGGGTGTTGAAGGCAAAACTTATATCGTGCAGGATGGAGATATCATGCATTTCAGATTTAATGTTTAGACCTTGCCGCTAATAGTGGAATAACTATATTTGCTCCAATATCGGAACAGGTGCCCATAGTTCAATGGATAGAATTGCAGATTCCGGTTCTGCTGATGGGGGTTCGAATCCCTCTGGGCACACAAAAAAGCCCCGGATTAATTCCGGGGCTTTTTTGTGAATCAATAATTTTACCCCCCTCTATTTCAACTCTTTTATTTTAATACTTCTAAAGTAAACTTCATCGCCATGATCCTGCAAAAGAATCTTGCCTTGTGCTGCAGTTCCAAAGCCCTGGACTGCTTTAAACTTGCTTAAGCCTATATTTTGCATAAAATCTGCAGAACCCCGCTGGTACTCGAGTACTTTGATGCCGTTTAACCAGTGCTCCACTTTATTATCCGGATAAACCCTGATCATGCCCTGATTCCATTCACCAACCTTTTTTAAAGAATATGGAATCTTTTGTGCAGACAGGATATCATACAATGATGCCTGAGTCCGGTTACCTTTAATCCCAAGCTTTGCATCAGGATGGTTTTCATCATCCAGTATCTGATATTCCAGCCCAAGAATTGAGCCACCCAAATTACTAACAAAATACTTCAGTCCGCTATTTGCTCCCTTTGTTAGTTTAAAATCAAACTTCAATTCATACGCCGAGTATTCCTTCTCAGTCACAATATCCCCTCCTTTAGCCTTCTCACCCGGAATATCTTTCTGAACACTTAAAATTCCATCCTGGATTTGCCAGCCTTCAGCAGGGAATGCAGATCCATTTGCTGCTGTCCAGCCTTTTGTTGACTTTCCATCCCATAGCAAACGATAGCCCTGCTTTTTCTCAAGTGCAGACAGATCATTCGTGACCATATTCACCACAAAAATATCTGCAGGAGCTGAAGGCTTGAGGTTTTCGGTTTGAATCCGAATATTTCTCCACCGGATCTGACGGCCCTGAGGTTCAGTTGAAGGAATTGCATGAACCTGCATCGCAATAAATCCTTTGGTGGTCATATCATCAATAAGGTGGGAAACCGGTATTCCGTTCACCCAGGTACGGATGCTGTTCCCGATACACTCTATACGATACTTATTCCAGTCATTAATTTTATAGGCTGTTTTAGCTGCAGGATTCAATTCCAGATTATACAACCAGCCTCTCCTGCCCTCATCATAAACGCCACCGCTCCAGGCTCTTGCCGAGGGATCAATCTCCATCTGATAACCATGAACTCTTCCATTCTGATAGTCAGACTTACTCAGACTTCTGAACTGAATTCCTGAATTCATTAGAGGGTGTGCCAGCAATTCTACTTCAAGAATGAAATCGCCGTACTCCTTTTCGCTTGCAAGAAAGGAATTGGGTGTATTGGATACTGTAGTTCCAATAATCTCATCCCCTTTGGCTTCATAGGTTGCTTTCCCGCCAAGCAGCTTCCAGCCGCTAAGATCTTTCCCATTATAAAGGTTAACCCAGCCCGAATTAGATCGCTGAGCGAATACGTTCACTGAAACAAGCAGGAACAAAAAGGTAATTAACTTCGAATTCATAGAATTATTTTTATTAAATGTACAAATTCCTGCCAATCAACCTAAGCAAGACATTAATATAAGCTGAATTCGATAAGGCAGGTTAAAAAATACTTTATAACTCCTAAGATCAGGATTTGGCGCACAATGAATAGATTTTGGAAAGCTATACCAGTATATTATAGGCTGATTCAGCCCTTTGCTCCGGAGTATTTCCGGCAAGAAATCGCGTTCTTGTCCAAACAACGAATAGCCGGAAGATACTTCCTCTGGCAAGGTATTATACCGAACCCATGTTAATATATACTCTACAGAGACAGCTCTCTGATAATTAGCTTATAAATTCTTCCGAAAATAGCTTACTTTCAGTCCGAAAAAACATCTCAAATGAAACGACTCTATTTTGCTTTTACACTATTAATTCTATGCTCATGCGGTGTTTCCAGAGAGCAGACCAAAACATCCCAAAAATCTACTACCAATGAATTAAAGGTAATGAGTTATAATATCCATATTGGTAATCCTCCCTCAAAACCGGGTCTTATTGATATGGAAGCAATTATCAAAGCAATCAAAGCAGAAGATCCTGATCTGATCGCTTTGCAGGAAGTGGATGTAAACACTGCCCGCTCCGGAAAGATAAATCAGGCAGATATCATTGCAAGGAAGCTCGGAATGAACTTCTTCTTCGCAAAAACAATCGACCATGATGGAGGCGATTATGGGGTTGCTTTACTGTCTAAATTTCCGATCAGCGAAACAAAGATCCACCGTCTGACCACGGTAGCTGGAAGTGGCGGAGAACCCAGAGTAATTGCAACTGCAAAAATTCAATTAAAAAACGGCAAATATATCCGTTTTGGAGCAACCCATCTTGATCATTTAAGGAATCCGGTTAACAGAGAAATACAGATTGAGGAGATCAATAAAATAGGAACTGAAGAAAAACTCCCATTTATTATCGCAGGTGATCTTAATGCGGTGACTGAGTCGGCAGTGATACAAAAACTTGATCAGGTATTCATGCGAACCTGCAGTAAGTGTGAACCAACATTTCCAGTGGTAACACCAAACAGAACCATTGATTTCATAGCATTTAAGAAAACAGATCCTTTCAGTGTGATTTCACATCGGGTAATACAGGAGCACTATGCATCAGATCATTTACCGGTAGTAGCATTGTTACGTTTCTAATCGGGCATTTTTGAATAAGAATAAACTAGTTTTATCGTCAGATTCTACAATCAAGGTTTAACAATAAATAGATAATATATTGTCAGTTAAGAACAATCTGAAAAGCATACTGATCTTGCTTTCATTAGTATGCTCTCAATCGAATGTATTTGCTCAAAATCCATTCGCCGGACTTGAATCGCTATTCACTGTGCCAAAATCCTATACGCTATTTCGCGCGACTGCTCCATTAAACATGGACGGAGAACTAAATGAAAAAAGCTGGACAGATGCTCCATGGACTGAGTACTTTATTGATATAGAGGGCGATTTAAAACCTGCTCCTGCCTATAAAACAAGGGTGAAAATGTTGTGGGATGCAAATTACCTGTACGTCGCTGCCGAGATGGAAGAGCCACATTTATGGGCAAACAAACAACCGGAAAAAGATATCATATTCAGGGATAATGTGTTCAAAATTTTTATTGACCCTGATAATAATATGAATGATGATTTTGAGATTCAGATAAATCCTCAGAATAAAATGCTTTTTCTGATCATGAATAAGCCATACAGAGATGCAGGAACACCTGTAACAGGATGGAATCCAATTGGATATAAATCAGGCGTAAAACTTTCAGGAACGATCAATAATTCGGGCGATACAGATAAAGGATGGCTTGCAGAAATTGCAATACCACTTGCGGCATTAAGGTTCGATCCGCTAAATAGCAAACAAAACACCAACTTCAGAATCAATTTTTTAAGAACCAATTTTGATTTTGTTGTAAAGGACGGAGTTTATTCCAAAGCAATGGACAATAATGGCAAAGCCTTCCCTCCTCATTATTCATGTTTTACATCGCAGGGAATAATTAATATGCATTACCCTGAGCGATGGGCTTACACTGTATTTTCTGATAAGGCTCCGGATGCCCAATCAGAAAAATTCAGTCTGCCCTATTCAGAAAAACAAAGAAAATATTTATGGCTTGCCTATTACAGGCAAAAGGAATTCTTTAAGCTTAATAAAAAATATGCCCAAAGTCTGAAAGATTTGAATGTTCCTGAATCAGGGATTCAGATCGATGGCAAAAGCAATTTGTTAAGCATGGAAGCGACTTCAAAGCAATTTTTAGTAACTATCAGGGAAGAAGGCAGTACGGGCAATATCAGTGTTGATCATGACGGACTGATCATTTATTAAATTCTAAATCTAAATACAATGAAACTAAAACTATTCCTGGCATCCATGCTAATGCTTAGCCAGCTCATAAGTCCGTCTTTTGCTCAAAAAACAGAACTACTGATATTGCCAACAATCCATGGCGGACACAAAAAGAATGTTAATTACAATTTTAATCATGTAAGAAACATCATCAAAAACTTCAAACCTGATATCATTGCTCTGGAAATTCGTCCTGAGGATCTGGATCAGGATACGATCTATCTCCATAAGTTCTATAATCCGGAAATGGTCATGTTTTTAAAGGAATTTCCTGAAGCAAAAAAGGCCGGAATTGATTTCATGGGTGCTGATGTTGCAGGCAAACCACTGCCTGAAAACTTCCTGAAAGATACTGTTAATGAGTTTGGGAAATTCAGATTAATGAATCAGAAATTAATGCGTGATAGTGCTATTGTCAAAGCCCGAATTGAAAAAGGGCTCCCCGATCTGATCAGTAAGAGAGGTAAAATGATGGCTGGTTTAGGTGCAAACCAATTGATGACCGGTGAATATGATGCCCTAACAGAAGAATTCACAGTATCGCAGGCCAGAATACTACAAGGCACACCTTACCAGTATTATGATGATTTTCAGGTTATGCGGGATCAGCGAATAGCTGATAACGTCAAAGCAATTGCAAAAAAGAATAAAGGTAAACGCATAATCGTACTTACAGGAGCCAATCACAGGAACAGGGCTGTAAAACTTCTTGCGAAGCTAAGATCAGTAAATCTTGTGAATCAGGTTCAGGACAAGTAATGACATTTAAATTTTCTTTTTCTTCCGGAATACTGTCTGAGATATACTAAGTAAATACAAAAAACTGTTTAATGGTTAAAATCCTTAATTTTGATTAAGGCAACCATGAGTAAATATATTTCTTTCTTAGTTATTTTCCTGTTCTCTTTAGCTGCATCCGCCCAAAAGGTCGGCCTTGTTTTTAGCGGAGGAGGTGCAAAAGGATTAGCACATATTGGAGTTCTGAAAGCTCTTGAAGAAAACAATATCCCAATTGATTATATTGTAGGCACCTCAATGGGTGGAATTGTAGGTGGCTTATATGCATCAGGTTATAGTCCCGAAGAAATCGAAATCATTGCCCTCGGTCCTGATTTCCAGAGCTGGGTAAGTGGTCATTACCAAAATGAATATCGCTACTTCTATAACAAAAAGCCCGAAAACCCATCATTTATTACCGCCAAATTGCAGATAGATACCGGGTTTCAGGTTAAATTACGTTCCAACCTGATCAATGATATCCCATTGAATTTTGCCTTGCTCGAGCTTTATGGTCAGGCCTCAGCAATCGCAAAAGACGATTTCAATCATCTTTTTGTACCGTTCAGGTGCATCGTTGCTGATGTATTTACACAAAAAATGATCCCGGTTTCAAATGGAAATCTGGCAGAAGCAATTCGGGGAACCTTTACTGTCCCGCTTGTCTACCGCCCTGTTAAAGTGAATGATAAATATGTATTTGATGGCGGTTTGTACAATAATTTTCCGGTGGATGTGCTCAAAAAAGATTTCCAGCCTGATTATATTATTGGAACCAATGTTTCTTCAAAAACCTTCAGCGAATATCCTAAAGAAAATGATGAAAAGTTAATGAACCGTTTTCTGGTGTACATGTTCCTTTCCAAAACTGATTCTTCTGCTATTGGAAAAAATGGAACCTATATTCAGCCTGATCTTGAAGAATATTCCACCACTAATTTCTCACCGGTAGCAGAACTTATAAAAAAGGGTTATGAAGCAGCTCTGGCGGATATCCCTGCAATAAAAAAAGCAATTTCGAGAGAAATTACGAAAGATGAGCTGAATAAAAAAAGAGCGGCTTTTAAGGGGCGTTTAGGATTTCTGGAGTTCAATAATATAATTGCGAGCGGAGTAAATTCCAAACAGAAGGACTATGTTGAGCGCGTTATTGAAAATACTATTGATGTTTTTAGTAGTCTGGAAGAAGTTAAAAAAGGATATTACAAATTAGTCGCGGATGATAATTTCGAGACTGTATATCCCAGAATAAAATATGAACCCAAGAAGAATCTATATAATTTCGAGGTACAGGTTCAACCGGAAAAAAACTTCAAAATAGATTTTGGCGGTGCAATTTCAACAAGACCGATCAGTAATGCTTATGTAGGTTTACAGTATAACTATCTCAGAAAGAAGTCCTATACCTTCTCTGCTAATTTCTATGCAGGTGGGTTTTATGAATCTGCTCAAACAAGCGCGCGAGTCGACTTCCCAAGCAAACTTCCAATATATCTGGAAGCAGAGATGACCTATAATCACTGGAACTATTTTAACAAAAGCCAGATCTTTATTCAGAACATAAAACCCGCATTTATTGAGCAATCAGATCGCAGAATCGTATTAAAGCTCGGAATACCATTTACTAAAAACGGGAAACTGGAGGCTCAGGCAGGATTTATAAATTTCGATGATCAGTACAGCCCTAATCAGCGCTTTACCTTTGGAGATATCATGGACTTCAGCAGTTTTAATGGTTTAATGGGTTCATTGAATTATACCCGGAATTCATTAAACCGAAGGCAATATGCAAGCAGCGGGTCATCTATTCAGGTTGGAATTAATATGTATTCAGGTACTGAATCCTATTCTCCGGGAAATATATTCAGGGAAGAGCCCGGATTTACCAGGATACAGAACACAAAAACCAATCGTGAATGGGTAAAAGCCATGGTCAGCAGGGAATCCTATGTTTTAAACTCAAAAATCTATTCATTAGGCTTCTTAACAGAAGCAGTATTTAGCAATAAACCGCTATTCAGCACATACAAGTCAACCTTATTGAGTGCCCCGGCATTCAATCCCCTGCAGGATTCAAAATCCTCTTACATTGAAAATTTCAGGGCGAATTCTTATGGAGCTTTTGGCATGAAAAATGTATTTCACCTCTATAAAAAACTTGATCTACGTGCAGAAGGATATATTTTCCAGCCATTCAGAGTATTTCAGTTAGATAATTTACAATCAGTTAGTTATGCTGGTATATTTACAAAAAGCTATTATGCTGCTACTGCCGGACTTGTTTATAATACGCTGGCAGGACCGCTAAGTTTAAGCCTCAATCATTATTCTGAGGAGCAAAAACGATATGGACTAATGTTCCATATCGGATTTTTAATTTACAATAAACGATCATTCGAATGAGATTAATCAAACTTGCACTGTTTTCACTTTCAATACTATTAATTTGTGAATCAGCATACGCTCAAAGCAATACAATTGCAGGAGCGCAGATTACAATCAACAATTTTATTGTTAAGGAAAACCTCTATAAGAATAATCAGTTAGCGATTATTGCTGCCGATTCGGTTGATAAGCCAATTGAAAACCTGAGTGGTACATTTAAGTTCAGTATCAATGGATTTGAGCAGGAGCTAAAATTCAATAATGGGGCTGCAGTTGTCCCACAGCCTATAAGTAAATCAACATTTATCTATGTAAGGCATGAAAATGAATCCGGAAATCAGGGTAAATTATATTATGTGATTAAAAAATATGATATGCTTAATCCCATAAAAATTAGCTGGCTGGTACTGGTGCTTGTACCTGCCCTGATTATTCTACTCGCAATGATGTTCAGAAAATTTATAATAATAGCCGGAATCTTGCTTATTGTGATGTTTTACTTCAATACCAGCAATGGTCTAAAGATCTCTACATTTTTTGATACGGTATTCGATGGACTGAAGAACTTATTTTAGGTAAAAGACAATATTAGTTTTAGAGAAGAATACAATCTTTCTATCATAACTTGAGTTTGATATAAGGATGGGTAAAGAATACGGCCATAATTGGTCAGATAAGGTTCTTGAGCCACAATGATTTGATTTTGGAAATCAATATCTGTGTGTTATATGCTGGTTCAGCCCTTTCCTCCGGAGTATTTCCGGCAAGAAATCACGTTCTGTTTCAAATTACGAAAAGCCGGAAGATACCTCCTCCGGCAAGGTTTATTTCAGCCGGGGCTGTTTTTCATCGAAAAGGAGCCCGGCATTAGGACCATATGCCATTTTTAATTAAACCCGGGTGACAGCTGCAGCCTTTTTGCAATACGGAATTTCATGATGAATAATAAATCTATTGCAAAAAGCTAAGCAGAACACGGGGCTTTCGCGACCGAAGAATCACAGGCCTTGCTTTCTAAAATAAAAGAGAATCAGCCAATCTAATTAGTTCTGTAAGATTTATATCAAACTCAGGTTGTCTTATATCCAACTAACCAATATTCAATTTAAAACGGCATACCAATTCCAAAATTATACTGTACAAAGCGATAAACATCAGGCCGGTGGGTGCTGGCATAATTATCTTTGAATTCTGTTTTATTGAAAAGATATTTAATGACATATTGATCTGAACCATTGAATTGAGGGTCTTTTACTTTAATACCTGCATCCAGTCTGAAAACAAAATAATTTAGGTCAAAACGTAAACCCGCTCCTACTCCTACTGCCAGCTGGTTGAAAAATTGATTGAATTTAAATTCACCACCAGGATTTTCGACACTAGCCTTTCTCCTCCAAATATTTCCAAAATCAGTAAACGTGGCACCTTTTACCTTAGCGCCCATGAAGTTATTGACAATTTTAAATCTATACTCAAGATTTCCTTCCAGTTTGTATTCACCTAACTGGTCCAGGTTCCGAAGGTTTGCCCTGAGAGTATCTGCTTTGCCATCAGTTCCCAAAACAGCCCTGTTATAGTTTCCGGGACCTAAAGTACGTGCCTGCCATGCCCTAACCCCACTAGATCCACCGGCAAAAAAGTTCTTTTCAAAGGTAAGCAGATCACTATTTCCATGGGCCAGTCCAACTCCCGGATTCAATCGTGCAACTAATTGTTTATCGCCACCGAAATAGCGGTAATACCGTATATCCAATTCGGTTTTTACATATTGCTGATAAGGTAAACCGAAAATAGTTCTAAATCCATCAGCATCTCTTTTAAATTTGACCAGCTTATCAAGAAGGCCGAGGGAATTCCCTGCTAAGTCAACCGCCCCCCTGAAAAACAGGAAATTATTGTAATTATCGAGTCTGTTGGCATTATAAGTGAAAGCATATTGACTCCCTAAATTGAAGAATTGACGGTCATTCGTTTTAACATACAAACCAAATCCACGCTGTAATAAACTATCTCTGAAAACAGGGTCAAGCACTCCCTTTCTAAACTCAATATTGATTGGGGTATACGAATGAAGTTTGGACTTGGTCTCAACCCAATCGTAAGTAATGGAATTTATAAATACCCTGCTTCTGAAAGCAGACCGCTGGTCAAAAGATTGCATACTACTGGAAATTGTAGTATGAGGCATCCCATTTCTTCCTATATCCGGGATTCTGAATGGGACGAGCAATTTCGGAAGGATCAGATTAATTCCAAGCTGAAGGTCTCTGCTAAAAACCCGATCTAATATTTTTCTATCTGAGGTGGCATCAAATAAAACCCCGTATTTTGCTTTTACCTCAAGAAGCTCGGCTCCTCCGAAAAGGTTTCGGTTTGTATAGGTATTTCCAATATTAAATCCATTCCGCCCCGAGTTGAATGTATATTCCCCCTCAATTCTATTGCTCATCCGCTTCAGAGGTGAAATATCATATCTTGGATTAAGCTTATTAGTACTGTCGCTGGCTTTAGTATAATCAATTTTAAGATTTCTGAAAACGTTCAGGTCATAAAGTCTGTCGTATGTAAGCTCTTCATTTTCAATATTATAAATATCATCCTTTTTCAAAAAGATATATTTCTTAATCGGTTTCGGGTTGAATTTGCCGGAGTAATCGATAAAACGAAACTGTGAGTCCACCTGCAGGGTATCTGCCTTTAATCCTTCAAACTTACCTTCACTGGTCCGGATGGTTACCTGGCTGTTATTAATAGTATAAACCTGGTGCGCCTGCTTTCCTTCGGGATTGCTAAGAAATAACTTCAAATCTGCCTGACTGTCGGATAAATTACTGTCCACATCAAATCTTACATACTGACGAACGTAGTCGAAATACCCGTTTTTCTTCATCATCCGGTAGATCTGTTCACGTTCCAGTGCAAGGGAGTCTGAATCGAACCTATTACCCTCCCTCAATCGGCTGAAACTCTCCCGATTTTTTTCATAGATCGCTAAAACGGCAGAATCCGCAATTTGATACTCAATTTTTCTGATTTTGAATTCAGGCCCCTGAGTAGCTGCAAATTTGATAATTGCATGCTTATCCTTTACTTCTATTTCACTCTTAACTTTGGCATTGAAAAATCCCTTGGTTGCAAGAAATTTTTCAATCTGAACCCTGGATATCTCTACCAGAGAACTGTCAAGCAGGTGCGGGGCTTCTCCAATGGCCTTAACCTTGTCAGTTCTGTATTTACCTTTTCTTGTATTGAAGGTATTATATAGAGCCAGATTCAATCGTGAGTTTGTGCGAATATCACTTTGCACAAAAGTCAGGGCAGTTTCTTTAAATTGCTTATCTACCCCTGTCAGTTCAACCTTTTTCACAAGAGCCTGATCTTCGGCAAGATAGCGCGTTGCATTACACGAGCCTAAGATTAATATAATCAAAAGCAGTATACTTGTAAGTAAGGAACTAGGGTAGATAAAGTATGATTTCAAAGTCTCAAATAAGTTTTATAAAATCTTTACATCAAAAAAAAATCCGAAAAGAACAGGGCCTTTTCATTGTTGAAGGCCTAAAATCAATTCAGGAATTTATAAATTCTGATTATGTTGTTGATTCTGTCTATTACACAGAAAATTTGATGCCAAAGTTGGGTAATTTATCACGAAATATAAAGTCAGTTGAAATTACTGAATCAGAACTATCCAGAATAAGTGCATTAAGCACTCCACAAGCAATACTTGCAGTTGTTCAGATACCCAAACAAAGTGATTTAAACCCGAAAAAACTTGTTGACTCATTCCTTATAGCCCTGGATGGTATACAAGATCCGGGTAATTTGGGTACGATTATCCGGACTGCAGATTGGTTTGGATTAAACACGATTTTATGTTCAATGGATACTGCTGAAGCATATAATCCTAAAGTAGTGCAGGCCAGTATGGGATCATTATCGCGGGTGAATATTATCTATACAGCACTTGAAGATTTTTTGGATCAGACCAATCTTCCGGTTTACGGAGCTTTACTCGATGGGAAGTCAATTTACGAAACCAATTTCGGACAGGAAGGAATTATATTACTAGGGAATGAAGGGAATGGAATTAGTGATAAACTTCAAAGCAAAATTAATTATCCGGTTACGATTCCAAGGTATGGGAAAGCTGAATCTCTGAATGTTGCTATTTCTGCATCTATATTTTGTTCAGAATTAAGAAGAAAATCATAAATTTTGTTGGGTAGCAATAATTAATTGCTACTTTTGCATTCCTTAATACATAAGGTCGGGTGGCCGAGTGGCTAGGCAGAGGTCTGCAAAACCTTTTACAGCGGTTCGAACCCGCTCCTGACCTCAATTAAAATATTAAATTTAAAACCATGGGTGTTACACGTTTAAAGAGAAAAGACAGAAAAAATAAAACTACTTCACGTTTAGAAGTTCAGTTTTTGAAATTAGGCCGGAATATTGAAACCGGAAGCCGTTCAGCAGAATCTGCTACCGGACAAATAGCTAAAAACAATGCGGTTCTAGCTGCTATTGAAGCTGCTGCTAAGAAATAATTAGCTTTATTTTAAATATTCAATCCTGGTCTTTACAGATCAGGATTTTTTTTGTCCGGTAATTTTTAAAATCATACCGTTAAATAATTTTTCCGGGCATAATCAGGCTCCAGTTTTTTTTCTGTTTAAATTCATTAAACGCTGACAGGGTTTAAAACCCTGTCAGCGTTTTGCTTTTTTTGGGGATGTCCGCCTTGGGGAATTTTTTTGAAAAATTAAAATAGGGTCACTCATTTCAGGATTCAATTTATCCGTAAATCTGCCCAATTATACCGTTAACTAATTCTTCCAAAGCAAATCAAAATCCGGTCCGTTTTCTGGTTAAATTAAACTATTAACGCTGACAGGGTTTAGAACCCTGTCAGCGTTTTAGTAACAACATTTTGGAATAAATTCGGATCATCATGAAAAAAAATACCGCACCTCTGGCACCTGATACCTTTTACCACATATTCAACCGGGGTATAAATAAGGAGACTATTTTTAAAGAAAAAAGAAACTATACCTATTTCCTGAATAAATACTTAAAATTTATAAGTCCTATTGCCCATACCTATGCTTTTTGTCTTTTAAAAAATCATTTTCATTTTCTGATTCGTACCCGATCGGAAGAAACATTGAAGAAAATTATCCCTGAAGAAAAAGGGTATCCAACTGAAAAAATAATCAGCTTACAATTCAGTCACCTATTTAATAGCTATGCGCAGGCTATTAATAAAAGGTATTCAAGAACGGGTGGATTATTCGAAACCCCGTTCAGGAGAATCGAAGTAAGTGAAGAGTACTACTTAATTCAACTAATCGCTTACATCCATCTCAATCCGTTTAAACACGGTTTTACTAAAGATTATATTAATTACCTCTACTCATCATATCATTTATTGCTTCAGGGTAAAAGCAAAATTCTGGAAACCGATACTGTCATGAATTGGTTCGGCGGGCCGCAACTATTCAGCAGTTTTCATAATAACTGGTGTGAAACACTGGATTTTAGTTCGAAAATGACTTTTGATTTTGATTAGTGAAACGCTGACAGGGTTTTGGCCCCTATCAGCGTTATTTATAAAAGATTGATTTTGGTTCGATTATACCTTTTAACTATTATTAGTCAAACGCTGACAGGGTTTTGAACCCTGTCAGCGTTATTAGAACCCTGTCTGCGTTAACAAGCTCCTGAGGATCCTTTTAATCAGACCGGGGCCTTCATAAATAAACCCAGTATAGATCTGAATCAAAGATGCACCTGCCCTGATCTTTTCCTGAGCATCCTCCGGACTATGAATCCCCCCTACTCCAATAATTACAAAGCTTTTACCAGATTGTTCAGACAAGTAGCGTATAACCTCTGTAGATCGTTTAGTTAAAGGCTTACCACTTAGTCCTCCACTTTCATTCTTAAGGCTTTCAGGCGCTGATAATCCATCTCTAGAAAGAGTTGTGTTAGTTGCAATCACACCCGCAATTTTAGTTTCTTTAACAATCTCAATAATATCATCCAGCTGAGAATTTGTAAGATCAGGTGCTATTTTTAACAGAATAGGACGTGATATATCGTTCTTTCTGTTCCGCTGCTGCAGGGTGTTCAGTATGTTTTTAAGTGGTTCCTTCTCCTGTAATTCGCGTAAACCAGGTGTATTAGGGGAACTTACATTGACAACAAAATAATCGACCACATCGAATAAACGGTCGAAACATTTTATATAATCATTAACCGCATCTTCATTGGGCGTATGCTTATTCTTCCCGATATTTCCACCGATAATCATTCCCTTCTTATCAATCCTCTTCAGGCGGTCGGCTGCCACATCAACCCCTTGATTATTAAAGCCCATCCGGTTTATAAGAGCATCATCCGATGGCAATCTGAACATTCTCGGCTTGTCATTACCTGGTTGTGGCAAAGGCGTTACTGTTCCAATCTCAATAAAACCAAAACCAAATTCTGCAAGGTCCTCTACCATGGAAGCATTTTTATCAAAACCGGCTGCCAATCCAAGCGGATTTTTAAATTTCAAACCCATTACCTCTCTTTCCAGACGCTTATCTTCAAGCCGGAAGGATGATTTCAATAAGGACTTAACTCCCCATATTCGATTCACTCTTCGCAATCCCCCGGTCACCAGATGGTGAATACTTTCAGGGTCAAATTGAAATAAAATGGGTTTGATCAGCTTGTACATGCAGCGAAGTTACAGGTTTGATTTATATTTTCATTTCGGGCCTTCGAAAAAACACGCTTGTACTTCTGATAAAAATCCTATCTGAAAAATTCTATTAGGTAAAAAACTCTTTGTAACAATTAAATTACTTAACAAAATCTTAACATAGACTTGCAATTTCTACATATATAATTTACATTACCATGACACTATAGCAATAGCAGAGAAAAGATGGCTTTAACTGAACAAATGCAAGGCCAGGGAACATGGCTATTCAAACACCGGGGAGTATTACCACTTATCGTTTTTGTGATTGGAGCTGGTCTGTTTTTAAAGAATGAATCCAGTCCGGAGAACTGGATTCTAAAGGAAGAGATCCAGCACTATCTTTATGAATTATGCTGCCTCATTGTATCGTTTATAGGTTTCTTTATTCGGATATACACAGTAGGTTATAGCCGCCCAAACACTTCGGGAAGGAACACAAAACAACAAGTGGCCGATGAGCTCAACACAACCGGCATTTATTCGGTCGTCAGAAATCCGCTCTATGTCGGTAACTTCTTTATGTGGCTTGGAATTGCCATGCTAACAGGTAATTTCTGGTTTATTATTGCTTTTACGCTATTTTATTTTCTCTATTATGAACGAATTATTTTTACAGAAGAAGAATTCCTGAAGAATAAATTCGGAGATGCCTACCTGAACTGGACAAAAAAAACGCCAATAATTGTCCCAAGATTCGGCTCATTTGTCAAATCTGAATATAGTTTTAACTGGAAAAAAGTATTACGTCAGGAAAAAAATGGATTTGCTGCCCTCTTGATCATCTTCTGTCTGTTTGATGCAGCCGGTGAACTGGTCAAAAAACAACCTGATATCAATGAAACCCTTCAATATTTAGGCATATTTTCTGTCCTGACCTATTTCATTTTGAAATTTATAAAATACAGAACAAAGCTCCTTCAGGACCCTGGTTAAATTCCCCTGCATTTATTCTTCTGCCTTATCTGATTTTTTCCCCAGGCGAATTTTCACTTTACCGTCTTCACCATCTACCGCCCGGAGGTTGAGGACTATCCCCTTCAATGACCGCTCCCTTTTCTCATCAGCATCTGTTATTAATTCATCCCTGCGGGGATTTCGCAGCGGAATTAGCATTCCGATGTCTGTACCTTTTCCGAAGCTATAAACCCCCGAAAGATAAATATTCAAAACACTGGATCTGATCTCCATTGGAGGGATATTCACTTTGTCCCTCGAAATACTCAAAGTATTTTTCAGATTCATAAATGTGATATTCGAGAAATCACGATTCGGAAATGCAAAATTCCCGATTTTGTACATCGGCTCGAAGTTAACAAGAGAACCATTCCGGATATCAAAGCTAACTTTCCCGATTAATGAACGTGGAACAATCTTCCCTGTCGGAAGCATAGAACCAGAGACCGATGCATTTCCAAAAAATGTTCCTCTTAAATTCTTATCGGTAATCGCATCCTGTCCGAAATTCTCAAAGGCATGAAACAAATTCTGCACATTAACATTATTGATCCTTGAATTCACATTGAATCGATTCACCTTGCCACTTTGATCAATATTGCCATTAATATTCATACTCCCACCACCTTGTTTGATACTCATCCTGTTGATCAAAATACCTGATTGCTTAAGCGTAATATTTGATCTCAGATCCTTACCCTGAAAATTTTTATAAACCAATCTGTCAACCTCAATTTCCATAACCATACTCGCCTGTTCGAGCATTTTATCCAGATTGCCTGTAAATCGTTTACCTTTAGCATTTGAACCCCGTTTTCTCTTGCCCAGAAAAGCCAGGAATTCATTTAAATTAACATTCGGACTCTTAATCTTCCAGTCAATCAGAATCTTCTGGGGGTCGGTATAATAAAAGTTTGAGAAATTCTTCAGCACAGCCTCCATTGCTAATGATGTTGTTCCGCTTTTAACCTTCAGGTTCTCTAAAAACAAATCCTCTCCTTTAAAATTCATCAGCATTTTAATATCCTTAAAAAGCAAATTTCTCGGATTATAGGCTGCTGCTCCCTTGTCTACATTGACCGTACCATAGATGTATCGCCTGCCCGTATCCAATTGATTGAAAGGAGCCTTATAAACCAAATTCAAATCTGCTGTTCCCGCAGTAAATTCAAAAGTGTTTCCTCCAAATATCTTATTGAGCTTTTCAAGCTGAAAATTAGACTTAAACTTTCCTGTAAACACCGGATTTCTCAAGTCAGTTATCTGAATTGAATCTGCTTTGAACGGGATATCATAAAAATTTCCTGCCAAATTATAAAATGCAATCATTGAATTGGGATCTTTTCGTGGAAGCCCCTTTTTCCATTCATTGGTATAAATCCCTGTAAAACTGCAATCCGTTATAGTCTCTCCACGTGTACTAAGAATATTATTGTTTGCTTTAAAATTCACCTTAATCAGTGGATCTCCACCTTGCTTAAATTTCCCGGACAAATAAGCATGAACTTCTAAAGGCTTCTTAACATCATAGGGCTGTAATTTTGAAATTATATGCGATGATAATAAACTCTTTGCATCCTTAAACAGAATGGATGGCGCCTGTATTTCAATCAGATATTCTTTATTATCTGATGAGAAATTAAGATTTCCGCCGATTAAAAGATCATCCTTATCGATCATGATCTCCTGCATTGGGATAGCCAACTGCCCTGTTTTATCGGTATATTTCATATCGAGGTCAAGCTCAAGCAATTTCCCTTTCAGAAAGCTTCCTCTTTTTAAATTGAATGCAAAAAAATCAACTTGTGTAAGTGATTTCAAATTCCCTTCCCAACCCCCAATTTTCTGATTAATCCTGCCCTTGAAATTTATGATACTGAACTTAAATAACTTATGCTTTTGCTGATCATCAATTGTAAATTTTACATCCTTTAAATTTACCCTGCTAATCTTTTTACTAAGCCCTCCCTTATCATCCGATGCGCTCTTCTTTTTGAAGATTTCGGTATTTCTTAAGCCAGTACTATCTGTCAGAAGATAAATTTCAGCATTTTTAAGCTCTATATCGCTGATCTTTATTGAACCCGAAAGGATAGAGAATGCATTGATAGCCACATATACATTTTTTGCCTTCAAAAGATCGTGTTTATGAACTGACCATAAACTATCTCTTAATAGTACATCCTCCAGAGCGACTGAAATTCCGGGAAAACCCCTTATCAGAGAGGGTTCCATACGGTCTATTGTAAGCTTGCCACTCAGATCCTCATTGAGCTGAGTTGTAATTGCAGTCAGGATTTCTTTCTTATGGGTATAAACATATGCCGCAAGGACGATCCATGCAACCAGAAAAAGGCCCAAAATCAGCCCACCTATTTTTAAAGTAATTTTTAACCAGCGCGACATCAATCAGAATTTAATTTCATATAAACAATCGTAATCAGATAATCTTATCAAAAGGCAAGCCATTAATTAATTCAAATGAAAATTCAGGATTTTATCAGGGATAGTATGTGCTTTAATAAATATAATCTATAATTCCGTACTTTTGCGGCAAATGATTGCAATAAACAACTTAACGTTCGAGATCGGTGCAAGGGCATTATACGACGAAGCAAACTGGCATATAAAGCCAGGAGAAAAAATTGGCTTAATTGGTGCGAATGGTACCGGAAAAACAACACTGCTAAAAATAATTGTTGGCGACTATGCACCAACCCGTGGTACAATTTCAATGGCTAAGGATATCAAGATCGGATACCTTAATCAGGATCTGCTTTCCTACCAGTCTGACAAGAGTATTTTGCACGTTGCAATGGAGGCATTTGAACGCCAGAATCAATTGCATACAGAAATCGAAGCAATTTTAAAGAAATTAGAAACAGAATATACCGACGACTTAATCAATAAATTAAGCGACAAACAGCATGAGTTTGAGGCCCTCGACGGATATAATATTGAATATCGTGCCCATGAGATTATGGCCGGACTCGGTTTCAGTGAAACGGATACCCATCGTACCCTTTCAGAATTTTCTGGGGGATGGAGAATGCGGGTTATGCTTGCACGGATCTTACTTCAAAGTCCTGATATACTTTTACTGGATGAGCCTACCAACCACCTGGATCTTCCTTCAATCAAATGGCTGGAAACCTATCTCCAGGCCTTTGAAGGTGCGATTGTAATTGTTTCTCACGACAGGTATTTCCTGGATCGGGTAGTCAAGAAAATCGTTGAATCAAGAAAAGGTAAATTAATCCCTTATGCCGGAAATTACAGCTTTTATGTAGAGGAAAAAGGACTAAGGGAAGAGATTCAGAGTGGTCAGTTCAAAAACCAGCAGGCCAAAATCAAACAGGAAGAGCGTTTAATCGAACGGTTCAGAGCCAAGGCAAGTAAAGCCAAGATGGCCCAGTCCCGTATTAAAGCACTCGAGAAAATGGAACGCGTGGATGATGTGGATGACGATAATCCATCTGTAAATTTCAGTTTCAAATTCAGCAAGCAATCAGGACGGCATGTAATCAGAATCGAGGATCTGACCAAAGCTTATCCGGGTGTACCCATCGTACATAATGCAACCGCAACGATTGAAAAAGGTGATAAAATTGCACTGATCGGTGCCAACGGGCGTGGTAAATCAACAGTATTAAGAATCATAGCCGGAGCTGATAAGAACTTTACAGGTATGTGCGAAACAGGGCATAATGTGACTCAAACCTTTTTTGCTCAGCATCAGTTAGAAGCATTACACCTTGAAAATTCCATCATTCAAGAACTGCAGGCATTTGCTCCCAAGCATACTGAAACTGAACTGCGTTCTATTCTGGGATGTTTTCTCTTTACCGGAGATGATGTTTTCAAAAAGATCAAGGTCCTTTCAGGAGGAGAAAAATCACGGGTTGCACTGGCTAAAGCCTTAACCGCAGACGCGAATTTCCTCATTCTGGATGAGCCCACCAATCACCTGGATATTGCATCTGTAAACATTCTGATTCAGGCCTTGAAACAATATGAAGGTACTTTCATCGTAGTTTCCCACGACCGTTATTTACTGGATAATGTTGCCAATAAGATCTGGTTTATCGAGGATCAGGAGATTAAAGAATATCCTGGCACCTATGCTGAATATGAAGAATGGAATTCCAAAAGAGTTTATGTTCCAAAAGTTATAGCCCCGGCTCCTAAAAAAGAAGAGAAAAAGGAAGAAAAGCCTAAAGTTCAAATCGAGAATAAGGGAAATGAACTTAAAAAGCTAAACCAGACCCTTCAAAAGCTGGAAGAGGATATTGCTGAACTTGAAAAATCTGTAAAGGATGCTGAAGCAGAACTATCCAAAGAAGAAATTTATAGCGATCCTGAGAAACTATCTGAAGCAAACAGGCGTTATCAGCAATTGAGTCCGCGTTTATTAAAGGCTCAGGCTGAATGGGAACGCATGGCCGAAGAGATTATGGAGCTTGAGGGGAAATAAAAAACCCCTCATCCATCTCAAGTCAGGGACATTATAAATCATTGTATGAAGAAATTATCGTTTCTGCTATATCTTTTACTGGTATCATTTGGCATACAGGCACAAAAAAAAGTGCGTGTACGCCCTGCAGAAGCTCCTCAAAATACAATCCGGTATGAGAATTACACTTATATCCCTGAAATTAAATCCGTAGAGTTTTATAACCGGAACAAGGAACAATCCATTCCTGTTTACATTCTGGGGAGTCAGGATAATCTGATCCTTGGCTTTGACGACCTGCGTACGGGAAGCCGTAATATCAGTTATTCCATAGAGCATTGTGATTCAGAATGGAACAGCAGCCGCCTTTCTCCGCTTGATTTTGCAGACGGATTCAGTGAAGACCGGATCATTGATTACCGCAATTCATTCAATACCCTGCAGAAGTTCACTCATTATGAGCTGAGCCTGCCCAACCTGACCATCAAGCCCAAGATCTCTGGTAATTATCTGCTGAAGGTTTATGAAGATAATGATCCGCGTAAAATACTGATCACCAAAAGATTCTTTGTCGTTGCCCCGGTTGTAGGCATTGCGGCAGAACTCAACAGATCCAATACTGTGGCTAATCGCGATCAGATGCAGAAACTAAATGTTTTGGTCAACCACGGTCAGGTGCAGATCAATAACCCTTATCTGGATGCGAAGATCAAGGTACTCCAAAACGGAAGGTTTGACAATGAACAAACCCTTAAGCGCCCTACCTTCATCCGTCCAAGCCAGCTGGTTTATAATGACCTGAGGACATTGGATTTTAAGGGTGGCAATGAATTCAGACGCTTTGATATCCGCAGTCTTCGATTCAGAACCGAGGAAGTTGCCCGTATTATTCAGGATACTGCAAATACAGTTATTCTTCAGCAGGATATTGAGGAAAACAGACCAGGATATACGTTTAACTATGATGAGAACGGTGCCTTTTTCATCCGAAATACCGATGGCAGGGATAACCGCACCGATGGAGATTATGCCTCAGTCTATTTATCCCTGAATGCTCCGAAACCATCTGATGGAGGAAATGCCTATGTGGTCGGGCAGTTTAACGATTACCGCCTTAGCGACAAGCTGGAATACGATGAAGTTCGTAAGCGCTTTACCGGGATGATCTTTGTTAAGCAGGGATTGACCGATTACCATTACATCTGGGTAAGTGCAGATGGTAAAACCAGGGATGATGTGGTCTTCGATGGCTCACATTATGAAACCGAAAACGATTATCAGATCTTTTTCTATTACCGCAAACCCGGTGGCCGATGGGAAGAACTGATCGGTTTTAGTCAGATTAATACTGTAAAACGCTAAAAACTTAAATAAAGTCATTCCAGACTCGATCCGATTGTCATTCCGGAATGATCCGGAAACACTACCTTTGCCTCATGAGCACAATTACCAAAAGCCCTAAAGAGTCGTTCACCATCATGAATGAACTGGTACTTCCAAATGATACCAATCCCTTAAACAACCTGATGGGTGGCCGTTTATTGCACTGGATGGACATCGCAGCAGCCATCTCAGCGCAGAAACATTGCAATAATATTGTCGTTACCGCATCGGTTGATAATGTATCCTTCAGGCATGCGATAAAACTGGGCGATGTAATCACCATTGAAGCCAAGGTTACCCGGGCATTCAGCACCTCCATGGAAGTACGTCTGGACGTTTGGGCTGAGAACATCCCATCCGGAACAAGAGTACGTTCAAATGATGCCTTTTATACCTTCGTTGCGCTTAATAAAGAGGGAAAACCAATTTCCGTTCCCGAAATTGAACCGGAAACTGATACTGAAAAAAAACTATTTGACGGAGCCCTGAGACGTCGTCAGCTCAGACTGATCCTTGCTGGAAAGATGAAAGCCCATGATGCCACGGAGTTGAAAGCCTTGTTTTTGAACCAAACGGAACTTTAAGCTAAAAGTGGAAAGCTAAAAGCAGGGATTTTCGTTTTCGAGTAAAATGTGTTATATTGAGTACGCATTTTTCACTGTCAACTGTCAACTGTCAACTGTCAACTGTCAACTGTCAACTGTCAACTGTCAACTGTCAACTGTCAACTGTCAACTGTCAACTGTC
>NZ_DASWXT010000024.1:0-23998 GCF_036405355.1 Daejeonella sp.
TTCTAAAATCTTGAATCCGATCCAGGGAAATACTCATAAACAGTAACACGCTAAAGGTTATTGCTGTCCAAACAATGATTTTTTGCCTGAATTCAATCCAAAATACCATAGTTAGAATCAATGCGCAAAGCAGAAACATCTGAAATCCACTAAGCCAGATACCCGAAAGGCTTGCAAAGGGAAGATTCTCTATCCAGAATAAAATATCATTTGTAAGATTGATTAATCCACTCAAAAATTTTCCTAAGGGCACCAGCAAAAAAATAAATGGAATTGCAAGCAGCAAAATCCCAGCATACATAATGATCGTTACAGGCAAAACAATAAGCAGATTACTGATCAGAAAATAAAGCGGGAATTGATGGAAATAATATAAACTCAGCGGGAAAGTGGCCAACTGTGCGGCAATAGAAAGAGCACAGTAACTCCATGCATAGTCGATAAACTTATCTTTAAAATACAGGATGCTGTAAAATTTGGGATGAAAATAAACAAGTCCGCAAACAGCAAGGTAGGAAAGCTGAAATCCAACATCAAAAAGATAATAGGGGTAATACAATAGTAGGAAAAATGCAGATATTGCGATCAAATTATAGGAATTCTGATTTTTATTCAATGCTTTCCCAATAAGTACAAAGCTGATCATTAATGCAGCCCGGCAAACCGGCGAAGAAAAACCACTAATTAGAGAATAAAACCAGATTGCTGTTATAATTATCAGGATACGCAATAAAGTCAGAACTTTATTTTTACACATTGCCCTGAGCAAAAAAGATAATACCAGAAAAACGATACCCACATGCATTCCTGACACAGAAAGAACATGCATTGTTCCAGTCTTTGAATAAGCCTCTATGACATCCCTATTCAGGTCTGCCCGGTATCCTAAAATTAGAGTTGAAGCCAAAGCTGCCGCATCCTGATCAGGCAGATAAGTATTGTATTTATTGATCAGCTTCCTTCTTAAGGACAAAGCAAATGATATAACGGGATTACCTGCAAAGCCTTTCAACACCCGAAATTGATTCCTTTTAACAAAAGATTGAAAGTAGATTTGCCGGTTTTCCATAAATAACTTATAATTAAATTCTCCCGGATTGTACGGAGGTTCCAGAGAATTGTAAATGGCAGGAATGAGCAAAACATCTCCATAATCAAGGGCAAACTTTCCGCTGGAATCTGCTTGCATTGAGATTAAAATTTTTCCCATGCTATGTTTAAGGCTTTGCTTATCAAATACGCCTATCGCTTCCCCCTCAAAACGGAAATTACCATTGGCCATTCTAGGTTCATTCTGAACCCTGACTAATAGCAGGTCGGCTTTTAAGAGGTTGAATCTAAGTGGGTCAAATCGCTCTGATCTATATATTGTGAGGCTAAAACTGAGAATATAAAGGAAAGCATGAATAATCAAACCAAAAATCCAGGCTTGTTTATAAAGGGAAAAACGTTTATATGCCAAAAGCAGGGACAGGAAAATACACAGGATAAGAAGACAAAGCTCACCCCCCCATTTGATCGGGAAAGAATATGCGAAAAATCTTCCGGAAGTTATCCCCAGTACCACTGGAACCAGTAAACGAACAAATGGCACCTCTCCCTTGTAGAACATAATCAAAACTGAAAACGCAGCTGTACTTTGATATCAGAACGTTTATTCCCATTGATCTGGTCCCCTCCACTTCCAATCACCTCCTGATTGGCATAACTGATTAAAGCATAACGTAACCAGAGATCGGTTCCACGTGATATGGTATATCTGCCATTGATATAAAACCTGACCCCTTTCCCCTGATAAGCTGGTACAGAATATGAATACAAAACATCATTCTCGTAAGAATAGATTCTCGTATTGAAACCTGAGGTTTCAAAAATTGCAAAGCGAAAATTACCTGATATTTTTGAACCTATGGGGTCGTAAATAATATCCTGGGAACTCAAAAAACCAAGTTCCGGGTTCTGAGTACCCTCACGATAACGAACAATTTCAGCACGGTTTCTGATAGAAAAATCATTGCTGAGCTTATAGGTCATTTCGACCCTTAAGTTCTGCTTGTCTACAATATCCAGACCTGGTCCGGAATCCTCAGTATTTTCTTCCTTGATCTGTTGCCTGAATCTGCCAATAAGTTTGAAAAGCTTTCCGGGTGTATAAATGATTTGCCCAAAGAGTTCATAACCAGAAGAGGGACTATCAACCCGGAATTTCAACCATGGGAACCTGAAAAAATCTGAATATGTATAAAGTTCCCATTGCCGGTTAAACTTAATTGCCAGGCCTGAATAAAACCCGCGTTCGTTAACAGCATTTGATGCTTCTGCCAGTCCCTGATTAAAAAAAGAATGATAATTTCGTTCGTAATTCCGATAGAGCAGAACCAAAGACACAGGAGGAGCTAAACCACTGAGGAGGCCATTTAAAAAGGCAAAACCAGAATTCAGACTATGGGCCGTCTCCCCGAAGAAATAGGAATTCCTAAAAGTATAACTATAATTCATGCTGGCATTGGTAAGGATGGCACCCTTGAAATTGTACTTCTGATAAAGCGACTTCCCTTCTGCAAACGGAATACTGAATTGGGTACGATATGCAGTTATTCCTGCACTCAAATCCCCTGAATTATATTGAAAATTAGCACCATACACACGTTGTGAAATAGCATTCTTATTAAGAATCTCGGTTTTGGTACGGTGCAAACCATTTACTTGTATGGAACTAATCTCCAAACCGGATTCTGTGATGCCAGCATCAATTCTTCTTCCTGAATAAAACGGAGTAAAAGAAATTGCTTTTAATTTAAAAGTTCCGGCAATCCCACGCATGAATAAGGATTCATTTACTGAACTATATGGTCTTAATCCAACATCATGCTTCGCAATTGTACTCAGGTTTGCTCCTTTACCAAAGCCTGCTCCAGCCCACATGCTCAATCCCTGACCAAACTGCAATGCATAATCACCGGCTATTACTTTTCTGACAATTCCATTTCCTCTGAATGAAATATTTGCTGAATAAAAATCAAAACCTCTGCCTCCCTTGCTGAATGACAAAGGTTCTCCTGCATCTTTCTCCATATTAACTGATGCAAACAATACATTCGAAAAATTATACCGGTACCGGGTAAACATCCGCATTGCTGAACCTGCATAATTACTTTCACTCAAACTGGATGATGAAAAACCAGATTGTTTCTCTAAAACCCGGCCGAACCTCATCATGAGGTCATGTTCGGCTTTCATTATAAGCTTCTTAAATGAAACAGACTTCAACTCTCCGGGTGGCAATACAACAATAAAATTCAAAAGCCAGCGAAGGGTCTGAAGATCGAAACCGGGTACACTTTGTAACTCCAGAACATCTATAAACAGACCATTTTCTTCCCTGTGACTGAGGATAGACTTGACCTGAACCGGTGAAATAAAGAATAGTTCCTGTAACTGTTCTTTACTCGCAAGATTAATATTGAGTGGTGATCTCCTGTAATTACTCAAATGTTCCAAGATTTCTGAATAATCATGATCCTCCGAAAGACTAGGGGCCATTGATTCCAGTATTTGTTCAATCAGATCATCATTCTGAACCTGCGAATAAGTAGTTCTGCAGAGGATTAAACAAAGCAAAACCAGCAGATAAACCATTCTGTAGTCAGAATTCATAATTGAATGATAAATTTGGAGAATACCCAAGCCTGGGATGTGAGGATATGGCGGCATCGAGAGAAAATCTTCTGTATTTTAATCCAAAACCTCCGGTTTGTTTAAATGGATTTGCACTTAAACCACCACGTAAATAAAACCGTTTGATAATTTGATATTCAATACCCATTCTGATATTCATCCCGAAATCAAGTATCTTATTTAAATCGCTTATAAACAATATCTTATCGCTTATCAGGTAGGCAAGACCTACAGAAATTCCGGAAAGGGTATGAGAGCCTGAAAGTTCATTTATCCTTCTTCTTCCCGGGTTATAGATATAGCTTCCCAGACGGACCTTATCGTTCAGGCTGAATTGCATACCCGCATCCACACTAATTGCATTTCCGCTACCATAAACAGGTATGCTGACCTGATGATATTTAAGAGCAAGTGAAATCGACAGAGCATCAGAAAAACTTCTGCAAAGGGCAAGCCCTGCAGTTTGTTCAAGATATTCAGTGATGCCATAGCGTTGAAAGCTAAGTCCCAAAACATGGTTCTTAACAGGTATCCCCAAAACAGCACTTTGAGTACTTAGCTCAGGATTCAAATAATGCTGTTCATATCCCAATGCAAATATTGCGCGTTCAATACTTGCAGCACCAGCACTATTTTGCTGTAATGACCATACATCCTGTAATGCCGTACCAGCTGAGCCCATTGCTTTAGATCTGGATCCCGGGTTGTTTTGCGCATGTAAAGAATGTTGGCATAAAATACAGATCAGGCAGATGTATTTCATTTATATCAAATTAACAATAGAGGAAGGGAGTGGCAAATTGGGTTATTAAACGGTCGATAGTAACAAAATCCGGAATTATTAGTCTCTTTGTCAAATCAATTATTATCCATGAAAAGAATCATTTTAAATCTCGCTTTGTTACTCATTGGAACAAGCGTTTTCGCGCAAAGCAACAAAATAGCTGAGGGCACTATTGTTTACACAGTAGAATGGAAATTACCTGAGCAAATGCAAGCTATGGCAAGTAACTTCCCAACTGAAATTAAGGTATACTTTAAAGGCGATTCATCCAGTTTAAAAACTGAATCTGCAATGTACAGTAGTACCAATATCATCAATTTCAGCAAGGAATATGAGCGTCTCCTGTTGAATATACCAATGATGGGAAAAAAGTTTTCAGTCATCTTTAGTCCGGCAGACCAGGAAAGAATTGCAGCCAATATGCCCGAATTAACTGTAAAACAAGGCACTGAAACAAAAAAGATTGCAGGTTATATTGCTCAAAGACATGAAGTTAATGAGAAGAAAAGCAATCAGAACTCTGAAGCATGGTTTACAAAAGATGTTGAGATCACCCCTAATTCATTGAGCCGCTTTTATAGTAAAGAGTACGGATTTCCCGTAGAATTCACTTCCTACATGAACGGCCTGAGCGTAAAAGCAGTAGTAAAAGAAATCACAGCAGGTCCGGTGCCTGCAGGCTCTTTCAGTGCGACCAGGGATTATGAAGAGATTACCTTAGACCAGCTAATGCAAATGCAGGGTGGAAGATAAAACATTTCTTTAGATCAAATTAACGAAAAGTTTAAAGCTTTTTAACATTCGGCGTTTTTCATAACTTGCGCTGATGTTAAAAAGTTTTATTGTTTTTGGACGGTATTTTCTGTTCTGGATCATTTTCTTCTTTCTCGAGAGACTTATATTTCTAATTTATTATTCAGAAAGAATTTCGCATTTGGGAATCAGTGAAATCATCAGCACATTCTGGCGTGCTTTGAGGCTTGATTTCTCAATGGCCGCCTATATCTCTGCAATCCCTGCCATTGTTTATATCGCTTTACTTTTTCTGCCCTCTGTCAAATTCCCCAAAATAATAGCCAAAACCTATGTTGTGTTTTTTGTTATTGTATTTTCAACTATTGGGATTAGCAATCTAAATCTATACAGGGAATGGGGTTCCAAAATAAATTTCAGGGCTCTGGACATGGCGATCAGTGCTCCAAAAGAAGCAATTGCATCAACGTCTTCTTCTCCGGTCATTCCTATGCTCAGCGTCTTATTTGCTTACATGATTTTTTCTGTTTTTCTCAGTAATAAGGTCATTTTGTATCAGGTTGCTGACCGTACTAAGTCACTGATTAACAAGGTATCGCTAAGTATTTTGTTGTTAAGCATATTATTCCTCGCAATAAGGGGTGGATGGCAGCTTTCACCAATTAACCAGAGTATGTCCTATTTTTCATCCGAACCTGTTTTAAATCATGCTGCAGTAAATACTGAATGGAATCTCATTCAGGACATTCTGAACAATAAATTCGGGAATGAGAATCCATATAATTACTATAATGAGGAAGACGCAAAGAAGATTGTTGCTGACCTTTTTAAAAAACCCGCTGAACCCACAATTCAGGTAATCGATTCTGATCGCCCGAATATTGTATTCATTATACTCGAAAGCTTTACCGCAAGGTTGGTCGAAGATCTTGGAGGCGAAAAAGGTGTTAGTCCAAATTTTAAAAGACTGGTATCCGAAGGCATATTGTTTGAGAATATCTATGCTGCATCCGGGAGAACAGACAAGGGAGTGGTAGCAACATTAAGCGGCTTTCCATCTCAGGCTATCCGGAGCATCATGAAACAAAATGACAAACAAGAAAGACTGCCGGCAATTTCTCAGGATCTGATTCAGAATGGTTATTCGAGCTCTTTTTATTATGGAGGAGAGAGTGAATTCTTTAATATGAAATCTTACATACTGAGTCATGGGTATCAAAGAATGGTAGACCAACACTCATTTGATAAAAAAGACATGAATTCAAAATGGGGCACTTACGATGATAAAGTTTTCTCAAAAAACCTTAACGAGCTAGATCATGCTAAACAACCCTTTTTCTCAACAATCCTTACGTTAACCAACCATGAACCATTTGAACTGCCTGAAGAGCCTCATTTCAAAGGTGATGATGTTGACTCCAAATTCAGAAGTACTACATTTTATACGGATTCCTGTTTAGGTGCTTATATCAATGAGGCAAAACAAAAAAGCTGGTATAAAAAAACACTTTTTGTTGTCATTGCCGATCATGGCCACCGCATTCCGGGCAATCTGATGGAATATGATCCGGAACGTTACCGCATTCCACTTCTTTTTTTCGGGGAAGTGATCAAGCCAGAATTCAAAGGAAGCAGGATCAATAAAATCGGAAACCAAACAGATCTTGCAGCAACTTTGCTTAATCAATTAAAAATTGATCCAAAGCACTTTGTCTGGAGTAAAGATCTGCTGAATCCGGGCACAGCTGAGTTCGCCTTTTTCAACTGGGATAATGGATTTGGCTTTGCAAATAATGAGCAGATTATTTCTTTTGATAACATTGGAAAGAACGTTATTCTGAAAAAAAATCCTTTAAACTCAAATTCTGATTCTGTTCTTATAAGCAATGGAAAAGCTTATATGCAGGAGGTTTACAGACAATACCTCGAATATTAACAATTCAATTCTACTGTTAACCAATTTTTATTTAAATGTGTGGGGAACTTAAAATCGCTCCAATGCCTCTTCAATTTTTAAATAAACATAGCTCAGTTGTTCTCTATTAATACAGTAAGGCGGCAACACATATACGATATTCCCAAGTGGCCGAAGAATAATACCCTGATCCAGAAAAAAGTTATAAAGATTATCCCTTAAGCTATTAAAATAGGAAGTTTCACCTGTACTCTCCCATTCCAATGCAATAATAGTTCCTGTCTGCCGGATGTTTTTTAGCCTGGGATGATCCTTTATTTTATTCAGGAATTCATGATGACTTTGAGTTATTCTATCAATATTTTTTAGTGTTTCCTTATCTAACAAGAGGTCCAGGCTGGCCAATGCCGCTGAACATGCAACCGGATTGGCTGTAAATGAATGCCCGTGAAATAAAGTCTTCAGTTTATCATCAGAAAGAAAAGCATTGTATATTTCTGAAGTACAAGTCGTTAAGCCCAATGCCATAGTTCCACCTGTTAAGCCCTTTGAAAAACACATCAGGTCAGCCTGTTCTGAAAGATGATCAGATGCAAACAGCTTTCCGGTGCGGCCAAAGCCGGTCATCACTTCATCAGCAATGGTTAAAATTTCATTTTGCCTGCAATGCAGGATCAGTTCGTCCAGATATCGGGCTTCATACATTTGCATTCCTCCAGCACCCTGCACAAGGGGTTCAAAAATAAATGCTGCCAGATCGGAAGAGATCCCTGAAATATGCGCCTTAAGCTGTTCAATATTTCCTGCATCAGGAAGATCTATGAATTCAACTTCAAATAATAATTTCTCGAATGGCCGGGTGAACGCACTCCTGGAACTGACTGCCATTGCACCGAATGTATCTCCGTGGTAAGAGTTATTGAAGGCCAGAACTTTGGTTTTTGGATTCCCCAAATTACTCCAGTATTGAAAACACATTTTCATGGCCACTTCAACAGCAGTAGAGCCATTATCAGAGTAAAAGACCTTTGACTGGCCCGATGGAAGAATTTCTATAATACGCTCAGCAAGTTCAATTGCCCCGGGATGTGTAAATCCTGCGAAGATCACATGTTCCAGGCGATTGAGCTGTTCAGCAACTTTCTGTGCGATGTAAGGGTGTGAATGTCCGTGAATATTAACCCACCAGGATGAAACAGCATCAATGTACTTTTTACCATCCTCCGTAATAAGATACACCCCCTCTCCCCTGACAATGGGTATCGGTGCTGCTGCATTTTGCATTTGAGTGTAGGGATGCCAGATCAGGTCCCTGTCGAGTTCAGCTAAAGATCTTTGGTCCATTTCTCTTTAAGTAATTCTATAACCTTCTGGTCAGTTGGAAAAGTAACATCATGTGTTCCAATTTCACTCAGATCCTTCCACCTGAAAGCCTGCAAAAGATCCCCTTCCTGACCAAAATCAAATGGAGCATCCCGAAAATCAAGTTGTAATTCAGAAACCGGCCTGACTATATAATACACAGAGATTACCTGGCTATCATTAAATGCCGACTGAATGAAAAAATCGGTAGTATAAAAGTGTTCGATTACATGCACATCAACATTACACTCTTCAATAAACTCTCTCTTCAAAGCCTCAATCAAACCTTCACCATACTCAAGTCCGCCACCAGGAAACTTACAGAACCTGAAGCCATATTCTTCTTCATCACTAAGTAAAATCTGATTCTGATCATTGATCAGCAGGCCATAAACCCGAACATTAAAATTATACATCCTTTGTAAAATGTTTTTGATTTCTGGTTACATTTTCGGTGGTCCAAAGTATATCAACGCTCTTTTCCTCTGTTCTCACTTCACATGCAGGCATCCTGCAATAATGGCAACACTCAGGCATACAGGGATCAGCATGTATAAAAAATTCCATACTGGAATTAGCTTTATGATTAACCAGCTTATCTACTTCCGAGACTTCCTCATGAACCTTACTCAGGTTAAAATAATAAGGCAGAGTAATGTGACAGTCGATATGCAGATCAGGCCCATAGCGTTGGGTACGAAGATTATGCATATCGATCCATGATTCTTTACGATGTTCATTAAGTATCGCGATGATCTCATCTGCAGTATCAAAATCCGACTCATCCATTAAACCTGAAACAGATTTGCGGACGAGTTTATATCCACTAAAAATAATGTAAAATCCGATCAGTATGGAAAGAATACTATCGAGATAAGTCAGACCGGTAATATAAATCAGAATCAATCCAGCAACGATTCCAACACTGGTATATGCATCGGTCTGCAAATGTTTTCCATCAGCATACAATGTCAATGAATTGAGCTTTTTGCTTTGAGCTACAAGATAATAACCTAAGCCATAATTAATCATTCCTGCAGCGGCTATGATCAATGTTCCATCCATAAGATCGCTAATCTCATGAGGATAAAAAAGATTATAGGCCGATTTAAAACTTATCAGGATTCCGGCAATTACAATTAAGCTGCCTTCAATGAATACCGAAAAGAACTCAACTTTTCCATGCCCGTAAGGATGATTGGAATCACGGGGCTGAGCAGCCACATAAATACTGTAAAATGCAAAAAGGCCGGCAAGAATATTGACAATACTTTCGGCAGCATCAGTTAGAATTGAATTGGAAGAAGTAATAAAATAAGCAGTAAACTTTGCAAGCATCAGTAAAACACCGATGATAAGGGATATTAAAATAACTTTTTTTTGAGTTTGCAAAGCAGAACGTATTTAGGAGCAAATTTATATAATACAACATAGCAATTGTTATAATTATCGAAATATAAGCTTCATTTATCTTTAATTTTTGCATTGGCTGGGCATGTTCATATATTTGCGCTAATTATGAGCACATTATCAAACCGAATTAACAACTTATCCGAGTCCGCCACTATTAAAATGGCAAAAATGGGCCGGGAATTAGCAGCCAAAGGAGTAGACGTAATCAGTCTGAGTTTAGGTGAAACTGACTTTTACACTCCTGACTTTGTTAAAGAAGCAGCCAAAGAGGCTATTGACAAAAACTTTTCTTACTACACTCCGGTTGCAGGCTATCCTGAACTGCGTAAGGAAATTGCAGCAAAACTTAAACGTGAAAACAATCTGGACTATGATTTCGACCAGATAGTAGTATCAACAGGTGCCAAACAATCACTTGCTAATGCGATTCTTTGCGTAATAAATCCAGGAGATGAAGTAATCATCCCTACACCTTACTGGGTATCGTATTCTGAGCTTGTAAAGCTGGCAGAAGGTGAATCTGTATTTATCAATACCACACTGGAAAGTGATTTCAAGATTACTCCTGAGGAACTTGAGGCCGCAATCACTCCAAAAACAAAATTATTCATGTTTTCCTCACCAAACAACCCTACAGGCAGTGTTTATACGCGTGAGGAACTTGCCGGTTTAGTGAAGGTTTTCGAAAAATATCCTAATATTTATATCATATCCGATGAGATTTATGAGCATATCAATTTCCTGAATGCACATGAATCTATTGCACAATTCCCCTCAATAAAAGATCGTGTAATCATTATCAACGGACTGTCAAAAGCATACGCAATGACGGGTTGGAGAATAGGCTATTCAGTAAGCAACAAAGAGATTGCTGCTGCATGCGATAAACTTCAAAGCCAGATCACTTCCGGAACAAGTTCAATTACTCAAAAGGCAGGAATTGCAGCGTATGCTGGCGGACTTGATACAATCAATGAAATGAGAACTGTGTTCAAAGAACGTCGTGATCTTGTTTATGGTCTATTGAAAGATATACCAGGACTAAAAGTTAATCTTCCCGGAGGCGCGTTTTACTTCTTCCCTGAAGTTAGCTCCTTCTTTGGAAAAACTACACCTGATGGTGAAGTGATCAAAAATGCTGAAGATCTTTCACTTTATCTGTTAAACACAGGACACGTTGCGACAGTGAGTGGTGATTCTTTCGGTGATCCAAACTCAATCAGGCTATCTTATGCAGCAGCAAACGACAAGCTGATTGAAGCAATGAAACGCATAAAAGCTGCTTTAGGCGCTTTAAAATAATATTTCGCTCTAAAAACCGGGTTAATCACCCGGTTTTACATTCCTTAGTCCCAATGACAGATATCTTCGAAAAGTTCAACTCATTGAATGTTATGATCATTGGTGACGTGATGATGGACAGCTATATCTGGGGCAAAGTCGAACGTGTCTCACCTGAAGCTCCTGTACCTGTTGTAAAAGTCAGCAAAAAAGAAAACCGGCTCGGTGGAGCAGCAAACGTAGCTCTGAATGTTCAGTCACTTGGCGGAAAACCCTTTATTTGTGCAATCATTGGGGATGATAAAGATGGAACAGAATTTCTGTCGCTGCTAAGGAATCAAAATCTTTCAGAGCAGGGGATATTGAAAATTAAGAATCGCCCCACTACAGTTAAAACCAGAATCATAGCACACAATCAGCAAATTGTTCGGGTAGATGCTGAAACTGATGAGAATATCTCTGAAGCAGAAACAGAATTGATGATTGGAATTATCAAAACAATTCTGGCAGATCAGAAAATTGATGCCATCATCTTTGAAGACTATGACAAGGGCCTGATCACTGAAAAATTAATCACTGAAACAATAAAACTTGCAGAACATAGGGGAATAATTACTGTTGTAGATCCTAAAAAAAGAAATTTCCATTCTTATAAAGGTGTCCATCTGTTCAAACCCAATTTAAAAGAGTTAGAAGATGGCCTGAAGACGGTGATTAATCCCTCAAAACCTGGTCAGGTTGAAAATGCAATTAGTAAATTAAAGTCACAGCTTGGAGCCAAGGCAGTGATGCTTACATTATCTGAGAAAGGTGTTTTTATTAACTCCGATCTTGGGCAGCGGCATATTCCGGCTCATAAACGTGACATCGCCGATGTATCCGGCGCAGGCGATACTGTAATTGCAACCGCAGCATTATGTCTTGCGGCCGGTTTAGATGAATTTAAATCCTCTGAAATAGCCAACCTTGCAGGAGGATTAGTTTGCGAACACGTAGGCGTAGTCCCAATTGATAAAGCAAGATTACTGGAAGAAAGCAGGAAACTATAAAGATGTGTTATCTGTTATCAGTTATCTGTTATCAGTTCAGTTATCGGGAACAACAAAATATCCTTAAACTAACTTTATGACTGAAATCAGAAATCTGACATGTAACCTCAGACATCAGAAAACAGACAACTGGTAACTCAAAAACCCTATTTACTCCTTATCGCCTCCACCGGATCAAGCCTTGAGGCATTGAATGCAGGTATAAATCCTGAGATTAATCCAATGGCTGTTGAAAGAACAATGGTTAAAATAACCTTTCCAATATCAACTACAATAGTAAGATCAAAGAATGTTTTGGATACGAATGCCAGTATGAAGACTATAATAAGTCCGATAAAGCCCCCCATCAAACATAGAAGCACAGATTCTATCAGGAACTGAAGCATTATAAAATAATTCTTAGCTCCCAGTGACTTCTGAATTCCGATGATATTTGTACGCTCTTTTACAGAAACAAACATAATATTGGCAATTCCAAATCCTCCCACCAGAATTGAAAATCCTCCGATGAATGCTCCTGCGAAATCTATAATCCCGAAAAGCTGATCAAGCTGTGCGGTTAATATTGTGGTTTTATTAAGTGAAAAATCATCATCATCTGCCGGAGAAAGCCGGTGTATGGAACGCATTGTTCCTTTCAATTCACTTTCGAGCTCATTAACAGAAATATTTTCCCTGCCCTTTACTGTAATTTGTGGCCCGTATCGCTCATCTTCAACTTTTATTACCCCTTTTGCAAAATTCAAAGGAATGAGAACGGTTTTATCAGCAGAAATACCCAGCATATCTTCACCCTCTTCCGTAAAAACACCAATAATAGTGACTTTCCTTCCAAATACAGTTATGACCTTCCCTATTGGATCCTGATTGGGAAACAAGCCATCAGCTATCGAATAACCAATAATTGCGATAGGCCTTCCGCTTTTCGATTCAGCATCCGTAAAATATCTTCCTGATTCAAAATCAAATTTCCAGACCTTGTAATAATCATGTGATGCGGCAGCAATCTGTGCACCCTCAATACTATTATTTTTATACTTAATGGTCCGATTTCCAACACTAACCTCATATGAGATTCCTTCTGCATTCATTAAACGTTCAGTCAGCTTATCATAATCACGCAGACTTGGCTGTGGACGGCTGATGTACTTCCACCATGGAAAATCGGGGCCACCAACCCATGGCCACTTCTGAATATAGATCGTATTACTTCCCAATTTTTCGACGCTGCTCTGGATATTATTGCGAAGGGTATCAACCGCCGAAAAAACGCCGATAATCGTCATGATACCAATTGTTATTCCTAACAATGATAAGATTGTCCTGAGCTTATTCTGACGAAGCGCCTCATATGCAAACAGGAAGCTCTCCTTTAAAAGTTTGAGAAATATCATATATCGGTTTAGACCAAATTTAACTAAAAACGTTACAGCTTTGCTATGAATTAATCAGATAATATAATATCAGTAGAAAATCTCCAAACTAGGCATTAAATTTGTAGTTTTATTTTGCTAAATTTGCGCCCTTAAATCCATTAAACATCATTATGAAATTATCTCAGTTCAAATTTGATTTACCTGATTCTTTAATCGCCCACAACCCTGTAGAAAATCGTGATGAAGCACGTCTAATGGTCTTAGACAAGAAAACCGGAGCAATTGAACATAAAATATTCAAAGATATTTTGGGATATTTTAACGAGAAGGATGTGATGATCATAAACAATACCAAGGTGTTTCCTGCTCGTTTATATGGAAATAAAGAAAAAACCGGTGCTACCATCGAAGTTTTTCTTCTTCGTGAATTAAACCGCGAATTACGCCTTTGGGATGTTTTGGTTGACCCTGCCCGTAAGATCAGAGTGGGAAATAAATTATATTTCGGAGATGATGATCTGCTTGTAGCTGAAGTCGTGGATAATACCACCTCCCGTGGAAGAACAATCAGATTTTTATTCGATGGTACTGATGAAGAGTTCCGCAGAAATATTGAAATCCTGGGCGAAACACCTCTTCCAAAATACATCAAACGTAAAGCAACTGCAGAAGATAAAGAGCGCTACCAGACTATTTTTGCGAAGAACGAAGGCGCTGTTGCGGCTCCAACTGCAGGTTTACATTTCAGCCGCGAACTCATGAAACGTCTTGAGCTTAAAGGAGTAGATTTTGCAGAGGTTACCCTTCATGTTGGCTTAGGAACATTCAGATCTGTTGAAGTTGAAGATCTGACCAAGCACAAAATGGATTCAGAACAATTCATCATCACCCAGAAAGATGCAGACATTGTCAATAAAGCAATTCTCGAAAAACGTAAAGTTTGTGCTGTTGGTACCACCTCGATGCGAGCAATTGAATCTGCAGTTTCAGCAGGAAAAGAATTAAAAGCTGCAAACGATTGGACCAGTAAGTTCATTTTCCCACCCTATGATTTCAGTATAGCAAATTGTATGATTACAAATTTTCATACCCCTGAATCAACATTATTAATGATGGTAGCTGCGTTCGGAGGTTATGAGAACGTAATGAAGGCTTATGAAGTTGCCGTGAAAGAGAAATACCGCTTTTACAGCTATGGCGATGCGATGCTTATCATCTAAGATTTTTCACTCCCTGTAGTATAAAATCAAATTAATACTGGTTTTGATTCTGACAGGCTTTTTATATATTGAGCTGTGAAATACTTTGCAATCATTGTTGGTGGAGGTTCCGGTTCCAGAATGCTTTCGGAAATACCAAAACAGTTCATGCTGCTAAGAGGCCGCCCTGTTTTAATGCATACAATAGAAACCTTCTATAAGTCTGAATACAATCCTGAAATTATTGTTGTACTGAATGTCGATTTCCATCAATATTGGGAAAATCTCTGTGTACTGCATAATTTTTCCGTCCCACACCTTCTTGTAAAAGGAGGAACACATCGTTTTGATTCTGTTAAAAATGGATTAAAAGTAATAAAATCAAAAGCTATTATCGCTATTCATGATGCTGTGAGGCCACTCTTAAGCTGCCAGCTAATTGATCGTTCATTTCAGGAAGCCGAATTATCAGGGAATGCAGTGGCAGCAATAAAAAGCCGGGACTCTGTAAGGCAGCAAACCGGAAAACATACGATTCCTCTCGACAGGGAAGAAATATATCTCATACAAACTCCACAGACCTTTAGTTCTGAGATTTTGAAAAAAGCCTATAAACAGGACTTTAGAAATGAATTTACTGATGATGCTTCAGTTGCAGAACGTTCTGGAATCAAGATTAACCTGATTGAAGGGGAACACAGAAACTTTAAAATCACTTTCCCGGAAGATATCAGGTTAGCCGAGATCTATTTAAATCCGGGATTTTAAGTTGCGCCCGTTCATATCAGAACAGGCACAAGCTTAAAGACTGATTATATAGAGCCTCCCCTGATTACACGAAGTAATACCGCAACAATTGCGATTACTAAAAGCACGTGTATAAGATTCCCTCCAACTGGAGAGACAAAAGCGCCGAAAATCCAAAGGATGATCAATATAACCGCAATCAGATAAAGTAAATTTCCCATAGTTTTAAGTTTTAGTGAATGATTCTAGATCTGTAACACTAAAACTGTACCATTATTCGAACATGTTTTTTTTTCGGGGAATTATACTGAAATGAAGCACAAAAAAAAAGCCCTGAATTACAGGGCTTTTTTTTAATATTCATCTTCATTAAAGAAGAAATCATCTTTAGTGGGATAATCCGGCCAAATCTCTTCGATATTTTCATAGGGTTCACCATCGTCTTCCAGTGCCTGAAGATTTTCTATAACCTCTACTGGAGCACCTGAACGAATTGCGTAGTCAATAAGCTCGTCTTTAGTTGCCGGCCATGGTGCGTCTTCCAAATGAGACGCTAATTCTAATGTCCAATACATATTTCTTAGAATTTGATTTATACTAATTTTTGCAAAAATATAATAATTTAAATAAGAATATCAATTATTTTCCAATATCTTATTTATACACGTGGAAACCATTGATTTTCAAGTACATTGATGTCGAAACACAATTTTCTTGCGAGTACAAACAGATAATCACTGAGTCTGTTCAGATATATCACTATCTTATCATCAACAAAGCTTTCTGACTTCAGGTGCACAATTATTCGTTCCGCCCTTCTGCATACGCATCTCGAAATATGGCAAAATGAAACTGCCTGGCTTCCTCCCGGTAAAATAAAATGCTTAAGTTCGGGAAGTACGGCATTCATTGCATCAATCTCATTCTCCAGTAAGCTAATGTCTGACATATGCAGATCGGGAATCTTCATCTTTGATTTGTCAGGATCAGAAGCAAGAGATGCACCTATTGTAAACAATCTGTCCTGAATTTCCTTCAATATGTCCTTATGAGCAGAATTAATATCATGATCCCTGATCATACCTATGTATGAATTAAGTTCATCAACAGTACCATAACTCTCAATCCGTAGATCATATTTAGGAACACGGGTGCCACCAATCAGTGATGTTAGTCCCTCATCTCCTGTTTTCGTATAAATTTTCATCTGAATTCAATTAAAATTGACTGGCCTAAGTTAAAGCACCAGTTAGTCACAAGAAAGCTATATTAAGAATTATCCTTGCAAGAATTTCTGAGGTATTAAATTAATTGAAAACAATTCGGGTAAGTCTAATAACTTATAACTTCCAAGCCTACTGTATATTCTCAAAATCAGAACCTTTATTCTTCATATCAGCCAGTCGTGGAGATACCGATTTAACATTCGGGTTTAAATAGTCATTTTCAATCAATCCATCACGCATACGAACGATTCTGTGAGCGTGCTGCGCTATATCCTCCTCATGAGTTACAAGTATAATTGTATTTCCTTTGGAATGAATTTCTTCCAATAAACCCATTATTTCGACAGAGGTTTTAGTATCAAGATTACCTGTTGGCTCATCTGCCAGAATGATGGAAGGATTATTTACCAGTGCACGTGCAACGGCTACCCGCTGACGCTGCCCACCAGAAAGCTCATTTGGTTTATGATGTACCCTGTTACCCAAACCCACACTTTCCAAAGTTTTTTGAGCGCGATCTTCACGTTGTGCCCGACCTACTCCTGCATAAACCAGAGGCAGGGCGACATTCTCGAGTGAAGATGAACGGGGTAATAAATTAAAGGTTTGGAACACAAAACCAATTTCCTTATTTCTTATCTCGGCAAGTTCACTATCACTCATCTCACTTACCTGATTTCCGTTCAATATATAGGTACCTTTGGTTGGTGTATCAAGACAACCCAGAATATTCATTAAAGTTGATTTACCAGAGCCTGAAGGCCCCATAAGGGCAACGAATTCACCCTTTTCAATGGTTAGACTTACTGATTTCAGGGCATGAATAGTTTCTGCACCGATTACATATTTCCTGCCGATATCTAATAGGGTAATAAGAGGATCTTTGGCCATGTTTTTCTTTTTAGACTACCGGTATAAACCATTTGTTACAGCTTTGTTGAAATTAGGGTTTATTGATCACTTTTGCTACCCTAAAGAATTTTCCATCCTGTTTTGGGGCATTTTTCAAAGCTTCCTCCCTGCTGATCTCATGTTTTACAATGTCTTCACGAAGAACATTCACCTCATCACTCATATAAACCAGAGGATCAACCCCTTTGGTATCAACTTCATTGAGTTTATCCATAAATGCCAGAATTTTATTCATGTCATCTAACAAGCCCTGCTTTTCATCCTCCTGCACTTCAAGCCTTGCAAGATGGGCTACCTTATCAATCATTTCCAGGTCTACTTTCATTTCTTCTATAAATTTTCAGAAATTGATTAAACAATCTCTTTCATGATGATTTTGAATTTTCATGAATAATCAGAGTATCATTTATTATGTTATAAACTCTATCCTTCAAAGCTTCAGCATCTGTTTCTGCCATTTCAATTGTATTGATTGGAGCATGAACGCAAATATCGCAAATACCCGGGGTACTTCCATGCTGTTTGCCATCATCCCACATTAAATTCCAGTTATTTCGTATAGTAACAGGCAAAATCGAGACCCCATTTTCAATAGCCAGTTTAAAAGGACCATTTTTGAAAGGCTGTAACACAGGAGGATAAGATTCACTGATCATTCCTTCCGGAAAAATCACCAGATGTTTTCCTTCCTTTAGGTTTTCACCAGCCTTTTTAAAAGCTCTGAATGCCGACATCATGCTATCCCGCTTCAATGGGATATCAATTGTCCGGAAATAAATCCCTGTTATAAAGTTCTTAAGCAGCTCCTCCTTGCCCATAAATACATAATTTCGTTTGGCAAGAAGAATCATGGCTGTTATATCAAGATTTGAGGTATGATTAGCACAGATAATGTAATTTTTTGACCAGTCAATTTTTTCTTCAAATGTATAACGGAATATAAATCCGGAAAATAATGAACTGAGATAACTAAAATACCATCTCAATCTGTTCATTGCATGAAACTTCGCCGGCTTGCGCGAAAAAAAGAATATTGCCGGATAAAGAGTAGAAAAAATCAGTGCAAGAGAAATCTGAAAATAATATAGATGAATACTTTTAAACAGCCTTTTCATTCTCTCAAAAATAGAAAATTACATTGATGTTTTCAGAACGGATCTGGTTTTGAACCTCCTCAGCCTTAGTTCAGAAAAAATCCTTAATTTCGCGGCTTATGGAAACTGTTGTAAGTGGTATCCGCAGTACCGGTAAACTGCATTTAGGGAATTTCTATGGCGCTGTAAAGAACTTTGTTCAGATGCAGAATGAATATAATTGCTATTTTTTTATAGCTGATTATCATTCTCTCACAACCCATCCTACCCCGGAAGATTTGCATGGTAACGTGAGGCAGGTACTTGTAGAGTACCTTGCTGCTGGAATTGATCCTGAAAAAGCAACCATTTATGTTCAATCAGATGTTCCTGAAATTACAGAGTTATATCTTTATCTGAATATGAATGCCTATTTGGGCGAGCTCGAAAGAAGTACCTCATTTAAAGATAAAGTGCGCGCTCATCCCGATAACGTCAATGCAGGATTACTGACCTACCCGGTACTCATGGCTGCAGATATTTTAATCCATAAAGCGACCAAGGTTCCTGTAGGAAAGGACCAGGAACAGCACCTGGAAATGTCAAGGACTTTCGGAAATCGTTTCAACAGATTATATAAAACAGAGTATTTCCCTGAACCTTTTGCATTTAATTTTACTGAGAAACTCGTTAAAGTTCCGGGGCTTGATGGTAAGGGAAAAATGGGCAAATCTGAAGGAGAAGGCAATGCTGTTTATTTATCGGATGAACCTGAAGTAATTCGTAAAAAAGTTATGCGGGCTGTTAGTGATGGGGGACCGACCGAAGAAAATCAGCAAAAACCAGAGGCTATTCAAAACCTCTTCGACCTGATGAAAATCGTTTCTTCTGCCGATACTTTTGATCATTTTGATTCCCTGTACAATCAGTGTGCAATACGGTATGGTGATTTTAAGAAACAGCTAGCTGAGGATATAATTCTTTCTACAGCACCAATCCGTGAAAAAATCAATGAAATTGCCCGTGACGAGACCTATTTAAGAGAGGTTGCCCGTTTTGGAGCAATAAAAGCCCGCGAAAGTGCTTCTAAAACAATCAGAGAGGTGCGCCAGATCATTGGATTTAAAAGTTTCTAAATTTAGCTTGATTAAAAAAAAACAATTTGTATTTTAAGACACGCTTTGCGGCCATCGCTTTGCACTTACCATAATTATCATGCACATAGCTATCGTTGGAAATATCGGAGCAGGTAAAACTACTCTGACAGAATTACTTGCCAAACATTTGAGTTATGAAGCGCAGTTCGAAGCTGTTGAGAATAACCCCTATCTGGAAGATTTTTACAGTGATATGAAACGCTGGAGCTTTAACCTCCAGATCTATTTTTTGAATAGTCGTTTTCAGCAAATCCTGGAACTTCAGACCGAAAACCGTAACATCATCCAGGATCGTACAATTTATGAAGATGCTTATATTTTTGCAGAAAACCTGCATGATATGGGTTTAATGACATCCCGGGATTATGAAAACTACCGGGCGATATTTGATAATATCACATCTTTCATAAAACCACCGGACCTGCTGATTTATCTGAGAGCATCAGTACCTACACTGGTCAATAATATTCAGCGAAGAGGCAGGGAATATGAAGCAGGGATCAGGCTTGATTATCTCTCAAAATTAAATGAGAAATATAAAAAGTGGATCGACTCCTATACTCAGGGTAAATTACTGATTCTGGACAAGGACAAACTCGATTTCGCCAATAAACCTGAGGATCTTGGCTTTGTTATCAACAGCATTGAGAGGGAAATAAACGGGTTATTTTAATTCGTAGCAAATAATATTTTGTCCAATGAGGATACTCGGAGTCATCCCAGCCCGTTACGAATCCAGCCGCTTTCCCGGAAAGCCATTGATCGATATTGCAGGTAAAACTATGATAGAGCGTGTCTATGGACAATGTTTAAAATCATCTTTACTTAGCAAAGTAATTGTAGCCACTGATGATCAGCGAATTGCAGATCATGTAAGTTTATTCGGGGGACATGTTGCGATGACCTCCAATAAACACCAGAGTGGTACCGACCGCTGTGCCGAAGTTGCAAATAATTCCCATGAATTTGATATACTCATTAACATTCAGGGTGATGAGCCCATGATTGATCCAAATCAAATCGATCTTTTATGTAAATGCTTTAAAGATCCACAGACATCTATTGCAACACTGGTTAAGAAAATCAGCACAAACGAGGAACTTTTTAATGAGAATACTCCCAAAGTAATCCTCAATAAAAACAATGAGGCCGTACTTTTTAGTAGAACTGCGATTCCATTTTTAAGAGGTAAGGTAAGAGAGACCTGGATAGAGCATTATACCTTTTTTAAACACATTGGAATTTACGGATTCAGAACTGAGACCTTAAAGGATCTCACTAAACTACCTTTATCAGCACTCGAAACTGCCGAAGCTCTGGAACAGCTACGATGGATAGAAAACGGATACAGGATTCATGCGGCCATCACCGATCAGGAAAGCCAGGCTATAGATACTCCTGAAGACCTGGAAAAATTACTCAAATTGATCCAGCCCTGAAAATTCATCATCAAATTTTCACAGACATTCATCCTTCTGAATTATTTATTTAAATTGTCGGGAGATATAATCAAGCATAATATGAAATACCTGGCAGCGATCTGCTTCCTTATGATCAGTCATTCTGCATTTGCACAACTGGAAAAACGTCTGGATTCGGTAATCAATAACAGTATTCAGCCAGGTGAACCCGGAATTGCATTGTATATTGAAACCAACGGGAAGACAATTTATAATAAGGGTTTTGGTTTGGCAGATACTGATCGTAAAAAAAGTATTGATTCAAAAACCAATTTCAGGCTCGCTTCCGTTTCCAAACAATTTACTGCGATGTGCATACTCTTGCTGGAAAAGGATCAGAAACTTTCGTTCGATGACCCTATTTCCAAATTCTTTCCAGAATTGCCTGTGAGATTAAGCCATGCAATTCTTTTAAGGCATTTAATTACCCATACATCAGGAATACTTGATTATGAAGAAATTATGGATAGTAATAGCAGCAAACAGCTATTAGATATTGATGTATTAAACATCTTAAAAGCACAGCATAAAACTTATTTCAGTCCGGGTACTGAGTTCAGGTACAGCAATTCTGCATATGCTTTGCTAGCCCTCATCGTCGAGCGTGTATCAGGCCAATCCTTTCCTGAATTCATGAAAGAAAGAGTTTTCAAGCCCCTTAAAATGAAAAACTCTCTGATTTATGAGTCTGAAGTACAAATACCTAATCGTTCGATGGGTTTTGCCCGGGATAAAGACAAAAAGCTTTATGCAAATGACCAGAGTTCTACCAGCGCAATCAAAGGTGATGGAGGTGTTTATTGCTCATTAAACGATTATAAAAAATGGACTCATGGAATTTGGAATAACAGCCTTGTCAATATGCCTTCTGTATTATCACGACTTAATATTTCAATAAAAGAAGTAACGGGCAGTTTTTATGGCCCAGGCTGGTTTTACTTTGATAAAGGTATTCCTGCACTATTCCACTCAGGCAGCACCTGCGGTTTCAGCACTTACTCAATTAACATTCCTTCACAAAAAACATCTATTGTCTATTTTTCGAATATTGCTGGTAATTCTGAACCGTTTAAAAAGATACTTGAGGTATTAAATGCCGAGGGTGTCAGCAGTCCTGCTGAGGTCTTCAGTTTACACCAGTTAACACGTTAATGTGAAGACATAAGCGTATAATAATGAATTATATCGTTGATAAAACATTTGAAAGAGTCAAATTCAATGAGGTCCCCTTCGAACAGGGAGAGTATGAAAATTGTGTGTTCAGGCAATGCGACTTTTCAAATATTAACCTCTCTGAGATAAAATTTACTGAGGTTGAATTTATCGCTTGTAATTTGAGTATGGTCAAACTGGAAAAGACTGCATTTCGGGATATAATTTTTAAAGAATGTAAAATGTTAGGACTCCATTTTGAAAATTGCAATGAATTTGGTCTCGCATTTTCATTTGAGGATTGTCAGTTAAGCCATTCTTCTTTTTACAGGACAAAGATCAAAAAAACAAATTTTAAAAACTCTACCCTGAAAGAGGCAGATTTTACTGAATGTGATCTTACAGGCTCTGTTTTCCAAAATTGCGATTTGGCCGGAGCTATATTTGAGAATACGATTCTTGAAAAAGCAGATTTTCGGACTTCCTTCAATTATTCTATCGATCCGGAAAACAACATGATCAGAAAAGCGAAATTTTCAATCTTGGAAATTTCAGGACTTTTAGACAAATATGATATTGAAATTGATAGCAGTATCTAAGAAATAAAATGTGCTGTGTTTTTTACAAACCGGCAACAATCTTTTAGTTAAACTTGCATTATAAACGATCGAACAATACAGGCTTTAAAACAAAGATGAACGAGGATTTTTTCAATCATATATTCAAAAAACAACAAGATGCAGATGCCGTTCCTTCAAACAAGGAGATTTCAAGATGGGCTGTGGAACTTTTCAGGCTGCTCTATCCTGAGCAATCAAAACGAACGCTAAGCTCAGTTGATGAATTAAAACAGGAATTTCATAGGCTGGAGAAAGAACTATGTCATATGATGGAAGCCACAAAGGCCTGTGTTCACTGCGATAACTCCAAGCTGGCCAAAGACTTTTTTGCGCAGGTACCGGAATTATTCCGCGTATTAAACACCGATATTAAAGCTATTTTTGATGGAGATCCGGCAGCCAAAAGTGAGTTTGAGGTAATCCGGGCATATCCCGGCTTTTATGCTATCTCCTTCTACAGACTGGCACATGCCCTGTACAGTCTGGGCATACCCTTATTGCCGAGAATATTCACTGAGTATGCCCATTCAAAAACAGGGATTGACATTCATCCTGCTGCACAAATTGGTGAATACTTCCATATTGACCATGGAACAGGTATTGTTATTGGAGAAACCTGTAAAATTGGAAAACATGTAAAAATGTATCAGGGCGTAACCCTTGGCGCATTGAGTGTCCATAAAAGTATGGCCAATACGAAAAGACATCCAACAATTGAAGACCGGGTGGTAGTTTACTCGGGTGCAACTATATTAGGAGGTGAAACCGTTATTGGTCATGATAGTATAATCGGTGGGAATGTTTGGCTAACTAAAAGCATACCTCCGGGTTCATCAGTTTA
>NZ_DASWXT010000025.1:0-36375 GCF_036405355.1 Daejeonella sp.
CTCCGGGTGCTGCTACTAAACAAACGTTGATGAAGCAAACTACCACGAGATTCTATGCGCTTGTCCCCAAAATAACCCGAATAATCTACTCGTATCATAAATGCAAATATCCAATTAATATTTATGGGTACACGATAGGGCTATAGAGGGAGGCTAGGCAGGTTTGAGGAGTGGCTAATTCATTCATATTTTACTATCATGAAAATCCAAAAATGTCATCTTAAGCATTAACATCCTTTATACTTTTCAACACCCTTTTTCCCACCCCAAAAGATTCGTAAATTTGAATTCATCCCAAAATTATCTTTATGCCTGATTTTTCGCACCTGCACGTACATACACAATTTTCACTACTGGATGGTGCGGCAGATATTTCGCGGCTTTTCAAAAAGGCAAAAGCCGATGGCATGAAAGCCATGGCAATCACCGATCATGGGAACATGTTCGGGGTGTTCAAATTTGTCGCTGAAGCCGGTAAACATGGGGTAAAACCGATCGTGGGTTGTGAGTTTTATGTTGTAGAGGACCGGCATGTCAAGCAGTTTACGAAAGAAAAACGTGATCAGCGTTTTCATCAGCTGTTACTTGCTAAAAATGCTGAGGGCTATAAAAATCTTGTCAAACTATGTTCTCTGGGTTATATCGAAGGCTTGTACAGCAAATGGCCCCGTATCGATAAGGAGCTTATTCTCAAGCATCATAAAGGGTTGATTGCGACAACCTGTTGTCTGGGTGCATCCGTACCTCAGACTATTCTGAAAAAGGGGGAAGAAGAGGCAGAAATAGAGTTCAAATGGTGGCTGGATCTCTTTGGTGAGGATTATTACATTGAACTTCAGCGCCATAATATCCCCGAGCAGGAAACGGTTAATGCTGTTCTGCTCAGATTTGCAAAGAAGTACAATGTTAAGGTGATCTGCTCTAACGATTCGCATTATGTGGATCAGGAGGATGCAAATGCACATGATATTCTTTTATGCGTGAATACCGGCGATATGAAAAGTACGCCGATCGCTACGGATGAAGAAAGCGGGAAGGGTTTTAGATTTGGATTCCCGAATGATCAGTTCTTCTTCAAGAGTCAGGAAGAAATGGGAAAGGTTTTTCATGACCTACCTGAATCGCTCGACAATACAAATGAAATCGTAGATAAGGTTGATATTCTGCAACTGAAGCGGGATATCATGCTTCCGAATTTTCCGATTCCCGATGAGTTTAAGATCCATCAGGGTCCGGAAGCTGAGAACATGAATCAGTGGGAATACCTCAAAGACCTGACCTTTAAAGGTGCTAAAGATCGTTATGTAGATATTAGTCCGGAAGTCGAAGAACGCCTCAATTTCGAGCTCTTTACGATCCGTACGATGGGCTTTGCGGGGTATTTCCTGATTGTTGCTGATTTTATCCGAGCCGGGCGCGATTTGGGTGTGTTTATTGGTCCGGGCCGTGGTTCTGCCGCCGGTTCTGTAGTGGCCTATTGTATCGGGATCACCAATATCGATCCAATTAAATACAATCTGCTGTTTGAGCGTTTCCTGAATCCCGACCGTAAGTCAATGCCCGATATTGATACGGACTTTGATGATGCAGGTCGGCAGAAGGTAATTGACTATGTGGTTGATAAATACGGTAAGAATCAGGTAGCCCAGATCATTACCTATGGCTCTATGGCCGCTAAATCGAGCATTAAGGATGTTGCCCGGGTACTTGATCTGCCTCTGGCCGAGTCGAATATGCTGGCTAAGCTGGTCCCCGACAGACCGGGAACCAACCTTGTACAGGTAATGACAGCTCCGATTGATACGGTTAAAAAAGAACAGAATCCTGAGGATTTTGAGAATATTAAAACCCTGAGGAAGATCCTGGAAGATGGTAAATCTTTGCAGGCGGATGTTTTGAAAGAGGCAATGATTCTGGAAGGCTCAGTAAGGAACGTGGGTGTTCATGCTGCGGGTATCATCATTGCGCCATACGATCTTACGGATATTATTCCGGTCGCAACTTCCAAGGAATCTGACTTGCTGGTCACCCAGTTTGACGGGCGGGTAATTGAAGATGCGGGGGTCATTAAGATGGATTTTCTGGGACTTAAAACCCTGACCATCATTAAGGATGCCCTGCGTTTGATTAAACAAAATCATAATGTCGACATCGACATTGATTATATTTCACTTGAAGATCAGAAGACTTTTGAGCTTTATCAGCGTGGCGATACGAACGGAACTTTCCAGTTTGAGAGCGACGGTATGAAAATGTACCTGCGTGATCTGAAGCCGGATAAGTTTGAGGATCTGATCGCGATGAATGCGCTTTATCGTCCTGGGCCAATTGAATACATCCCCAAATTCATTTCCCGTAAACATGGTCGTGAAGCCGTGAGTTATGACCTGATGGACATGCAGGAGCATCTGGAAGAAACCTATGGTATTACGGTATACCAGGAGCAGGTGATGCTGTTGTCGCAAAAATTGGCGGGTTTCAGCAAGGGTGATGCGGATGTACTGCGTAAGGCGATGGGCAAGAAGCAGATCGAGGTTCTGAATAAAATGAAAGCCCAGTTTATGGAGGGCTGTGGTACAAATGGGCATGACCTTAAAGTTGCCGAGAAGGTATGGACCGATTGGGAGGCCTTTGCACAATATGCCTTCAATAAATCGCATTCCACCTGCTATGCTTTTGTAGCCTATCAAACGGCTTATCTGAAGGCTAATTACCCGGCAGAATACATGGCTGCGGTTTTGAACAATCAGAATAACATTGAAAAGATCTCCTTCTTCATGGAGGAGTGTAAACAAATGGGAATCCCTGTATTGGGGCCTGATATCAATGAATCTGAACTGAGTTTTACGGTCAATAAAAATGGTGAAGTTCGTTTTGGCATGTCGGGAATGAAAGGCGTAGGGGAGAAGGCTGTTGAAAGTATTGTTGAAGAGCGGGAGGCAAACGGATTGTATACCAGTGTTTATGATTTTGCACGCCGGACTAATTCACGTGCAGTGAGTAAGAAAGTATACGAAAACCTTGTTTATGGTGGTGCATTCGATTGCTTTGGCTTTAATCGTGCTCAGTTTTTCTTTAAACCCGATGGTGGTTTTTACAATGGAATTGAGCGTTTGGTAAAATACACGAATGATTTTCAGAATAATTTAAATTCATCGCAGGCCTCTTTGTTTGGAGGCACTAACGATGCCGAAATTACCGAACCTCAACTTCCTGAATGTGAAGAATGGGGCTTGATTGAGAAGCTCAAATATGAAAAGGAATCTATCGGAATTTATCTGACCGGGCATCCACTTGATAATTATAAGTTTGAATTAGAGAATTTCTGCTCACATCAAGTAAAACATCTGAGCCTGATTAACAGAATGAAGAGTACTGAAGCACTGCCAGAGGATCAGGAGGAGTTTAAGAAAATCAGTAACCGGGATCTGGTTATCGGTGGTTTGGTATCTGCCTGCAGGCATGGTACAACCAAAACCGGTAAGCCTTTCGGCTCTTTTATGCTTGAAGATTATGGCGAGACCTTCGAAATTGCCTTGTTTGGGGAAGATTATATCAAATTAAAGCAATACCTGGTTGTTGGCTTATTTTTACAGGTTCGAGGTACTGTTATGGAGCGTTTTAAGCAAAAAGATAACTGGGAATTTAAGGTAAACAGCATCGTCCTGCTATCAGAGTTGCGTGATAAAATGTCAAAATGTCTGACCATTCAATTGCCTCTGACTGAACTGTCTGAGACATTTATGACAAAGATGGATGAGATTGTGAAACAAAATACCGAGCAGAATCCACAGCGCAATTGTCAGCTGAAATTCATGATCATGGATTTTGAAGGAGAAACGACACTCGAGATGCCGTCAAAATCAGTAAAAATAAATCCGAGCAATGAATTTCTGGAAGATATTTCTAAATTGCTTGGCGTTCGGTATAAGTTGAATTAATGTCACATTAGCAGCAGTAATTTGTGGCAGGAATATTGAATACTATCTTTGAATTATAAACAGTAAATCTCATTATTATGGCATTAGAATTAACAGATGCAAACTTCGATGAATTAGTCCTTAAGTCTGATAAACCTGTATTGGTTGATTTTTGGGCAGAATGGTGTGGTCCTTGCCGTATGGTAGGCCCTGTTGTTGAAGAACTGGCAAAAGAGTATGAAGGAAAGGCGATTATCGGAAAAGTAAACGTCGATAATAATCCTGGTATTTCAATGAAATTCGGAATCCGGAATATCCCGGCTTTATTATATTTTAAAGGGGGTGAAATTGTTGACAAGCAGATTGGTGCAGTGCCAAAATCGGTTCTGGCTGACAAATTAATTAAGCAACTTTAATTTCCTCATAAATCATGGTTAAAAAGCCCTTCAGGATTTTCTGAAGGGCTTTTTTGTGAGAATGATTTAGCTTGAATGATTTCTGTGTGAAATATTATGGTTGATTTTCAAAAGAAAGACTCCTGTTCAATGGCATATAAACTCGAGCAAGTGGTTGAAATTACTTGAATTCTCATATATGTCCCATTCATGCAATGTGATTATTTGAAGCTTAGGAGGTTCCCACTTTCGTGGGAATGACAAATTGGGAGGGAGTTAGTAGGAAGATTCCAGCCTTCGCTGGAATCGGTTAAGTTCCTGACTTTTACCCAACTCATCATTTCCAATACTCCAAAAACTCCCCGGGTACCGCTTTTTGCAACATATTCTGATAAATATACCTCACATTCTCCTGTGTGCTATGCCTTGCTTTTGAGCCTCCCCAGCCATGGCGTTCACCAGGGTAAAGCATAAATTCGAAATGCTTATTCAAATCCTGCAATCTGTCAATGAGTTGAATACTGTTTTGCATGTGAACATTGTCATCCATGGTGCCATGGACAATGCGCAGACTTCCTTTAAGCTTATCAGCATAGGTCAGGACTGAAGTTATCTTGTATCCCTCCGGATTATTTTGTGGGGTTCCCATAAAACGCTCGGCATAATGGGTATCATATAAACCCCAGTCGCTTACTGAATAATTGGCAATACCATGGGTAAATACATCAGCTCCATAGGTTAAAGCCATTGCTGTCATGTATCCGCCAAAGCTTCCGCCAGTAATTCCAATTTTGTTGCCGTCTACATAAGGTTTTGATTTAAGCAGAATGGCGGCATCCATGTAATCTTCAATTTCATATTTACCCATTTTACGGTAAATGAAATCCATACCGGTCTTGCCCAAATGCCCTGAACTGCGGTTATCAATGGCTACCTGTATCACTCCTTCCTTAGCCCACCAGTAGGTCTGCCCCAGGGGATTGCTCCATTTGTCGAAAACCCTTCCAGCATCAGGGCCACCGTAGACTGAAATCCATACCGGGTATTTTTTTGCCGGATCGAAGTTAAGTGGTAAAATAACCGTCATAGGCAGTTCGAGTCCGTCGCGGGTTTGATAATAAGAGAGTTCGGTTTTTGGCATTTTGAAGGAATCGTATGCTAAACCTTTAGCATCTGCCAGCTCCCTGATAACATTACCTTTTGTATCCATCAAGGCAGATTTAGGAGGAGTAGTCAAGTTCGAATAAGTTGTGATGAAGTGTTTTCCATCCGGGGCGAGGCTGATCTGATGATCGTAATTTCCAAATGTTAGCCTTTGAGGTTCTTCAGTTCCTTTCAAGCCAACACGGTAGAGGTCGTTACGGGTTGAGTTTTCCTGTCTTGCTGTGAAATAGATCTCCTGGGCTCTCTCGTCGACCATCAGCAGCTCAGTCACGCGCCAGGTACCAGAAGTTAATTGCTTTTTGAGGTTCCCTTCGAGACCATAGTAATAGAAATGCCCCCAGCCGCTTTTATCGCTTTTTAAGATAAAACCCTGTCCGTTCTTAAAAAAATACATGTTTTCAAACCAGTCGACCCAGGTATTTTGTTTTTCCTCGTAAATGATGCTTTTGCTTCCGCTTTGAGGGTTAACGCTATAAATGATCAGGTTATTCTGGTCGCGGTTCATCCATTGCATCCAGAGGGATTTACTATCTGCCATCCAGAATGGAGTGCCAAAATACTGATCCATTTTTGGGTCAAAATCTGTCCAGACAATTCCTTTGCTACCGGCTGTGACAATGCCTGTTTTAACTTCCGGATTTTTGTCACCAGGCTTTGGATATCTTGTATTTTCAAGAAAACCATGCTGTCCTTTGGAGTTGTAGATCGGAAAAACAGGAACTTTTGAGTCGTCAAAACGCATAAAAGCAATTTTTTTGCTGTCGGGACTCCACCAGAAGGCTTTATAACGGCTTGCTCTGCCGAGAATCTCCTCAAAATATACCCATGATGCCCATCCGTTATAGATCACATCAGAACCATCAGTTGTATAACGGGTTTCAATATTGGTATTTATATCGATTGAATAAAGATCATTGTTCCGGGTAAAGGCTACCTGAGTTCCATCGGGCGAAAGGCTTGGATTTTTCTCAAGAAGGGTATCCTTTGTTAATTGTTTTTCAACACCGGCTGCACTTTTATAAAAAACATCTTTGTTTTTTATAGAAACCGAAGCAATATTAACCTGTGCGGGAGCCGATGGAACAGCTTCTCCGCTGCGAACATCAACGGTGTAAGGCTTGGTTTGCTGACCTTCAACACGATATTCAATATAATGGGAATCATCCGTCCAGCCGCGGTAGCTTGGCATAGGATTGAGTAAATCCTTTGGCGGATTGACAAAAACTTCCTTAAAGTTCAGTTCTTTTAATTGGGCGTGTATGGAGGTGGAAAAAAGCAGTAAGCTTAAAATAGGGATATAAGATAACTTAATATTCATCTTTGAATGTTCTGGGCTAAATGATTTTGATTTTGGGAGATATGCTGGTTAGGCATATTTTACAAAGATATGAAAAATGAGCCATTTTCGGATAGCCTGAGGTTTAAGGTAAATTGAAGAATGATACTTTTTCTATCTGGAGATTGAATTTATATGCTATTTTAGTATATGGAACCCAATCTTACAAATTATAAAGATCTTCAGGATTTTGGAAACCTCGAACTGCTTTCAAGGCAGGTGGTTGAAGGTTTTATAACCGGTCTCCATAAAAGCCCATTTCATGGGTTTTCTGTTGAATTTGCTGAACACCGGCTTTACAATACAGGTGATTCGGTTAAAAATGTAGACTGGAAACTCTTTGGCCGGACAGATAAGTTATTTGTAAAGCGCTTTGAGGAGGAAACTAATCTGCGTTGTCAACTTGTGCTGGATGTTTCATCATCTATGTACTATCCCGAAAAGGATTTTAATAAATTGTTGTTTTCTGTTTATTCGGCAGCATCTTTAATGTATCTGTTTAAGAAGCAAAGGGATGCCTTTGGTCTGAGTTTATTCTCTGATAAACTGGAACTGTCGACAGCAGCTAAATCCACCGCAGTACATCAGAAATACTTATTCTCAGAGCTTGAGGGTTTAATGAACAGAAAGGACAGGGGCAGTCGTACGGCTGTGGCTTCTGCATTGCATCAGATTGCAGAACTTATTCATAAGCGTTCGCTGGTCATTATTTTTAGTGATATGCTCGTGGGCGAGTCTGAAGAAGGTTTGTCTGAGATATTTTCAGCTTTGCAGCATCTCAAACACAATAAACATGAAGTAATTATATTCAACGTTCTGGATCATAAAATGGAGATGGACTTTAATTTTGACAATCGCCCTTACCATTTTATAGATATTGAAAACGGAGAAGAGCTAAAAGTACATCCCAATAATGTTAAGGAAGCATATATAGAGGCTTTTGGTACTTATCATAAGGAACTGAAACTAAAGTGTGCGCAATATAAGATTGATCTGATTGATGCGGATATTCATGATGGGTTTTATCAGGTTTTGCATTCGTATTTGATTAAGAGATCTAAAATGAGTTGAGACCCGATAGCTATCGGGTTGAGAATAGGAAATTGGAAATAGGGAATGGGAAATTTGTTAATTGTTAATTTTCCTTATAACAATTCAGAATTACATTGTTGATCAGATAAAAATATTTTCAATATTGATTTTTTTAAATTTTGTTAATCGTAAAAAGAAACATGAAAAAAGTACTACTCTCGTTCACCTTAATTATTTTAATGTGTTCTATGCAAATTCAAAAGCCTGTTAAAGTCATTTTTTTTGGTGATTCGATTACCCGGGCGGGTGTTAATCCCGGGGGATATATTACCCTGATGCAGGAAGCTTTACACGGGAAAACAAATCCTGAATATGAACTGATTGGTGCCGGTATTGGAGGGAATAAGGTCTATGATCTTTTTCTCAGGTTTGAAGACGATGTGCTGAGTAAAAAACCGGATGTTGTTGTGATGTATGTTGGTGTAAACGATGTATGGCATAAACAAAGCGCACAGACCGGTACAGACCCTGATAAATTCATTGCATTTTATACTGCGATGATTAAAAAATTACAGGCTGCCGGAATCAGGGTTATCGTTTGTACCCCGGCAGCTATTGGAGAGCGTACAGACTTTAGTAATGCGCAGGATGGGGATTTGAACCGTTACAGTAATATAATTCGCGAATTAGCCCGGAAATACTCCTGTGGTTTAGTTGACCTTAGAAAGGCATTTTTGGATTATAATCTTAAAAATAATCCTGAAAATAAGGAATCAGGGATTTTGACTACAGACAGGGTTCATTTGAATCCTGCCGGGAATAAGCTGGTTGCTGATCTGATGATAAGGGCATTGTCTGAAAAATAAAAAAAGGCTCCGGAATCAAACCCGGAGCCTTTTTAGCTTTTTTATCTTCTTTTATTGCCGAAGCGCCTTCTCGGACTTCCGCTTGTTGCACCTCTTGCTGAATCAGGAGCAGGTTTTTTACCTGAACTGCCTTTCTTTTTGGTCGATTGACTAAAGATATAGGATGCAGCACGCATATGATAAGGCTGATCTTCTGTAACAGGTATCTCTCTGCCGATCAGTTTCTGAATATCTTTCAGGTATTCCATTTCATCCTCATCGCAGAATGATAAAGCGATTCCGCTCGATCCGGCACGACCGGTACGGCCAATGCGGTGGACATAAGTTTCGGGAACATTGGGTAATTCATAATTGATCACATGCGAAAGCTCATCAATATCAATTCCTCTGGCTGCAATATCAGTTGCAATTAAGGCTTTGATTTGTCCGCTTTTAAAGTTGGATAATGCTTTTTGACGCGCATTCTGTGATTTATTTCCATGAATTGCTTCGGTCTTTATTCCTGCTTTAACCAGATCTTTGGTGATCTTATCGGCACCATGTTTGGTTCGGGTAAAGATCAGGGCAGATTTGATACTCTTATCGTTGAGCAGGTGGATCAGTAACTTTTTCTTGTCGCCTTTTTCTACAAAAAAGAGAGATTGATCAATTGTGTCAGCGGTAGTTGAAGGCGGTGTAACCTCCACTTTTTCAGGATCTACAAGAATAGTATTCGCCAGTTTTTGAATTTCAGGTGGCATGGTTGCCGAGAAAAACAGGGTTTGACGTTTTTGCGGGATCTTGGTGATGATCTTTTTTACATCATGGATAAATCCCATATCCAGCATCCTGTCTGCTTCATCAAGTACAAATATTTTGAGATAATGTAAATGAACAAACTTCTGATTGATCAGGTCTAATAACCTACCCGGAGTTGCGATAAGTATGTCTACCCCTGATTTTAATGCAGATACCTGAGAGCCCTGAGAAACCCCGCCAAAGATGACGGCATGTTTCATACCCGTATGGCGGCCATAAGCAGCAAAGCTTTCACCAATTTGTATCGCAAGTTCACGGGTAGGGGTTAAAATAAGGCATTTGATTGCTCTCGGACCTTTATCATATATTTTACCACCTTCCAGAATTTGAATAATTGGAATTGCGAAAGCAGCAGTCTTACCTGTGCCTGTTTGTGCACATCCCAAAAGATCTTTGCGTTCTAAAATGATTGGTATAGATTGTTCCTGAATAGGGGTAGGGGCAGTATAACCTTCTGTTTTTAAAGCCTTTAAAATTGGCTCAATAATATTTAATTCTTCGAATAACATGTAATGATTTTACATTGCCGTTAAAAATGCCGGCAATTTTATATTGCGGCAAAGGTACGGGTTTAAAATGATAATGTATCTCTATTGGTTATTGCAGTCTCTCAGGGCAGGTATGAGTCCAGCGCTTCCAGGATAATTGTGCAGGCCAGCCTGATTTCTTCTTCAGATATGATCAGTGGCGGAGCAATGCGCATTGCGGTATCACAATGTAAAAACCAATCGATGATGATGCCTTTATCGGAGCAATAATTACTCACATATTCTACCTGTTCAAAAGTGCTTAGCTGTATGCTCAGCATCAATCCTTTGCCTCGTATTTCTTTTATTTCGGGATGCTGCAGGTATTTTTTGAACAATGATTCTTTATCAGCAACTTCATCATACAGGTTTTCCTCCAATATCACTTCCAGATTGGCAAGTCCGGCGGCACAACTTACCGGGTGACCGCCAAATGTGGTGATATGGCCGAGTATTGGGTTCTCTTGAAGTACAGACATGACCTCAATGCTCGAAATAAATGCACCAATGGGCATTCCACCGCCCATACCTTTAGCCAGTAGGAGGATGTCGGGTTTGATATTAAAGTTCTCAAAACCAAATAATTTACCTGTACGACCAAACCCTGTCTGGATCTCATCCAAAATAAGAAGGGTGCCGGTCTCATCGCATCGCTTGCGTAAGGCCCACATATATTCCGGATCAGGTACACGAACTCCTGCTTCTCCCTGTATTGTTTCGATAATAATGGCAGCAGTTTCGGAGTTTATTTGCTCAAGATCATGTAAATTGTTGAATTCAATAAATCGGATTCCTGGCAGCAGTGGACGGTAGGCTTGTTTATAGTATTCGTTCCCCATTACGCTAAGCGCTCCCTGTGTACTGCCATGGTAGGAATTTCTGCAGGCTATAATTTCTGATCTGCCGGTATAGCGCTTCGCCAGTTTCATCGCACCTTCAGTGGCTTCTGCACCCGAGTTTACAAAATAAACAGAGCTGAGGGAAGCAGGCAGGACTGAGGATAGTTTTTCTGCAAACCTGACCTGTGGTGATTGCACATACTCCCCATAAACTGTGAGATGAAGGTATTTATCGGCCTGGTCTTTTATCGCCTGTACCACTCTTGGATGACGATGACCAATATTACTGACAGCAAATCCGGAAACAAGATCCATATAGCTTTTCCCGGAATGGTCATAAAGGTACATGCCTTCGGCCCTTTCAATTTCAAGTAAACGGGGGAATGGGGATGTTTGAGCAGTATTTAACAGAAAAAGCTGACGCGGGCTAAGCATGTACAAAAATACATAAATAAAATGCAGGCATGAGATAGGATGCAGGGAATTTATCTTTTGATAAATATTCCCCTGCTATAGATGATATTTTCCACTTCAATCAAATTCCTTATGCATCATGCTGTCCCTCTTTGGAGGGGGATATTTAGATATGAGTGGATGCAGGGGAAGTTAAACTATTCCCTTCTCCGATGATTTAACTGCTTGATCAGATGCTCTCTGAATTCCCGCTCTGCCTGATATAATAGCAGTACTTTTTCTGCAGGAATTGCCTTTAAATAGAGTTTTTTATACTTTTTTTTCAACTCAAGCATTTTGCTCTCATACGAGAGATCTGCGTTGATCTTGTCACCCGGAGCAATATCAGTTTTCTGTCTGTCTTCTCTTCTTTTCCGCATCAGCTCGATCAGCTCCTTTTGGTAATTGTTGTATACCGGCCAGAATTTCTGAGCTTCTTCTGTGGTCAGATCGAGTTTCTTTGTGATAAAGGCGACTTTAATAGCCTCAATTCGTTCATAATGCTCACGACGATCCTGAGCTATCAATACTGTGTTCATTGTCAGACACATTATTATACCCAAAACCCCTTTCTTTACTAATCCTTTCATAATGTTGTACTGTTAATATACTGTTCAATATCTTCTTCCGAAACGTCAGATGATACCTGCTGAAGACCATCCTCTGTGATATGCTCTATAAGGTATTGGTTGTCACTCACTGTACTGTGAAACTGCAGGTAATTGATGATATCCTGATCCGGAACTTTTGATAACTGCTTATTGAAAACGTAGCTGGATGAATTAAAATAAAAGAATATCCCGATCATTAATACGATGCTCGCAGCAGCAGAATAACGCATCCATGATGGAAACAAATTTTTCAACTTTGCAGGCGCTTGCTTCTGTTCAATTCTTGAATTAATACGCTCAGCGAGGCTGCTAAAATAGGCATCCGGGACTTTAAACCCATCGGCCGGAGCCAGGTTATGAATAGCCTCCTCAGCAATTCGATCTTCAATCCTTTCTGCTAACTGATTGAAATAATTTTCAGGTAAATCAAATTCATCTTCATTTTCAAATCGGACGTTTTCAAGCTTGGCCAGGGTATTCAGATTTTCATTCAAAGATTCAAAATAAGCGGAAGGCACAGTAAAGGGGTTCTCTCTGCTAATTTTAGCAAGAGTTGGAACCTCTTTTAACCAATCCTTATCTGAATTCTCTGTTTTCATATTCCTTTGATACACCCGGGATAGAAAGGTTTAATCTGAATTTAATAATATCTGTTCTATTTTCTTAACTGCAATATGAAAAGATGCCTTTAGGGCACCGACACTGGTACCCAGAATTTCAGAGATCTCTTCGTATTTCAAATCATCAAAATATTTCATGTTAAACACCAGCCTTTGTTTTTCGGGCAGTGTCAATAAAGCTTTTTGAAGCTTCATTTGGGCTTTATCACCATCAAAATACGGACTATCAGCGAGTGTTTCAGCAAGATCCAGACCGTTTGAATCATCCAAAGATACGCTGTTCCTTAATTTTTTGCGGTTCAGAAAGGTGATACTTTCATTTGTGGCTATACGATAGATCCAGGTAAATAATTGTGAATCACTTCTGAAGTTTCTCAGGTTCTTCCAGACCTTAATAAATACATCCTGAACCAGGTCATCAGTATCATCATGGTCAATGACCAGTCTGCGGATATGCCAGTATATTTTCTGCTGATATTTGTTCAGCAGCAGATTGAAGCCCTCATGGCGGGTGTTTTCCCTTGAAAATTTTTCTAAGATTTCGGAATCCTCTACCTGCATATTTTTGTTTTTGGTTTGGATTCCGGGCTTCAAGGCAGTTATTTGCGTTTAATTACCCTGTTTACCGCATTGATAATATCCTCGGTATCCAAACCGTATTTTTTCATCAGTTGATCAGGAGTGCCGCTTTCCCCGAAACTATCATTAACCGCAACATATTCCTGCGGAACAGGATTGTTTCTGGTCAGCACCTGTGCAATACTGTCACCTAAACCACCGTAGCGGTTATGCTCTTCAGCAGTAACAACACATCCGGTCTTGGCAACTGATTTTAAGACTGCTGCTTCATCCAAAGGTTTAATGGTATGAATATTAATTATTTCAGCGCTGATTCCTGCTTCTGCGAGCTTTTCACCAGCCTCAATTGCCTTCCATACCATATGTCCGGTGGCAAAAATACTAACGTCAGTTCCTTCATTTACCATCCATGCTTTACCTATCTCAAATTTTTGATCCGGATCTGTAAAAACGGGTACTGCGGGTCTTCCAAATCTTAAATAAACCGGACCATGATGATCGGCAATGGCAATAGTTGCAGCTTTTGTCTGGTTATAATCGCAAGGATTGATTACCACCATGCCCGGGAGCATTTTCATCATTCCTATATCTTCCAGAATCTGATGCGTTGCACCATCTTCACCGAGTGTAAGTCCGGCATGTGAAGCACAAATTTTTACATTCTTGTCTGAATAGGCGATAGACTGTCTGATCTGATCGTACACGCGACCTGTTGAGAAGTTAGCAAAAGTGCCAGTATATGGAATTTTACCACCGATTGTTAAACCAGCAGCAATTCCCATCATATTTGCCTCTGCAATTCCAATCTGAAAAAAGCGTTCAGGAAATTCCTTGATAAAAGCATCCATTTTTAATGAGCCGATCAAATCAGCGCATAAAGCGACTACTTTATCGTTCTTTTGTCCAACTTCCAGCAAACCTGCTCCAAAACCTGAACGGGTATCTTTTTTCTCGGTGTATGTGTATTTCTTCATATAACAAAACAATGGGCCTGAAATTATACAGGCTAAATTTTTTAAGTGTGTTTTTGAATGCGGATTACCTTTAGAAATCCTTAATAATCTCCAAGAGTTTCTTCCAGTTGACCCAGAGCAAGTGCCAGCTGATCGTCATTAGGAGCAGAGCCATGCCATTTATGGGTATGCATCATAAAGTCTACACCATTGCCCATCATTGTTTGCATCAGGATCATGATTGGCTTCCCTTTAAATGTTTTGCTGATCGCAAGTTCAAGAACACGAACCACATCAGCCATATCGTTTCCACTCATTTCAAGTACTTCCCATCCAAAAGATTCCCATTTTGCTCTTAGATTACCTAAAGATAAAATGACATCGGTTGGGCCGTCAATTTGCTGTCCGTTAACATCAATAGTAGATATCAGGTTGTCAATTTTATTATGACTTGCATACATCGCTGCTTCCCAGGTTTGACCTTCCTGAAGTTCTCCATCACCATGTAATGAAAATACAAGTCTGTTATCATCGTTTAACTTTTTAGCGATAGCAGCACCAATCGCCACCGACATGCCCTGACCTAAAGAACCTGATGCAACCCTTATTCCCGGTAAATTTTCATGGGTTGTAGGATGCCCCTGAAGTCTCGTATTGATCTTTCTGAAAGTTGCCAGCTCAGATACCTCAAAATATCCGGAACGTGCCAGAACACTGTACCATACCGGTGAAATATGTCCGTTTGAAAGAAAGAACAGATCTTCACCAGATCCATCCATATCAAATTTGGTATTGTGTTTTAGGGTATGAAAGTAAAGAGCTACTAAATAATCAGTACAGCCTAATGAACCGCCCGGATGACCGGATTGGCAGGCGTGAACCATTCTTAAAATATCACGTCGAACCTGTGAGGCAATTTTTGTTAATTTATCAATATCTGGAGTCATAATTTGTGCTTAATGGCCTTGCTAAAATAGCCATGTTCTTTGAAAGGGAGGGGATTATGTTGAAATTATTTGATTTTGAGAATATTTAAGCTGGATAAACCGATTTTATTTAATTGAATCCAAAACCTGTCCGGAAGAGTTTTTAGTATCAACTTTATCAATGATCTTTTTAATCAGTCCGTTCTTGTCAATAATGAATGTTTTTCTTGCTACCCCCATGTATTTTTTACCGTACATATTCTTTTCAACCCAAACACCATAAGCTTCAACGATTTTCTTATCGGTATCGGCAATCAGTGAGAAAGGCAGGCTGTATTTGGTAATGAACTTTTGGTGCGACTTTTCATCATCGGTGCTTACGCCTAAAACTTCGAAACCTTCTTTTAACAGGGATTGGTAATTATCCCTGAAGCTGCATGCTTCGGCAGTGCAACCAGGAGTATCATCTTTAGGATAAAAATACAGTATTACATCTTTTCCTGAAAAATCACTCAGGCTGATGCTTTTTCCATTTTGGTCTTTTGCCTTAAAATCAGGAGCTTTTTGCCCCTCAGTAAGCTCAATCATTTTTTAACGGATTTATGGGGCTAAAATTAGCAAAATAAATTATCTGAAATGAATAATTCTGTCTACCGGTAAAAAACAGTCCTGTAGGTACTCAAGTTATCTTTCATATCACTTACTGTCAATACAAAATCGTTTTTGCCCTTAGCTGTTAATTCGTCAAAACGATGCCATAAGGACCCTGTTTTAGGCTCGTATTCCATCAGAACCCATTGTCCGTTAATCATTGCATTGAAGGTTTTTATCCCTGATAGATTATCAGAAATACGGAACATGATCCTTGGAATATTAACCATTGATGCTCCATTACTTACGTTTACCGGGACAATCCGTGGTGCCAGGGTATCAGTCACAATGTAAAAGCTATCGAAATTGCGAATCTCTGTTCTTACATAACCATTTTCAAATATGCCTCCCTGTGTTTTTTTGAGATGGTTAACGATTAGAGCCTTGCTTTGCAATTCTGCAGGGAGATTATCATCGGCTTTTATCGCTAATGTAAGCGGACCGTTTAGAGGTATCAGGCGGTTATGTATATGATGAATCGGAGAATAAGCGCCGGAAGGTCTGGCAGTGGTTTTATACACAAAATTAAGATCACTGTACAGTGTTTTTAGCGGTATGTTAAGTTTCAGGCCAATAGTATCGAAGTCGTTAACCTGATCGAATTTTAATTTCCTTCCTTCAATTGCTTTTGATGGTTTTGCAGCTCCGGGACTGAATTTTATTTTGAAATTTAGGACGCTCTGGTTCCCGGCAATATCCTTTACAATGTATTGAGCATTGCGGATATTCTGATCCGAAAAATTCAGAAGGCCATTATTCAGTACGTTATTATAAATTTTCAAAGGGTTGCCTGGTTCGAGAAAACTTTTTTGAATTCTTCTGCCTGTGGCTATCATCGCCGGATAATCAACATGGGAGTTCATTCCCCGGGAATTATCAAATGAAAACCTTTCCCAGACAGCAGAGTAGATTGTTTGATCCTCAAGCCTGAGCTCAATTGAATATGGCCCATTACTGTTTTCAGAAGCTGAGTTCTTGTCTGAACATGCAATTCCAAGTCCCGATTCACCACCAATATTGACAATGGTTTGCGGACTAAGATTGTAAATGCCCCCACTTCCACTTACAGGATATAACTGCTTTGGAGTATGCTCGCTGAAAGGTTCACCGTTTAAATGATAAAGATACAATCCTGTAATTACAGGTTTAACCTGGTCTGGGATTCGAATGCCGAAAAGTTGCGGATTGATTGGTTCTTCTGTCTTAGTATCCCTGATTTCAAAATGGAGGTGGGGTCCGCCGGAGCTGCCGGTATTTCCTGACCAGCCAATTATATCACCTCTTTTTACAGGGATTTCAACTGAAAGTAATGGGAAATCGACATCGAACTTTTGCATTCGGTATTGATATGTCTTTAAAGTCATGCTGATGCGCTCATTGAAGTTTCTCAAATGCATGTAGACGGTTGTATAGCCGTTTGGATGGCTGATATATAAAGCATTTCCTCCGCCACCAATCTGAACCCTGATTCTGGATATGAAACCATCAGCACTTGCATAAACCGGATATCCTTCCCGCTGATTCGTTTTCAGATCAAGCCCGGAATGAAAATGATTTGTTCTTATTTCGCCGAAGTTTCCTGAAATAATGGGAGGGAGGTCAAGAGGACGAATGAAATAATTTTGAGGGTATTGTGCCTCCTGACCTATGGCAAAAGCGCATAGCAAGGTCAGTAAGGATAGTATAAATAAGTATTTGAACATGAAATAGGATATACTAACGGATATAAAAATCGAGTAATTTTTGATCCTCGAGATAGCCGCATAAATGATCACCAATATTTACTTTACCTACACCTTTTGGAGTGCCGGTAAAGATCAGGTCACCCTTTTTCAGAGTGATATACTGAGAAACAAAGGTTATTATATATTCAAACGAAAAAAGAAGGTCTTTAGTGTTGCCTTCCTGAACAGTATTGTCATTAAGGTCGAGTCTAATGTTAAGATTACCCAGATCTTTAAATTCTGATTTTGGAATAAACTTGCTCACCGGCGCAGAATTATCGAATGCTTTGGCCAGTTCCCATGGAAGTCCCTTTTCCTTATGTTTTTGTTGTATATCCCTTGCGGTAAAATCAATTCCAAGCCCGATCTCATCAAAGTAAGCAGAGGCAAATTTCTGAGCAATATGTTTACCTTCCTTTGATACTTTTAATACAAGTTCTATCTCATGATGTATATCTGTAGAGAATTCAGGATGGTAGAATGGTTTATTGTCTTTAAGAACCGCAGTATCAGGTTTCATAAATATAACAGGCACCGCAGGCACAGGATTATTTAGCTCTTTGGCATGTTCGGCGTAATTACGCCCAATAGCAATGATTTTCATCCAGCGAATATAAACATACTGAATTTAAGAAGAGGAATAAGGTATAGTTTTTACAATACGGAAATACGTTTGGTAATGATCTCACTACCCACACTTACACGTATAAAATAGAATCCACTGCTGATTCTTGAAGAAATACTGAATGTATTGCTATGTTCACCAATACTCTGTCTTTCTGAGAAAAGTGTTGTTATTTCATTACCTAATACATCCATAATCCGGATAGTCACATTGGAATCCTTACTGATTGAATAGGTCATATTCAGATAATCAGAAACCGGATTCGGATAAACTTTTACGTTAGCCAGAATTTTATCACCTGGAAGCGGGTTTTTAGGCCCCGACATAATTTTGTTTTGAACCAGAAGTTTTTCTTTCGATGGTTTGAATGGCGTAAAACTTAATTTGACACCAGCTTTGGGATCTGCTGGCTTATTTAGTCTGGTATCGGTAATCTTGGTACTAACTTTTGTTTTAGCTTTCAGCGAATCCGGGCGTGATACCTGAGAAAAAGAAGAGTTATATGCATAGCTGTTCAGGGACATTGTTATGCCTAAAACTATGAATACAACTAATGTTCTCAGGTAAGAGTTTATCATACGCAAAATAGATGATGGTATAAATATAAGGCATATTAATGTATACCCATAGTTAGCTGGCTTTTTTTTAACAATTTTTAACTAAAATTCCTTTCTATACGTTGCTTTGTCTTAAATGTTAGAATAAATTTAAAAAAAAATGACAAAAAATCAACATTATTATATTAGCAATAGGAATTTGATTTTATGATGTACTTTTGTCTTCTAAATTTTTCACTGTGTCGAATCTAAAAAATCTTCATAAGCTTTCTGCAGCCGGTTTATTAATCAGTTTGGGCATAATTTACGGCGATATTGGAACATCCCCATTGTATGTGTTTAAGGCGATTGTCGCCGACCGTATAATTACAAGCGACTTAATCCTTGGTGGCTTGTCCTGTATATTCTGGACACTAAGTCTGCAGACCACAATAAAATATGTAATAATTACGTTGCGTGCAGACAACAAAGGTGAGGGTGGAATACTTTCATTGTTTTCTTTGGTTAAAAAGAAAGGAAAATGGTTGGTTATTCCGGCTATGATCGGAGGCTCTGCATTGCTCGCAGATGGTATGATCACCCCTCCAATTACAGTTTCTGCTGCAATTGAAGGTTTAAGGATTTTTTATGCTGATATTCCGACCGTTCCAATTGTGATTGTTATTATTTCTTTATTGTTCTTAATCCAGCAATTCGGGACATTTATAGTGGGCAAAGCCTTTGGGCCGATCATGTTTGTTTGGTTCACTATGATGGCAGTTTTGGGTGTCTTTTACCTGATTCAATTTCCGGAGATTCTGAAAGCTATCAGTCCTTATTATGCTTATTCCCTGCTTTCATCTAACCCAAATGCCCTGTTTATTTTAGGAGCCGTATTCCTTTGTACTACAGGAGCAGAGGCTTTGTATTCAGATTTGGGTCATTGTGGTCGTTCAAATATTCGTATCAGTTGGATTTATGTTAAGACCTGTTTATTGTTAAACTATTTCGGCCAGGGAGTATGGTTATGGCAGCATCAGGGTAGCCGATTAGGCCCGGGTGACAATCCATTTTTCAGCATTATGCCGGAGTGGTTCCTTATCGCAGGGATCAGCATTGCAACAGCCGCTGCAATCATTGCCAGTCAGGCGATGATCTCAGGTTCTTTCACTCTGATTTCTGAAGCCGTGCGGCTTAACTTATGGCCAAAGGTTAAAATTAACTATCCAAGTAATCAAAAAGGGCAATTATATGTACCCTCAATTAATATTTTATTGTGGGTCGGCTGTATTGTGGTAGTTCTGATTTTCCGTGAATCCCAGAATATGGAAGGTGCATACGGCCTGGCAATAAATCTGACTTTCCTGATGACTACAATTCTGGTTGCAGTATTTCTAAAGCGCAGAAAATTCCCAAATTATATCATTATTATTTTCGTAACGATTTACGGATTGATTGAAATAGGATTTTTGATCGCAAATATGGCTAAATTCCTCCATGGAGGATGGTTTACCCTCCTGCTTGCATCCTTCTTATTGTCTATCATGTGGGCATGGTACTCGGCTAGAAAGATTAAAAACCGTTTTGTAAAATTCGTTGAGATTGATTCTTACTACCCAATTTTAAAGGAGTTGAGTGAGGATGAGTCTGTACCTAAATATGCTTCTCAACTGGTTTATCTAACCAGTTCCAATTTTAATTCGGAAATCGAATCCAAGATCATGTATTCGATACTTCAGAAGCAGCCTAAGCGGGCAGATGTTTATTGGCTGGTACATGTTGATGTTACTGACGAACCTTTTACAAGAGACTATAAGGTAGAGTTTCTGGTGCCGAATAAACTTATCCGAATCGATTTTAAACTCGGCTTCCGTGTTGAACAGCAAATTAATGTTCTGTTCAGGAAGGTTGTCGAAGAATTGGTAAGAAATAATGAGGTGGATATAACCAGTAAATATACTTCCCTGAATAAGTATAAGATCATTGGTGATTTCAGGTTTGTTGTTTTAGAGAAAGTCTTATCACGTTCAAATGTGTTAAGCTTTATCGATAAGTTCATCATGGACTATTATTTCATTCTGAAGAAATTTTCGCTTTCAGAAGAACGCGGTTTTGGCCTGGATATTAGTTTTGTTACTATCGAGAGAGTACCTCTGATTATTTCAACTCAGGACAACAGCGAGTTGACGAGATTGGAATTAGATCATGGTGAGGGTTCATGAGGGAGTATCAATGTTAAAAGCAGAATTGAATTCTAAAATTCATTGAAATATAAAAAAGGCAATTTTCAAGTCGAAAATTGCCTTTTTTTATTCATTCATTCATTCTTTCTTTAGAATTCTGAATCTAAATATTCAGCGTTTCGCCAGAAATTAATAAAATTTTGCTGATCTTATTGATTCAGATTGCTTTTGTGATAACTGTAGGAAAAATAAATAATCAGACCCAAGCCAAGCCAGATCAGAAACCGAAGCCAGTTAGTATATCCTAGTTCAGTCATCAGATATAAGCAGCTCAGCATACCCAGAACAGGAATCAGGGATAAATTTTTTCTGAACGAAAGTACAGCCATTATTATTGCTGCCAGAATGAACAGGAAATAAGGTAGTTTATCCTTATACACGTGCCAGTCGCCATTGTACTCAAATAAGGATAGAATGGGTTCTCTGAAACTTATAAAAATGACAATGAGCAAAGCAGGAACGATGTATTTCGAATTAACATATGGGATGCGGAAACGTTTACGGTTTGAATCATTTATTTCCTCTTTGGGAAGCAACAAGACTCCGGCGCAGACCAAAACAAAAGCAAAGAGAGTACCGATGCTGGTGAGGTCGGTAACCTCAGTAAGGTTCATGAATAATGCAGGCACAGACACGACAATTCCGGTGATCAGTGTCGCAAACCAGGGCGTTTTATATTTTGGATGAATACTCGAAAACTTCTTTGGTAATAATCCATCCCGGCTCATGCTCATCCAGATACGCGGTTGGCCCATCTGAAATATCAGTAATACACTTGCCGTTGCAATTACTGCACTTATAGATATGATATAACTGATATTGTCGAGTCCGACATTTTTGAAGACAAATGCCAATGGGTCTTCAACCTGCAGTTCTTTGTAGCTTACCATTCCGGTTAAGACCAATGCTACAAGGATGTACAGAACGGTGCAGATAATTAATGAGTAAATCATGCCTTTAGGCAAATCCCTTTGCGGATTTTTACATTCTTCGGCGGTCGTAGAAATGGCGTCAAAACCAATGTATGCAAAGAAAACTCCCGAAACTCCTTTCATCATACCTTCAAAACCATTTGGCAGAAAAGGACTCCAGTTTGCCGGTTGCACATAGAAAAACCCGAGTGCAATAACTCCGATCACCACAGCAATTTTCAGGAAGACCATAGCATTGGTCGCTCTTTTTGTCTCACGAATGCCTATATAAACCAGATAAGTAATTAAAAAAACAATGCCCAAAGCCGGAATGTCTGCTATGAATTTTAAGTTGCCCGATCCGGGGGCCGATTCCCATGCTCCTGCAGCATATTGAATCTTCGCACTGATCCCACTCAGATCTGTTCCGGCTGCCAGCACTTCTTTATACGCTCTTGAGGCAGAAAGATAATCCATGGTCAGATAGGCCGGTATATGGATATTGAAACCTTCGAGCAAATTCGTAAAATATTCACTCCAGGATATTGCAACTGCAATATTACCAATGGCGTACTCCATAAGTAGATCCCATCCGATTATCCAGGCAATTAGCTCTCCGAAAGAAGCATAGGCATAGGTATAAGCACTTCCTGCGACAGGAATTCTTGAGGCAAACTCAGCATAACATAATGCAGAAAATCCACAGGTAATGGCAGTGATGACAAAGAGAATACTTACCCCGGGGCCTCCGTTGAAGGCCGCATTTCCAATTGTAGAAAATATCCCGGCCCCAATTACTGCAGCGATACCCATCAGGGTAAGGTCTTTAACAGAAAGAACTCTTCTTAACTGCTGATCTTCGATTTCGGCATCCGAAAATCCCGCCTGGCGGTCTTTCATGATCAACTCAATAGATTTCTTTCTAAAAAGGTTTCTTGACATATTGTCGTTCAATTAGATTGGTTTAGCAATCAAACATAAAAATTATTTAGTTTTGAATTCGTATTCAAACCAAATAATGAAGAAAAGCCTCTCCGAAATCCTTTATCCTCAGCGATACTTTCTGATTCCGTTTTTGATACTGCTTCTGATCGGTTTTATTCTTTTGTTGCTGAATTCAAAAGCAGAACTGTTTTTATGGATAAACAGGCATCACAATAGTTTTTTTGATGAGCTTTTTAAACTAATTACTTTGTTTGGAGACGGCATAATGACGGTCATTGTGGTTCTGGTGTTACTGTTCTTTAAATTTCGTTATTCAGTACTTGCTGCTATCACATTTGCATACAGTTCCCTCGCAATCCAGGTGCTAAAACATCTTTTCAAATCCCCAAGGCCAGTTAAATATTTCGAAAATATAACATCAATCCGAACTATTGATGGTTATCCTGTACATGAATGGAATAGTTTCCCTTCTGGACATACGGCTTCTGCATTTACGCTTGCAGTGGTATTAACTTATTTGCTTCCCCATAAAAAACGACACTGGATAATTATTCCTTTAGCTGCCTTAACCGCATTCTCAAGGGTTTATCTTGCTCAGCATTTTATGGAGGATATAATTGCGGGGTCAATTATTGCTGTGCTTATGACCTTTCACATGATCTGGTGGCTCGAAAATACCAAATGGTATAATTCGTCAAAATTAGAAGGGAGGTTGTTTGGAAAGGCTTGATCTGAGAACTAAAGGTGTTCTCTTGTTTATTGTCAGTCTGATGCTGCTTCTGCAGAATCTGGATAAACCGATGATCTATATTCTTGATGAAGCCAAGAATGCAGAATGCGCCCGTGAAATGCTGGTATCAGGCGATTATATTATGCCCTATTTTAATGGACAATTAAGAACTGATAAACCACCGCTTCATTATTTTTTTATGGCCGCGGCTTATAAAATGTTTGGAGTATCGGCATTCAGTGCCCGGTTTTTCTCTGCTGTATTTGGGGCTTTAACCATACTGATCAGTTTTCTGTTCTGCAGAAAATATTTAGGGGAAAAGGCTGGCTGGCTGACTGCGATGGTTTTGTTATCCTCATTACATTTTAATTTTCAGATGCGGATGTCGGTGCCAGATCCTTATCTGATATTTTTTATGACTTCCGGTTTCATGTGCTTTTATGCCTTCCTGATCGAAAAAAGGAAGTTCTGGATCTTGCTGATGTATGTATGCTTCGGGCTTGGATTATTAACAAAAGGTCCAATAGCAGTGGCCTTGCCAGGCTTGATTATGCTGATATTCCTTATCTGGACAAAAAGATTTAACTGGGCAATAATCCGTTCGTTTCAGATTCCTGCAGGGATAATTATAGTTCTGCTGATCTCATTACCCTGGTATTGGCTGAATTATAAGGCAAGTAATGGGCTCTGGACCGAGGGTTTCTTCTTTAAACACAATCTTCAAAGGTTCTCTGACACAATGGAAGGTCATGGAGGCTTTTTCCTTCTGCCATTGATAATGGTAATCGCCGGCTTACTTCCTTTAGGTATTTTTTGCATTCAGGCGATGTTTCTTGCCTGGAAAAAGCGTGAGAATGAGGTTTTATTGTATTGCCTGAGCATTGTTCTTGGGATCATTATCTTTTTCTCATTTTCACAGACAAAACTCCCTAATTATACAGCTCCTGCATACCCTTTCATTGCAATTCTGCTTGGATTTTTACTATCGGAACTGGAAGGGCCGAATCTTTCAATGAAAAAAGTAAAATGGGCTTTTGGGTTTTATACAATAATAGCATTTGCCCTTCCTGCAGCTGTTTATTTCGGACTCAAGGCAGATAAGAATGTTCAGGATGCCGCAGGTGTCTGGATCTGGTTTATCCCCATACCGGCTGGAGTCTTGATGGGCTGGTATTTTATCCGGAAGAATGAAATCAGCAAATTTATACTCAGCATTGCCATCTCATTCATAATGAGTAATTTCCTTTTTTTTGCAAAAGCATATCCCCGGGTTTATGGGATCAATCCTGTGGCAGGCTCATTGGAACTGCTAAAAAACAAGCCGGATCTGGTTTATTATAAAATGATGAATTCAGCTTATATTTTTAATATGCAGCGATTGGTACCTGCAATTCAAACTCAGGATAGCCTCTCAATTTATCTCCGAAAGCATCCTGATGCTTTGGTGGTTTCACGGAAAGAATTTGAAACGGAAATACAGGCTGCAGGAAGGATGAATCTTATTTTTGAACAGAAGGATACCTTCGAGACCCCCATAACTGTAATTTACAAGTCGGTACGCTGAGCTCTTTTTATCAAAATTCTCAGAATAGTCAGGCCGATAGCCAACAGAACTACCATGATCAGCAATATCAAATATTTAGTATTATCAGGGCTGTCAGAATTAGGAGCCTGAATCGTATACTGGTCTGAGCTGCTTATAGTTTCATTGACCTCAATTGAATTAAAGAATTTCTCACGCTCTGGAACTGCGAATTCCTTATGAACATTCTCATGAAGAAATTCAAAAGTATAGGTAGCACCATTGGCATGTAAAATTCTGAAATCCCTTAACAAAACCCCGCTGCCAGTATCAATCTTTAGTGTAAAATCTTTAACTTTTAGTTCGCCAATCAGGTTATCTTTTTCATCTGTGATAATACCAGACTTTGAGGATTGCTTCACACTTTTAATGTAATTTTCGTAATAGTTCTTCAGATGCCTGTCCTTTTCAATGTCCGGTGTTATTTGGGGATTATCAGGGACTTTGAAGATTAGAATTGTTCCAAATGAGCTTCTGGCCACCAGGCTAAATTGCTGTTTGGTCTCCGTTTTGGTAAATCCCTTAGGAAGCCCAACAGAAACGGCATTGTCAATTCTAAAAGTATCCCAGGTTTGGGCCCGGGATAAGAAAGGAATCAAATATATTGCGAGCAGTATGATTAATTTTTTCATACTGAAAGAGATACAAAAAGTGTGCTACTCTTTTATTTTTTAACTCTCGTAAAAATCAGAAGCTGAGAATTCTCAAAATTACTCCAGTTTATCCAATTCTTTTTGTACAAAATCTGCCAGTTCTTTTACATATGCAGCAGTGAAGTTAAATTCGATTCCGGCAGTTTCATAGATTTCCTTAATCGTTTTTGTATAACCAAGCTTTAATGCATCCAGATAGCTGGAAAGCCCTTTTTCGGGATCTTTTTTGTAGTTTTTCCAGACTGCAATAGCTCCCAGTTGAGCAATTCCATATTCAATATAGTAGAATGGGACTTCAAAAATATGCAGTTGTTTTTGCCAAAGGTTTTCTAAAGCATGCGGATGTTCAGACCAGTCGGCGAAATTATTTCCAAATGGTTCAAATATTTTTGTCCATGCCTCTGACCGCTCTTCACTGGTATGATCAGGATTTGTGTAAATCCAATGCTGAAACTGATCTACTACAGCAACCCATGGGAGTGTTTTTAGGACATCTTTCAGCTGGTCTTTCTTTGCGCGAATCAGATCCTCAGAATTATCAAAGAATTTATCCCAATGATCCATAGAAATAAGTTCCATACTCATCGAAGCAAGTTCGGCAACCTCTGATGGAAGGTGTTTAAAGTCATTTAATTCAAGTCCAGCGGAAATGAAAGTATGAACAGCATGTCCGCCTTCATGTACCATGGTAGTCAGGTCGCGGAATGTTCCGGCAGAGTTCATGAAAATAAATGGGGCACCACTTTCTGCCAGCGGATAATTATAACCACCCGGAGCTTTACCTTTGCGGCTGTCCACATCGAAAAAGCTATTAGCTTTCATTATTTCCAACCTTTCGCCAATGTATGGACTCAGTCCCCGGAAACATTTAATAGACTTTTCAATTAATTCCTCACCATTGCTGAATGGTTTCAGAGCTGGCTTCCCGGAAATGTCAACATCCATGTCCCATGGTTTTAATTCATTTAAATTCAGTGCTTTGAGACGCTTTTCAGCCTGTATCTTTAAAAGTGGGACAATTTCCTTTTGAATAGCTTTATGGAAGTCATAACAGTCGGTAGGAGTATAGTCAAAGCGGCCCAGAGCCTGAAACATATAGTCCCTGAAGTTTTCAAAGCCGGCGTTCAAAGCAACCTGGTGACGAAGTTTTAATAATGAATTGAATAATTCATCCAGTTTTTCTTTGTCTTTCAGTCTTCGCGCTGTGATGGCTTCCCAGGCTTCCTGCCTAACATTGCGGTCGGTATCTTTCAGGAATACTGCAGCTTGTTCAAGGGTATATTCCTGTCCACCCAGTTTAACTGACATTGATCCGGTAATCCCTTGATATTTTTGCTGTTCGACCTGAATTTGGGTCAATAGGGGTATATTTTCTTCCCGGAATAGTTCGAGTGCCTTTTTTATCCCGCGAACATAGACATAGTATTTGGCCTCATCCAATTGTTCAGCAAAAGGACTCTGAATAAATTTTTTATTTAGTTCATTGTTGAGAGGCGCAATTTTCGGTTCGATTTCTGTTGCGAAAAATTGAAAGTCAGCCAATAATTTTTCATCTGTGGTATCGCAGGTCATGCGGATATATCTCCAGGCAAAGTCCTCTTCCAGTGCAGCTTCAATTTCACTTCTGTCACGGAGCCATTGCTCCAGGTCTTTAACCGAGTTTAAAGATCTGTTAATCAATTCATTAAATATCGGTTCAAGATTCTCCCATTTTATATTCAGTTCCGCAGGGATATAGGTTCTTGTTTTTTTTGAGATTTTAAGATCTTTCATTTGTTGTAATTGTATTTAACGGTAATTAAACATGCCCTGCTTGCACTGCTTGGAGGGGCAGGTTTCATACTAAAATTTATAATTGATTTCTCAGATAAGCATCCAATAAAAAAAATAGTGCAAATACTACTGAAGCAACTCCATTTGTTGTGAAAAAGGCACGATCTACTTTCGACAAATCATCCGGCTTTACCAGCTGATGCTGATAGACGAGTAACAAGATAAAGAAAAGGACTCCGGCAAGGTAAAACCAGGAGAGGTCAGTATACAGATAGGGCAGAGTCACAAATACAACGGCCAGAAAATGCAAAAAAGAGGATACCTTCAATGCATTCTTTTTCCCAAGCCAGGCCGGAATAGAATTCAGATTATTTTGCCTGTCAAATTCTTCATCCTGAAGCGCATAAATTATATCAAAGCCACTTACCCAGCATAAAACGGCCAGTGAAAAGTAAATTGGCAAAAGCGCAAATTCTCCTGTAACTACCAGATAGGCTCCGATTGGTGCAAGTGCAAGACCAAGGCCTAAAATGAGGTGGCAGAGAGGAGTAAATCTTTTGGTATAGCTGTAACCTAAAACTACTGCAAGTGCAACTGGAGAGAGGTAAAAACAAAGTTTATTGATCAGCAGGGTCGTCAGGATAAATAAAAGGCTGTTAGCAATAGTAAAGAGTAATGCTTCATTTGAGGTGATGCGCCCTGAAGGTATATCCCTGATTGCAGTTCTTGGATTCTGAGCATCGATATCCCGGTCGAGGTAACGGTTGAATGCCATAGCTGCATTACGGGCAAAAATCATACAGAGCAGCATCAGAAATAGTTTCAGCCAGTTAAACTCATGTGTTGTGGTAGTTACAGCAAGAAAAAAGCCTATAATGGCAAAAGGCATTGCAAAAACAGTATGGGCAAATAATACAAGGGAAAAGTATTTGTTCATTCAGTGTAACTGTTTTTTGTACTGGATTCTGAGAATATAGTTCTGTTTATATTGTTTTTTTAATCGATGTCTACCGTGTAAATTTCTTATTCAGGTCATTTATAAAATTCAGCAATTCATCACGGCCTTCCTGTGTTTCTGCCGAAGTAATATAATGCTGTGGCACCTCTTCAAAAATCTCGAGAAGGGCTTTTCTGAATTTTGCTATACTTTGATCGGTCTTTACACTCGATTGCTTATCAGCTTTTGTAAAAATCAGCTGGAAAGGCAGGCCGTTTTCACCAAGCCAGGTACAGAATTCAATATCAATCTTTTGCGGATCCAATCGGCTGTCAATCAGGACAAAAACGCATTGCAAATTTTCGCGGTTCCGGAGATAGAAGCTGATGAATTTTGACCATTCTCCCCGGTTACTTTTAGAAGTTCTTGCATATCCATATCCAGGAAGATCGACCAGCTGCCAGTTTTCATTGATCAGAAAATGGTTAATTAACTGGGTTTTACCGGGAGTTTGTGAGGTTTTTGCAAGCCCTTTTCGCTGTACAAGCATATTGATCAGCGAGGATTTACCTACGTTTGAACGACCAATAAAGGCATATTCAGGTAATTCAGGAGCCGGTAGTTTATCAGTTCTGGTATTACTGCATTGAAATTCTGCGCTTTTAATGATCATCCCGCAAAGGTAGGACATTGCTTGCAATGTTTAAAACCCATGATTTTAATTCAATCTGCAGAGCGTCATATTTTCGATGATTTTGATGAATTTTGATTGAAGGACTAATGTTGGCTGTAGACGCTTCCTTAATTCCATTATCTTTGCGCTGTATGTCAAAAACAGTAAGGCCTTATCAGGATTCAGATGCTACCAAAAAAGAACAGGTAGCGAGCATGTTTAATAATATATCAGGTACCTATGATTTTTTGAACCATTTTCTCTCAATGGGTATTGACAGGATATGGAGAAAAAAAGCGATTAAAGAATTGCTTGGTGATAAACCTTCATACATTCTGGACGTTGCAACCGGCACCGGTGATTTTGCATTTGAGGCGATAAAAATTCTTAAACCCCGAAAGGTAGTTGGGGTGGATATCTCTGCGGGTATGCTTGGAATTGCAGATCAGAAAATTGTAAAGCGGAAAATGCAGGATGTTTTTGAGGTTCGCCTTGGTGACTCTGAAAAATTATTGTTTGACAACGACTCTTTTGATGCGGTAACCGTGGCTTTCGGTGTTCGTAATTTTGAAGATCTGGAAAAGGGGCTGAGTGATATGCTGCGGGTATTAAAGCCCGGAGGAAAGGCGGTGATTCTGGAGTTTTCAAAACCGAAGGTGTTTCCGGTTAAACAAGGATATAATTTCTATTTCAAATATATAACCCCTGCAATCGGAAGAATTTTTTCAAAAGACAGAAGTGCATATACCTATCTTCCTGAATCAGTTGCTTCATTCCCTGATGGAGCGAGTTTTGATACTCTGATGCAAAAAGTTGGATTCAAAAATACGAAATACCGTCCGCTGACGTTTGGAATTTGTTCCATTTATACCGGTATCAAATGAAAAAAACTCTCATCCTGTGTATTTTTTTTATTTTTTCAATAAACAGATTAACTGCACAGGAGAGCTGGGGTGGAGGTGTTGACGGGGAACAACTGCATTTTGGTTTTACCTTTCAGTACGTTGCTTCAGAATTTAAAATATTAAAGAGGGCTGAATGGAAGGGTCCTTTTATCGATTCTTTTACTCAACTTCCAATGATAAACAGTGAAATGAGAAGCCTTTCATCTCCTGTTACTCCCGGATTTGGATTAGGATTTGTATCTGATTTCAGACTCGGAGATAATGCCAACCTGCGTTTTACTCCGGGAATGGTATTTGCTGATAGAATTGTTAATTATGAATATGCTGATCCGGCTTTTAACGTTCAAAAAAAGGTTCAGGCAACACTGATGGATTTACCTCTGGGAATTAAGTTAAAATCTGACAGAAGGAGGAATTTCAGAGCTTATATGATTGCCGGGGCAAAATATTCAATAGATATTACCTCAAAAAAGAAAACAGATGACCTTGCTTTGAGTCCTGAAGCAAAATACCTGAAAAACAATAAAAATACCGTTTGGTATGAAGCAGGAGTTGGATTTGACCTCTACTTTGAATTTTTCAAAATGTCTCCTGAGATCAAGTTCGCTCAATCAATGAAAAGTGTACTCAGGGATGATGACAGACTTGAAAACCCCTATACTTCACCTATAGATAAGTTATTTATCCGCAATTTTCAGTTCAGTCTTTACTTTGAATAGGGATTAAGCTTAAGCTTAAGTGGTGATACCTTACTGGTAAATCGTCTTTAAATTACCTCTTATCATTACAATCGCTATCCCTCCCTTTCTTTAAAGCATCTCTCTGAAATTATCAACCAAAAAGGGCAATCTGTCATTCAACTAAAGACTAAAAATCAATGATTGCCCTCTCCGACAGTCTTTATTCAGCTTTTTCAATGCTTTTGCCTTACAAGCCATTTATCGAAAGTATATCTGTAAAAATTAACTAGTGTTCGTTTATGACATAGTCTGGTTGTACTTTAGTCGTCTATTAGTCGTATATAATTGTCACTGATACGACCAAAGTACGACTAAAATACGTCGAATATAAGATGAGTTTAAAAACTTGGATGTTTTTTGGGGCGAGCTTTCAATCTAGCATCAGCTAGGGGGCTGATACTTTTTTGGGGAAGATGTGGGAGTTTATCTCTGCTAAAATCGGGAGGTTCAGCTATGCATCTTAGCCACTTAATTACTTACACGATCATTGGTGAGTCATATATAAATCAAGGAGTTTTAAAGAGTAAAATATTGACTTAGCTTTTGCTTCAAATTCCTTAATTTCGGGTTTTCAAATAATTATGTCAAAAATAGCTTTAATAACCGGTGCTACTGCCGGAATCGGCGAAGCAAGTGCACGCCTCTTTGCTCAACAAAATTACGATCTTATTATTACTGGTCGCCGGACTGAACGTTTGGACGCTCTGGCTCAGGATCTGGTTAATGAATATGGTATACGGGTTAATACACTGACCATGGATGTGAGAAATAAAGAAGAGGTTGAAAAACTGGAGACTTTATCGGATGATTGGAAAAAAGTTGATGTATTGATTAACAATGCTGGTTTATCGCAGGGTATGGATCCAATCAATGCCGGAAGTACAACTGATTGGGAAGTGATGATCGATACCAATATCAAAGGCTTATTATATGTGACCAAAGTTGTTTCTAACTGGATGATCAAACGTAAATCCGGACACATAGTCAACCTTGGTTCAATTGCCGGAAAGGAAACCTACTTGAATGGAAATGTGTATTGTGCAACTAAACACGCAGTTGATTCCCTGAATAAAGCAATGCGGATTGATCTTCTGCCTCATAAGATTAAAGTAACAGGTGTGCATCCGGGAGCTGTGGATACAGAATTTTCACAGGTTCGCTTCCATGGTGATCAGGAACGTGCTAAAAAGGTATACGAAGGTTATGAGCCCCTGCATGCACAGGATATTGCCGAAACTATTTGGTTTGCAGTGTCCCGTCCTGCACATGTAAATATTAACGATATGATCGTGATGCCAACAGCACAGGCGAGTACTTCTCATCATTTAAAAGAATAGGGGGAGGGCATGTCTCCGGAATAAATGTAAAATTTACCTCCAACTAATCAGGATTGTGTAGTTTTGCATTAATCACTAACCAAATTAAAATCATTTCAGGAAATGCCTCTGCAACAAAATATTGATCAGGATATTAAATCCGCCATGCTTAGTAAGGATAGCACTCGTTTGCGTGGACTAAGGGCCATAAAAGCTGCATTACTGGTTGCCAAAACTGAAAAGGGCGCCCAGGAAGTGCTTACAGAAGAAGCGGAACTTAGAGTTCTGCAAAAACTGGCAAAGCAACGTAAAGAGTCTGCAGATATTTACCAGTCTCAAAATCGCCCCGATCTTTATCAGATAGAACAGGAAGAACTACAGGTCATTGAAGCCTACCTGCCAAAGCAATTAGACAAAGATGAAATTACTGCTTTTATTAAATCAATAATTTCTCAGACCGGTGCTTCAGGTATGAAAGATATGGGTAAAGTAATGGGCATAGTAAATAAGGATCTGGCTGGAAAGGCCGATGGCAAAACTGTTTCTGAGCTCGTAAAGGAGCTTCTTGGTTAATTAATAGATTATCCGGGGCTTAATTGATAATTAAGGCTTATTTTCTTTCTAATAAAATAAGTTTTTATATTGATTTAACTTTTAGACTTATACCTTAGCAGGTAAAAAGAAAAATGTACTTAAAGATTCTATGGAGTTCGAGATAAAAGAAGAAAACGGTTTTAAATACATTGAAGAGGGAGAAGGAGAAGTGCTCTTATTGCTTCATGGCTTAATGGGTGCACTTAGTAACTGGACTGATGTTGTTCAAGAATTTAAGAAGGAATACAGGGTGATCATACCCTTGTTACCATTATATGATCTTCCATTGCTTACTACAGGTGTAAAAACACTTGCCAAGTTTGTCCACAAGTTTGTAAAATATAAAAAGCTGAAGAATATAACTGTGCTTGGTAATTCCCTGGGAGGTCATGTTGGCTTAATATATACTCTCAATCATCAGGATGAGGTAAAAGCTTTGGTTTTGACCGGGAGTTCAGGTTTATATGAAAATGCTTTCGGAGGATCTTTCCCCAGGCGTGAAAGTTATGATTTCATAAAAGAAAAGGTTGAATTTACCTTTTATGATCCTGCTACAGCAACAAAGGAATTGGTTGATGAGGTTTACCAGATAGTGAATGACAGGATTAAGGTGATTAAGATCCTTGCGATGGCAAAATCAGCCATCAGGCATAATATGTCAAAAGATATTCATAAGATTAAGGTTCCTGTTTGCCTTATCTGGGGGAAAGATGATAAAATTACTCCGCCGGAAGTAGCGGTGGAGTTTAATCAGTTATTGCCCAATTCTGAATTGAACTGGGTCGATCTATGTGGCCATGCCCCAATGATGGAACGACCTATTGAATTTAATGCACATTTAAAAAGGTTTTTAGATCGTATATACTAGCAGAACTATATGTATGCACACGAACTCATATCGGATAGTATCCCAGCTTTAAGAACTTCTGATACCGTTCAGAAAGTGCATGAAAGGATGGCAGAATTTCGTGTGAATCACCTTCCGATAGTTAATGACAAGCAATTTTTGGGACTTGTGTCGGATCAAGATCTGGTTGAGGTTCAGGATTCAAATGCACCTGTTGGCAGTTTAAGCCTGGCTCTTCACAATCCTTTCGTATACGAAGAACAGCATATTTATGATGTTATTCGTATATTCTATGAGCAGAAATTAAGTCTGGTACCTGTTCTCGATTCTAATAAAAACTACAAGGGACTTATTTCCATAAATACCATGATGGAATATGTTGCCACAATTACATCAGTAAAAGAGCCCGGAGGGATCATTATTCTCGAGATTACGAACAGGAATAATTCACTGGCACATATTTCACAGATCGTAGAATCAGATAATGCCCAAATTCTGAGCTCTTATGTTCAATCATTTCCTGATTCAACTAAACTTGAAATCACATTAAAACTTAATCGTACAGATTTATCCTCTATTATAGCTTCTTTTCTTAGATATGATTATCATGTCAAGGCTACCTTTAATGATACTAAATCAGATGATGGTACTTCAGACAGATATGATCAGCTAATGAACTATCTCGATATCTAAAAGCACAACATGAAGATTGCAATTTACGGCAGGCAATTCAATAATACTGTATTACCACATGTTCAGCAGGTTTTCGACAGCCTTGCAGAACATGCTGTTGAAGCCTTTGTCTATGATAAATATAATCACTTCATATCTGGCAAAATATTTTTTCCGAGGAAGTTCCAAATCTTTAGAAACTCTCAGGATCTGATTGATGCTAAGGTAGATGTAATGATCAGCCTGGGAGGTGATGGTACATTGCTCGATACTGTTACCCTTATTCGTGATTCAAATATTCCGGTTATCGGGATAAACTTTGGGCGCTTAGGGTTTTTAGCCAGCATCAACAAGAGCGATATTGCAAATGCAATGATTAGTCTGGTTAACAAGGACTTTACGCTGGATAAACGGGTTCAGCTTTGTATAGAGTCAGAACTGAAGCTATTTGGAAATGAAAATTTTGCTTTGAATGATGTAACCATTCATAAACGGGATACCTCGGCCATGATGATTGTGCATGCCTATCTCAATGGAGATTTTTTGAATTCCTATTGGGCAGATGGTATTATCGTAGCTACACCAACAGGATCAACAGCTTATTCTCTGAGTTGTGGTGGTCCGATTATATTCCCGGGTTCCGGAAATATGGTCGTTACCCCGATTTCTCCTCATAATCTGAATGTTCGGCCAATAGTCTTATCTGATACTAATATTCTTTCTTTCGAAATCGAAGGCAGGAGTTCTAAATACCTTCTGACCTGTGATTCCCGAACAGAGGTGATCGATACATCCATAAAAGTTAAAGTGAAAAAGGCTGATTTTGGGATCAATTTGATCAGACTAAATAATGAAAACTATTTATCTACGTTAAGGAATAAATTGCTCTGGGGAATTGATACCAGAAATTATTAAGAACAGCTTCTGCATTCATGCGTAGATTAGTACTCGTCATTATATTGCTTTCCGGGAGCTTCATTAGCTCAGCTCAGACCTGGGAATTTGGAGGTTTTTTAGGAGGCGCGGGTTATATGGGAGATATTAATCCTGTTAAAGCATATAAACTGACAGATCCCGCCTTCGGTGTTCAGGTCAAGCGAAATTTTGATGGTTACTGGTCCGCAAAGCTGAATTATATGCACGGTAAGGTTCGGGCGAGTGATGCGGCTTCTTCCAGTACCTATCAGATTGAACGGAATCTTGATTTTCATTCCCCTGTGTCTGAGCTATCCATGCAGATAGAATTCAATCTGTTCAGATATATGGCTGGTGCGGATTTTGGTTATGCAACCAGAAAGTTGAGTCCTTATTTATTTACCGGTATTGCCTCCTTTTCTTATAATCCATTAACTAATTATAATGGTGATGAGATTGAACTCCGGCTTCTTCAGACTGAGAATGTTGCTTACAAGAAGAGTGCAATCAGTGTACCTTACGGAGCAGGGGTAAAATATAATATTAGCGGAAATTGGACAATTCTTGCCGAGCTTGGTTATCGAACAGCATTCACTGATTATCTGGATGATATTAGTGGTAGTTATATTGATTTTAATGTTGTTTCTCCGGCGAGTTCTTTAACACAGGCACTGGCTGATCGCTCGATCCCTCCACAGATTGGAACACCGGGGACACAAAGGGGTGATTTCAGGCCAAGAGATACGTATATGTTTGCGGGTGTTGGACTTACTTATACCTTCATCCCGATTAAGTGTCCTACCTTTTAAGCTTTTGGGCCATTAAAAACAATTCATTACAAATGAAAATCTGTTTTATTTCTAGTAGCAGATTAACGCAATTAAGTCATAACTTTGCATCGCGAAATTTTGGAACAATTTTTCGGGATATTCATTGGATATCATGCAATTAAAAATTGTTCTGGTTTTGAATGTTAAACTTATTAAATGAGCCTGATTGAACAGATAGACAAGGATAAATTGCCACAACATGTAGCAGTGATTATGGATGGAAACGGCCGTTGGGCAAAAGAAAAGGGAAAACTGCGGGTATTTGGCCATCAGAATGGAGTTGTTGCCGTTCGCGATACGGTAGAAGGTGCAGTTGAACTGGGTATCAAATATCTGACACTCTATGCATTTTCAACTGAGAACTGGAACAGACCAAAGCTTGAGGTAATGGCTTTGATGGAACTGCTTGTTTCAACTATAAGTAAAGAAACTAAAACTTTAATGGATAATGGGGTACGTTTAAATGCTATCGGAAACCTGTCTTCCCTGCCAGAAAAATGCCGTAAGCAATTAATGGAAGCAATAAAGAAGACCTCATTAAATACAAATTGCAC
>NZ_DASWXT010000026.1:0-26308 GCF_036405355.1 Daejeonella sp.
TTTTATGAAACCATATGGTTGCAAATATATATGCAACTATTCGGTTTCGCAAATATTTTTTCAAATTAGTTGTGAAGCAGAAAGAGGTGTGGGGGAATAGGGAATAGGGAATAGAAAATAGGGAATGGGAGCCTGGGAATAGGGAATTGGTATTGGAGTTTGGAAATTAAATCAAATAATGAACATTAGGTATCAGGTGGAATTCTCCATTTCCTGTTTCCCATTTCCAATTCTTGTCTAACATTAAATTCCTCTAGCTCATAATCCTTAAATATTGCACAAAAGGACCGATATCCTCTTTGTAATGTTTAGCCATTACTCTTGAGATTTGTGCAATATGACTCAGATCATGGGCTGCCCAGCATGCCAGCACTTGCCTTAAGCTTACAGCACCAAGTGCGGGATGATTTCCGGTCCTTTTGAGGTCAGTTTCACTGATTCCAAGGCTTTTTAATTCTTCAAGATTGGCTTCTCTTAAGCTGGCAAATTCCAGAATTAAATCATTTATTGATTTTCCCTGACTGGTTTTGAACTGGGCAAAACGGTCAAAGACTTCGAAGCTTTTGTCTGCTTTGTCGGATAGAATAATTTTGGTTCTGATCATCCAGTCGGCTTTTTCACCCTGAATTAAATGGCCAATAACATCAAATGCAGACCATGTTTCAGGACCTTCATTACAACTGACCCATTCAGTGGGGAGGTTTTGAAGCATACTTGAGAGAATATTCGGCGTTCTTTCGAGTATAGCAATGGTTTTGGGTATAGAAAATGACATCTGTTAGCATATTTAATGGTTCAATTTTTCTGATTTTCAGTTCCGGTTCCTTTTTCAGGATCCTGTAAAAACTCTTCCGTGAAATGTTTCCGGTGTTTATCAAGCGAAAATTTGGCGGCATTAAAAGCTTTTGAATCTCCTTTAGCAATAGAAAGGGTACTCCAGTTCCCGGCACACATTTTACCAATAAATACAATCTGACCAATATGGTAGGGGTAATGAGCCATTTGCCTGTTAATGGCCTCCATTACAGAATGCCCCTGGTTACGGATGTAAATCGTTTTATCAAGATCCTCTTCTTTCAGGGATTTCAGACTGTCTAAAAATACATTCCAGCCTTCATCCCATTTTTTTAGTACTTCCTTCCTTGAGTTCATGTCGTTTTCAAATTCCGCATCTCTGTCACGCCATTCCTTTTCTCCATCAGTATTTAAAAAGTCGGTCCAGCGGCTCATTTGATTACCCCATAAATGCTTTACCAGCAAGGCGATACTGTTACTGTTTTCATTGTATTGCCAGAAAAAATTTTCATCACTGATTTGAGCAAAAGTTTTTTCTCCGAGTGATTTATAATACTCAAACTGCCTGATTACACTGTTTAAATAGCTTGTTTCCATTGTATGAGATTTTGTTGTTTTAAAGACTTAACCCTTTCATCAAATAACATATTATTAGGCAAGGGATAGTGAACAGACTTAAAGAAATCCATAAACTCCTCCGAATGCTGATGACTTCTCTTTGTCAGAAGATTATAATGAGCCTGTTTTGACCACATGACTGCCTTGATGATCTTTTTATCCTTATCCCACATCAATGCTTCAAGGAGCAGGGTCTTTTCATTGTATGATAGCAATCGGGTCTGTATGGTGACCGTTTCCATAATTTCTGCCGGAACGAGATAGGAAATATTATTCTGGGCAACCACCCAGGTCAGACCCGTTTCTTTTACCATTTTATGAATATCGATATCATAATATTTTAAAAGCTGATCTTCGCGTGCGTTTATGATGTAGTCAATATATTTTGAGTTGTTTAAATGATTGAAAGGGTCACAATCGGGAAAGCGGACCAGGGTCTGACTTTCGACTTCTTTTTCTAATGTTAATGTTTCCATTTGTCTGTATTTATTAAAATTATACGCTTGTATTTATATTGTTCTTTAAAATATACCGTTCGGTATATTATGGTTCAAAAAAAATTAAATTTTTAAGTTTTTGATCATGTTTTCGAGAAAATTCATGCTAAAATTCAATTCTGTTAATTGGCCTGTAAGCTTTGCCTGCATAACGGCCCCTTCAACCAGCGACATCAGAATGGCTGCAAATTCGGCTGCATTGGTACAGGGGTTAATTTCTTTAGTCTCTATCCCTTTTTTTATCATTAGCTCAACCGATGTTTGCCAAAGTTTAAGCGCTTTTACAGCTTTTTCTCTGAGCAGGGGATGGGTATCATCGGCTTCAGCAGAAGTATTTAGAAGCGGGCATCCGGCTTCAAGGAAGGGGAGAGTGAACAGGTTCCGGTAAGTTTCGGGATAAACCAATAGCTTATCGATACATCCTGTGCGGGCTATTGTCTTCTGTCTGATATATGCCACAACTTTCCCGAAATTATAATCAAATGCAGCCAGGGCAACTTCATCTTTGCTTTCAAAGTTGCCATAAATGCTCCCCCTTGAAAGTCCGGTCGCATTCATCAGATCATTGATTGAAGTCCCAGCATATCCCTTTAAATTGAATACAGGGGCAGTTTTCTCGACAATGTATTGTTTTGTACGATCGGCTTTTGATTCTGATTTATTCATACTGGATACAAATATAATAGAAAAAATACCGATTGGTATATTTTTTATTAGTATTCTAAAATGTAAACCGTCATTAAGAATTGGATTAACCTGGTCAGATAATGAACACGATATTCGGGATGTTCGGCAGTGCGTCCCATATATGCATATAATATGGGTTTCTAACCCGAATAATTTAGCTTAAGGGTGTTTAAAACAAATCCACTTTAGACCCCAAAAATTACATATTTGTTATCAGGGGTCTTTATTTTCTTGCGTATATCAGTAAAACTGCACCACTTTTCTTAAATAATTTACTTTCAATTAAGGCCAGTTCAAGTTTGCTGCTGATGTTATTGAATAGGGGAGTCCCTATTCCAATGGCTATAGGGTCAATCAAAAATTCATATTGGTCAATAAGTCCGGCATCTGTAAGTTGATTTATTATTGTCCCGCTGCCCAGTATTGTAATGTTTTTTCCGGAAGTATTTTTGAGTTCACGTATTTGTTCAATAGTATTGCCGCTTAAAATTGTTGTATTCTGCCAGTCTGCATCCCTAAGTGAATTACTAAGCACAATTTTTTCTGATTTATTCATCCTCTCTGCTACATTTGGGTAGCTGTCATAAGCCATCTTTGTTGGCCAGAAGCTCATCATCATTTCATAAGTTTTTCTTCCAAAAAGCAGGATGTTATCAGCTTTAAGCTGATCTTCTGAAAACTCATTACCTTCTTCTCCGTGTATATGCCAGCTTATGTCTTCATTCGGTCCCTTGAAGCGACCGTTAATAGTCAGGAACATGAAGGCTGTTATTTTTCTCATTTTAGATGTAAGTTGATGTCGTTTTACAATTTTGTTAATTTATCATGCTGTTTATTTCTAATCGTCTAAGCCTTTTCCGGCTAGTATACGCTGATAGTATTTTTCAATTCTATTTTTACGGGTTTCTGATTGTTTGGCTTGATTAAAGTAGAACAAATATCCTTTTTGCCGCCCCTGTGTTAGGGAATAGAAGGCTTGTTTCAAATCTTTATCACTTTTTAATACTTCCTGAAATTCATCAGGAACAGGATAATCAGAGGCCTTTTTCAATGCTACTTTCTTACCCGATGTTTCAATTTCAATAGCTTCGCTAATGTAGTTTATGATAATGGATTTCAGTTTTATGATTTGCTCAGCATTACTGAATCGTATTTGTCTGGCAGATTGCACATTCTCAGTTTGCTGAATTAAAATGCCTTTGCGGTCATTTAACAAAACCCCTTTATGAAACAATATTGCACAGTAATCTTTAAATCCATGGATGAGAACAATGTTCTTTCCTCCAAAAGTATAACATGGGTGCATCCATTTATAGTTTTCCTCAAGCGATTTATTCTGGCAGATAATTTCCCTTAATAATTGAAATTCTTCTTGCCATTTTTGAGCTTTTTCAAAAAAGTGATCCGCTTCTGTTTTCATAAGGTATGTTCAGCTTTTTACAATTTAATTTTTCTGTCCGCAGGTCTTAAATACCAGGATATAACGGTCGCAATTAATAATATTAATGATGGGATGGCTTCTGTAAAAGCTTGTCTGACTGCTAAATGAGAAATGAAAGCCCCCGACATTACAAAGAAGAATCCGGCATAAGCCCATTCTTTTAAAAGTGGATATTTTGGAATCAGAACAGCAATGACACCCAGGATTTTCCATGATCCTATTATACTTAAAAGATATAGTGGATATCCAAGATTACTTACTATTTCATTATATCCGCCTATTTGAAGCATTTGTTGGATTCCCCCCGCTAACATTCCAACCGAAAGGAATATTGTTACAGACCAGTAAATGATTTTGTTTCTTTTTGTCATATTATCTTATTTTAATTTGTTTACAATCTCCTGCAGCCTGTTATGAGCCATATTGATGCCTTGTGCAAAAGGCATTTGCACAAGCTGATTTCTGAACTCAATAGACTTGAATACAATTTGCATGGTGAGTTTACTGCTTTCTTCGGTCAGTTTTTCAAACTCCAGGTATTCAAGCTGCACCGGAAATGGTGTATTTTCCATTTCAAATGTTCGGGTAATTCTCTGATTAGGAATAAATTCATGGATTGTACCATTTGCCCTGAATACAACTATTCCATTATGGGATGTTTCAAAAGCGTAGGAACCGTGTTTCTTATTCTCCAGTTTTAAAATTTTTGTACCCATCCACTGTTCAAAAAGTTCGGGATCTTCATAAGCTTTAAATAGCAATTCCAAAGGCAAATCGAAAACTCTGCTTATTACGATTTCCTGCTTTTTGTCTTCAGCGATTACTTTTGTTTTTTGTTCCATGTCTTATGTGTTTTTGTGTTTTTTCATTACCTCTTCTAATTTATTAAATCTGTCGTCCCACATTTTGCGGAATGGTTCGATGAATTCAGCTATCTCTTTCATCCTTTGGGGATTGAGCTGGTAATAAATTTCTCTTCCATTTTGTGCTGGCTTTAACAATTCGCATTCTGTCAGGATTTGCAGATGTTTTGAAACCGTTGGCCGGGCCGTGTCAAAGTTCGCAGCGATTGCACCGGCTGTCATTGATTGGGATGTCAGTAATAAAAGTATTGCCCTTCGTGTCGGGTCTGCAATGGCTTGAAATACGTCTCGTCTTAAATTCATTATGTAGTTATTTGACTACAAATTTAAATGTAGTTATTTAACTACGCAAATTATTTTTTCAGATTTTTTGTCAGCTGGATCAGGAAAAAGATATAGTGTATAACCGAAATGGGAATAAAGGGGCTCACTGTATTTTATTCCTTGATTTTTTATTTAAACTATAAAGTTATTTTTGGAGGAGATAATATGCCGAACAACAGAATGATAAATTCATCGCGATACCAATAATTGAGATGGTATTGTGCCAATATTATCACTCATAACAAAAAAAAGCCCCGTTTCCGGAGCCTTCTTTAAATATTTTCATTTTAAATCTTACTTCAAGTCCTTAGACCAGGGCACTCCAGCCATCCCATTCAAATCCCATACAATTCTTCCTGCCCGGATAGTCATTTCAGCCTGAAACTTTTTAGTCCCTTCCAGCTTAAAGCCCGCTGCATCCAGAAAACCGAATTTGCCGTCCAGCACTTTGATTACTGCAATATCTGCAACAGAACCCTCACTCAGGTTCCCCAGATCAGGGCGTTTAATAGCAGTAGCCGCACCCCAGCTTGCGCGTTGAATGATGTCCTCAGTCTGCATACCCATGTTCAGATACTTCGACATCAGGTTCAGCATATCTTTCATGCCTGAATTGACGCTGTTATGGTGCATATCAGTTCCGAAAGTATCAGGTGCGAGTCCTTGCTTTACTGAAGGCACAGCCTGGTTAAACCAGAAACCAACACCACCATGACCCACATCAAATAGAATTCCTTTTTTACGGGCATCCAGCACAAAGGGGCGGACTTTCCCATTCTCATCTACCACCGGCATACGTTCAGAAACGTTTTCATAGGCGTGGGTAATGATATCACCGGCCTTCATATGGTTCAGCTGATCTTCGAGGGAAAACTCGGTGATATGGCATTCCACAAAAAGGGGACGATTATTGGCATGCGCCAGTGAAGCGGCAGCATCAAATGGCTTCCAGTCCTTACCTGAATAATGGCCAATCTTTACTCCGACAATATTATCAGAATACTTTTTTATAGTTTCATCTGCTTTTTCGATTTCAAGAGCCTTCATGTCTTCCTGTTCAGCGGCTGTACCCACCATGCCCGGTGCGAATGCATTCAGATAGGCAAGCACACGTGTTCGGGAACGGTCGATGATTTGTTCCTTAAACAGAGGGAAGGTCTTATAACCCGATGTCCCTGCGTCTACCACAGTAGTAATACCGGCGCGGAAGGTAAAATCATCCGGTTTTACGCTGGATGAGCCATGCCCGAAACCAGGATTCGGTCCGGTGAAAACATGGGTATGGATATCAATTAATCCCGGACTCACGTACATCCCGCTTACATCGACCACTTTTTTGGCACCGGCTTCGGGAATATTTGGTGCAACTCTCAGGATTTTGCCATTGCTGACAGCTACATCCATTTTTGCACTGATCTTGTTTTTGGCGTCAATTACATGCCCGCCTTTTAGTAAAATGTCTATTTCCTGCGCAATTACAAATTGGGCAGAAACAGACAGGCAGATCGCGAATAATCCGGATCTGCCTGCTTGTATGAACTTATTCATATTCATTATTATTTTGCTAATGGAGCACTCAGTGCGTTCAGATCCCAAACTACACGACCACTGCGTAAAGTTAATTCTGCTTCCAGTTTTTGTTTTCCTCTTAATGCCATTCCGCTTGCATCGATGTATCCAAAGTCGCCTTCACGGAGTCTGAATACCGCAATATCAGCATCGCTTCCTACACTCAGATTACCCAATTCGGTGCGTTGAATTACTTTAGCAGGATTCCAGGTTGATGCTGCAATCACATCAGCCAAAGGCATACCTAAAACCAAAAACTTAGATGCCAGATTAGCCATGTCTTTGAAACCGGCATTCATACTTCCGGTGTGCAGATCAGAACTTAAAACATCAGGCTGGAAACCTTGTTCCATCGCAGGAACTGCCTGACTCCAGTTGAAGCTCCCTCCACCATGACCTACGTCGAAAATCAAGCCTTTTTTGCGTGCTTCCCACACAAACGGCTTAACTTTTTTGGTTTTTACATCAACAATCGCCTGTTTATGCTCAAGCATTTTTCCATTTTTGTCATATTCCTGATCGTAACGGTAAGCATGGGTTAAAATATCACCCGGACGCAAATGTTTTAATAATAAATCTTCAAGAGGTAGGGGAGGAAGTGCTTTTCCAAAATCCACCATCACCGGAATACTGGCAATTCTGCCTGCTTCTACTGCTTTGTCTGTGGGTTCCCAGTCGTGACCGATATAATGAGCAAGTTTAATTCCAACAACAATATCCTTATTCTTTAGTGCCATGGTACCAGTGAGTTTTGCATCCATGTCAGTTTCATCCTGCTCATAACCCTCAACCCCACGCATTCCGCCTCCTACAATGTTCATGAATGAAAGTACACGGGTTTTAGAATGCTCAACAATGTTCTTTCTGAATAAATCAATGTTTTTCCATCCCGCACCACCGGCATCTACAACAGTAGTTACTCCCGCACGGAAAGTGAATCCATCCGGTGGAAGAGCATCCAGACTATTGCTTAAGTAATTAGTCTCGGTACCGTGAAATACGTGTCCGTGAATATCAAGTAGTCCCGGGGTTACATAAAGTCCGCTGACATTGACAGTTTTTTTAGCCGAGCTCGCCGGAATATCCGCTGCTACACGATAAACTTTACCGTCTTTAACAGCCACATCCATTTTGCCATTAATTTTGTTTTTGGCATCAATTACATGTCCGCCTTTTAACAGAAGGTCAATTTCCTGTGCTCTTACATTTGTTACTAAGAAGACAATTAATAATAAAAGCGAGAGGCTTTTTAGTGGTTTAAAATAAGTTCGCATTGATTTAATATGGTTTGGTCTTAGAATAAATTATCTTGTAATTGCTTGTGGAGAATCCCAGATAGGTCCGCTGACACCGTTCAGATCCCAAACGATTTTACCCGCACGGATGGTTAATTCTGCATCCATTTTCTGTGTTCCTTTCAGAACATTTCTTCTAACATCAGTAAATCCAAAATTACCTTTCTTTACGCTGAATACTGCAACATCTGCTTCAGAGCCTACGCTCAGATTACCAAGGTCTGGTCTGTTGATTACCCTTGCCGGACTTGCAGTAGATTTTTCAATTACTTCTTCTAAGGTAAGACCGATATTCAGGAATTTAGACATCACATTTGCCATATCTTTCATTCCACCATTCATACTGTCAGAGTGAAGGTCAGTGCTGATTACATCAGGCTTGAATCCCTGTTTGATTGCAGGAACTGCCTGGCGCCAGAAAAAAGCACCACCACCATGACCAACATCAAATAATATTCCTTTTTTCTGAGCTTCAAAAATAAAAGGCTTTACTATACCCTCATCATCTACTACAGTCTCACGATCTTTTGGTCCGTAAGCAAATGTATGTGTGAAGATATCACCGGGACGAAGATGCTCCAGGAACAAAGATTTTATCGAATTGGTAGGCTGATGTTCGCCGAAATCAACCATTACCGGTACTTTAGCTAATTTTCCTGCTTCAACAGCACGGTCAACCTGTGTGAAATCACCCCAGTAATGCGCAGCTTTGATACCAACGATAATCTTTGGAAACAGTTTAGTGATCATATAGGAAGTCATCTCAGGGTTGAAATCTGTTTTGTCCTGCTCTTCAAAACGTCCATACATTCCATTTCCGGTTATATTTAAAAGAGCAAGGATGCGGGTCTGCGAGCGGTCTATGTTCTGCTCTTTGAACAGGCGAAAGTTTCTCCATCCAGATGATCCTGCATCTACCACAGTAGTAACACCTGCTCTGAAAGTAAATGCATCTGCCGGAACTGCAGTTTGCCCATCGGCAATATATGATCCCAGGTCATTCCCCTGGAATACGTGAGCGTGCATATCAATGATGCCCGGGGTTACATATAGGCCAGATACATCAACAGTTTTTTTAGCTGAATTAGCCGGAATGTTTGCTGCTACTTTGACTATTTTCCCATCTGCGATTGCCACATCCATTTTGGCATTTATCTTGTTTTTTGGGTCAATTACCTGACCACCTTTCAATAAAAGATCAATTTCCTGAGCACTCAGTGCCATGCTGCTGAATACTAATAGAAAACTCAGAATGCTTAAGAGTGTAAATTTTGTTTTGCTGTTTCTCATTGTTTATTTAATGTTAATTATTCTCCAATATAAATCAAGATTTTTAAGGACAGGCATTCTCCCTGTAAATTTCTTGCAAATAATCAGAAAAGGTTCTCAAATTGCCATTTGTTGTAGATTTAATTCTATAACATGTTTATTACATTTAAATTCAGGTAATAAATTAATCGTGCACATCCTATTTCTATGAAATATTTTCTTTCTTTTTTTCTGCTTTCTGCGACAGTTTTGAAAGCTCAGACACCTGTTCCCGGCCTGGTAAATGGCCTGAATCAGCTTGATCTTTTTAATGTGAAAATGAAAAGCAATGTTGCCTGCTATCGTATCCCTGCTTTGGTGGTAGCAAACAATGGAGACCTGATTGCTGCAATAGATGAAAGGGGACCGTCATGTGCAGATCTGAAAGCAAATGATAACATTAATATTGTAATGCGAAAGAGCAGGGACCATGGTAAAACCTGGACGGATATCCGCACATTGGTGGATTATCCTTTGGGAAAATCAGCATCCGACCCTTCTTTTATAAACGACAGCAAAACAGGTACAATCTTCATGTTTTATAATTTTATGGACCTGAATAAGGAGAAGGATATTTATTATCTGCATTTCATTAAAAGTACGGATAATGGTGAGTCCTGGTCTGAACCGGAAGATATTAGCTATCAGATCAGTAAGCCGGAATGGCATGGCGATTTTAAATTTATTACTTCCGGGAAAGGCACTCAAACCGCTTCGGGTGTTTTATTACATACTTTGGTAAACTTGAAACACGGAGTGTTTGTTTTTGGATCCAGTGATCATGGGAAAACCTGGTTTTTGCGTGATACTCCTTTGAAGCCAGCCGACGAATCAAAAATTATTGAGTTGAGTGATGGCTCCTGGATGGTCAATTCCCGGGTGAATTCACCGGGTATGCGATACGTCCATATTTCAAAGGATCAGGGAAAAAGCTGGACGAGCAAACCTGAGTTTGCTTTGACGGACCCGGCTTGTAATGCTGCAATTATTCGTTACAATAGTAAAAACATCAATTGTCTGTTATTTGTGAATGCAGACAGCAAAGATTCCCGTAAAAACCTGAGCATTAAAATCAGTTATGATGAAGGAAAAACGTGGAGCAAAGGAAAGACTATTTATGCGGGTTCTGCAGCATACTCTGATCTTGTTGTGATGAAGAATGGAGAAATCGGAATGCTATTCGAGAAGAATGAATACAGTGAGAATGTGTTTCTGAGTTTCCCCTTCAATTGGATAAGCAATTAATGGAAATTGCAAGTCATTCGCCTGATTATGTGGGATTTCAAATATTTGGTGATGATTTCTAATCAGGGGATGCTGAAATTTCAATAGTATTTACATTTCACATCAAAACAGGCAGAAGGCAACAAAAATATCACATTCGGAACTCTTGTTTAATTCTTTCTTTTTTAATTAACTTTAGCTTTGAATCAAACTAATACTTATGGCAATTTACAAACTTCAGGTTAACGGAAAGACCCTGCAGGCTGATGTCGAGGCCGATACCCCATTATTATGGGTATTGCGTGATCATTTGGGCCTGGTAGGAACCAAATATGGTTGCGGCATTGCACAATGCGGATCATGTACAGTCCATGTGAATGGCTCTGCAACACGTTCTTGTGTTTACCCTGTGTCGGCAGTGGGTACTTCACAGGTTATTACAATTGAAGGATTGTCCGAAAAAGGTGATCATCCTTTACAACAGGCATGGGATGAGATTGATGTGGCTCAGTGCGGATATTGCCAGGCTGGTCAGATCATGACCGCGGCTGCGCTTTTGAAGCAAAACCCTAAACCCAGCATGGATGAAATTGAAGTTACAATGAATGGTAATATCTGCCGTTGCGGTGCGTATCACCGTATTCGGGAAGCAGTGAAATTGGCCAGCTCTAAAATTTGATCATCATGACAGGTAAAACAACAAACAGCAGGCGCGATTTTTTAAAAATGACCGCAATAACAGGGGGTGGCCTTGTACTTGGATTTAATTGGTTCAGTGCCGAAGCCAGTGTTCCCGTAGTTATTTCTAATTCAGCAATGGCTGCCGGAAATATAGGTTTTAATAGTTATTTGTCAATCGCTACCGATGGTGTCGTGACTATTATGTCCCCAAACCCTGAGTTAGGACAAAATATTATCACATCTTTTCCAATGGTTGTGGCTGAAGAGCTCGAAGCCGACTGGAAAAAAGTGAAAGTACTTCAGGCAAATCTCGATAATAAGTTTGACCGTCAACTTACCGGGGGTAGCGGCGCAGTTCCGCATTCATGGAAATTACTTCGTAATGCGGGTGCAACAGCCAAATTCATGCTGATTGAAGCTGCGGCTAAAGTATGGTCTGTTCCTGCTTCTGAATGTACCGCAGCCAATAGCTTTGTGACACATAGCAAAACCGGCAAGAAATTAAGTTACGGTGAACTTGCTGAAGCTGCATCTAAAATCCCCGTGCCTTCCAGCGTGAAGTTGAAAGACCGTAAGGACTTCAAACTGATCGGGAAATCAGTCAGGAATGTTGAGAACCGTAAAATAGTCACAGGCCAGCCTTTATTTGGTTTAGACTTCTACCGTGAAGGGATGGTTTATGCAATGATCCAGCGTCCTGAGCAGTTTGGTATGAAGCTGAAATCGTTTGATGGTTCTATCGCTAAATCAATGCCTGGAATTATCGATGTGGTTTCTTTTAAGAACAATGTGGCCGTTGTAGGTAAATCTACCTGGCAGGTTCTTAAGGCAAGAAAAATGCTGAAGATCGAGTATGAAAAAGAATTCGATCTGGAAAGTACAGAAGATCATGATAAATTATTTCTGAACTTAATGGATAACGGGCAGGCGACTGTCAGACGTAAGGACGGGGATGTTGATACAGCTTTTAAAAATGCAGCCAAAGTAATAAAAGGCGAGTATCAGTGTCCGTTTATTTCCCATAGTCCGATGGAGCCCATGAACTTTTTCGCTCATGTTCGTCCGGATGGGGTTGAACTTGTTGGCCCGACACAAACTCCGGCCAGGGCACGTGCAGAAGTCTCCCAATTATTAAAAGTGCCGGAGGATAAAATTACATTGCAGCTTACACGTTTAGGCGGAGGTTTCGGAAGAAGATTAAAAAATGATTTTGCTACTGAAGCTGCTGAATTGTCAAGTATAATCAAGGCTCCTGTAAAATTGATCTGGACCAAAGAAGACGATATGACCGCCGGTACCTATCGTCCTGCATGCCGCTATCGTTTTGAGGCTGCATTGGATGCATCGGGTAACCTTACAGGATATAAATTGAGGGGTGTTGGTATCAATTCAGGTAATCCAACAAGGGAGCATAATTTCCCTTCAGGTGCCGTAGATAATTTGTTAATTGATTCAGTTGAGCATAAATCGCCAATCACAACTGGTGCATGGCGTGCTCCTATCACTAATTTTCTTGCCTTTGCAGAGCAGGCCTTTATTGATGAAGTAGCTCAGGCAGCAGGTAAAGATCCTGTTCAGTTCAGGCTTGATCTTCTTGCAAAAGCTAAGAAATCACCGGTTGGTGACATTCGATATGATATCAGCAGAATGGAAGGTGTGATTAAAATGGCGGCCGAAAAATCTGGTTGGGGTAAGAAGAAGGATGTATCGCAGGGTTTCAGTGTTTATTTCTCCCATGCTTCTTATGTTGCCCAGGTTGCTGATGTGATTATGCGTAACGGATTGCCGGTGGTTAAAAAGATCTATGCGGTTTCTGATTGCGGTCAGGTTGTTAGTATGAATGGGGCCAGTCATCAGGTAATGGGTGGTATCGTCGACGGATTGGGACATGCAATGTACAGTAAGTTAAGTTTCAGAGATGGTGCGGCCGATCAGAACAATTATAATACTTACCGCCTGATTAAAATGAAGGAGGTTCCTGAAATTGAGACACATTTTGTGGATAACGGAATTGATCCTACCGGTTTGGGTGAGCCTGCTCTTCCACCAACAGGTGGTGCCGTTGCAAATGCAATCTTCAAGGCTACCGGTAAACGTTTGAGAAATCAGCCTTTTATTGAGGAAGATGTCTTTAAAACAGTTTCTTAAAATTTATAATTTTTAGAAAAGCCGGCTGATCAATCAGCCGGCTTTTTTTATGCTTAATCCACAGGAATGTCAATTTATTTTTTAGGTTTCCTGAAGATTTTTGCAATTGTTATTTTGATCTGAAAAAATATAAATTGACTTGAATTATGAAGTGTCCAAATTGTCAGACAACATTACTGATTGCAGATAAAAAAGGAGTAGAGATTGATTATTGTCCTGATTGCCGTGGTATCTGGCTTGACCGTGGTGAACTGGAAAAGATCCTTGAACGTTCAGCAGAACATTATTCAAACAGAAGTAATTACGACTCCGATTATAAAAAGTACCAGTATGATCAGGATGATGATTACCATAAAAGCCATCCTCAGCGGAAGAAAAAATCCTTTTTGGATGATATTTTTGATTTTTGATCCGGTATATTATTCACGTTAAATTATCAAGCCTTTTACCTTCAAAAGTATTAAGGCTTTTCTTTTGTTCTTCATTTTCGGAGGATATAGCAGAACCTGTTTTTAAAAGCATACCTTTGCAAAATTATTTTCCGGAAGGCCAGTCACCATGCACCTGTTATCTTTCGCAATTATTTAAACTTAAATTATGAGAAAGATCGTTGATTACAGAAAGATTTTAGGAGTTGACAAAAATGCTGAATTGCAGGAGTTGAAGACGGTTTACCGTACTTTAATGAAGAACTGGCATCCTGATAAATTTACTGAATCTGCAGAAAGCAAGCTTGAAGCGGAAGAAAAAAGTAAAAGCATAATAGAAGCCTATCATTTCCTGGTAAGCATTGCACCTGAGACCCGTTTGCAAACGCTTGATGATTATAATCTGACCACTTCCAGTGTTGGTATTGCAGATTTTGAATATCAGGGACAGGTTTTAACCGTAAAATTTGGCGATGGGAATGAATATGAATATTTCGATGTTCCCCGTGCTGTTTACATTAAACTGATCAATGCCGATTCTCCAGGCAGATTTGCGCGCAGACATATTTATAATAATTATGTCTATAGAAGCACCAGCAAGCGTGTAGCTATGGCCTGATAATCCTGCCATTTGGGTTTCCCTCGATTACCGAAATTGATTTTTTAGCATAACATTAATCATTAAACTCATCGGATGACTCCAAGTTACTAGTGTCCGGGGAAAGTTTTTATTAAGGTTTAGCCCGGCAGCAGAATTGAAACTCTAGCCATATTTAGGAAAGAGGGTATTTTATTAATGATTGTTTATTTTAATCTCGGGTATAGGCGTATCGCTCAATAGGGCCCGCCTTTAGGCGGGTTGTAATCGGCGTGATTCAATTCGGGCTTCAGCCCCACATATAGCAGGTTAGAAAATAACGTAAACCGGTGCTTCAGCGCCGACAACATTTAATCGGGCTGAAGCCCGATGCGGGTGTTCCGGTATAAACGGATTGTTTTGGGCTGAAGCCTGGAATATCCCCCTTGTTTACCCCGCTTAAAAGCGGGGCTTGCTTTTTGAGATCAGGAAATAAAATCGTTCACGATACTTTTTAAAAGGATATTTTAAACTTTTTATTTTTACCGGACAACAATGACTCCAAGTCATCCGATGAGTTTTGGATCTGAGCTGAATGTGCAGGTTAACTTAACTGAAAAGAAAACTTCAAAGTGCTATTTGAAGAACGCGGTTCTTGTAATCAGATCATGGTGAAGGAGATCGTTCTTCAAAACCTTAATTTCCACCATCTCTGCTATTAAAATTGGGGAGGCAAAATTTGCCGGGTCTAAGCTACCAGCCAGGCAAGCTTCACCAGGATAAAATAGTATAAAAATCAGGTTTTTTTTTGTAAATTTAATTCAAGCCTTCAGTAGTTCAGAACTCCGGGACTGTTTTCCGATTTAAGGCTAAAATAAGGCCGTCAGAAATAAGATTTCAATTCTGACAACATTGTGTTCAATCAAAGTGCAAAATCTCAACAGAATTCTTTATTCAGGCCTTAAATTGAAACAATGCGTTTCCAGCGTGTTTCTTCGGGAAAACTTACATTTTGTTCATGTAATCTACCTTAAAACGCATTTTTTCTTCTTTTTGTTCGGGAAAATGTTCAATTCCTTCGAGTTCGCTTCGAGTCCGCTTCGACTGCTGTTCGACTGGCCTTCGAGTCTGCTCCCGGACAGAATCGGGACAGATTCCGGACAGGTTCGGGACAGGTTCGGGAGCTGTTTGAGAAGGCTTCGGCGGCAGGCGAACAGCTCCCGAAGAACTCCGGGAGACTTCACGAATCAGGTAGGACTCTGTCTCCTTTCTGTCATCCTGCAGGGTGGCAGGAGAGGCAAAAAGCACCCCGAAATTTTCGTTTTAGTTAAATTAACATTAGTTCGAATTGAGCATTATAGTTTTAATCAGCTATGAGCTATCGGCTTGGAGCTATTGAGAAGAACCGAACGTTGAAATTTTACCTGCTCGGGTTTCCATTCCCCATTCCCCCATTTCCCATTCCCTATTCCCCATTTCCTATTCCCTATTTCCCATTCCCCTCTTAAACTAACGATTTATTATTTTTGATCGTATATAGTATTGTTTATCAATAATATTCATAAATTAATACTATGAAAGTCAACAGATTAGGAAAAGGATTTATCCTTTTGAGCCTACTGGCTCTGATCAGCATTAGCGCCTTTGGGCAAAAAAACAAATTGGAGAAACAGGAGCAAATCAAAAAACTTCTTGAAAGCAGGGTTTTTGTTTTTAGTCCGCAATCGGCTACTCCAAGTTCCGGGGGCATGATCCAGTTAACTTCTGAGTTTTTTCTCAAGATCAGTCAGGATACACTTGAGAGTAATCTGCCCTATTATGGAGTAGCCAACCAGGCAAGGTTTGGAGAAACTGATAGTCCATTGGAATTTACTTCTTACGATTTTGATTATGAAATGAAGACTATGAAGAATGGCAGTTATGATATCACAATCCGTATTAACGATCCAAGTGATCCTGATCAGCTCAATTTTTCTATTTCTACTTCTGGTTATGCCACTTTGCGGGTAACCAGTAATATGCGGCAACCCATATCATTTTATGGAGATATCGATGCTCCCCGGCCTCCCCGAAAGAGTAACAGATGATTACAGAGTCAATTTTCCGGGAGCTTGCACTTTCTTTTCCAGAATCAACGGAAGCACCTCATTTTGAAAAGACATCGTTTAGGGTTAAGAATAAAATATTTGCGACACTTGATTTGAAAAATAATTTGGCCTGTATCAGATTAACCCCCATAGATCAGGATGTTTTATCAGCTTTTGATAAGCAGATTATTTATCCCGTTGCCAATAAATGGGGAAAGCAAGGCTGGACACTAATTGAACTAAACAAAGTCAGAAATGATTTATTAAAGGATATCCTAACCTGCGGTTATTGTACTGTTGCCCCGCGGAAGCTTGCTGAACAGGTCGGGCAATCCGGAAATCAGTAAACAAGAAAGGCCTGCAAAGCAGGCCTTTCTTGTTTAGATGAGTAGTTATTAAATGTAAGAAGTCGCAACACTAACAATTTTCCATCCTTTACCTGTATTAGACATGTTCAGGTAATTAATTCTGGAAAATCCTTCATATTTCATAGTTACCTTAACAATGCTTTGAGTAGGGGTTGATTCAACAATGCTGAACTCAGTAGTACAGTTTTGCTCAACATCTTTTAGGTTTTTCAGTGAATTAAGAATCTGATTTCTGTCATGATTAACGATCTGCTGTCCACGTGTCGAAGTGAATTTTACGTCTTTGTCCATCACTTCACTCAAGCCACTGATCTTACCATGTGCAACTGCATCGATATATGCTTTAAGAGCATAATTGATGTTTAATTTTTCACTTTTGGTATCATCTGATGCAAATGCACTTGTTGATAATACTACTAATAATGCTGCGGCGATAGTTTTTAAAGTTTTCATAATACTTGTTTTTTAGTTTTAATTTTTTTGTTTAGGTGTGTGTTAATATTTTTTTTGTTTGTTTTCTTGATCAAATGTATAACGGATCTCAAAGCCGGCATATAGCAATTAGGCAGATGCTGGTAAGTTCTCGGTAAACGGCGGTAAATGGTAGGTGAATGGTTGGAAGTGAATTTTTACCGAGGAAGCTAGAAGCTCAAAGCCCAAAGCTCAAAGCAGAATGTAAATCGATTGATAGAGTTAAAAGGTAATATTATGCCTGCTGCTACGCCTTAACAGGCAACAGGTAACAGGCAACAACCAGTTAACACCCATGTCCTTCCCCGTCAAGCATATTCCGGGCATGGAATACTCCTGGAAGAATGGCCTCCAGGGATTCTCTTGCTCCATTTGTGCTTCCGGGAAGGGTGACGATTAATGTTTTACCAATTGATCCGGCCACCGATCGGCTCATCATCGCAAGAGGAGTACGCATTTGTCCGAAACTGCGGATTGCTTCAGTAATGCCGTCTGCATCTCTTTCCAGAATCTCTTTTACTGCACTAACCGTGTTATCCCTTGGACCAAGTCCGGTGCCTCCGGTAGTAAATATAAACTGTATATCTTCTTTTACCCAATCCAGAATTTGTTTTTGTATTGCATCCTTATCGTCGGGGAGTACTTTGTAATGCCATACTTTGGCATTTGAAGTTTCGAGCATGTTGCAAATAAGTTTTCCGCTTTTATCTTCACGCTCACCACTCGCCGTTGAATCAGAACAAACCAAAACGGCGCATACAGCTGAGCTTTCTGTGTACCGGCTTCGGTCACTTTTCCCGCCTTTCTTTTCCAGAAGCTTAATATGCCCTATCTCAAGAGTAGTATCAACAGGTTTCAGCATATCGTAAATTTCCAGTGCCGCAACTGAAACAGCCGTTAGTGTTTCCATTTCAATCCCGGTACGACCTATGGATTTGGCCTCACCCTGGATCACTATTCCAGTCCGGTTAAGAATGTCATCATTAAATAAATCGGAGTGCAACTTTCTTCCAAGGAATTCAAAAGTAAAATCCATGCCATCAATAGTTACCGGGTGACAATGGGGTAGGAGCTGTGGAGTAAGCTTGGCCCCTAAAAAGCCGGCTGCACGAGCCACATCAAACAGATTACCTTTGGGAAGCTTATTTGAATTAATCAGATCAATACTTTTTTCTGAACAAAATATGATCCCCACTGCCCTGGCAGTACGGAGTGTGATCTGTTTATGACTGATGTCGCGCATTTTTTGGTTGTTAGTTAGTTGTTGGTTGTTAGTAATTTACCGTTGTTTAGAAATGTATTACTAATAGTTAAAATCCTTGAGCACAAATTTAATATGAACCAGGATTTAGTCTTGGTTCCTGGTTCTTGATTCTATTGTCTGTTGTCTGTAATTTATTCTAAAATATTAAATGACTTAGTAATAGTTAAAATCCTTAAGAACAAATTTCAACTGAACCAGGATTCAATCAGTTGTCAGTTGTCAGTTGTCAGTTGTCGGTTGTATGTACTTTATCCTACATTATTAAATGACGTAGTAATAGTCATTATCCTTGAGTCCAAATTTCAAATGAACGCGGACTAAGTCTTGGTTCCTGGTTCTTGGCTCTTTGATCCTTGATCCTACTTATACGACATCATAAAATCCCATACTCTCTCAAAAGAATTATAATCCATGTTCAGGCCCTTAACCAATGGCTTCCCCGGTGCCCGGAGGGTTGGATGGGTATGAGCGCCGCCAATGATTTTATATAGGATCACATCATTTTTGCCTTTATAATGCTGAATTTCAACGGTAGAGTTATCACCAGGCTCAACATCAGGCAAATGTGTGATTTTTGCTTTTTTCTTAGTTCCATTCCTGGCTACCCAATAGGCTACATTTTCATCCCCTGATAATATTACCGGGGTACGGGTCACCTTAATTGTACCACCATTCCATTTAATGACAGAATCTGCAGTTCCGCTTGTAATGATGATAGGTATTGGTTTGGCTTTTGCAAACTCTTTGGCTACCCCAGGACTTATTGTCGAGACAAAAGGAGCAATTGCCCTGATCTTCTCAGGAATATCACAGCTTAATCGATAAGTCATCATTCCCCCGTTCGAACTGCCTGAGAAATAAACCCGTTTTGGGTCTCCTTTGAAATCCCTGATGAAGAGGTCTATTAATGAGCTTAAATAGCCCACATCATCGATCTTGTCGGTTAGGGGATAGGTTCCACCCAGTTTATCATTCCAGTGTTTTGAGGTCGCATCAGGATAAACAACTATTGCCTTATCGCGCTCTGCCCGTGCATGGTATTGAGGTCCCAAAACATTAACACCAATCTGTGCACTGGCACCCATCCCGTGAAGGAAAAATACTACAGGTACTTTCTTATAGTTCTCAATCCCGGATGGGATATAATACATGTATTTTCGCTGCTGGCCATCATAACTCATTGAATCGGTATGCAGACCCTGTTCTGATGGCGATTGGCCAAAACTAAACTGGCTGAAGAACAAGCTTATAAAAAGGTAAATAGATTTCATTTTCATAATACAAAAAATCGACAAAGGCTTGGATAATCAAGTATCAGGAAAATTTATGAAAATTTCTTTGTTTAACTGATAGAAATCAACTTTTATCTGTTTTAACTTTCCAAAAAATGTGTATTTTGTTCTGCGAATGATTGTGTGTCTGATTAATTCCCGGAATCGAAATTTAATCTAAAAGACCCCCATCCAACAAATAAATTCAAAAACATAATAAACAGATGAAAATCGGTCTTTTTATACCCTGTTATGTTAACCAGTTATATCCAAATGCTGCGATAGCCACACTTGAGTTACTTCAGAAATTAGGTGCTGATGTTAGCTATCCGTCTAAACAGACCTGTTGTGGTCAGCCAATGGCAAATTCGGGTTATGAACACCTTACTCAATCCTGTAATGATCTTTTTGTAGAAAATTTTTCAGGATTTGATTATATCGTTGCACCATCTGCGAGTTGTGTACTCCATGTCAAAGATCATTTGCATTCACATGCTGATGAAGCTGCGGCAACAGAGATTCGGGGAAAGATCTATGAACTGGTAGAGTTTCTGACAGATGTTTTAAAGATTGAGAAACTGGAAGCCCATTTTCCGCATAAAGTTGGGATTCATCAAAGTTGTCATGGATTAAGAGGTCTTCATCTGGCGCAGATGTCTGAGCTGGTTGCACCTGATTTTTCCAAGCCACGTCATTTGCTGAACATGGTTTCCGGCCTGGAGTTAACTGATCTTGATAGAGTGGATGAGTGTTGTGGCTTTGGAGGCCTTTTCTGTATTGCAGAGGAAGCTGTATCTGTTAAGATGGGTAAAGACCGTATTACAGATCATACAAAACATGGAGCTGAATACATTACTTCACCGGATCTTTCCTGTCTGATGCACATGGAAGGAATCCTGCAGCGAAATAAAAGCAAGGTTAAGATTATACATATAGCAGAAATATTAAACAGTTCATCCATAAAGGCATGAAGAGTACTTTAGATCACGCAGCATTAGCAGAAGAATTTAATAAAGATGAAGAACGTGTCGACTGGCATGATGGTGCACTATGGTGGATCAGACAAAAGCGTGACCGTTCTGCTCATCAAACCCCTCAGTGGGAGGAATTACGGGAAGCTGCGTCAGCAATTAAATCTAATGTGATTTCGAATCTTCATGATTATTTGATTCAGTTTGAGGAGAATCTGAAGAAAAATGGTGTTAAGGTTTACTGGGCATCAGATGCAGAGGAGCACAATCAGATTGTTTATTCTATCCTGAAAGCAAAAGAGATCAAACAAATGGTTAAAAGTAAGTCTATGCTTACTGAAGAATGTCATTTGAATGAATTTTTGGAAGAACGGGGTATTGAGGTAATCAATTCTGATCTTGGGGAATACATACAGCAGATTGATAATGAGCCACCTAGCCATATTGTATTGCCATGTATTCACAAGCGTAAGGAAGAGATTGGGGAGCTGTTTCATGAGCATCTTGGTACTGAGAAAGGCCTGTCAGATCCTACTTTACTTACCCGTGTGGCACGTAAGCACCTTCGCAATGTATTCCTTACCCGTCGGGCAGCACTCACCGGTGTGAACTTTGCCGTTGCTGAAACCGGGGAATATGTGGTTTGTACGAATGAAGGAAATGCCGATATGGGCGCTCATCTTTCCGAAGTACAGATCGCATCCATGGGGCTTGAGAAGATCATTCCTGAGCGGAAGCATCTCGGGGTATTCCTAAGATTACTGGCCCGCAGTGCAATAGGGCAACCTATAACCATTTATTCCAGTCACTATAAAAAGCCTCGTCCGGGGCAGGAGATGCACCTGATTCTTGTTGATAAGGGCAGAAGCAATTTATTGGCCCGTCCTGATTTCAGGGAGTCACTGAAATGTATTAAATGCGGAGGCTGTATGAATACTTGTCCGGTTTACCGCAAGAGTGGTGGTTTAAGCTATCATAATACAATTTCCGGGCCTATCGGGGCAATTCTGGCGCCAAATCTGGATATGAAACAGCATGCAGATTTACCTTTTGCTTCAACGCTCTGCGGATCCTGTTCCAATGTATGCCCAGTTAAAATTCCGATACATGATCAGCTTTATAAATGGCGCCAGGAGATTGTAAAACAGGGATATTCTGCAAACCGTAAAACTTTTAGTATGAAAGCGATGGCATTGACACTTTCTTCTCCCGAAATCTACAAGACAGCCGGAAAAACAGGACGCTGGTTACTTAATAATGCACCATTTGCTATCAACAATAAGTTTAATCCATGGTATAAGCAGCGCGATATGCCGGATAGCTCACAGCAATCCTTTGGAGAATGGTATGCTAAGAATGGATCCAAGAAATGATTAATAAGAATTTTGAATGAGCACTAGAGAAAATATACTGGCAGCTGTAAAAAAGAATCAGCCACCGCTTTCTGCACTTCCGGATATTTCGGTTTTTAAGGTGCATGAAGAAGATGTAGTGAAAAAGTACAGTGAAATGTTTGCGGGCATTGGGGGCTTGCTTGTTTCGGCGGGAAGTCTTGAGAGTGTAAAGGAACTGATCCGAAAGGATTTTGATCAAAGCAAACGAATCCTGAGTAATCTTCCGGCTTTAAGTGATGTAGCCGAGATATCTGACCCTGATGCAGATCCTCATACACTTGAGGATGTTGAATTAGCCATTATAGAAGCCCGCCTTGCCGTAGCAGAAAATGGAGCGGTTTGGCTTACAGAGGATGTTATGGGGCACCGCGTTTTACCATACATTGCCCAGCATCTTGCTGTGATTGTTAGGGAGGACAGCATTGTTTCAACCATGCATGATGCTTACGTAAAAATAGCTTCAGAAGATTATGGATTTGGAGGTTTTATCGGTGGACCTTCTAAAACAGCCGATATTGAGCAGGCTTTGGTGCTTGGTGCTCATGGTCCATTAAGTATGACCGTTTATCTGATTAAATAATTTACCTGAATACAAATGAAGAACGATTCAATCATCATTCGTGATAATTTAAGAGAACAGTACAGAGATATTTATACTGATGAAGTTTTGCTGGCATTAAACACGATGGCGCATTTCAATAAATCAGTGAAACATTTGATGAATGAACGGATCAAACGCCGTAATGATCGTCATAAAAACAGTAAAAGAATTGAATTTTACGATCCTGAAATTCTGATCCCGGGTTCCTCAATAAAAGTAAAAGATGCCCGGGAAGGCAGGTTCGAAGGCTCAGTAATTCCGCCTGATCTTCAGCGGCAATGGATTCAGGGAACAGGTCCGGCAGCGAAGCCAAACGCAAGTCTCGAAAGCAGCATCAGGAATGCAGCTTATGCCCTTTTATCCGGTGCTGATGGCTGGATGTTTGATGGGGAAGATGCCTTAGGACAGATCGCCAGCATGTCACTGGATAATCAGCGAAATCTCAAGCTTGCCATTTCCAAGGATCCGGTTTTCTTAAAAGTGGCCGAGCAGGTTGCCGCTGAGATGAACAGATGGTCGGAAGGATTTCTGGGGCAGGAAATTGTAAAGGACTGGAAAAGCCAGCTTGATTTTACTACCAAGATATTCCGCTGCCGCGGACTTCATTTAGACGACAGGCATATTCGTGATGCCGACGGTGTGGCTCTGGCTGCTTCAATCGCCGATCTTTGTCTTTATGTTGTGAATAATTACAGACAATTGCGTAAAACAGGTTCCTCTATTGTGTTGTATTTACCTAAAATACAGACTGCCGGAGAGGCTGCTTTATGGAATAACATGTTAAGCGCACTGGAAGATCATTTGGGTCTTGAGAACGGAACAATTAAAGTATATCTTCTGGTAGAGCAGCTTGAAGCTACCTATCAGCTGATGGAGATCAGAGCGGTTCTGGGTAAGCATTTCGTAGGTTATAATACCGGTCGCTGGGATTATATAAACAGCGTTTCTGATGCAATGGCATGGGATAAAAGCTTTATAAATCCGAATATTGAATCGGTGACCATGACTTATGGTTATATGCGGAATTATGAAGACCGCGTACGCAGGGCAGTTAATACGCCGGATATCAATGGAAACTGCGCAATCTGGCAGGGAGGTATGGAACCCAATATCCCGGTTGGATCGGCAGAAGGTGTTGCCGCCAGTATGAAAAAAGCTTTGGCTGGTGCAGAGAGGGAGCAGCGCGAAGGTGCGAGTGGAAAATGGGTTGCCCATTGGAAAATGGTCAATATTGTTAGGCCTGTATGGGAAAAGATCGGAGAAGCAAATCAGGTTGGACGTAAATTCCCTGCACTGACATACACTCAGCAGGATGCCGACGGATTAATCTTACTCGAGCCGGCACCAATTACAATCAGGGGAGCCAGAAATTTGCTGAGTGTAGCTATTCAGTATGGAAATGCATTTGCACAGGGTATGCAGGCAGCTGCACTGAAGGCGGCAGATGATTTCGGGAATGATGATATCCTTTATTTGATGGAGGATATGGCAACCGGGGAAATCAGATTAAGCATTGTTTGGGAATGGGTACACAAAGGAGCGGTGTTTACAGAGGATGATCCTGGTACAGGAGTCAAAACTGGTGATATATTCACAAAAGAGCTGCTCAGAAGGCTGATGGATGAGGAGTATGAGAAATTGCTAAAAGCGAATAATAAAGATGTGTATGATGCTTCAAAAACAACAACCCTGCCTATCGCAAGAGAGATTGCAGAGATCTATGTATTCAATGAATTTAAGATTCCATGGTTTATTGACCTGCTCAACATCAACCTGAATAATGAGAATCTGCAGGAAGCCAGGAAAAGAATATCCGATTACATTCAGGCTTTTAAAAACGAAGGCAAACGTATCACTGAAAATCCTGATTTTAAAGTTTAAGTTTTATTATATGAAGAGTCCCTTGCTGATTATTGGTTTTTGTGTTGTACATCTGACAGTTTTTGCTCAGTTATCAGCAAGAGATATTCTTAAACAGAAGACTGAAAAGGATCTGCAAATGATCATGGCGACATCGCCATCATTAACGGGTATGATGGCTGTTGATCTGAGCAGCGGAGAATCTATAAGTATCAATGAGAATGTCGTTTTTACTCAGGCAAGTGCAATTAAGATTCCAATCCTGATGGAGGTTTACAAACAGGCACATGAAAAGAAGTTTGCTCTAACTGACATAAGACCATTGTTGCCTTCAAATACAGTTGCCGGTTCAGGGATTCTGAATGTTATGGTTGATCCGGTTAATCTGAGTATTAGAAATTTATGTGTACTGATGATCGGACTGAGTGATAATTCAGCGACCAATACCCTGATTGAACTGGTTGGTATGAAAAATGTAACTAATACAATGCAATCCCTTGGCTTTTCGAATACCAGATTGCAGCGTAAGATGATTGATCAGCCTGCTTCTCTTAGAAATGAAGAGAATATTTCCACTCCTGCGGAAGCTGTCAGGATCATGAAGTTATTGTATGAAGGTAAATTCATAGATAAATCGACTTCTGATGAGATACTTTCTATCCTCATGAATAATCCGATTGCGAATAGTAAAATTGCTGATGGACTTCCCGCCAATGTAAAGATTGCATTCAAACCCGGTGGAATGGGAGGGGTGTCTACTGAATGGGCTATTGTCTATTTGTCCAAAAGACCTTATGCACTAGCCATCATGGAAAATTATAAAACTTCAGCTACGCCATCAAATATTATCAGCGCACTTTCCAAAAGGGTGTTTGATTATTTCTCGATGATGAAAGCGACGAAATACGGAGTTTTAATTGAGACCCGATAGCTATCGGGTTGACAGTTGACAGTTGACAGTTGACAGTTGACAGTTGACAGTTGACAGTTGACAGTTGACAGTTGACAGTTGGATATTAAAGTTAAGACTTGTTATAGACAATGAAGAATAAATTATAATTGTCAATTATCAATTATCAACTGTCAATTATTTCGAGCCTCCTCCAAACTTATTTAACCTCATTATGAAAGAGAGCATAAAGTATCTGCCAAGCCTGTTGATCTGACGGTCTATAATGATATTGTCAAAAACATCCCTGGAAATACCGGTATTCTCATTTAGCAGGTCATTACCTTCAAAACGTATGGTTCCGCTATTTCCCTTAAGAAAACGGTATTCTGTATACAATCTAAGAATAGTTGGGTTTCTTACAATTCCGTTGTCAAAACCTGAGTTGACAGTTTTTCTAAGATCATAACCTAAGGTAAGATCTTTGAAAAAGTAGTTTCTTCCCCGAAGCTGAAAACTCAGACTATTGGTTTGGCGATCCGTAAAATTTGCCTGAGAATACTGAGTTTTATTAATGGCATATGAAGTTTCAAGTTCTACATCAACAACATCTTTGATATCCACTTCAAATTCGATTTCCTGTCTTACCATAAAGTTTTTGGCAATATTCTTATTCA
>NZ_DASWXT010000027.1:0-22314 GCF_036405355.1 Daejeonella sp.
CTCTGTTTGATTTTCTTTCCCTGCATAGGCTAAAATACGCAAAAACGCAGATTTAATCAATATATTAAGAAAAATTCTGACCCATCTTACAGTTTAAATCGGAAGTTTCAGAGGTTAGAAACCGAGTTGTGCAACAGCCACCTTCGCCAGAATGACAATGTATTATTTAAAAAATGGAGGAGATCCTGACTTTCGTCAGGATCGTAATCCTTAACTTAATGACATTGCCTGAAGGGGTCGTATGTGAAAATTTCGAACACCTACGACCACCTTCGGGGTCGGAAAACGGGGATTTATGATTTTTCTATAAACATACGACCCCTTTGGGGTCGCAAATCCATAAACCGAACGCTGTAATTTAATATTTAGATAATTACTGTTTTACAAACTATGTCGCCAAAACCCATTTTCAGAATTGTTTTAATTTCAATAGCATGCCTTGCCGGAATAATGGATGGGTTTTCTGCAGATTTTGAGAATCCTTACAAAAATGGATCATTTAAAGATTCTCTCAAATCCAAAGCCGAGAACTGGACGGCCGCAGACTTATGGGCACAATCTGTTTCTCAGAATCTGAAACTGGAAGACAATGCGATTGTGCTTGAGGATAATCTGTTGATTGAAAATGATGCTGTTACCTTAGGTTCTATTCGTTCGGAAGCATGGGATACGCTGTCAAAAGGCCGTATTATCAGGAAAGTTCTTGAATTGTCTGTTTTGCCTGCCAGGAATGCATGGATTAGCATGCTCATTTATCCAATGCTGCCTGCTGAGCCAATGAGTGGCGGAAAGCTTGAATTTCGGGTCAATGGGAATAAGCCTATTGTCTATGAGCTACGCCACTTCTGGACTTCCGTCCCGGTTCCGGTTTCCTATTTAAAAAAGGGTAGAAACCTGATTGAGCTTAGGGTACACAATCAGAATGAGAAATTCAGGATTCCAATGGCTTTGAGTTCGATTATCCGAAATATCATCGGACAGCCTACCTCATTTACAGGTAATAGTGAGAGAAGTATGGATAATGGAAAAACCTGGAAGTATGCAGGCAGCTCATCAAATATTGCCGAATATCCGATCCGTCTAAAGTTGCAGGCTTATGCCAAAAAGGCCTGGCTGCAAACTCCGGTCATTAATCTTGCTGATAAAGCCTTAGAAGGAGTGATGTATTTTCCTGTTAAGCTGGAAGCTGCAGAGATCAGGCCCCGGGTCTTAAATGCCGAAAGCTCAAAATGGCAAACGCGTATAAGAAGCGGAAATACACATCTGCCTGAAGCAGGGGGATGGACAGCCTGGCAGAATTTTGAGGGTTCAGCTTTGCCGGCAGGGAATAATCATCGTTTCATTCAGCTTGAATATAGTATTGATCCTGGTAGCGGAAACAGTACACCCAAAATTACAGGACTGGAATTGAAAAGTTCATGGCGCAGCAATTCAACAGGCGCAGGTATTTTTATAGCTGAAGTAAAGAATTACCCCCTGATTCGCTCTTCCTTTGATTTTATACATGAGAACCCTGCATTGCCTGAACTTCAGGAATTCCGGGCACAGTTTAAGCTTGATCAGGTGGTTGAAGGGGCAAAAACAGAATGGGAAAAGATTAAACTTTTGCGGGCATGGACAGCAGCAAACTGGGATTGGTTTCTGCCCAATTCTGAATTTGAAGATTTGCTTAGCTGGGATGCAAGTAAAATACTCAGTGGTCCTGCAGCACCGGGAAATTTATCTAAAAAGGGTGGAAATTGCCTCCATTATGCGATTGTCTTCACTCAGGCATGCCAGAGTTTTGGTATCCCTGCCCGGATTGTAAATACAAATTATGCAATCTGGGGTGGTCATGAACTGGTTGAAGTCTGGTCGCGGGATTATCAAAAGTGGATCATGGCAGACCCGAATTTTGACACCATGTTCTATGATAAAAAAACAGGAATCCCTTTAAATATTCTGGAACTGCATGATTTATTTCTGAAAACCTATTATCCGGGAGGAGAGATCATCGACAGGGATAAATGGTCATTTGCAGATCGGGACAGGCGCGCAAGCCGGATTAATCCTAATGATCTTCCGATCGCTATGGAAGCTGGAGGGAAGGCTTTTTCAGGTAAAATCAACAAAGATTATGTTTGGTGGAAAGTGACATTCAATGAAGCCAATCCCGGGTATTCAGGTGGTTATGGGTTTTATAATACTGCTGAAGTCCGCTGGCTGCCCCGCAGTAACTGGCTGAGCCAAAGATCCCCTTTGCCGGTAACTCATGGAAGAACCCATTGGGGCTGGGATGGTTATTATGCCTGGACCGATTCCCAAACTCCCGAAACGCCTGAACATCGCTATTATGTCCGCAGACCTTCAGACGTTTACGGCAACCTGTTCCAGGTAGATTTTGCTGTTCATTATATACAGAATGGGGAAATTCAGCTTGATCTGGCAACTGATTCCCCGGGCTTTGATCATTTTAACATTGTTTTAAATGGGTTAGAGAGTTTATTAAAAGTCGGGGAAAGTAAGGTTAAACTAAGTTCCGGAATTAATATCATTGAAATTTATGCGATCGATGTTATGGGCAATTCAGGAACAAAAAGCAGGATTAAAATTAATTACATCCCTGCCGCCGGATAAAGATTCTCTGCTTCATGATAATTCCTGATTATAGATTTATTTTTAAAGAGGGTAGGACATTTTCCCTTTCCGGAGTCCTAAAATATAGGATACCTCTGTTTTGGATAAACAGAGGTAATATTTGTGAAATGAGTGTTAAACTCAATTATTTTTTATTAAAATTACCCCGGGACTAAATCCCCGATTTTTACAGAATACAATTCAATTATGGAAAAAACACTTAAAATATACAATGGTAAGATATTAACCCCTTATCGCATCATCAGCGGTACTGTGGTAGTTGTTGACGGGAAAATAAAGGAAGTTGCAGAAGGGAATATTGATGTTCCCGGTGCGGTTGAAATTGATGCAAAGGGGAATTATATTGCTCCCGGCTTTATCGATATCCATGTTCACGGAGGTGGTGGCCACGATTTTATGGATGGATCGGAAGAAGCTTTTTTGAAGATTGCAGAAACTCATGCCAAATATGGAACTACCGGTCTGATGCCGACTACCCTGACCAGTGAACTGGATGAACTTTATAATACCCTCGATTTATACAAAAAAGCAGATAAAAAGAATAAAATGGGTGCCCAGTTTCTGGGTATGCACCTTGAAGGACCTTATTTTGCGATGTCACAGCGTGGTGCACAGGATCCGAGATATATCCGCAACCCCGATCCTGAAGAATATAAGGATATTTTATCGCGTTCATCTGATATCAAGAGATGGAGTGCGGCCCCTGAATTGAAAGGTGCGATCGAATTTGGAAATTACCTTCGTTCAAAGGGAATTCTGGTTGCCATGGCACATACTGATGCTATATATGAAGAGGCTCTGGAGGCTTTTGAGGCTGGATTTACGCTGGGAACTCACTTTTACTCCTGCATGTCGGGAGTAAGCCGCAGAAACTGTTTCAGATATGCGGGTGTGATTGAAACTGCTTATCTACTCGATGAGATGGATGTTGAGATCATTGCTGATGGTATTCACCTTCCGGCACCATTATTAAAACTGATCTATAAGATCAAAGGACCGGACCGCATTGCTTTGATCACCGATTCTATGCGGGCTGCAGGTATGCCTCCGGGTGATAGCATCCTGGGAAGCAAACACAACGGACTTAAAGTTCTTGTTGAAGATGGGGTAGCTAAATTACCAGATCGTACTTCTTTTGCCGGTAGTGTTGCAACTTGCGACCGGCTGGTAAGGAACATGGTTAATATGGCCGAAGTACCATTGCTTGAAGCCGTTAAAATGGCATCGCTTACACCAGCAAATATTTTGGGACTGGGAGCAAGCAAAGGCTCATTAATTTGCGGCAAGGATGCAGATATTGTCATTTTTGATTCAAACATCAATATCAGTACCACGATTGTTCAGGGAAGAATTGTTTACAATAAATTAGATTAATACGAATACAATTATGAGAGAGATTAAAAAGGATAAATTACAGGTTAATATATACGCCGGAAGACCTGAATTAGGTGCTGCAGCTGCAGAAACTCTGACGGCCAGAATTGCTGAATTACTAAAGACAAAAGAGCAGGTAAACATCATTTTCGCTTCTGCTCCTTCACAAAATGAATTCCTTGCCGAATTGCTGAAAAAGGATATTGAATGGGGAAAGATCAATGCCTTCCACATGGATGAGTATATTGGTTTAGATCCTGATGCACCGCAGGGTTTCGGGAATTTTCTCAAAGACAGACTGTTTAGCCATGTAACTTGCCGTACTGTTAATTATCTGAATGGAAATACAGATCCGCAGGAGGAGTGTAAACGTTATTCAGACCTTTTAATTAAATATCCGACAGATATCGTTTGTTTAGGGATAGGTGAAAATACACACCTGGCATTTAATGATCCGCATGTTGCCGATTTTAATGATCCACTGATAGTAAAAGTTGTTGATCTTGATCAGGATTGTCGGGTTCAGCAGGTAAATGATGGCTGTTTCAGCACGATTGATGAGGTTCCTACCCATGCACTTACGATCACCATGCCTGCATTATTCAAATCAACTTATGCTATTGCAATTGTACCGGGTAAGTTCAAGGCAAATGCTATTTATCATACCATCAACAGCGAGATCAGCGAGAAATATCCTTCCACAATACTCAGAAGGCACGACAATGCAATCTTATTCATTGACGAAGACAGTGCATCCAAATTATAAGTTAATAAGGTAGAACGATTAAAATACTATATTTAAGAACTAGGGCTTCAAATCCGGAAATTAAAAGAGAAAATATGAGTAGTAATAAAACAGTATCAGTAGGATCATTAAGTCAGCGGGATACCATCACAGGCATGGTGATTATCGCATTCATGTTTTTCATGTTTGGATTTACTTCCTGGATCAATGCGATCTTAATTCCATATTTTAAGATTTCATTTGAACTTTCACACGTTCAGTCTTATTTGGTAACCTTCGCATTTTATATTTCCTACCTGCTGTTTTCAGTTCCGGCTTCTTATCTGCTTAAAAATGTAGGTTTTAAGAAAGGGATGATGATCGGTTTCTGGATCATGTCGGCAGGAGCTTTTCTTTTCGTCCCTGCGGCAATTACGATGACCTATGAATTGTTCTTACTTGGCTTATTTTCAATTGGAGCCGGTTTGGCATTACTCCAGTCGGCAGCGAATCCCTACATCACCATTTTAGGGCCTAAAGAGCGTGCTGCACAGCGTTTCAGTATTATGGGGATCTGTAATAAGGGTGCCGGTATTCTCGCACCATTATTGTTTGCTGCTGTTATCTTCAAAGCTACCGATAGTGCAATGCTGGATAATATCAGCTCGATGTCTCAGGCTGAAAAGGATGCAGCTTTTCATGAGCTTATCCAAAGGGTAATTGTTCCTTACGCATGTGTAGGAACCTTTCTTTTCCTGATTGGTCTATTTATCCGTTATTCACCGCTTCCTGAAATTGATACCGAACATGAAAGCGATGAACTGGCACAGGCAAATTCGTCAAAAAGCAGTATTATGCAGTTTCCGCACCTTGTTTTGGGAGCTTTCGCGATATTTCTTCATGTAGGAACCCAGGTAATTTCTATTGATACTGTTATCAGTTATGCGGCAACAATGAACCTTAACCTGATTGAAGCCAAGGTTTTCCCTTCATATACTCTGACGGCTCAGATCTGTGCTTATCTGGTTGGTATATTCTTTATTCCAAAATTCATGTCGCAGTTAACGGCATTGAAGGCAAGTACCATATTTGGTGCAATTCTGACCCTGATGATTATCTACGCAAAAGGGGATGTTACTTTCCTGGGTCATACCAATGATATTTCTCTATGGTTTGTCGTAATGCTTGGTCTGGCTAACTCCTTGGTTTGGGCCGGGATCTGGCCTTTGGCTTTAGATGGCTTAGGCCGATTTACTAAAGTCGGAGCATCATTGATGGTAATGGGTTTAGCAGGTAATGCGATACTTCCCCTGATCTACGGATATTTCGTAGATATATGGGATGCCCGTAATGCATACTGGGTATTAATGCCTTGTTATTTGTATCTGATTTTTTATGCATTCAGAGGATACCGTTTACGCAAATGGACCAGCTGATTCTAAATACTATTGATTTCATTGAATAAGCAGGCATTGTAGGCATGCCGGTCATTTTAATTGATGATGTCTTAAATTAAGCATTAATAAATTTTCTTATCATAATCTAATACCAATGAATCATTTACGAAATGTATTTGCTTTGGGAGCAGTTTTTTCTGCTGCTCTGGCCAATGCCCAGCTAGCTCCACCAGTCACATCCAACCCGGATGTTGTTCTTGAACCATGGTCGTATACCGAGAATTTCGAGGATCGGGAGTTAGGAGCCTGGGCATCATACCCTCACTGGCAGGATATAGCTTATAATCAGGATTTCAGACCGAATGAAATTGTTCCCGGGGATCCTAATATTTCAGTGGTTCAAAAGGTTCGTGCTTTTACTAATGTGGATGCTTATGCTGGTGCTCAGAAATTGCTCGACATGTATCTTGTTCCCGGTGCAAGTGTAAAATTCAGATATTATCTGAAGTCAAATACTCCTTCAGAATATTATAAAGTCAGGTTTGCTGCAGGTAATCTTGGAAAACTGGATTATACGATCAATAATCCTGAACGGAATAAGTGGGTGACAGCTACAGTAAGTTTTAATGATCTGGTGTCTGAGAATCCTAAGATTTCGGGTAAGGATAAGGTTAAAATTTATGCCTTAGCTTTTATTACCAAATTCCCTTCAGCAGATCCGGATATGCCGATCTATTTTGGAATTGATGATATTTCCTTTTCTGCCGCACGAGAAACAGCCTTCCGTTTCAGTGCTCCGGAAATGTTTAAATTACCGGAATATGCCCAGTATATTCCAAAAAAGCATTATGCCGCGGGAGATGATTTCAATCTGAGTGGTAAATGGCCGCTGGATGCGAAAAACGTAAACCTTGAAATTGTTTCATTTGCTGAACAGTCTAAATCCTTTTTTAAGGGCGACTTAATTAAGTCGGGTACTGATTGGTCGCTTAAACCTTTAAAGCTTAGCTTTCCCGAAGGACTTTATATCGGAAAGATTAAAGCTTTGGATGGTGCTAAGGAATTGGCTCATACAGAATTTACAATTCATATTGCTCCTCAGAACATGGCAGGAAAGCATCCCCGTTTATTGTTCGATGCTGAAAAGAAGAAAGAACTGGATGTGAAAATTAAGCAGCCTGAGTATAAAAAAGTTTATGATGATATCCTTAAGAATGCAAAAGCTCAGCGTGACAAGATTCCGGTTAGCAGTCTGATTTTTGATTTGGATCAGTTTCCGAAAGAGGATTGGCTTCCAACCTGGTCGGCATGGGGTGATAAGATCTATCATACCGGCGAAGCCCTTCGTTTAAATGCAAGAGCTTATGCTTTTCATGGGGATAAGGAAGCCGGTAATTATGTTAAGGATGTTCTGGTTAAGATATCTGGCTGGCCAAACTGGACGCATCCATGGCAAACTAATCGTGGCCGTTACAGTGAACACCGCACTGGCAGTTGGGCACACCGGGTTGCAGAGGCTTATGACCTCACCTATGATGTGATGACACCGACAGAAAGCAGTCTTATCCGTAAAGCGATTATGGCGAATATCGTTGATGGGGCTCATCGTACTTATGTGTACAATGATGATATTACCGCCGCTACTTCAAACTGGCTGGCTATGATTCTAGGTGGATCATTAATGAATATGTCGGCTGTTTATGCTGACGGACCTGAAACTGAAAATCTCGAACCATACTTTACAGGTGCTCTGATAAAATATTACAGATTCATTAATCGTGTAGTTGACCAGAAAGACGGTGCCTGGGGTGAAGGATACGGTTACAACAGCTATTCATTCTCCAATATGGCATACAGTCTTCCTTCTTTAAATAATGTCTTTAAGATCGATCTTACTGCACCTTTGGTTGGAAGTTATAATGAATTTATCTGGGGCGGACTGATCAAGGACAAGCTTTGGTTTGAATACGGTGATTCAGGAGGTGCAATGGTCCCTGCAACATTCTGGAGTTTTCTGCTTGAAAAAAGAAGAGAACCACGTTTAAGCTGGTTTTATAATTACATGAAAACTCAGGAGAACTATGAGGATATAATTTTCAATACCAAAAATATTCCTGAGGATAGTCCTTTTGATGAGAATCCTGTAAAGGTTTTCCGCGAAATAGGAACAACAGTTTTCAAAAGTGGTTGGGAAAAGGATGATTTTTCATTCGTTATGCGTACAGGTGCATTTTATAATCACCAGCACATCGACCAGGGAAGTATCTGGTTAGCAGACAAAGGAGTTTTGTTCATTGAAGAGCGTCACCTCAAAAACTCTACTTATTATGATGATCCGATCTATCAGTCAAAACTGATTCAGCCGGTTGCGCATTCAACAATACTCATTGATGGGAACGAGCAGAGTCAGCGTACAGGAGATCACCTTTATCATGCACCTGGTTTTGATGATCATGCCTATATCGCTAATTTCCTTGATGGGAAAGATGCCGCATTTTCTTCAGGCAATATCGGACGTATTTATTTCGATAAAGTAAAAGATCTGAGCCGGAATGTATTGTTTATTAAGCCACGCACTCTTTTAATGCTGGATACTGCTATTCCTTCTGAGAAGGATGCGAAGGTAACCCTGCTTTATCAAACTGCGGAACTTGAGCATATTAAGGCAGGCAAGGATGTTTCGAACATCACCAAGGGAGGTGTGACGCTTAATTTCATGCACCTTGCACCAAAAGTAGTTGAAACTGAGGCAGAAGAAACTCCTCATTATCTGTATACATTACAACGTGTACGCCATTTGAAGAAGGAGGGAATGTTAAAGGTTTCTGCCAGTACTACAAACCGTCAGCCCCTTGTAATGGCTAATTTAATTACTACTGATGGCAGTAATGGCGTTTCTGAAGTAATTACTGAAGAGGGTGATGGATTTGTGAGTGGTGTTGCATCAGGTAAGAAGTTCGCTTTCAGTACAAAGCCCGGTAAAGTTTATCAGACCGGAGGAATTGAAACCGATGCTGCTTCAATGACCTGGAGCGCCGACAGGGATTTTGTCGCAATGGCAACAAGTTTCAGCAATAAAAATGCTTCAAAAACACTCAGTTCATCAGAAGTTTTAACCTTTGAATGGTCGGCTGATGGTATTAAATATGCTGTAGGAAAAACTGCAAAACTGAGTATTTCTTCTGCATCAAAACCAAAATCTGTACTTTTGAATGGCAAGGCAACCCGTAACTTTACTTATGATAGTTCCAAAAAGCAGGTATCACTGGAAGTGCAGGCGGGAGAGGGAGTAATTAAGGTTAATTGATTTGAGTATAGAATAAAGAGTAGTGAGTATAGAGTAGTAAGTATTGAGACAAATCCGGGTTCGTTTGAAATTTGGTTTTCAGACTTACGAATTTACCTGGGCACCATGCAAGTTAAATTCGTCAGTCGCTTGAAAATAAATATAGACAACTGAACCAGGAACCAAGAGCCAGGAACCAAGACTGAATCCTGGTTCATTTGAAATTTAGTTCTCAGACTTACGAATTTACCTGGGCATCATGCAAGATAAATTCGTCAGTCGCTTGCTAAGGTAAGAGTATAGAGTAGTGAGTATAGAGATAAATCAGGGTTCATTTAAAATTTGTTGTTTTGGAGTAATAATAGACAATGAACCAGGATTATTGTCCCCCTTTAGAGGGGGGCGGGTAAGGTTCGAGCGATCGCAGGGGGAGGCTTTCAAGTATCAAGAATGAATCCCGCTACATTGAAATTAGTGCTCAATGATATTAACTATTAGTAATAAATTTGACAACTACAATAATTTACAGGCAACTGACAACCAACAACTGACAACCGACAAAACATGGAAGAATTCTCATTAAAAGGCAAAGTAATCATAGTAACAGGAGGCACAGGTATTCTCGGCGATTCATTTATTAAGGGAATAGTCAAAGCCGGTGGTGCAGTAGGGATTTTAGGCAGAAATAAGGATGTTGCCAATGAGCGTGCAGATGCAATTAACAAGAACGGTGGACGGGCGGTCGCTCTCATTGCGGATGCGATGGATGAGGGGCAATTGATTGATGCTAAAAACAAGGTATTGGATACTTTCGGACGGATTGATGGACTTGTAAATGGTGCAGGAGGTAATCAGCCACATGGTGTACTTTTACCGGGTGATGATATTTTTAAAATGAATCTTGATGGGATGAAACGTGTGATGGATCTGAATACCTGGGGCACCTTAATTCCAACTCAGATCTTTGGGGAAGCCATGGTTAATTCGGTGGAGAAGGGCAGTATCGTAAATATCTCATCCATGAATTCTAAGCGTGCTATTACCCGGGTTTTGGGGTATAATATGGGCAAGGCAGCAGTTGATTGTTATAATCAATGGTTTGCTGTCGAATTAGCAAATCGCTATGGGGATCGTATTCGTATGAATGCGCTGGCACCGGGTTTCTTTCTTACCGAACAAAACAGAAATTTATTAACTAACCCTGATGGAACATTTACTGACAGGGGCGAGAAGGTAATCAGAAATACTCCTTTCAAGAGATTTGGTCATCCGGACGAACTTCAGGGAGCCCTGGTATGGTTATTAAGCGATGCTTCTAAATTCGTTACAGGTTCTATGGTTTGTGTTGATGGAGGTTTTTCAATTTTTGCCGGAGTTTAATGAATACAAATTATAAAATAGACGGATCCTGCGCAATGCAGCAAACTATGCGATGGTACGGCCCGAATGATCCTGTAAGTCTTTCGGATATTCGTCAGGCAGGCTGTACCGGAATTGTATCGGCATTACACCATATACCAAATGGAGCGGTATGGCCGATTGAAGATATACAAAAAAGACAAAAGGAAGTCGCTGATGCAGGTATGGTATGGAGTGTGGTTGAAAGCGTTCCGGTTCATGAAAATATCAAGACACAAATCGGTCCCTTTCTAAAGTATATTGACAACTACAAACAGAGTATCCGCAATTTATCTTCCTGTGGTATTAAGTGTATTACCTATAATTTCATGCCGGTTCTTGATTGGACAAGGACAGATCTGGCTTATACTGTGGAAGATGGATCAAAGGCTTTGCGTTTCGAAAAAGCAGCTTTCATTGCCTTTGACCTGTTTATTTTAAAACGTCCTGGTGCTGAATCTGATTATACCGATGAAGAAATAAGTCGGGCGAAAGTTCGGTTTGACGGGATGAATGATGATGAAAAGCATCTTCTGACAAGAAATATCATTGCAGGTTTACCCGGAAGTGAAGAGAGTTTCACTATTGAGCAATTTCAGCAGGCTTTGGACACCTATAAGGGCATTAATGCAGACCGTCTTCGTCAAAATCTGATCTATTTTTTAAGTGAAATTATTCCGGTTGCACATGAGGGTGGAGTGAAAATGGTCATTCATCCCGATGATCCGCCTTATGGAATACTCGGATTACCAAGGGTTGTGAGCACCGCTGCAGATTTTAAAGCCCTGATCACAGCCATACCTTCATTGTCTAACGGACTTTGTTTCTGTACAGGTTCTTTTGGTGTGAGGGCTGATAATGATTTGGCTGCGATGGTTGAACAATTTGCCGATCGCATCAACTTCGTACATTTAAGAAGTACCCGCCGCAATGAGTGGGGAGATTTCTATGAGGATAATCATTTAGATGGTAATGTGGATATGTATGCGGTTGTTAAGCAATTGGTAAAGATATCCCATGCAAGAAATGTTTCCATTCCAATGCGTCCCGACCACGGACATCAGATGCTCGATGATCTTAAGAAGAAAACCAACCCTGGTTATTCGGCAATTGGCCGCCTTCGTGGACTGGCAGAGTTGAGGGGACTGGAGTATGGGATTATTAGGAGTGAGATGTGAGATAGGAGATAGGAGATGTGAGAAATGAGATTCGCTCTCAATTCCCTATTCCATACCCGATAGCTATCGGGGTTCCATTTCCCATTCCCATTCCCTATTCCCCATTCCCCATTTCCCACCCGAAACCTTAGATTTCCACAACATTCCCGGTACTTCGTTCCTGAATCTTTTTATATCTTAGAATTTAAAGCAACAAATTAATTTATGGAAAGCAATTAAAGAGCTGTTGAAATATGAATGATAATACTTCAGATACAAACATTTGGAATGTTGATTCAAAGGAGTTTGAAGTGGTTTTCAAGACACATTACGTAAAGCTTACACTTTATGCTAATAGGTTTTTGAATGATATTGATATTTCAAAAGAAATTGCTTCTGATTCTTTGACTTTCCTTTGGGAGAAGCGGGGAACATTGTTATTCACCACCTCGGTTACTGCCTATCTATATAAAGTGGTTCAGAATAAATGTTTGAACCATATCAAGCATCAGCGTATAGAAAATGAGTATGTGAACTACATGATCAGGAATAAATTGCTTGATGAAATTCCGGAACATGACACAAATCCATATCATGAAAAAGAACTTGCCGAACAGATCAGGCAAGCAATAGATACGCTGCCCGAAAAATGTAAGCTTGTATTTGAAATGAGCAGGTTCGAGTATCTCAAGAATAAAGAGATTGCCGAAAGGCTAAACATCTCTCAGAATACCGTCGAACGCCATATTACTATAGCTCTTGAGAAACTTAGAAAGAGTTTGGGATATACGATCAGCATTGTACTTCTCCTTATTATATAATCAATCCCTGCGTAATTCTGCAAGGTCAAGATTCAAGACTATAATTCATAAAAATAAATTAACAAAAAATTAACGCGTATTGGGGGTATAGGTATAAATAGTTGTCTTTAAATCTAGAAGCATGAAAGAAATAGATAAAGTTTTAATAACAAAGTATGTAACCAGGCAAGCCAATGAAGAAGAGATTGCTATGGCAAAGCATTTGATTGGCAGCAGTGAGGTTCATGAAGAGTTTTATCTCCAGACTTATGAAACCTGGCAAAGATCTATTTATTATAAGATTGGCTTTATTGATTCTGAGAGAGCGTATACTGAGTTCCTGAATAAAGCATTAGAACAGAAAGTAAATAAATCAGTCATACCTCTATGGAAGAAGTTATCTATTGCAGTTTCAGTATTACTCATTTGTGCTATAGGATTTTATTTCAGTATAGTACAAAAAAACCAATTAAGCAATCTTAACCATGTATATTCCAGTGAATTTAGGGTTCCTAAAGGATCTACCCGCAGAGTTGTTTTGCCAGATGGAACAAAAGTTACTATTAACGCAGGCAGCTCTCTTAAATTTCAGGAAGACTTTGGACAAAGCTCACGTACTGTTTATTTAGATGGCGAAGCATATTTTGATATCTCTAAAAGCACAATCCCGTTTATAGTAAATACACAGAATTATACGATTCGTGATATAGGCACTATTTTCAATGTGAAAGCTTATGCTAATGACCTGTCATTTGAAACTACGGTTATCGAAGGAGAAGTACAGGTTGAAGGGAAATTGGCAATCGACTCCGATAAGTCACAAGTAATTTCTGTTAAGCAGCAACAAGTGCTAAAACTTAACTATGCTCCGGTTATAAATTCCATCATCCAGTCTCCAAAGGATTTTTCTGAAATAGTTGAAGTTAAAGTTCAAAAAATTAATCCTTCGCAAGTTGAAGTATACACAGGCTGGACTGAAGATTTACTTGTTTTTGAAGGCAAGACCTTTCAGGAGATTATAAAAATTATGGAGAGGAGATACGATGTTGATATTATAATAGATGATTTAAAACTGAAAAATTATGTTTATACAGGTAGTTTCAAGAATATCGATAATGTTGAAAAGGCGTTAAAAATATTGAAAGAAACAACAGATATAGATTATGAAAAATATGGTAGAACCATTACGATTAAAAAACAAAATAACTAAAGGAAAACAGCCTATGACATAAGCAGACAAAAAAACCAGAAGTGCGCTAACACTTCCGGCTCAAGAGTAGCTAATACCCAATGCTTTGGGAAGCCAGTATTAACTAAAACAATCAAAATTATGAAAATTCTTTATCAAAATGCAGAATTCGTCGCGCAATTACGACGGAAAACGATCCGGGCTATGAAATTAATAGCAATACTAACCTTAGCAGTCATATTTCAGTTACGGGCTGAGGTACATTCCCAATCTTTTAATTTTAAGGAGAGTAATACCACCGTTAAACAAATGTTTAAGCGGATTGAAAAAAACAGCAATTATTCCATTTTCTATCGTTTGGATCAGGTAAATCTTGATCAGAAAATTAACGTGGTAATTAATGAAGGAACAATTGAAAATGTAATGAATCAGGTTCTATTTAACCAGCCTTTAACATTTGAGGTTGTTGACGAGGTAATCGTCGTAAAAAAGATAAGTAATTTAATGACTGATTTAAAAGCTATTGTAAGAGGCCAGGTTACTGATTCGAAAGGTATAACGCTTCCTGGAGTAAGTGTAAAGCTAAAGGGAGGTACATTGGGTACATCTACAGATGCACAGGGAAATTATTCATTTGATTTTCCCGAAAATTCCGTCCTGGTTTTTAGTTATATAGGATATGTCAGTCAGGAGATTCCTGTTAGTGGCAGATCTGTTATAAACATTGTTATGGTTGAAGATCTCCAATCCTTAAGTGAGGTTGTTGTAACTGCGTTGGGAATAACCAGAGATAAGAAGGCTCTTGCCTATTCACTCACAGAGGTTAAAGGTGATTCGTTCACCCAGGCACGGGAAAATAACCTGGGAAATGCTTTGTCGGGGAAAATTGCAGGTGTCAATGCCAGTAGTACAGCAACAGGACCGGGCGGGTCCAGTCGCGTTATTATACGTGGTAACGGATCATTAAGTGGGGATAATCAACCTCTATATGTTGTTAATGGTGTGCCAATAAATAATTCTAATAATGGAACACCCGGAACATTTGGTGGTAGAGATGGCGGAGATGGACTAATAAGTATTAATCCGGATGATATTGAAACATTATCAGTTTTAAAAGGTGGTCCAGCTGCCGCTTTATATGGTTCAAGAGCAGCAAACGGAGTTATTTTGATCACAACGAAATCAGGCTCTGCTCAAAAAGGCCTTGGTGTTGAGTTCAATTCGACTTATACTATGGAAAATGTTCTAACTATACCTGAATGGCAATATGAATATGGATCAGGTGATAGAGGGCTTAAACCAACATCTGCATCTTCAGCCCGGGTTATGGGAAGAACTTCATGGGGTGCAAAATTAGATGGGACACCAGTTGTACAGCTTGATGGAATATTACGTCCATATAGTGCACAAAAAGATAATAATAAGAACTTTTATAATACAGGTGCTACCATTTCAAATACCATTGCATTAAATGGTGGAACTGAGAATGCTAATTTCCGTTTTTCTGTTTCCGATATGCAAAATGATGGAATAATTCCAAATTCAGGGATTAACAGGAATACTTTCAATTTAAGTGCAAATGCGAATTTGTCAAAAAAGATCATATTTGAAGGTAGTGCACAATATAATATAGAGTTAAATAAGAACCGAACTTCTATTGCGGACTTTACGAATAATCCAAATGCTTCAGTAGGTGTTATGGCTACTAGTTTGGATGTCCGCACATTAGACCCGGGTTATGATGCAAATCAGTTCGAGGTGGCATGGGCCGATGATCCTTTTGTTACTAACCCATATTTTGCTGTGAATAAGGTGAAGAATGAAGATGAACGCCGCAGGTTTATAGGGTCATTCAGTACCCGCTTTAATATTTCTGATTTTCTTTATGCCAGAGCAAGAGCTGGAATTGATTACTTCAATACCAACGGTTGGAGTATAGTTCCTACCGGGCAGCAGTATAATAATTTCGGAACTTATAGTACAAATCGGATTAATGGCTATGAAACAAACTTAGAAGGTCTCATTGGTTTTGATAAAACTTTCGGCAAGTTCTCTGTAAATGCTTTGGTTGGGGGTAATCAGATGTATACTCAAAATAAATCCGGAAGCCTAAGCAGCGGTAACCTGAATGTGCCCTTTAACTATTTTATAAGTAATGGTGCCAGTCAGAGTTTCACTGATAATTTTGGTGAATCAGCTATTAATTCACTTTTTAGTTCAGTAGATGTTGGTTATAATAACTACCTGTATCTGAGTTTGTCTGCACGTCAGGACTGGTTTTCAACTCTTTCTCCTTCCAGTAATAGTGTGCTTTACCCATCCCTTGGATTAAGCTTTGTCTTCTCAGATGCAATGAGTTCTAAACCTTCCTGGTTGGATTATGGTAAAATCCGTACATCATGGGCTGAGGTTGGTGGTGGTATGCCTGGCCCATATGGCCTTGATCTATTATATTCTGCTGGAGCAATCTCACATTTGGGTCAGCCTTTAATGACAATTACAGGAAATACAATTCCTAACCCATTAAAGCCTTTCACTTCAACAACTGCTGAAGCTGGTATTGAAATCAGAGCTTTTAACAACCGTTTTGGGGCAGATCTTACAGTATATGAAAAGACAACCACAAATGATATTGTAAGTGCCACTATTCCAACTACTTCTGGGTATAGCTCTGTAAGTTTAAACGTTGGAGAAATGCGTAATCGTGGTATTGAAGTGTTATTAACCGGGGCTGCTATTAGATCGAATAAGGGTTTGAACTGGGATTTGAGTTTTAATATGGCCTATAATGAGAATACTGTTGTTAAGATTGCTGAAGGTTTGAGCAGTCTAACTGGAGGTCAGCCAAGAACCCAAAACGCACGCGTGAATCATTATGAAGGGCAACCTTATGGTATGATTGCGGGGTTTAAAATCAAGCAAGATGCGAGCGGTAACAAGGTATACAATAATGCAAGTGGCTTGCCCATTCAAAGTACCATTATGCCTTTGGGTAGAGGAGTTCCTCCATTGACTTTAGGCCTGACAAATACTTTCAGATATAAGGCTTTCTCTATGAACTTCCTTTTAGATGGAAAATTTGGAGCCAAAATCTATACATCTACCAATGCTTACGGGACCAGGTTTGGTTTAGATAAACGTACTGTTTCTGGTGGAGTCAGGGAGTCAGGTGTTACTGTAACAGGTGTTGATCAAAATGGTGCCCCTTTTACAAAACTACTTTCTGCACAGGATTATTTTCAAGGTATTGCCTATTCGATCACTGATGAGTTTGTTTATGATGCTGATTTTATCAAATTACGACAGTTAACATTTGGATATACCCTGCCACAAAAACTGATAGCTAAGACTCCTTTCCAATCAGCTAATCTGTCATTGGTCGCTCGAAACCTTTGGATGGTCTATAATCAGACACCAAATGTTGATCCTGAATCCAGCTACAGTGTCAGTGGAAGTTCTTACGGACTGGAAAATTTCGGAGTACCACCAACAAGAAGTTTTGGACTTAACCTTTTGGTGAAATTCTAATCAACAGATTATCAATTATTAATCAAATTGAAATTATCATGATAAACTATATAATAAGAACATTCAATTTCAGGTTGTTAGCAATTGGAGCCTTAGTGGTTCTCATTATGCCTGCCTGTGATAAGGGATTTGAAGAAATGAACAAAAATCCTAATGCATTCACCGAACCAGTGATTGGCAGCCTTTTTTCTGCTACGATCGTCAGACATGCCGGTGTTGGTGATGGAAATACACTTTATCCAAATTCAAAACAAGCAGGATCTTTTGTTCAATATTTCTCCTCACTTAATGCTTTCCAATGGACAGGGGTGAAATACCTGTACCAGGGAAAGGCAGATTATAATAATGGTCTATGGAATACTGCATTTAGTACTGAACTGAAAGAAACTCAGCAGATTATTAATCTCACTAAAGGCAAGGGAGATATGATTAATCAGTATAATATTGCCAGAATCTGGAGAGTGCAGATATTACACAGGGTTACTGATATGTATGGGGATATGCCATATACCGAGGCGGCTTCCGGACTTAATGGTATTTATAAACCTAAATATGATAAACAGGCTGATATATATGCAGATATGCTCAAAGAACTTGAGGAAGCTGCAAAGGCTTTGGATGCAACTAAACCTTCTTATGGTACAGCTGATTTTGTTTATGGCGGTGCTCCTGCAAAGTGGAGAACATTTGCTTATTCATTGATGCTTAGACTAGGTATGCGTATGACCAAAGTTGATCCAGCCAAAGCAGAATTATGGGTCAGAAAAGCAATTGCCGGAGGTGTAATGCAGAGCAATTCAGACATTGCTAAACTTGCACATACCTCAGCTTCCGGTACAAACTGGAACTGGGATTCACGTCAGTTGCAAACCGCTGAAGGTGTACCTCCTTCTGCTCAGGGCCGTGGTTTTTCTAAACTAAATAAAACGCTCATTGATTATCTTCAGGTCACGAATGATCCAAGATTACCTTTTTATGCTACTCTTTGGAGAGGGAATATAAGTATTTCAGAGCTTGCTGTAAATTCAGATCCCGCAAAACAAAAAGGATTACCTGGAAATTATGACTATACAACTATTGCAAATCTAATTCCAAACTGGAACGCAGATATGCAAAGAGATTTTTCAGAAGTGAATATTAATACCATCGCGCATCTGGAAGCTCCAACTACTTTTCAAAGCTATGCCGAAGTTGAATATCTTCTTGCAGAAGCTGCATTACGTGGCTGGGGGCCTGGAACGGCAAAGGAACATTACGAAAAGGGATTGACTGCCCATTTATTGGCTACATCCCTTTATCCGAATGCTGCTTTAGTAATTCCGGATGCATCTTCTGCAGCTGCAAACTATCTTGCTGCAAATCCTTATAATTCTGCAGCTACCTTTGAAGAACAGATGCGCCAGATTCATACTCAGTTTTGGGTTTCAATGTTTGGACAGATGAATAATATTGAATCATTTGCAAATTGGCGTAGAACCGGCTATCCAGTACTGATTCCTACAAATTATCCTGGTAATGAAACAGGAGGAATAATTCAAAGACGCTTGCGATATCCTGATGCAGAAGCCGCATTGAATACTGACAATTATAATGCAGCAATTGCTTCACAGGGTCCAGATTTATTTTTGACCAGGATATGGTGGGATAAACAATAATCATAATACTTTTTTCATCATGAAGCGTCTGTTGTTAATTCGGCAGGCGCTTTTTTTGTTGAATGCCGGTGTTCTGTATTTTAAGGCGCTGTGATTTTAAATTAATCTGATTTTTGTGAATTATTCCTTTGCTGTATAATTTTTAAGAAATTAAGTTTAAGATTTCCTGAAATATCATTGCTTGTTAATCAGAATTAAATGAAATTTATTCTTTGAATGATGGAATCTTATAGAAAAGCAATATTGTTAATCTGAACTAACTCTGTCTTTTACAGGGACTTTCTTTAAATATGAATTAGATCACCCAGGAAAGAAAAACTCAAATTAGCTAATTAAATTCAGTACTAATAGAGAGTTGCCGGATTTAAAGCATGTTAGATTAAGCAAGTTGCTTTCGGGAGCTGTTCAATTTTGTTGAAGGCTTCATTCGTTTAATGATAAATTATTCATTAAACTTAAAATATGATTTACTTTTTATTCAGTACTTTTTGCTTTTGAAACTTATGAAAATATCAATAATGAATAGACCTTATTTATCGTACTAAATTCTTATTAACTTTAAAACATGTTGGATCCAAAGCAACAGACAGACAAGGAATTATACGACCTGTTGAAACTGGGCGATAAGGATGCCTATACAATTATTTACAAAAAGTACTGGCAAAGCCTCTTTAATAGTGCTTATAAGCGCTTAAAGAATAAGGAGCAGTGTCAGGATATTCTTCAGGTTGTGCTTTCTGATCTGTGGAGACGCAGGGATGAGGTTAGTATTGCTGATTTATCGGCTTATTTACATACCGCAGTTCGTTTTCAGGTTTTCAAGCAAATATCCAGAAAGCCGGCATTAAGCCCCTTACTGGATGAATTTGAGATTTTACTTATTTCACCGGTTCACACTGACGATGCCTTAATTGAAACTGAGATTCTTATGCTGATCAGATTATGGGTTGAGGCTTTGCCATCTAAACGCAGGGCAATTTTCCTAATGTATGCGGAAGAGGAGTTATCTACCAGACAGATCGCAGAAAAACTTGGAATTAGTCAGAAAACTGTTCAGAATCAATTAAATACCGCCCTTGTCAATCTCAGGTTAAAGCTCAGTAAGGTGCTTTTTATAAGCCTGATCATTTCTCACTATATTAAGTAAAAGAGGATTTTCATTTTTTTTATATAAAAAAATGAAAATCTTTTAGGACAATTAGACTTCCGGGGTACATAGCTGTTAAACTCAATCAATTGATGACAAAGTTTAATAGTAGATATGAGATCCTGAGAATGATCCGACGATATGTTGCTGGTACAGCAAACAAAGAAGAGATACAATTTCTTGAAACTTACTATGAATATTTCGAGCATGAAGACGATGTATTCCAGGGCATGTCTAAACCTGAAATCGAGAAGTTAGAAGAAGAACTGTATCAGGTTTTATCTTTTGAGCAGGACTATGAGACTTCGGGATTAGTAAGACCTTTGTGGTTCTCATGGAAACGTTTAGTTGCAGCTGCATCGATTTTAATATTTTGTACTATCGGTCTTTACCTATATAAATCACATTCTATAAATCAGCAATCCAGAATTGTCGCCAAGCCAAAGCCAGTTATTAAAGATATTGCTCCTGGTGGAAACATGGCGGTGCTGACCTTAGCAGATGGTACTAAGATCAATTTAGATCAGGCAACAAACGGTAAGATAGCCGATCAGGCTGGTTTAGATATTACTAAACAGGGAGGGCAACTGGTTTATTCACCGAAATCATCTAAGAGTGCTAATTCCTCAAGTCAGAATCTGTTTAATGTTATTGAAACACCCAGGGGAGGAGAGTATAAGATAGTTCTTCCTGATGGAACTCAGGTTTGGCTTAACGCAGCATCCAATCTGCGTTATCCGGCAATATTTACCGGAAATGAACGGATGGTTGAATTAAAAGGAGAAGCATATTTTGAAGTTGTAAGCAATAAGAAAATGCCTTTTCGTGTGAAGAGTAATTTACAGGTAGTGGAGGTACTTGGAACACATTTTAACGTCAACTCTTATGCTGATGAAGTTACAGTAAGAACCACCTTGATTGAAGGTAGTGTTAAGATATTAAGAGAAAATAGTAAGACTACACAAACTTTACAACCCGGAGAGCAGTCCTCAGTTAATCCTGATATTCCTTTCGTTCGGGTGAATAGTGTAAATACGGAGGAGTTCATTGCCTGGAAAAATGGATATTTTCTGTTTAACAATGAAAATATTGAAAGCATTATGCGGAAAATTGCACGCTGGTACAATGTGGATATAGAGTATAAAGGTGAAAAGCCGGTAGGTGAATTCGGCGGGGCGGTTTCAAAATCTAAAAATATTTCAGAAGTGCTCAGAATATTACAAAGAACAAAAGCGGTCAATTTTAAAGTACAGGGAAGGAGGGTTACCGTTATGAATTGAAATTAAAACTAAACGGCAACCAAAAAGAAACCGGAGGTGCTTGGAACACCCTCCGGCTATGGGTCGTCGATTGACAAATAATGCGATAACATTTATTAACAACTAAAACCCATTCAAATGTATAAATATTTATGCTCAATATCCTCATTATGGGCTGAGACCCGTATGATTTTGAAATATCTGTTGGTTATGAAACTCACTTTTATTTTATCGGTCACCATGTTTCTTCAGATCTCTCTGGCAGCAGATAGTTACAGCCAGAAGATCAGTCTGTCTGCTAAAAATTCTTCCTTAGTTAATGTTTTTAAGGAAATACGGAAGCAGAGTGGATTTGATTTCTTCTATAATACATCAGTAATTAAAGCTGCAAAGCCTGTCAGCATTAATGTAAAAAATGTCAAGATTGAAGAAGTTCTTGAAATTTGTTTTAAAGGTCAGCCTTTAACATATTCAATTGAAAATCAGACTATTGTTGTAAATTCTAAAGAGGATGTTGTTAGTGAAATACCAGAACAAAATGTTCAGGTTATTGTAAACGGAAAAGTGGTTGACACAAAGGGGCAATCACTTGTTGGGGTAAGTGTGCGTGTTAAAGGTACAACAACAGGTACATCAACTGATATCAATGGTAATTTTTCTATCAGTATCCCGGATAATAATGCTGTATTAACGTTTACCTATATTGGATACGAAAGCAAGGAAGTTGCGGTAAATAATAGAACTGCTATCAATGTAACCTTGG
>NZ_DASWXT010000028.1:0-36891 GCF_036405355.1 Daejeonella sp.
AATTATCATTTTGAACAGATTCCTCATTGCATTCGGAATGAGGGTCCAAATGGATTATAGCTTTTCCCTTTTAACTTTACACTTTTTTCTTTAGGCTTTAGGCATTAAGCTTTAACAAATGGCCCGGTCCAGATGAACATAACCCCCATCCACATGAATCAATTGCCCCGTGGTATGAGATGATCGCTCTGAAAGTAAAAAAGCAACGGTATCGGCAATTTCTTTCGCAGTGGTCATACGATTTTCGAGGGGAATTTTACTGACAATGTCTTTCAGTTTTTCCTCGGGCTTTGCAAGGGTTTTGATCCAGCTTTCGTACAGGGGAGTCCAGCATTCTGCGACAATTACAGAATTGACCCGAATACTGTGAGGCAATAATTCAACTGCCCACTCGCGGGTTAAGGCATTGCGGGCGCCATTGGCTGCAGCATAGGCGGAAGTGCCTCCCTGACCAGTTTCAGCTGTTTTTGAGCTGATATTTACGATGGCAGCTCCTTTAGATTTTTTAAGTGAAGGCAGGGCATGGTGAGCCAGTAAATAATAATGAATCACATTCTTATGCAAACTTGCTACGAAACCTTCGTAAGAGCCCTTCTCCAAACCAACACTATCATTCACCCCGGCATTATTCACGAGGGAATCGATCCTGCCGAATTTTTCAAGTGTCAATTTAATCACTTTCTCACATTCTTTGGGCATTGTTAACTCAGCAACGATCTGGAAAGCCAGTAATCCTTCAGATTCCAGTTCAGCAAGTAGTTTCAAATTATCAGCCTCATTTCGGCCAATAATAACAGGAATAGCGCCTTCAGCAGCCAAAACCTTCACAATTGCCTCGCCAATGCCCTTGGCACCACCACTGACCAGAATTACTTTATCTTTTAATTTTAAATCCATTATTTATTCTATTTATCAAATCTGATTTAGTAGCGTCATTATGGGATGTCATTGCGAGGAGGAACAACGAAGCAATCCCATGGCATTCAGCAGGAGATTGCTTCGCTATACTCGCAATGACAAAACAGTACGCTCACAATGACCGAACGCTGTACGCGTATTAACACACTCAATGTACTAAAGTTTATAGAATTGTTCTGCATTCTTCCCCCAAACCAATTCCTGCTCCCGGATACTCAATTTACTCAAATATTCCTCCACTAATCCGCAAACCGCATCATATTCCCCTGCCAGTTTGCATACCGGCCAGTCACTGCCAAACATTAGTCGTTCTGCACCAAAAAAGTCGAAAACTTTATCCATGTATGGAAAGATATCTTCCTTTTTCCAGTTTTTCAAATCAGCTTCAGTAATCATACCCGAAAGCTTACAGTAAACATTCTCAAATGAAGCAATCTGCTTCATTTCGGCTTCCCAATTAAGAAAAAGGCCATTTTTTATGTCAGGTTTGGCGAGGTGATCGATCACAAAAGCTTGATTATCCAAATTCCGGATAAATTGCGGGGTGACAGGCAGGTGCCTAGGATAAATGAGAATGTCATAAGTAAAGCCGAAATTCTTTAAAGCCAAAATTCCCCGTTGAAATTCGGCTTTGAGCATAAATTCTACAGGTTCGGCCTGCAGAATATGCCTGAATCCTTTAAGTTTTGGAAATTGGGAATAATATTCGAGCCGTTCATGAATTTTGGGGGAACAAAGATCAACCCAGCCCACAACTCCTTTAATGAAATCATATTCTTCAGCCAGAGCGAGCAGGAAATCAGTTTCGGTCTCCGACTGGTCGGCCTGCACCGCGATGCAGCCCTGTATCCCATTGGCATCAAACAATGGTTTAAGATCAGGAGGAAGGAAGTCATGACGTATGACTTCCATTTCCTCTGTGATCCAGTTATCTCTTATTGGGTCAAATTGCCAAAAGTGCTGATGTGAATCAAGCTTTAGCATAGGCTTTAGCAACCTGTCTTGATTCGCCAAGTCCGTCGATGCCCAGCTCAATCACATCCCCGTCTTTCAGGAAGATCGGCGGCTTGAAACCTAATCCTACACCAGCTGGCGTTCCTGTTGAAATGATATCTCCCGGAAGAAGGGTCATAAAATTGCTCAGGTAAGAAACCAGGAAAGGAATATTGAAGATCAGATCGTCTGTATTACTGTCCTGCATAATTTTACCATTCAGTTTTAACCATAATCTTAATTTATGGGGATCAGCAATCTCGTCTTTAGTCGCTAAAAACGGACCAACCGGGGCAAAAGTGTCGCAGCCTTTACCTTTATCCCAGGTACCACCACGCTCCAACTGCCATTCACGTTCAGAAACGTCATTATGAAGGCAATATCCGGCTACATAATCCATGGCTTCTGCTTCAGAAACATAGCTTGCTTTTTTACCGATCACAAAGGCAAGTTCCACTTCCCAGTCTGATTTTACTGAATTTTTAGGAATAGTAATGTCATCAAAGGGTCCTACTAATGAGGTAGTTGACTTCATAAACAGAATTGGTTCTGCAGGTATTGCCATTCCCGACTCCTCTGCATGCTTCACATAGTTCAGACCAATACAAAGAATTTTGGAAGGACGCGCAACCGGAGAACCAAGACGCTCAGCATCAGCAATTGCATTCAGTTTACCCTCATTTGCTTTCAAAAATGAAGCCAAACGATTCAGCCCGTCGTTTTCAAAAAATGCCTCATTGTAATCTTCACCAAAAGCAGAAGTATCGTACTTTACATCATTGATAATTACTCCTGTTTTTTCCTGTCCGGGTTTCCCCCATCTGATTAATTTCATTTTAGTATTAAATTTTGTTTGGATGCTGCTCTTTGTCTAAACAACAATGAGGCATCCTTATAAATAAAAAAGCCCTTAGGCGTTGCTTGAATTATATAAATTAGCTATTAAGCTTAATAAATCCACCGTCGATCGGATAATCATTTCCGGTTACGAAGCTGGCTTCATCCGAGCATAGGTATAATGCGATTGCTGCAATATCCTCTGGTGTCGCCATTCTTCCAACCGGCTGTGTTTTAGACAGTTTCTCGAACATTTCTTCTTCCTGACCCGGATAGTTTTTGGCAATAAACCCATCCACAAACGGCGTATGCACCCTTGCAGGTGAGATACTGTTGCAGCGGATATTATCAGCAAGGTAATCTTTAGCTACTGAAAGTGTCATTGCATAAACTGCACCTTTACTCATTGAATAGGCAAAGCGATCAGCCACACCCACAATAGCAACGATTGATGCAAGGTTCAGAATAGCACCGCCCCCACTTTTCTTCATCAATGGAATTGCAGCAAAAAGACAATTGTAGGCACCTTTCACATTGACATTATAGATTCTGTCCATATCCGCTTCAGAAGTCGTGTCGGCTCTTCCTACATGTGCAATACCTGCATTGTTAACCAGGATATCGATCTTACCAATACTGTTGAACAGTGATAGCACATCGGCCTGTTTTGATACATCGCAACCATGTGCAGAAGCTGTTCCGCCATTATCTGTGATCTCTTTTACTACTGCAAGACCTGCATCCTGATTCAATTCCACAATCTTAACATTGGCACCCTGGGCTGCAAACACCATTGCGATGCCTTTTCCGATACCACTTCCCCCACCTGTAATTACTGCTGTTTTTCCTTTTAAGCTGAACATATTATTTAAAAATTTGATAAAATTATAATGAAACACCCCGTTTCCATGGGATAAAATCGTCCTGCCCCAATTGCATGGCTTTGGGCTGTTCTTCACCACTCGCAACTCTGATCACATAGTCCAGAATGCGGTGAGCGTTCTCTTTTATGGTCTCCGAACCGTCAATGATTGTTCCGCAGTTAATATCGATAATATCAGGCATTTTCAGAAATGTTTTTGTATTGGTACTCAGCTTGATAACCGGTGTTACCGGATTTCCTGTCGGGGTACCTAAACCAGTTGTAAAAAGCACGATATTGGCACCTGCAGCCACTTCTGCGGTAGTACTTTCTACATCACTTCCCGGGGTGCAGAGGAGATTAAGTCCCATGCTTTTAACCTTTTCAGGATAATCAAGCACAGCAGTTACTGGAGAAGATCCCCCTTTTTTAGCAGCCCCGGCAGATTTCATTGCATCTGTAATCAATCCGTCACGGATATTTCCCGGAGATGGATTGGCATAAAAACCAGATCCATCCGCTACCGCCCTTGCATTGTAGGTCCTCATCAGATGCATAAAACGGGTAGCAGTTTCTTCATCCACACAACGGTCGCTCAACTCCTGTTCCACCCCGCAAAGCTCAGGAAATTCGGAAAGCACAACAGATCCGCCCAATGAAACAAGGATGTCTGAAACATAACCCAGGGCCGGATTTGCAGAAATCCCCGAAAACCCATCAGATCCGCCACACTCCAAACCGATGCATATTTTGGAAATCGGGGCAGGTTTCCGTTCATTTTTGTTCGCTTCAACCAGACCTGCAAAAGTTCTTTTCAAAGCTTCCTGCATCAGATTCGTTTCAGTACCCAGGGCCTGTTGCTCGAGGATAGTCAGGGGCTTACTGAATTGAGGATCGCGTTTTCTGATCTCATTCTGTAAGGTGCCAACTTCCGAATGCTGGCAACCCAGACTCAAAATCGTCGCACCTGCAACATTTGGATGGGTAATATATCCTGCAATGAGTCCGCATAAACTATCCGCATCCAGTTTGATACCTCCACAGCCCATGTCGTGGGTTATAAATTTCACTCCATCAACATTTGGGAATAAACGGGTTCTTTTAGCTTCATTTGGAGTAGCCATCAAATCGGCATTCAGAATTTCTTCCGTTGATTTTCCTGTTTTGTACATGGAGATCAGGCTTTCGACCTCATTTTCATAACTCTTTACCTTCTTATAACCCAATTTTTCATCCAGAGCTTCTTTAAGCACATTCACATTCCGGTTTTCACAAAAAACCAATGGAATGACCAGCCAGAAATTACGTGTTCCTACCGAACCATCGGCACGGTGAAATCCATTAAATATTTTTCCTTCAAAGGCAGAGGTATCAGGCTTATCCCAATGAGACTTGCGCTCACCAAGCACATAATCACTGGAAGCATGATCCACATTCTTCACTGTTATAGCCTCTCCCTGAGCAATATCCTGATTAGCAATACCAACCAGAACCCCATACATGATGATCCGGTCTCCTTTTTTAAAGGATCCTATGGCAAACTTATGCTTCGATTCCACAGCAGTACTGAGTACCAGTGTTTTCCCTCCGAAATCAATTTCTTCACCCTTTGCAAGATCCTGCAGGGCAACCAGAACATTATCCTGGGCATGAATCTGCAGAAACCGGTGCTTTTTTCCCTCTTCGAAATTCGTATTCATTTATAATTATAGTTGAAATATTTTTTCCATTAAAACCCATTTTTCACCAGGCTTTACCCCCGGAATGGCCTGTTGAAAGTTCCACATAAACTCCTCCCATTCCTGGACTTTAGGATCAGCTAAATCAGCCGCAGCTTTCTTCTCAAAACTGAAATTATCATTTACCTCCATAATCATGAACAGACGGTTTGAATAACGGTAGATCGTCATATCCTCAATCCCTGAAGACCGGATACTTTCTATAATTTCCGGCCAGACTTTTCTGTGCCATGATTCATACTCTGCAATGAGTTTCGGATCGTCTTTTAGATCGACTGCAAGGCAATATCTACGCATAGTTTTTAGTTTGAGATTTTATTACTTTATATCCTTTTACTGCAAAAGCAAATATCACACAAAAACAAATTAAACTCACAATCTGCCCATACTGAACCTTCCCGCTCAGGTCTGAAATATAGCCAAAAAACAGCGGCAGAACTGCCCCACCAAAAATTGCCATCACAATTAAACTACTACCATATTGGGTATCGCTTCCTAATCCTTTAATTCCCAATGAGAAAATTGTTGGGAACATAATTGACATAAAGAATGTAATTCCAATAACAGCATAAATCGCTATAAAACCATAGCTGAAGGTGGCTATAAGACAAAGTAAAATACAGATTGCAGAATAAATAGCCAGCAATCGCTCAGAAGCAATAAATTTCATCATAAATACACCAAAAAACCTTCCCACCATAAAAGCCAGTCCGCAGCCCCAGCCCAAATAATCAGCAGCCAGTACATTACTGATACCGGCAACTTCTACCGCATACAAAATAAAAAAGCTGAAAACACAGACCTGAGCCCCTACATAGAAAAACTGAGCTACAACAGCCCATGTCAGGTGCCGATGACGAAGTGCCCGAAACACGTTGAGGCTTTTACTCTCATCCTTATCTTCAACATCTGGAAGACGCAAAAAATAAAAGATAGCTGCAATGACTAGAATTAAACTTCCCAGAATAAAATATGGAACCTTTACTGTAGAGGCCTCAGAAGCCAGAGCAATCTGCCTGGCACTTTCGGTCATTGCCTTAAGTTCCTCATTACTGTATCCTTCTGTTAAAATAAATCTTGCTCCAATGATTGGAGCCATGGTAGCCGCCAATCCGTTAAATGACTGGGCGAAATTAAGTCTGCTGGTCGCTGACTCAGGGTCGCCCAGCAAAGAGACATAGGGATTAGCTGCTGTTTCGAGAATGGTAAGTCCGCATGAGATGATAAACAATGCCCCGAGAAAGAATGAATATTGCTGAGTGTTTGCTGCCGGAATAAATAAGAAAGAACCAATAGCAAATAAGACCAATCCTGATAAAATTCCGGTTTTATACCCATACTTTTTCATCAGTATCCCTGCGGGAATAGCAACAAGCAGATAGGCAATAAAAACTGCAGAATCTACTAAAGATGACTGTAATATATTCAGGCTGAACGATTTCTTTAAATGAGGAATCAATATTGGATCCAGGTTGTGGACAAAACCCCACATAAAGAACAACGAGGTAACCATTATGAAAGGGAAGAAGTATTTGTTCTTTGCCATATAATCCTGTATTAGTATGTCCCGCTGTAAGTGTATTTCCCTTAGTCTGAAAAATATTTTTTTCAGGATGACAGCCGGATTGGCCTGAGGATTACATTACAATAATACTAATTCAGGTGGTTTTATTTTAAAGAGATCCTACCTTTAAGTAAATGTTTTTGAAATATTTGCATTCGGAAAGTTTAGCCCGACACGAATGCTTACACAATCCTATCAAGAGTTGTTGAGGGCCTGCAAAAAAATATCGTTTGAAGAAATATCAGAATTTACCCTATCCTAACCGAGGTCATTGTCAATGAACCCCCTACTGCTTTATCATTAAAAAATGAGACCTCCTCATTCCTCCCCTGAAGGCCTAAATTGTACAGTAAAGGAAGGTAATGTTCTGATGTAGGTATGGCCTTTGAAATATCCGGGCTGATTGTATTAAAATTAATCAATGCCTGATGATTTCCATCGGCAATTAACTGTTTAAACTTATTATTCAGTTCATATGCCCAGTCAAATCCATACTCCGGCTCATTCAAGCGATCCCAGGCTACCATCCTTAAATTGTGAACCATATTACCACTGCCAAGAATCAACACTCCTTTTTTACGTAAAGAATACAGATCCTTTGCGAGATCATAATGGTGTTGCGGACCTTTAGAATAATCTATACTCAATTGAAGCACCGGAACATTTGCTTCAGGATACATATGTCTGACGACGGTCCATGCACCATGGTCAAGTCCCCAATCATGATCCGGTTCAGCATGAACTGAATGTAATAATGATATAGTTTCATTCGCAACCTGAATACTTCCAGGTGCTGGGTATTGAACATCGAACAATGCCTGTGGAAATCCCCCAAAATCATGGATCGTTGGTGGGAAATCCATTGCTGTAACTTTCGTTCCATTGCTTAGCCAATGAGCCGAAATTACCAGCACAGCTGCCGGCCGGGGAATTTCACGGGCCAGCTGTTTCCAATGGTCTGAAAACTCATTGTCTTCAATTCCATTCATAGGAGAACCATGACCGACAAAAAGTACGGGCATCAGATATCCGTCTTCTTTTAAATCACTGGTAAATCTGTTGAATTTGCTGAGATCTGACATGTCTTAGTATTTGATTATCAGATACAAAAATAGCACCTGAAAGTCCAGATGCTATTGATATAAGTTAAAAAAGGGCCTTGATTTGCATCAAGATTTTGCTTTTTACTGAGGTCTTTTGAAGAGTCCGCCCATTACAGCTTTACCGAGGATATGTCCCTGAATGGTCTGCATTACTTTAGCTCTGGTATCGAAGGGGTCATTATTTACAGCCGGAAAATCAAGTGTGATATCAAGAGCAAGAATTTCAAACATATAATGGTGCAGAGGACCACTTGCTGCGGCTCCGGGACCACGGTAAACCGGGCCAGTCACGCTTATCTGATAACTGCCATCCGGTAATTTTGCTCCTCTTGGAAGTCCTTCTGGAAAACCTGTTGAACTTGCAGGAATATTCCAGACCAGCCAGTGAACCTGATCATCAGTAGTTTTATTCCGTACAAAATCCAGATCATGCATATGAAGCAATAAGCTCTTTGTACCGGCAGGTACATTTCCCCATGATAATGCAGGCGAAGTACCCTCTCCAGGTGCTGCTCCGGGAGCAGCCTGACTGAATTTTACAGGTATGATAGTCCCGTCAGCAAAAGCATTCGTGCTAAGGGTCATTGGTGCCGGAGTAGTTTGTGCATTGCTTAAAAAAGCAGCACTCATCACTAGTGCAGAGATTAAAAATATCTTTTTCATGTTCGGTTTATGTTTAAAATAACATGAGCAAATTAGTAATTATATTGATTCCTTCCTCCCAAAGCATGTAAAATAAAGGATATGAAGTTGATTGGTCTCAGAAATTGGAATAGAGAAGAAAATAGGCTAATCCGGTAAGAAATATTGCACAAAACCCAAAGAACGCGGTTTTACGCAGTTCAACACTTCCAATACTGAGTACAATCATGAACTTGACCAGAGTATTGGAGAGGGCAGCTATTAAAATTGTATTGATAGCAATAGCAGAATCCCCTCCGGATTTAGCCATTTTAGCCATAGAAAGGGTAATTGCATCCACATCGGTGATCCCAGAAATTGCTCCGGCAATATAGGTTCCATTATCCCCGAAATTTTCACCGGCATATTTTACAAGCCATTGAATCGCAGCATATAACAATGCAAACTTAATGGCGGTAGCAAGATCAAGAGGGTTTTTGAGGATGATTCCATCACTGCCCGGCTTACCCTTCCTGAATGTATAAATTAAAAAAGCAGAACCAAAACCTGCTGTTGAAATGATCAGTATAGGGACCCACAATTCCAAAAAAAGGTCCCAATTAATCACGTAAACCTCAAAAAGAACCCTTGGGAACATGATTGTACAGGCAGAGATTATACCCATAGCATAATAAAAGGATGAGTTTACTGATGCAGCTTCTTTACTCTTCCGGGAAAAGGTCAGAGCCACCGAAGTACTCGAAACCAGCCCCCCTACAAGGCCAGCGATGATGGTGCCCCTATCCCCCATAAATTTGGCAATCATATAACCCACCAGGCTTGTACCTGCAACCAGAACCACCATTTGCCAGATTTCTTTCAGATTCCATAAATCATAAGGTCCAAAATTATCATCCGGAAGAAAAGGAATCACCAGGGCCGACATTACGACAAACAAAATTATGGCAAGTAATTCCTGACGTTTGAGTTTCTCTACAAAGAGGTGCAAAGTTGGCCTGAAAGTCAATAGAAGAAGCATTACCACCATAACTATGAGTGCGAATAACACCATACCAAGAAACACCAATCCGCCTAACATGAACGTAATCAGTAGCGCAAATTCAGATGTTGCACCCGTATTACTGGGCAGTTTGGATAATTGGATATAGGATATTATCACAAATGCAAAAACACAAACCAGAGTTGCACCAAAGATCCATGTTCCAATCAGAGATGAAAGTATTGCAGCTATAAACCCAAACATAGAAACCATGGTAAAGGTTCTTATTCCGGCAAATTGCTCCACATGCTCCTGAGCTTCCTTTGAAAATTGCCGCTCCATGCCGATCAGAAAACCCATACCAATACTTATAACCAGACCTAAAAGATGATCCATATTTACATCAGAAAGCTTTGCTGCTTCAAATTCCATTTTGGGATTTTAAATTTTAAACTAAGATAGTCATCTCATTTTAATTGATAGTTGACAGTTGACAGTTGATAATTTAAAATCACTCTCAATTCTCCACCCGATAGCTATCGGGTCTCAATTCACTGGTTCGTTTTACCGATACTATCCTGAATGTACGGAGCCCGGTTGGCATTTCCCAATCGACTTCAATGCCCGGACGATAGCCTAATAGTGCCACTCCAATTGGTGCCAGAATAGAAAGCTTATTGGTTTTATAATCTGCTTTATTGGGACTCACCAGATTGAAATTATATTTCTGTCCGCTTTCAGTATCCTCAATCTCAACATAAGAATTTTCGGAAACAACATCCTCGGGCATTTCATCAGACTTGAGCACTCTGGCAGTTTTCAACTCCAGACTAAGTTTCTTTTTATTAAATTCTGAGAGTTTGGTACTCAGATTAAGGTGATTTTGCAAAAGTTCAAAATCATTTTTCGATAAGATCAATTGAGCTATTTTCATATGCTGATTTTTTTTAAGATGTATATTAATTATTTATTAGGATGATGGATTTTTTATTTCCGGAACGACTCAATTCTTAAATTCAAATCCAAAAACAGCAAAAATGTCTATTCCTAAAAGACAATAGCGCTGATTCCTCAGAAAATTTATAATGAAAATAAAAATGGAATGACCAGAAGGCCCCAAACCTGTTAAATAGGCCGGGGCTTAATTAATAAAGTCCTTACTGCTTACCTGGAAAGAATATCCGATAGGAAAATTGAAACGGTTCAATATGGCAGAGGAAATAAAAGCCACCTGCATTCTGTTTGCAAGGCTCTTTAATATTTTCCTGAAATTTGATACCAATTGTTTCATTATAGCATTGAGCTGATCAAACAAAGATACGGCTAAATTGGCAATTAAAGAAGAAAACCGCCTTACATGTACCCCGCTGCCTGTCAACAACAGGTATCTAAATGTTTCCGGGAATCCATTAAAACCAAAATTTACACTGATTAATTCAAAGCAAAGGCCACATAACTATCTCCCTTGTTCATTCCCAGTTTAGTTCCGCCGCAGGCGATTACTACATACTGCTTGCCATTGACCATATAGGTTGATGGTGTTGCAAAACCTGAAGCGGGCAAGGGATGTTCCCAAAGTAGTTTACCCGTCTTTTTATCAAATGCCCTGAAAGTATTGTCTTTAGTAGCAGCAATAAATAACAAACCTCCGGCTGTAACGAGCGGGCCACCATAATTTTCAGTACCTGTTACAGGAATACCTTTCTTAGTCAGTTCTTTAATTTCACCTAAAGGGATTTGCCAGACTTGCTGGCCGGTATTCAAATCAATTGCACTAAGAGTTCCCCATGGCGGACTAATGGCCGGATAGCCCTTTTCATCCAGAAACTTATTGTATCCGTTGAAGCGGTATGGTACATCCGGATACTCATCTTTAGCCACAAGATTTAGTTCTTCCTTCTCTTCACCAAAAATATAAGAGATAATAGATTGCTTCTCTGCATCACTGATCTGGCTAAATCCAGGCATCATACCTTTGCCGTTTGTGATCAGGCTTGTTGTTACTGAGCGACCCAGACGTTCCCTGATTCCAATCAAAGCCGGATAACCGCTCTGAGGATTACCCGAAAAATCGGAACGATGGCAGGATTGACAATGATTCAGATACAAAGATTTACCCGAACTCAGTTTCTTCGTTTTTGCTTCATTTTTAGGACTGAGACTAAATAACCAGGCCATTTCATTGGAATTGACATAAATAATACCTTCTTTATCAACCGCAGCCCCTCCCCACTCTGCCGCACCATCCGGGCCAGGGAAGATCAGCGTCTGCCGGAAATCAAGTGGTTCAAAAGCTCCCAGTTTTGCCTGTCTGAAAACAGTTAAAAGCGAATCCCTTTTCCCCGAAAAGTGAGTGATATCATCTTCGGTCAATGTTTGCCTGGCAAACGGCTTTGGCATACGCGGAACAGGCTGTGTTGGCCATGTTTTTTCTCCCGGAAGGGTAGATTGCGGTACAGGAACCTCATCAATTGGGAAAATCGGCTCTCCGGTAACACGGTCAAAAACAAAAATATGACCTGATTTAGTCACCTGAGCTACAGCATCAACACTTTTACCATTCCTGTTTATTGTGATCAAATTCGGGGGAGCCGGAAGATCCCTGTCCCAAATATCATGGTGAACGGTTTGGAAATGCCAGATATATTTCCCTGTTCTTGCATTCAAGGCGATCAATGAATTCGCATACAGGTTTTTACCCTCACGGTTACCTCCATAAAAATCAAATGAAGCTGAACCTGTTGGAACATAAAGAATTCCACGTTTCCGGTCGACAGCCATCCCGGCCCAATTGTTTGCGGCACCTATCGCCGGATTTTTGTAAGCATCCGCCGGCCAGGTTTCGTATCCGGGTTCACCGGGATGAGGAATTGTTTTAAATACCCAGGCAAGTTTCCCGGTTCTTATATTAAATGCCTGTATATATCCTGGAGCTGACCCAGTGCCTTCACCTAACCTCATGGGCATGATAATCAGGTCACCAAAGATTGTCCCGGGGGTGGTAGATGACACGAATTTAGTCGCAGATTCTTCTCCAAGCCCGCTTTTCAAACTGACTCTGCCCCCATCTCCAAATGAAAGAATCGGTTTGCCAGTTATCGCATTTACAGCGTAAAGCCAGGTTTGAAATGCAAACATAATTCGCTTGTCTTTCCCTTTAGACCAGTAAGCCACACCCCTGTTCACATTCGATGCACCTTTACTTTCAGGAGAAAATCGCCATAATTCCTGTCCGGTAGCTGCATTTAGCGCAAACAAATGATTTGAAGCAGTAACTGCATACAAACGATTTTCAATTATGATAGGGTTACATTGTACCTGACCTGAATCTCCTGTATGAAATTCCCAAACCGGCTTCAGAGACTTTATATTGGCTGTATTGATCTTTGAAAGTGATGAATAGTGATTTCTGTCGGCACCTCCCAAATATTCAGGCCAGTCGCTTTGCAAAGGCTTAGCCAAATACCCGCGAAAACTTAAGAGCAGAAGGCAAATGCCCGAAACTGCGGCAATCCTGAACAGGAGATTCTTCATTAGGATTCTATTAGATCAGATATTTAAGACCAGAATTTATCCCATTAAATTATAAAAATTTATCAGAAATCCGGTTTTACAGCCCGTATAAATTTCTGATCTGGCATCAGGGAGAACCAGAAAAAGTCCTGCCCGAGACAATTTATTTTTTTGGATAAACCAGAAGAGGCACTGATGAATTTAATGAATATTCTGCAGTACTGCTTGATAGGAACAGTTTCTGGAAAAATCCCTGGCTCTGATCAGTAAACATCACCAGAATAGAAGGCTTATGTTTTTTGATCACAGCCTGCAGGTTTACAACCAGGTTATAAAGCAGATTAATATTTTCAAGACTGTACTTGATATGTGATTTAGGAAATTTGCGGATGACATTCTCAATCACTTTCGAATTAAAAACAATATCAGAGGGGTAATTCAGATGAAGCAATTCAATTTCTGCTCCCAGGGGATTTGCAAATTCAACAACCTGTTTCATCTCCTTTTCCAGATCCGAAAGGTCTGTAGCATATAAAACTGATTTAATTCTGGTATGCTTATATGTGTTCGGAACAGCAATTACAGGTACCTTAGACTGAAGTATCAGGTTGGATGTATTGGTTCCAAAAATCTTTTTCACTTTGCCTCCACCTCTTCTGCTGATGCAAATAAAATCAAACTTTTTGTCACTTGCATATTTCATAATATTAGCATCTGTTATGAAAGAACTGCTGATCACGTGATTTATTTTACCGGGAACAGCACCCATTCCAGCATATACCGCTGCTACAAATTTCTCAAGCTTAGCTTTAATCTTCGTGGCTTCATGATTTTCATAACTGGTAAACGTCTTTTCACCCCACGAAGTGGGCTTCATTATATAGTAGGAATGAAAAAATGTTAATTCACATTCCTGCTGTGAAGCCATTTGTATAGCAAAGCGCATCCCTGCTTTGGAATTTGAGGAGAAATCAGTTGTAACAAGAATCTTTTTCATATGAGCGAATTGATATTATTCTGAATTAATTCTATCGAAACAACATTAATCATACCGATAATTGATATCTCGAAAGTTTATAACAGGCTTTACTTCCTGATTTTATAAAAAGCTAAGTTAGGAATTTGAAAATTGAAGTAAATGACCATCCTCAGATAAGCCAATGACAATGATCACATTATTAAATTTACAAACCCTCATATTTGTGTTTTATCATTTTTCCTTTTGCTGATGAGATTGGTGATAACTTATCCATATTGATAAAATTTTTAAATGAAAATGACTAATTTATCAACAGAAATTTAACGCTAAAATTATCAAACTTGTCAAACAATCCATTCCCATTTAAAGGACTAAGCAGTGAAGAAGTAAGTGCAAGAAAAAAAGATGATATACACAAGGATTCAGAACATAGCGAATTCCTTATTATACTGAAAGAAACGGTTCTTGAACCCATATTCATCTTATTGATTGCTTCGGCCGCAGTCTACCTGCTTCTTGGAGAGTTTTCAGAAGCGATCTTTCTGATGTCAGCCGTCATCCTTGTTTCTGCGATTTCATTCTTCCAGACCTACCGAAGCCGCAAAGCATTATCCCTGCTTGAGGTACTGACAGCAACAAAGACAAAAGTAATCCGTGATGACGAAGTAAAAGAAATCAGGTCTGAGGAAATTGTGAACGGGGACTTTCTCATATCAGAAGAAGGCTCTCTGCTGGCCGCCGACGGAATTATTGTTCATTGCAATGATTTTGCGGTGAATGAAGCGATGCTTACCGGAGAATCCTTAGCGGTTAGTAAGAACACAAATAAAGATAATAATAAAGTCTTTCAGGGCACAGTGGCTGTATCAGGACTTGCGGTATATCAAGTAACAGCAACAGGCGCCGAAAGCCGGGCAGCTCAACTGGCAGCCCTTGCAAAAACCATCAAGACAGAAAAACCGCCTTTATACAAACAGATCCTGAGTTTTGTCAAATCAATGACGTTGGTCGGGCTCGTCTGTTTTTTACTTGTCCTTGGAATCAATTTTTACCAGACTAATCAATTTCTGGAAAGTCTGTTAAGCGCATTAACATTAGCTATGTCAATCCTGCCGGAAGAGATCCCGGTTGCTTTTACAACATTCATGGCCCTTGGTGCATGGAAATTATCAAAAACCGGCATATTGGTCAAAGGTCTTAATACAGTAGAAACACTGGGTGCCTCCACTGTAATTTGTATTGATAAAACCGGCACGATTACTGAAAACCGGATGGAACTGACAGCCGTTTACATTTACAAAACAGATGAAATTTTAACTGACAAAGATCTGAGTGAACAGAAATCACTGAATGAAGCGGCAGAATTTGGCATGTGGGCATCTGAACCGGTTCCTTTCGACCCTATGGAGATCGCTTTACATGAATTTTATAAAGAGCATGTCAAAACTGACGAAAGACCCAAATACAAAATGATTCATGAATACCCGCTCGGAGGACAACCTCCAATGATGACCCATTTGTTTGAGAATAAGGATGGGAACCGCATCATAGCAGCAAAAGGTGCACCTGAGCAAATCATGGAGATATCAGGGCTGAAAAAGGCTGAAAAAGAAAAGATCAAAAAGAAAACTGAAGAACTTGCTCTAAAAGGATACAGAATACTGGGAGTAGCACGGACGCAGTTCGAAGGCGATTCGTTCCCTGAAAATCAACAGGATTTCGAATTTACTTTTATTGGCCTGCTTGCATTTTATGATCCTCCAAAGCATAACATCGAAAATGTTTTTAAGCAATTCTACAATGCAGGAATTTTGGTTAAAATTATTACGGGCGACAATGCATTGACAACATCTACAATTGCGAAACAATGTGGGTTCAGGGATGCAGAAAATACACTTGAAGGAAAAGACCTGATCAATATGAGTGATGAGGAAGTTCTGAAGGCGGCTGACACCTGTAATATTTTTACAAGAATGTTTCCAGAAGCGAAACTCAGGATTATTGATGCGCTGAAACAGAAAGGTCATGTAGTTGCAATGACTGGAGATGGCGTGAACGACAGTTTAGCCCTGAAATCGGCTCATATCGGTATAGCTATGGGCAAAAAGGGTTCAGAAGTTGCCCGGCAGGCTTCTTCCCTTATCCTGGTCGATGATGATCTCTCCCATATGGTCGAAGCGATCGCCATTGGAAGAAGAATTTATGAAAACCTTAAAAAAGCTATTCAGTATATCATTTCTATCCATATCCCAATCATTCTTATCGTTACTGTTCCTTTATTATTATTCTGGAAATACACCAATATCTTTACACCTGTTCATGTAATCTTTCTGGAACTGATCATGGGGCCAACCTGCTCTATAATTTTTGAAAATGAGCCTATTGAACCCGATTCGATGAACAAAGCTCCACGAAAACTCAGCACCAGTTTTTTCTCATTTAATGAGCTATCAATGAGCATTATACAAGGGCTTGTCATTACAGGGGCTTGCCTTGGCCTTGGTTATTATTACATGGAAAATGATCATACTATAACTGAGGTGAGGACCATAATATACAGTACTTTAATACTGAGCAATATTTTCCTTACCCTCTCCAACAGGTCATTTTATTATTCTGTTCTGACAACTATACAATACAAAAACATCCTGATTCCTTTGATACTAAGTGTTTCATTGATCATTCTGCTGCTTTCAATCTATTTTACCACATTCCAGAATATATTTCAGTTTGTGCCGCTTCAGGCCTTTGATTTTAGTTATTGTCTGCTTGCAGCATTTGCAGGTGTAATGTGGATAGAAATAGTTAAATTTATAAAGAGAAGAATGCAAGTGCAGGCTGTTTAATAATAATACTAATACACAGATAAAATTAGTGATACCGATCACGCAATAGTATAATCGGAGTCATTTCAAAGCAAAGAATTAGACATCATTTTTGAATGCATGAATAATTTAAGTCCACAAGCTGAAACTGAGGCATTAACACAGTGTTATCACTGTGGAAATGATTGTCCAGATGAGCAGTATCATTTTGATGAAAAAGAATTCTGTTGTATTGGCTGTCAGAGTGTTTATCAGATCCTTTCAGAAAATCAGCTCTGTAATTACTACGCTTATAACAATACCCCAGGTAAAACGCAAAGTGATAAATTATCCCATTATGATTACCTGGATGAACCAAAGATTGCCGGTGCTTTAGTCGACTACACCGATGACACAATCAGTATCATCACGCTGTACATTCCGGCTATTCATTGCAGTTCCTGTTTATGGCTGCTCGAGCATCTTTACAAAATAAACAGTTCCATTGTCAGTTCCCGTATCGACTTTCTGAAAAAGCAGGTCAGTATTACATTTAAGCATCATGAATTCTCATTAAGGGAATTGGTGATCATGCTAAGCTCAATAGGATACGAACCTGTAATTAGTTTACAGGATGTGGTGAAGGAACAAAACAAGGTCTCTGACAGAGATCTGATCAAAAAAATTGCAGTTGCAGGTTTTTGCTTTGGGAATGTGATGCTTTTGAGCTTTCCGGAATATTTCGGGCTTGCGAGTTTTGAGCATCAGTTTAAGTCCTTTTTCGGATGGCTAAACCTCGTATTTGCAATCCCGGTGGTGTTTTACAGTGGCCGTGATTATTTCGTCTCGGCATGGAAAAATCTGAGGAATAAAGTATTAAATCTTGATTTCCCACTTGCTCTAGGTATCGCGATCATGTTTATACGATCGGTATTTGAAATTGTAATTGGTACTGGTGCCGGATTCGTGGATACTTTATGCGGACTTGTATTCTTCCTGCTGATTGGCCGTTGGGTACAACAGCGCACCTATCATCATCTATCTTTTGAGCGCGATTACAGGTCGTATTTCCCGGTTGCGGTAACTCTTCTAACTGGGGATACCGAAAAACCCATTCCTATGGATGAACTTAAGATCGGCGACAGGATCCTGATTAGGAATAATGAGGTGATTCCCGCCGACACCATATTGATGAAGGGCGATGCTTTAATAGATTTCAGTTTCGTTACCGGAGAATCTTCGCCTGTACAGAAGGTATTAGGTGAGGTAGTTTATGCCGGCGGACGTCAGATTAATGAAGCCATCGAACTGGAGGTGATCAAACCCGTTTCTCAGAGCTATCTGACAAGCCTTTGGAATAATGAGGCTTTTGAAGGGAAGAGAAAAAAGATAGATACCTTCAGTGATACAGTAAGCCGCTATTTTAGTGTTGTACTGCTGCTCATTGCGTTCGGCGCAGCAGCATTCTGGTGGATTAACGGGGAGAATATAAAAGCATGGGAATCATTTACTGCAGTACTGATCATTGCTTGTCCCTGTGCCCTGGCTCTGAGTTCTCCTTTTACATTATCGGCAGTGCTTAGCATTTTTGACAGGAATAAATTCTATCTCAAAAATACAGCGGTAGTTGAACAACTGGCACGTATTAACACGCTTGTTTTTGACAAAACAGGAACTATCACGGCTCCGGAGGGTTTCAAAATCAGTTTTGAAGGAGATTTGAATTATGAAGAAAAGTGCCTGATCAGCTCCCTTGCCCGTAACTCTGGACATCCACTAAGCAGGGAAATGGTAAAATGGATTAAGATAAACGAATATTTCCCGGTTAGTTTTTATAAAGAAATCCCTGGTAAAGGAATTGAAGGAATAGTCAAAAATAAGCTGATTAGAATCGGCAGCGCTTCATTTTTAAATATAAATTCTGTTAGAACTGATACCGGGACCGTCTATATTCAGATAGACGATCATTACGCCGGGTATTTCAGTTTCAGACAAAGATGGCGTCCGGGATTAAAAGAACTCTTTGGTAAATTGAGTAAATCACTTGGTATGCATCTATTATCAGGAGATCAGGATACTGAACGTGAATTCCTGCTTCCGGCATTCCCATGGGAAAATCAGATGCATTTTAAACAGAGTCCGCAGAATAAACTTGATTACATAAAAGCACTTCAGCTGGACAATAAAAAAGTAATGATGCTGGGCGATGGTTTGAATGATGCTGGTGCTCTGAAGCAAAGTGATCTGGGTATTGCAGTTACTGATAATATCAACAACTTCTCCCCTGGCTGTGATGCGATACTTGATGGAGCTGGTTTTGAAAAACTTCCAAGGTTTATTCAACAAGCAAAAGATGCCGTAAAAGTTATTCATATCAGTTTCGGCATATCATTAACCTATAATGTAATCGGCTTATTTTTTGCGGTTCAGGGTTTATTATCACCCCTTTTTGCGGCAATATTAATGCCTTTAAGCACAGTAACTATTATTTCATTCACAAGTATCGCAACCCATTTGTTTGCGCGAAAAAATAAATTGATATGAACATCCTCTATTTCCTTATCGGTTGCAGCGTATTACTTGCATTGATCTTTTTGATTGCATTTTTCTGGGCTATGAAAAATGGTCAGAATGATGATACCTATACCCCCGGAGTTAGAATATTATTTGATGACGATATCCCAAATGAAAATAAGTGATAAGGATCATTTTTTTGAATAAGTTATGTCACATGATTGTCACCTGAGCTCTTTAATTTTACACTATAAATAAAAACGTACTTATGCTTGAAAAATTCAACTATGACAACAAAATTGTAAGGAATTTCGCAATAGCCACCGTTGTATTCGGTATTGTTGGAATGACTGTCGGATTACTGATTGCACTGCAATTATTTAGTCCGGACATGAACCTTGGCAATCAGTACACTACTTTTGGCCGTATCCGCCCATTACACACCAATGCAGTAATCTTTGCATTTGTTGGAAACGGGATTTTCATGGGAGTTTATTATTCCATGCAGCGACTCCTTAAGACTAGGATGTTCAGTGATACACTGAGTAATATCCACTTCTGGGGATGGCAACTAATTATTGTGGCTGCAGCCGTTACTCTGCCGCTGGGCCTAACCACATCGCATGAATATGCCGAGCTCGAATGGCCGATTGATATTGCCATAACCCTAATTTGGGTTGTTTTCGGTATTAACATGTTTGGTACAATTATCAAACGTCGTGAACGGCACATGTATGTGGCTATATGGTTTTATATCGCCACGTTCGTAACCGTTGCTGTACTTCACATTGTGAATTCATTTCAGTTACCAATCTCAGCTTTCAAAAGTTATTATTTGTATGCCGGTGTACAGGATGCCCTGGTACAATGGTGGTACGGACATAATGCTGTAGCGTTTTTCCTCACAACACCATATCTGGGAATGATGTATTATTTCCTCCCAAAAATGGCTCAGCGCCCGGTTTATTCTTATAAATTAAGTATACTTCACTTCTGGTCATTAATTTTCATTTATATCTGGGCCGGTCCGCATCACCTGCTGTATTCTTCCCTTCCGGGATGGGCACAATCTCTTGGTGTTGCTTTCTCAATCATGCTGATTGCACCTAGCTGGGGTGGTATGATCAACGGTTTATTAACCCTGAGAGGTGCATGGGATAAGGTTCGTGAAGATACCAATCTGAAATTCATGGTTGTAGGTATTACCTCCTATGGTATGGCTACATTTGAAGGTCCAATGCTTTCACTTAAGCAGGTAAACGCGATCGCACACTTTACCGACTGGATTGTAGCACACGTACACGTAGGTGCTTTAGGATGGAACGGATTCTTAACCTTTGCCATTCTGTACTGGCTGATTCCAAGAATTTACAAGACCGAGATATTCTCCAAAAAACTGGTTGCATTCCACTTCTGGATAGGTACGCTAGGTATCCTCTTCTATGCAATACCTATGTATCTGTCAGGATTTTTACAAGGATTGATGTGGAAAGAGTTTACACCTGAAGGTTTGTTAAAATACCCTAACTTCCTGGAAACTACATTGCAGCTCCTGCCAATGCATATGTTCAGAGCAATCGGAGGAGGACTATACCTTACCGGTGTTATAGTAATGTGCTATAACCTGATCAAAACAGCCGCCAGCGGGCAATTAATAGCTGATGAGCCGGCCGAAGCAATGGCATTGGAAACAGCTTTCACTCCTGGAAGTGGTGAGAAAACCTGGCACCGTTCACTCGAACGCAAACCAATGTATTTCCTGGTACTATCGCTGATTGTGATTCTGATTGGGGGTATGGTTGAGATGATGCCAACCTTTATGATCCAGTCCAACATACCTACTATTGCAAGTGTCAAACCATATAGTCCACTTGAATTACAGGGCAGGGATATTTATATCCGCGAAGGTTGTGTAAGCTGTCACTCACAAATGGTGAGGCCATTCCGTTCAGAAACTGAGCGATATGGCGAATACAGTAAAGCCGGCGAATTTGTATATGATCATCCGTTCTTATGGGGTTCTAAGCGTACCGGGCCTGATTTGCACAGAGAGGGAGGTAAATATTCTAATGCATGGCAATTCAACCACCTGCTGGACCCGACAACAATGTCGCCAGGAAGTATCATGCCTCCATATCCATGGCTGATTGATCAGACTCTTGATACATCGACTACAGTTGCTAAGATTAACGCCATGCGCACTCTTGGAGTTCCTTATGAGGAGGGTTATGAGCTAAAAGCAAACGCAGACCTCAAGGCTCAGGCAGATGCAATTGCTGCTAACCTGGCAATAGACAATATCAAGGTTCAAAGCGATAAGGAGATCATAGCGATCATTGCTTATCTACAGAGGCTTGGTACTGATATCAAAGCAGGCGGTACAGGTTCAAACCAATAGGTAAAATAATAAAACTAAATACAAAAGATATGTTCAAACAATTTATAGATAAATCATTGGGCGCAGATGTCTATCTGATCACCTCGCTCGGAATATTTTTAGTGTTTTTTCTTGTGGTCACTGTAATGCTTTTCACAATGAATAAAAAACACGTCAGTTATATGAGTGAGCTCCCTTTAAATGAAGATAAAGCATAGAATTATGAAACGTTTGATTTACACAATCGCAATCCTGTTAACTTCCTGTCCATTATGGGCTGCCGAAACACCTGCCAGTGAAGGTTCAGGGAATACTTTTTCAGAAGTAGTTGTGATACTATTTCTGATCGCACTTCTTTTCCTGATTGTTTCTCTGGTACTGCTCAAAACTGTAAAGGTTATGGCAAATGAGATAAAGAATCCGGCATTGTTGCCGGTTGAAGAACCTGCACGAATGCTGGAGTATTCAGAATGGGAAGCCTCAGAAAAGACCAGCCAGAGTATCTGGGCAAAGCTAATGGGTCTGAGACCAATTTCTGAGGAAAAGGATATCATGATGGATCATGAATTCGATGGTATTGTTGAACTCGACAATCCAACACCCGCCTGGTTTATGGGTTTATTCTATGCCACCATCATTTTTGCGGTAGTTTATCTCCTTAATTATCATGTTTTTGAATGGAGCCCGCTTCAGGATGAAGAATATGCCATTGAGATGAAGGCAGCTGAGGTTGCCAAGGCGGCAGTACTGGCAAAATCAGGTGAAGCCATTGATGAAAATAGTGTGAAAGCAAGTACGGATGCTGGAATAATTGCAGCCGGCAAAGCAGTATACACACAGAATTGTATTGCCTGCCACGGAGCACTGGGTGAAGGAACTGTGGGCCCAAATCTGACAGATGATTCCTGGATTCATGGTGGAACGGTGAATGCGATTTTCAAGACCATTAAATACGGTGTGCCTGAAAAAGGGATGATATCATGGGAAAAAACGCTGACACCGAAACAAACCTCGGATGTATCCAATTTTATCCTGAGCCTTCAGGGTACAAATCCACCTAACCCAAAAGCTCCACAGGGTGTAAAATTATAAACGAAGCATTTATATTCAGCAAAAACCCGGATTCTATTAGGAATCCGGGTTTTCTATTTTTGGTATTCCAATCATTCTGATTGTTTTGCAGAGAGTTTAAGATTCAGAAATTATATTATCTGCCTCGGGATTCCATCCTCATCGTAATCAAAAACTCCGTTGATTATCACCTCTTCATCGCAAACAGGGCATTCAGCGACAAAATTCTCAATTTTCAGATCTTTTGTATTGGAAATATGGGCTCCTACAATCTCGATTGTTCCACCGTGCTCCGGACATATAAGTTTCATTGTTAAAATTCTTAAGTTAAAATTTTCAATTTTTTAGGTTAAGCTTATTGGAAACCAAATACAGCAGGAAGCAATTGCTTCCTGCTGTATTCATTAGTCAATACCTGATACCTTTTCTATTTTATATGTTTTCATTCCTTCGGGCATTTCCCAGCTAACATCATCTCCTACCCCATAACCAAGCAGAGCAAGACCGATTGCTGAAAGAATTGAAACCTTATTGTTTTTTATTTTAGCTTCTGAAGGTGCAACAAGGCCAAAACTCAGTAACTCTAAAGTTTCGGTATCCCTGACCTGGACACTGGTATTTATACTTACAACATTCTCAGGAATACTTTTTGCAGGAATTATATTTGCGTATTTCAATTCATATTCCAGCTTTGATCTGTTATACTCTGACAATTTATTATTTGACTTTAGGTGATCTTTTATAAGTCCGAAAACACCTTTTGAAAGACTTATTTTTGTAGTTTCCATTAAATTCTATTAAAAATTATTCATTAAATCGCTTTGAAATATCCGACCTCAGATCAGGATTAATTGCAAAAAACAATATTGAGTCTGAAAAAAAACATCAGGACTAAATCTTCGATGAGTAAACTCAAACGTGAAAAACCTGAATGAAATTAAGAATAGGCCGGATGGCCCCGATCCGTACAGACCGGGGCTTAGGAAATGAAGTCTTTACTACTTATCTGGAAGGAATAACCTGTTGGGAAATTATCTCTATTATGAAGAATGCACGACAAATATAAAACCTGTATGCGGTTTGCAACACGTAGCATTTTAACACTGTATATCTTTGTAGATTCATCCATAATAAAACCCAAAGGTTCTGATGATTTCAAATATAGCATTAAAAAGATGGCTAAAAGATTTAGTGGCAGATAATCCTGGGTATAACAAAAACCTTTACAGGAAAATGATATTCAAGTCTATTTCCCCTAAAAGTATCAATGCATACCGGCTTTGATTGCTCGGTCAGACAATTTATAAAGCCCTGTTCCTGCAATAACAATCCTGTCAATATCCAAACGCTCATCATGCTTTATTTCAACCCATCCATAATGGAAGTTCTGAGCTTTTTTGATTCTTACACCAAGGTATAATTTACGGCTGCCATTAAACATTCCTATTCTTTGCATATCCGACTGATATACATACTTCTCCAAAAGAATGCCATTGCTTCCCGACCAACGCTTTGAATCGGTAGCAGGTATGATATCATATATTTCGGCATTGGATGAAAATGCATAAGCATCCAGAAGCCCAGTGGAAACAAGTTGCACACTCCCATTCAATGGTTCAGCAAAATAAAAATAAGTGGTCATTAGATTTTCAGGAAGAACAGTCAGCCTGAATGCAAGATCATTTGTTCCATCTTTATCCAGATCAAGGAGGAGTTTTGTGCCCGGCTGACTCAAAACGAGGGGCTCAGTAAATTCATTGAAAATAACATTGCTCTCAACAATTGGTTCAGGTTCAATATGCTTTGCCTTTTTACAGGAACCTGAAAAAATACTATAACCAGCTAATAAAATTAAAAGGAACTTTCTATCAATAAAAATCATGGCGATAAGAATTCAATATATTTAACCAACCTGCATGCACCATAGCACCCGGAATACCGGCAGGTTTATTTAATAAGACGAGATTTTTAAGAAAAGTGTTACAAGGAGGGCGAATTTTTAAACCCTGACGACAATATCTAAACAAAACGGAAATTCCGAAACATTACCTACTTTATCATCATCATTTCTGCAAGACGATCATCTCTTTCATAAATATCCTTACGGAAATTGATCCTCCCATCCCTGTCGACAAAGGCTGTGAAATATACTATGAATACGGGTACTCCCTCATTAAGAGTGACTGTCCGCTCTGTTCCCGCATTCATAGCAGCATTAATCTTTTCATCATCCCAGTAGGGATCATTTTTAAGAAGGAACTGAGCAAGTTTAAAAGGTTCCTGAATTCGCATACAGCCATGACTAAAAGCTCTGCTGCTTTCATTAAACAATGACTTCGCGGGTGTATCGTGTAAATACATATTATAACTGTTCGGGAAGAGGAATTTCACAAGCCCCAGAGAATTGTCAGGTCCCGGCTTCTGCCTGATCTCCGGGATTCCATCCCTGTAACCTGTAATCTCCATATTATGCTTTTCAAGATAATTACGATCGCGACGCATATCTTTTAGTACTTCATTTATCACAATACTTTTGGGAACATTCCAATACGGACTGAAAACAACATATTTAAGTTTCCCACTGAAAACCGCTGTTTTATGAATCGGTTTACCCACTACAATATTGCAGCTCCATAACAATTTATCACCACTGTTCACATGTAATTTAAATTCAGGAATATTTACGACCAGATAATCACTGTTAAGGCTGACAGGCACCCAGCGGCTTCGCTCCATGTTGACCATCAATTGTTTAATCCTTTGTTTAAATGGTACATTCATCTCTGCTATCGTGGTCTTTCCAACAACCCCATCATCCTTTAGTCCATGCCTTTGCTGAAAGCTCTTCACCGCCTTTTCGAGTTCTGAATCATAGATCCGGCCACCATCATTAATTTTAAGATCGCCAAGATCATTAAGTCTTTGCTTAATCTGAACAACAACAACAGAACTATCTCCAGGTCTTAATGACTTATTTACAGCCTTAATTTCGAACCATTTCCCAGTCTCATCCAGTTCACTGTACTTTTGAAGAAATTTTCTCAAAAGTCCATACTGCCTGTTTACCGGCCGTTTAAGTTCCTTTATTTGTTCAGGAGCAGTCTCAAGAATGCTGTCAAGAAATTCTTCATATGAAACTCTTTTTCTTGGAAGATTCCAATCCACTTTACTGGAAACACTTTGATCCATTCCATCCCAAACAATATCTGCAAAAGCAAAATATTGGGCTGTAAGCATAAGCTCGAGGTTCAAAACAGTTTCATCAGAAACCTTCTCCAAACTGCTTTCATAGATCAGGGAATCAAGCACTTGTGCATAAGGAAGTTCCTTATTTACACCATCGTACTGAAGGTTTCTCATCCGGTCAGTGAAGCTTGAAGCATGTTCGATCAGGCCTTCCTTATCGAACCATGCAAAGGCCATATTTCTATGACTGTAAAAAGTACTGACGTTCTTTTCATACTTTTTCAACTTAGGGTATTTCTTTAAAAAAACAGCTATCTCAAGGCTATCAAATTTGGAATTTGTTTGCGAACTAAAACTACCTGGAATACTTTTGCTCCATTCATTCAGGTCCCTGTTCCTCAATGAGTCTATAGAATTTTTTTCTGCATTCTTCCTGTCCTGACCACATCCCTGAAAAGGGAGAAGTGAAATCATTATATATAAAAACAGATAGGTCGGGATATTAAAATTCATTATTTCTGATATATATATATATGTAATCTATTCGAATCGAAGTCCTTAGTAGGCAAATAACAACTTATCTGCCGGATACTGAAGATAACATCAGGGGTTTGACCCCGATAACAAAGTTAACAGTTACATCATCACTTGTATTTAAGGTTCCCATCAACGTCTTTTTAGGCACTACCTGGTAGGTGCTGAGTTTCAATTTATGAGTTCCTGAGAAAGTAATCGTACCATCTTTTATGACTGTGGCAATAAGATCCATTTTGATTGACTGAGTCACTCCTGCAATAGTTAGGTTTCCAGTGGCTTTAACCAGATATTGATCCTTGTCATCCCATGGTTGGATTTCGGATTTGACATATTTGAAATAAATTTTATCAAATGGATAGGATTTCAGGGTTCTGTGAGCAATCCTGTCCATATAGGTATTCGGGCTGCTTAATTTTTGTACAGGAACAGTGAAATTTAAATTATCAATTGCTTTTAACTGTCTGTTATGAAGTGTAATCAGGGCTTTGCATACCACGCTATCCGTTTTCATTTTCCAGTTATAATTATTGGTATAACCACTTACCTCAATCTCACCTGAGTGATAAACAAAGGTTTGTTGCTGGCCGAAAACAAACGCGCTTGAAAACAGGAACAAAAAGCTAAAAAATAGCTGTCTGAACCCATATTTGTTTAAATTAATGATTGCCTTCATTTCTTATTTTTTAAAAAAATCTGTTAAATACAGATAATAAAATATTGTAGAGAAAACGCTTAGAACCTAAACCTTGATTCAAATAACCATCCAAAAGGCCGGATTTTTTCCTCAGGTTTCAGTCCATAACGTTTAATACTGTTTTCCTTTATTAATTCTACGGCTTCTTCAATGGAATCGGTCACCAAATAAAGTTCCATATCCGAAGCAGAGATGGTTCCCATCTCCTTCATCATCTGATTGTGCTCAATTAATTTCTGGTGAAATTCCTTACAAAAGATAATCACCGGAAAATTCCTGATCTTCTTTGTTTGAATAAGGGTAATTGCCTCAAAATACTCGTCGAGTGTACCAAAGCCACCCGGCATCACCACAAAGGCAAAGGAATATTTTATAAGCATCACTTTCCGAACAAAGAAATGCTTAATCTCAACCCATTTATCACAATAAGGATTAACACCCTGTTCCATAGGAAGCTGAATATTACAACCTACTGAACGTCCGCCTACATCTTTAGCTCCACGGTTTGCAGCTTCCATTATACCCGGACCACCTCCTGTCATAATTGTAAATCCCAGTTTGGCAAACTCCGCTGAAGCTTTTCTGGTTAGCTTATAAAACTCATGATCTTCTTTAAACCTTGCAGATCCAAAGACTGTTATACAGGGTCCTATAAAATGCAGCGCCCTGAACCCTTTAATAAACTGAAAGAAAATATCAAATGTGAACAACAGTTCTTTTCTACGGGATTGCGGGCCACCAAGGAATTTAATTTCGGATTTTGTCATGCTAAACTTAATATGTCTTTAATTTTTTGAAGTTTTCAGGTTTTGCCTGAAGCAAAAACAAATCCTGACTGGAACTATCCTTAGCCCATTCCAAACTCATCGGACTATTATAATAGTTCTCAAGAATTATACCCCAATTTGCAATAGTAAGAATTTCCTCATCATTAAGTATAAATTTACTCCGTAGTTCAGAGCTTGTTTCCTTTTCGATCAGACTAGTGGTATCTCCACTATCTTTATAAACCATCATATGACTCTTTGTTCCAAGCTTCTTCTGAATGATAGAATTAACACCCATACTAAGGTTTGGCTTGTAAACAATAAACTCATCCTGATTAAGCAACTGCTCAGCATTTTTAAATCCAATTCCCCAAATTCCTGAAACATGTATAACATCCACAAAACCACTCTGGGGATCTGATGTATAAGCATACCCTGAACAAGCCTGATCTGCACGGATCATTTTTTGCACGCCAACAGAGATTACTCGGTCCTTTCGATCAGGGTCGTCAATCAGGGCCTGATCAGAATACAATGAGGCAAAACATTTCTTTACTGAACTGAACAACTGTTTTTCTCCTTTTACATTTAGAAAAGTGTCGTATTTATCTTTTGTCCTGATCGATAATGAATTATCCTCAACAGGGCTGCTTCTTATCGCCAGCCCATCATCAGAATCTTGCAGTAGCTCCCGATATGCGAGCAGTATTCTATCATAGAGATCGCCGGGGATCCTGGCACCCATAATCAAATCCCTTGCCTGCTTTCCAATCTCTGAAATACTAATAGGATTAGATTTGTCTATCCCTGAAATTAACTGATCATGAACTCCGTCGAGCTTATTATAAGCTATAAAATGGCGGTAGGCTGAAGCAGTAATAGCGAAACCATCAGATACCCTTATATTTCCAAGTGCTTTCTGAGTAAATATTTCGCCCAAAAAAGCATTTTTTGATCCAACCTCCTCATTATCAGCAATTGTAATCGTTTTAAGTCTCAGAATATAATCCTTCATAATCTTTAATTATTTTATTCAATATTCAGGCTTCCTTTAGTGAATCTACCTAAATTTATAAAACAGGAATCTCACTACACGAAAATGCATGCTTTGCTGCTTTATATTAATGATAGCTATTATCAATTATAATGATCTAAGTCATACTCTGATAACAATAATATTTAAACTTTTACACAGTAATTAAAAAGACATTTGCATCATCAAAAATCCTGTTCTGTAACGTTTGCTGTACGTTTCAGATTAACACTAATTAATTAAAATGGCTGAACCACAAAATTTCAGAGATCACATTCCAACAATTACCGATACCGGTAATAAGAGGAAATGGATGTATCCCCAGATTGTAAAAGGGACACTATACAAGTATCGGGACATTGTAAGTTATATGCTTCTGGCACTTCTGTTCAGTTCACCCTTTATAAAGATCAATGGCGAGCAGATGATTCTTTTAAATGTAATAGAACGGAAATTTGTCTTTTTCGGAATCATTTTCTGGCCCCAGGATTTCTATCTGTTCGTTCTGGCTTTGTTAACCTTTATGGTTTTCATAGTGATGTTTACAGCCATCTTTGGGCGGGTATGGTGCGGCTGGGCATGTCCTCAAACCATTTTTATGGAAATGGTATTCCGGAAAATTGAGAACTGGATTGAAGGGGACTGGATACATCAGCAAAAACTGAATCAGGCACCACTGAGTTTTGAAAAAGTTGCTAAAAAAGCTGCCAAGCACTCTATCTTTATTTTCATTTCTTTTCTGATTTCGAATATTTTTCTGGCCTATATTATTGGCTCTGATGAACTGATAAAGATCATGTCAGAACCATTAGGGCAGCATATAAGCGGATTTATCTCCATTCTGATTTTTACTATGGTCTTTTATGTTGTCTTTTCATATTTAAGAGAATTAGTTTGTACTGTGATCTGCCCTTATGGACGACTACAGGGGGTGTTACTTGACAATCAAAGTATAATTGTAGCTTATGATTATGAGAGAGGCGAGCCAAGAGGTAAAATACTTAAAAACTCAGAACAGGAGCATTTAGGTGATTGCATAGATTGTAAGGTTTGTGTACATGTTTGTCCAACAGGAATAGATATCCGTAATGGTACCCAGCTTGAATGTATCAACTGTACGGCCTGTATTGATGCATGTGACATGGTGATGGAAAAGATAAATCGTCCTAAAAGACTTATAGGTTTTATGTCAGAGGATCAGATTAAAACCAAATCTCCGTTTAAGCTTAGCCGGAAAGTGTATGCTTATTCTGTAGTATTACTTATTTTATTTTCTGTTTTGAGTTTCATGCTCATTAGCAGAAGCGATATCGAAACAACTGTTCTGCGTGCCGGAGGAACACTTTATCAATTAAGGGATAATGGGACAGTGAGTAATTTATATAATGCCGAACTGGTTAACAAGACCACAAAAATGGTTAAATTTGAAATGAGACCTATCGATCCTGATACAAAAATTCAGTATATCAGAAAAGAGGATGAAATCAAAATGGGAAGCAGTATAAAAGTTACCTTTTTTGTATTAAGGCCACAAAAAAGTGTCAGTAAATACAAATCAGAGATCGGGATAGAAATTTGGTCTGAAGGAAAACTGATCGATAGGATTAAAACAAATTTCATAGCACCACCAAGCGAATAGGATGAACTGGGGAACAAAACTTGTAATAGGAATGGCATTATTTATGTCCTTTATTATCACGCTGGCAGTTTTAATGATCAGAAGTGATTCAGACGACCTTGTGGATACTAATTACTATGAAAAGGGTATTGAATACGATAAGGATTATGCGCGTAAAACTCAGCTTATTGAAGACAAGGCTGAGCCTGAGATTAGTGTAAATGACCAGCTGACGATCATTTTCAAAAGCCCGGCTATAGGAAGTATCCGCTTTTTACATCCATCCGATAAAACAAAAGACAGTACAATGAACATTAATTCAGGCGCAGGCAATCAGGTAGGAATTCCACTTGATAGCTTCAGAAAAGGACATTGGAAAGTTTCGCTTGAATGGAAAAGCAATGGAAAATCTTACATGTACGACAAGAGCATTATAATCAATTGACATTCAGACGATTTTAGTATGAATTTAGAGAGTTGGGCTTAAATGAATTATAACGAACTTGCATTTTTCACCGGACTATTCGGCAGCATCCATTGTATAGGGATGTGCGGACCATTGGCCTTTGCAGTTCCAAGCATTCATGAGCAGCGCTGGCTGATAATCTTCGATAAGCTGATTTATAATCTGGGGCGAACTATAACTTACACCTTGCTGGGTGTACTCATCGGGCTTGCCGGACGGCAGCTCTGGTTAGCCGGAATGCAACAAACAATCAGCATATTAACCGGTGTTTTCATCATTCTTGCAGCAACATCCAGAATTCTCAAACTGTCCTTAGGCAATGGAGTTTGGTTCTCAGGCTTTGTACAATCATTCAACAAATTACTTGGGTATGCCCTGAAGCATAAATCGGGACACCTGATGGTTGGAATACTGAACGGTTTTTTACCATGCGGATTTGTTTACCTGGCTATGGCAGGCGCACTTAATACCGGCAGTGTTATAGCTTCTGCTCAATACATGTTCTGGTTTGGTATCGGCACTCTACCCCTTATGATGCTTGCTATGATCAGTACGGGATTTGCAGGCCCGTTATTCCGCCGCCGGATCAATAAGGCAATTCCATTTTTCATGCTTATATTAGGTTTTTGGTTCGTGTTGAGGGGATTTAACCTGGATATTCCATATCTGAGTCCACCAAAAATGGACACGGGGGTTGAGGTTTGTTCAGTTGCGGGCTTGACCCGCAATGACAAGAATCAAATCTGCAGTGTAAGTAAAATTCCGTCATTTCTGACTTAACCCCAATGTCCTTAAGTTAAGGATTACAATCTTGACTTTCGTCAGGATCTCCTCCATTATTAAAAAATGCATTGTCAACTGATAACTATCGGTTCTGGCGAAGGCCAGAACCTCCTGCCACTTAGCTTAATGACATTGGCCTTGACCCGGAATCAGCCCGCCATACTAAACAACTGCGTTTCGGGTTGGCTGGCCCAGAGGTGAGCATCAAAGGCCATACAGATATTTCTAAGGAATCGTTTTCCGAGTGGTGTTACAATTAAACCATGATCAGTGATAATTAGCAATCCATCCTCCTGAAGTGTTTTAGCGCGTTCCAGTCCGGAAACCATAGCATCAGTCAAAGGTTCGTTTATATCCCAATTTGTTTTCCCTTTACACATCAGATTTAAGATATGCTTCCGGATAATCAGATCTTCTTCTGTTAAATGATGTCCTTTGAAAACGGGCAAATTTCCATTGTTCACCAATTTAAGATAATCTTCTACCTTTTTAACGTTTTGTGCGAAGGCAAACCAGCTGTCACTTATTGATGAAACCCCAAGACCTACCATCAATTGTGTGTATTGGTGGGTATAGCCCATAAAATTCCGATGAAGTTCTCCTGAATGTTCAGCCTTGAACAAACTGTCGGTAATGAGTGCGAAATGATCCATGCCTATTTCTTCATAACCCATTGAAGTAAACATCTGACGACCTAATTCATATAAGCGTTGCTTATCATCTACTGATGGAAGATCTGCCTCTGTAAAACTCCTTTGTCCGGGTTTAATCCATGGTACATGGGCATAGCTATAAAATGCAATACGGTCTGGCATCAGTTTCTCAACCTGAAAGATCGTATCACCCAAACCTTCATAAGTTTGGAGCGGCAATCCATAGATCAGATCAAAATTGATTGAAGTATACCCAATCTCTCTTGCCAGATCAGTTACAGCTTTTACCTGTTCAAAGCTTTGCATGCGATTGATTATTTTCTGCACCTTTGGATCAAAATCCTGTATTCCAAGGCTCAGGCGGCGAAAGCCCAAATCATATAAAGTTCTTAGATGGTCTTCTCCGGTATTATTGGGATGAGCTTCAAAACTAAATTCCGCATCAGGATGTAAATCGGCATCCGCAGTCAGACCATTTATGAGAAGCTTCAGGTTTTCAGCGGCAAAAAAAGTTGGTGTACCTCCACCCAGGTGAATTTCCCTGATTTTAGGTTTATCTGCAAATACCTCTCTGTACAATGCCCATTCTTTCAAAACTGCCTTAATATAAGGATCTTCCACCTGATGATTGCGGGTAATCCGGGTATTGCAGCCGCAATAAGTACAGAGACTTTCGCAGAAAGGTAAATGCACATACAAACTTATTCCATTTCCGGAATTACTTTGATCGAACGAAAATTTAACAGACTCCTTCCATTGACTGATATCAGGAACATCGGTATTCCAATAAGGGACAGTTGGATAACTGGTGTATCTCGGAGCTGCCACGTGGTATTTATTAATCAGATTCTGGGTATTCATAATTGGTAGTTTGAGTCTAGTATTTCAGCGTTTTGAGCAGCCATCCGCACATACACATGCCTTGCCAGAACATTTGCCGGCCTGCCAGTTATCCAGGTTCTTAATGATCAGATTTGCAATCTCCTGAAGTGCTTCTTTAGTCAAAAATGCCTGATGAGGTGAAATTATCACATTCGGAAATGATAACAATTCCTCCAGGATCGGATCTTTGACACGATCTGCACGGTGATCAGAGTAGAACATATCCTTCTCAAATTCATATCCATCCAGGCCGAGCCAGCCGATCTTACCGGTCTTTAATGCCTTAATCAGATCTTCCGATTTAATTAATCCGCCTCTGCTGGTATTAATCAGCATCACTCCATTCTTCATTTTAGAAATACTCTGCATATTAATGATATGTTTTGTTTCGGGAGTTAAAGGAATATGAAGAGATATAATATCTGACTCTTCCAAAAGCTGCTCAAAACTAACTTCCTCAATACCATCCGGATTTGGAACCGGACTACTATCATGGCCAAGGATTTTACAGCCCAGGCTTCTAAAAACCGTGGCAGTTGCTTTTCCTATCGCTCCAAGGCCAACAATTCCTACAGTTTTCCCTTTAAAATTGAAACCTATATGCTGATCAATCCTGAAATCAAATTCACGGCCACTGTTCACTGTGGAGATGATCTTTCGGCCTAAAGAAAGAGCAAGCATCAGAGTGTATTCTGATACTGCCGCAGGGGAATAAGACGGCACATTCGCCAGTTTGATATTTCTTTTACCTGCAGCTACCCTGTCAATATGATCGGTGGACACCGAACGGGTGGTGATATATTTAACGCCCAGATCTGCCAGTTTTTCGATTACCTCCTCTGAAAGATCATCCTGGGTTGATACCACAACAGCCTCTTTTCCTTGTGCATATACCGCAGTTTCAAGGCTTAGGGAATTAGAAATAAGTGTAATATCGTGTTGTTTTTGATTTGCACGGGCTACAAATTCCTTCTCAAATTCTCTGACACTATAGGCAACAACTTTCATTAATAAAACATTTATTCCAAAAGTACTTTTAGGAATAAGGTTTCGTAATGAGAGATGTCATAAAGAAAAATGATCTTTATCAGTTTTTCATTTTATGGAGCTTGGAAAAATCGATGATATCAATCACACTACCTTTCTTTTCGATGATTCCTTCATCTTTAAAATCGCTCAGGGTTCTGCTAACTGTTTCTGTAGCCATGCCTGCCATTGATGCAAGGTCTTCTCTTGAGATGCGGATCTGGGCTTCAGAATTTTCGGAAGTGTTTTGCTGCTTTGCTAGTCGGATCAGGATCTCGGCCATTCGTTTCCGTACTGAGTGATAGGCGAGCTGAAGTAATTGTTCCTCCTTCTCAATCAGATTACTGGAGAGCACCTTTATAAATTTCTGACCAATATCTGTATAGGTATCAAGAAGCTGCTTTACTGTATCCTTAGGAAGAAGGCATATTGTAGTATCATCTACAGCTTCAGTAGTTTCATTATAATGATCTCCGGAAAGCATGGCCTGAATTCCCAGATATTCATCCGGTCCATACATTCCTGTAACCAACTCTCTCCCGTCTTCACTTAATTTAACCGCCTTCACCCTACCGCTAAGTATTAAATAAATGCCTGTAATAGCATCACTTTCGTAATAAATGATCTGCTTTTTTCTGACCTGCTTAACCTTACGGTCGGCGATAATTTTTTTCAATTCATCAAGACCCTGACCCTGATTCTGGTTTGTCAGTAGCTGGAGACTTTCAAACGATTTGCTGTAAAAAGCTTCTATTTTTTCCTTTTTCTGAAAGCGCGACTCAATGGTATTCAGTAATTCCATGTCATCAAAAGGCTTTGTCAGATAATCATCAGCACCCATGTCCATACCTTTCCTCATATCAGCCCTTTCAGCTTTTGCTGTGAGAAAAATGAAGGGGATATTAGAGGTTTCCCTATTTTTTGACAAGAGATATAAAACACCATAACCATCCAGTTCAGGCATCATTATATCACAGAGTATCATATCCGGAATATGCTGCTGCGCCAGCTCAACTCCTATTTTACCATTATCTGCTTGCAAAACTTCATAACCGGCAAGTTCCAGAATTTCAACAGAACTATCCCTGATATCCTCGTTATCTTCGATTATTAGAATTTTCTTCTTCATAGAATTTTACTGTGGGAAATTTAGGGTAAAAATTGTTTTCTGCTTAGGCAGACTTGTAAAACTAACCTTTCCACCCATCAAATTAACATAACGCATGATAATATTAAGCCCAAGACCTGTACCCGGAATATTTCCGGTATTGTTGGCCCTGAAAAACGGTTCAAATAAATGTTTGTGATCTGCTTCAGGTATGCCAATTCCATTATCTCTGACTGTAACAATACATTCCTTTTCCGAAAGTTCAGTATTGAATTCAATGAAAGTATTCTCACCCGAATATTTGATGGCATTAGAAATTAAATTGATGATACAGTTCCGAAGCAAATTCTGATCCAGCAACACTGTGCTATGCAGCCCGGTATGCTGATAAATGATATTCTGATCCTTTTTAGCCATCATTTGCATCTCTTCAGTAATCTCTTCAGAAAGTTTTACAATATCAAACTTCGAAAAAGCTGTTTCAACTTTTCCTGCCTCCAGGCGTTCGAGAGACAGAAAATCATCCAGAATTGTTGTTAAATTACCGACTGAATTTTTAATCTTACTTACATGCTTTGAAATATTGGCTCCATCATCCTGAAGTTTATACTTTTCAATCAATGATGCAGATAATTGTATGGAACTAAGTGGTGTTCGGAATTCATGGGAAGCCATAGAGACAAAGCGACTTTTCAATTGATTGAGTTCCTTTTCCTTTTCGAGAGATTTACTTACCGTTTCTTTGGCCACCTGGAGTTCTGTTACAGACTTCTGAAGTGAATTTGTACGATCTTCAACTAATTTTTCGAGTTGTGAGGCATAATGCAATATCTGAGCCTCAGCTTCTTTTTCTCTGCTCAGGTCATGAATAAACCCGGTATAAATAGTCCTTCCTGAATACTTTACCTCACTTACTGCCAAACGGAAAGGAAATAAAGTACCATCCTTCTTCAAGCCATTTACATCACGCCCCATACCTATGATATGAGGGGTACCTGTCCGCTGATACCGTGCAATATATTCATCATGCTGACTTCTATCAGGCTGAGGCATCAGCATAGAAACATTCCTACCAGTAACCTCTTCAATTGTATAGCCAAATAAGGCACAGGCCGAAGGATTTATTGACTCAATTAATCCGCGCTGATCGATTGTAATGATTCCGTCAATCGCATTTTCAATGATAGCATGTAATAATGCGCCTTTATCAGTCATATAGCAAAAATAGTCTTTTGAATATAAA
>NZ_DASWXT010000029.1:0-49302 GCF_036405355.1 Daejeonella sp.
CGTTTGCTTCAGCTAATAATTTTTTACCTTTTTCGATTGCATCTTCGATAGTACCTACCAGGTTGAACGCAGCTTCAGGATACTCATCCACTTCTCCGTCCATAATCATGTTGAAACCTTTGATGGTATCTTTGATGTCAACCAATACACCTTTTAATCCGGTGAACTGTTCAGCTACGAAGAACGGCTGAGATAAGAAACGCTGCACACGGCGGGCACGACCTACTACCAGTTTATCTTCTTCAGATAATTCGTCCATACCAAGAATGGCGATAATATCCTGTAATTCTTTATAACGTTGTAAGATTTCTTTCACACGCTGTGCAGTACCATAATGCTCATCGCCAAGTGTAGCAGCGTTAAGGATACGTGAAGTTGAATCCAATGGATCCACTGCCGGATAAATTCCAAGCTCAGCGATCTTACGTGATAATACTGTTGTTGCATCAAGGTGAGCAAATGTTGTTGCCGGTGCAGGGTCAGTCAAGTCATCCGCAGGCACATAAACCGCCTGTACAGATGTAATTGAACCACGCTTAGTGGATGTAATCCTTTCCTGCATCAATCCCATCTCAGTTGCCAGTGTTGGCTGATAACCTACCGCAGATGGCATACGTCCAAGAAGTGCCGAAACCTCAGAACCTGCCTGGGTGAAACGGAAGATATTATCTACGAAGAAAAGAATATCTTTTCCCTGTCCTTCTCCATCACCATCACGGAAATATTCAGCTACTGTAAGACCAGACAGTGCAACACGTGCACGTGCACCAGGAGGCTCATTCATTTGTCCGAATACCAGCGTAGCTTTAGAATCTTTTAATGCTTCTTTATCAACAGATTTAAGATCCCAGCCACCTTCTTCCATAGAATGTTTGAAGGCGTCGCCATAATTAATTACACCCGACTCAATAAATTCACGTAAAAGGTCATTTCCTTCACGTGTACGCTCACCAACTCCGGCAAAAACTGATAAACCAGCATATGCTTTCGCAATGTTATTTACCAGCTCCATGATCAATACTGTTTTACCAACACCTGCACCACCAAACAATCCGATCTTACCACCTTTTGCATACGGTTCAAGAAGGTCAATCACTTTGATACCTGTGAAAAGTACTTCAGTTTCAGTACTTAACTCATCAAATTTTGGTGGAGTATTGTGAATTGGATAGCCATCAGAATTATCCATTGTATCAATACCATCGATAGCCTGTCCAACAACGTTGAACAAACGACCTTTGATCTTGTCGCCAATCGGCATTTTAATAGCGGCTCCGGTATCAATTACCTTCATCCCACGAACAAGTCCGTCTGTTGAGTCCATCGCGATAGCGCGAACCCTATCTTCTCCTAAGTGTTGCTGAACTTCAAGAATGATCTTTTGTCCGTTATCTTTTACAATTTCAAGTGCATCGTAAATCTTTGGCAAGTGGGCATTTTCGGTGAAGCTGACGTCTACTACAGGTCCGATGATCTGTGCAATTTTTCCGGCGTTTGGCATATAAATTTTGTAAATCTTTATTAAATCAACAATTTAAGCCCGTTTTGGAGGGCATTTTTTGGTCTGCAAAAATACTCTTTATCCCCGTAAATCAAATACTTAATTGAAGTTTTTTTATAATATTTAGTAATGAGTATTGAGTAGTGAGTATTGAGTAGTGAGAATCAAGAACCAGGAGCCAGGACCAGGACAGGAACGATGCTATAGCTAACCGTCATCCCGACGCAGGAGGGATCTCAAACTTATTAGAACGAACCCTATTAATTATTATCTGTTGGGTTTAAAATCAACAGATCCCTCCTGCGTCGGGATGACGCTCAAGAGTCGGAAATTGGCAACTCGGTAGGCTATGGGTTGTCAACTGTCAACTATCAATTGAATTAGATTTTATTCCTTTCTTAAAAAAAATACTGTTTTATTTGGGCGATGAAAAAAATTCTCGTAACCGGCAGTAATGGTCTGTTGGGTCAGAAATTAACTGACCTTTGTATTTCTGATCCAGAAATTGAATTAATTGCAAGCTCAAAGGGTCCTAACAGACATCCTGTAAAGCAAGGTTATATCTATGAGGATATGGATATACTTGATCCTCTGCAAATTCAGCGGGTCGTAGAGAAATATCATCCTGATACGATTATTAATACAGCAGCCATGACCAATGTGGATGCCTGCGAAAGTGATAAAGAAAATTGTTATGCATTGAATGTAGGTTCGGTAAAAAGTCTGATCAGGCTTTCTGAAGAACATAACATTCAATTAATACACCTGTCTACCGATTTTATTTTTGACGGAGAAAACGGTCCGTATACTGAAGAAGATCAGCCTAATCCACTGAGTTATTATGGGCAAACAAAACTCGAAGCGGAGCGGCTTTTGCAGCAATCATCCTGTAAATGGGTTATTTTACGTACGATCATTGTTTATGGTATAGTTAATGACATGAGCCGGAGTAACATCATTCTATGGGCTAAGGCTGCACTCGAAAAGGGCAGTCCGATCAATGTGGTAGATGATCAATGGCGCATGCCGACTCTTGCCGAAGATCTTGCCGAATGCTGCTTGCTTGCTGCAAAGAAAAATGCTGAAGGGATTTTTAATGCTTCCGGCAAAGACATGCTGAGCATACTTGAGCTGGTGAAGAAAGTGGCAGAGTACTGGAAGCTGGATCAGTCACTGATCAGGCCTATTTCTGCCGATAGTTTAAATCAGGCTGCAAAACGCCCTAAACGAACCGGCTTTATTCTGGATAAGGCTAAAAATGTGCTGGGCTACAATCCCAAATCCTTTGAAGAAGGAATTGCCTTTGTAGATGCTCAGCTTAAAGCGATTTCTGAATCAAAATAACAAGGGGCATTCAGAATGTCCATCAATTGTCATGAAATTCTGAAGAATATTCTGAAATTATTTATAATACTACCTTTGGCAAAATATTAATCGATTAAAAAATATGGCATTATCAAAGGGTCAAAAAGCACCTGATTTCAAATTGTACAGTTCAGAACTTAAGGAAATTTCATTAAGTGATTTTAAAGGCAAAAAAGTAGTAATCCATTTCTTTCCAATGGCATTCACAGGAGTTTGTACTACACAGCTATGTACCATGCGCGATACTTTCGGCTATTATGATGGACTTGGTGCAGAGGTTTTGGCAATTTCTGTTGATTCCCCTTTTACACTCGCAAAATTTAAAGAATTAAACAACTATCAGTTTCCACTTTTGTCGGATTTTAACAAAGAGGTTTCAAAGGCATACGGAGCATATTATGATGAATTTGTATTCAATCTGAAGGGAGTGGCAAAAAGAGCTGCCTTCGTTCTGGATGAGGATCATCAGATCGTTTATGCAGAGGTACTGGAATCTGCAGGTGATCTGCCTGATTTTGAAGCGATACGTGAAGCGTTGAACTAAGATTAACATTAAGGTCCGGAAGAATTTTAAGGCCTTATTTTTAACAGATTGGCTTTTTTTCAAAAAAACTATGTTAGTTTAAAAAGAAAGCATATTTTTGCAGTCCGTTAAAAAAGGCACCTGTAGCTTAATTGGATAGAGCACCTGACTACGGATCAGGAGGTTAGGGGTTCGACTCCCTTCAGGTGCACAACGCACATCATTGAAAGCCTTTTCGGAATTAAGTCGAAAAGGCTTTTAATATTTTACTTAGGTATTTCTGTTTCAAATGAATTAATTTGAGAAAGAAAATAATTTACATTCGAATGCTGAACTTAGTATTGTTTGGCCCTCCGGGAGCTGGTAAAGGAACACAATCCGAAAAATTAATTGAAAAGTATCAATTAGTCCATTTGTCAACAGGTGACATTCTGAGATCCGAAATTTCTAACGGGACTGAATTAGGTCTTGAAGCTAAAAAGCTGATGGATCAGGGTGTTTTAGTTCCTGATGAAGTTGTTATTGGAATGATCAGCAATAAGCTGGATTCAAATAAAGATGCAGGAGGTTTTATTTTTGACGGATTTCCCCGTACCGTAGCGCAGGCAGAGGCTCTCGACAAGTTATTAGCGACCAAGTCATCAGCCATATCCGGAATGGTAGCGCTGGTGGTAGAACCTGAAGAACTTGAAAAGCGACTTTTATTAAGAGGTAAAGATTCGGGTCGCCCTGATGATGCTAATCCTGAGATCATCCGTAAGCGTATTGTAGAATATAATTCTAAAACTGCTCCGGTAGCTAATTACTATAAAGAGCAGAATAAACTGACCAGCATTAACGGGGTTGGAACTATTGATCAGATCTTCAATTCGATCTGTTCAGTGGTAGATACTTATTAATTGCTGATAAAATCAGTTAACGCAAATTCTGAGATCAATCAATTTTCTGCCCGGATTTTGTTCTCTGTAAATAAAAATTATGTCTCAGAGCTCAAATTTTGTTGATTACGTAAAAATATGCTGTCGTTCAGGACATGGTGGAGCGGGTTCATCCCATTTACACCGAGACATTCTGACCTCCAAGGGTGGGCCTGATGGCGGTGATGGCGGGCGTGGCGGGCATATTATTTTAAAGGGTAGCAGCCAGCTCTGGACCTTACTGCACCTTAAATACAGAAAACATATCATTGCCGAGAATGGGTTCCCAGGATCCAGCGGACAGAAATCAGGCCGTACAGGTAAGGATGAGATACTGGAAGTTCCTTTGGGAACAATTGCCCGAGATGCCGAGACAGGTGAAATTCTGTTCGAAATTACAAAAGATGGAGAAACCAGGATTTTAACCCCGGGAGGTCGTGGCGGATTGGGAAACTGGCATTTCAAAACTTCAACCAAACAAACCCCCCGTTTTTCTCAACCTGGCGAACCCGGAAAAGAAGAGTGGATGGTGCTTGAACTGAAGATCCTTGCAGACGTTGGTTTGGTAGGTTTTCCTAACGCAGGTAAATCAACCTTACTTTCGGTTGTTTCTGCAGCGAAGCCTGAAATTGCTGATTATGCTTTCACTACCCTTGTTCCAAATTTGGGGATAGTTTCTTATCGCGATAACCGCTCTTTTGTGATGGCAGATATCCCCGGAATAATTGAGGGGGCCTCTAAGGGAAAGGGACTTGGTATTCGTTTCCTCAGACATATTGAACGTAATTCTGTTTTGTTATTTTTAGTCCCGGCAGATACCGCGAGGACAATAAAACAGGAATATGAAATCCTGCTCAATGAGCTTGAGGATTATAATCCTGAATTGATGCATAAACCCCGTATCCTTGCAATAAGCAAATCAGATTTGCTAGATGAGGAATTGATGAACGAAATGAAGCTGGATTTACCTGCCATTCCTTATGTATTTATCTCTTCAGTTGCTCAAAAAGGACTACTTGAGTTGAAAGATATGCTTTGGAAAGAGATCAATTCAGGGATTGATAATAAGGCTGAATAAAATTTCAGTACAAGTCAGCCTTCCGAATTGAAATCACATAGGCGTTTAGAAAGTCGATTTCTTCACCTGATAGCTATCCAGTCGCCAAAAACTACAGCGACTGACGAATTTATCTTTCATGACGACTAAGTAAATTCGTAAGTCCGACTTGCGAAATCTCCTGACAAAAATTTTACAGCTCTTTTTCATTCATTTGAATAACTTTGGACAATATAGTCTGAATATGAAAATTGCAATCAACGGTTTTGGCCGTATCGGAAGGATTACTCTGAGAGCCCTGCTACAAAGACCAGGACTCGAAATTGTTGCGATAAATGATCTTTCTGATACAAAAACCCTTGCACATCTTTTTAAATACGACTCAGTTCACAGAGGATTTGAGGGGGAAGTATCTGCTGAAAATGATCATTTATTAATAAATGGCCACAGGATCCGGGTTTTTGCCGAAAAGGATCCGTCTAAACTTCCGTGGAAGGAATTGAATATTGATCTGGTTGTTGAGTCAACCGGGAAGTTTACTTATACAGCTGGTGCCGGTTTGCATTTGCAGGCAGGAGCCAGGCAGGTTATTATTTCTGCTCCATCATCCGACAGGGAAATTGCTACTATAGTTTTGGGTGTGAACGAACACCTGGTTGACCTAAATGCGCCAATTCTTTCAAACGCTTCCTGTACAACCAACAATGTTGCACCTATGGTTAAAGTATTGGATGACCATTGGGGTATTGTGGATGGCTACATTACGACAGTGCACTCGATGACCGGTGACCAGAACCTGCATGATGCTCCTCATAAAGATCTTAGGAGAGCCAGAGCAGCTTCAGCATCTATTATTCCAACTACTACTGGAGCGGCAAAAGCGATCACTACTATCTTTCCGCACCTCGAAGGGAAACTGGGTGGTGCCGGCATTCGTGTTCCGGTTTTGAATGGTTCTCTGACAGATTTTACCTGCACGCTTAAAAAGAAGGTAAGCACTAAAGAGATTAATAAAGCTTTTTTAGAAGCCTCACAAGGATATTTAAAAGGAATTCTCGAATATACCTCTGACCCAATTGTATCGGTTGATATTCTGGATAATCCTCATTCCTGCATTTTTGATTCTGAACTGAGCTCAGTGGTTGGGGAATTGGTGAAAGTTGTCGGATGGTATGATAATGAGTCGGGTTATTCAAACCGCCTGGCTGATCTGGTGATTAAAATTGCTACACTTAGAAAATAATCTCCATATTATGATCAGATTTATCGGCACAGAAGATACATTGGTTCTGCGAAGCCCTGTATTAAGAGAGGGATTAGCTCCTGAACTTTGCCGTTTTGATGGAGATGATGACAAAAATACATTTCACCTGGGCTATTTTAAGGAGGATGAGCTGATCTGCATCGGAAGTTTTCACAAACAGGGTAAAGAAGGCTATACGGGTGAGGGATATCAATTGCGAGGAATGGCCACAAGGGAAGATTATCAGGGAAAGGGAATTGGCAATCAGTTGCTTAACTTTGCGATTGTTTACCTCCGTGGCCAAAAAGTAAATTATATCTGGTGTAATGCAAGAATAAATGCCTGCAAATTTTATCTGGGCATAGGATTTGAAATCATTTCTGACGAATTCGAAATAGTGGGTGTTGGTCCCCACAGGGTAATGTACCTGAAGATCCAGTAATAAATAAGCCTAACACATGATTATATGAATACAATAGATTTTTTAAATTTTTCTGGTAAAAAAGCACTCATACGCGTCGATTTTAATGTCCCGCTTGATGATAAGTTCAATATTACAGACGATAATCGCATGGTTGGGGCTGTTCCAACTATTGAGAAGATATTAAATGATGGTGGTTCAGTTATTTTGATGTCCCATTTAGGCAGACCAAAAGACGGGCCCACAGAGAAGTATTCTTTAAGGCATCTTGTCAGGCATCTCGCCATCTTACTGAACAGGGATGTCCAATTTGCTGATGATTGCATAGGTGAGAGTGCCGTTTCGAAAGCGAAGGAGTTAAAATCTGGTGAAGTCTTATTACTTGAAAACCTTCGTTTTTATAAAGAAGAAGAAAAAGGTGATGAAGCATTTGCTGGAAAGCTGGCCTCTTTGGGCGATGTATATGTAAATGATGCCTTTGGTACGGCACATCGTGCCCATGCTTCCACTGCTATCATTGCGAAATTCTTCCCGGCAGCAAAATATTTCGGTTACCTGATGGCTGGAGAACTGGCGAATGCAGAGAAAATATTGAATCACGCTGAAAGGCCGTTCACTGCAATTATGGGCGGTGCAAAAGTGTCTGATAAGATCCTTTTAATTGAAAAATTGCTGGAAAAGGTTGATAACCTGATTATTGGCGGTGGAATGGCCTATACTTTTGCTAAGGCACTGGGAGGTCAGATAGGTAATTCATTGGTCGAAGAAGATAAATTAGACCTTGCCCTTGAATTGTTGAAAAAGGCGAAAGCTAAAAACGTCAATTTGCTTCTTCCGGTTGATTCGGTGGTAGCAGATGCCTTTGCCTCAGATGCCAATACTTCAATTGCTCAAAATGATGCTATCCCTACTGGCTGGATGGGACTGGATATCGGCCCGGAGTCTGTAAAAAGTTTCAGTTCTGTTGTTAAGAGTTCCAAAACTATCCTTTGGAATGGTCCAATGGGCGTTTTTGAGATGGAAAAATTTGAAACGGGAACCAAATCAGTCGCTGAAGCGGTAGTAGAGGCCACAAAGAAAGGTGCATTTTCATTGATAGGTGGAGGAGATTCTGCTGCTGCGGTGGCTAAATTCGGTTTTGAGGATGAAGTAAGTTATGTATCTACTGGTGGTGGAGCCTTGCTGGAATACATGGAAGGGAAGGAATTACCAGGGGTGAAGGCGATTTCCGGCTTGGGGCTGGAATGACAGTAGGCATTGCAATATTAAAAATTTCTTTTGGCTGAAATGAGGAATGACAGTGGGGGCAGTAATATCAAGATCCATTTGTCATTCCTGGCTTGACCCTGAACGTGATCAATCCTGCTCAATAGTATATGCCGCAGTTGCTATTTTCCAGCCTTCATCCGTTTTTAAAAACGTGAACAGATCCACCCCGCAATGTGAGAATTTGCCGCTGATATCCAGGCTATAAGGTACCCAGGCCATCGCAATCCGATCATGGATTTTTACTTCTGAAGAAAGCATTCTTTCCTGAATAACCCTTGCCGGATTTATCAAAGTTTTCATGAAATCACTAAACTGCCGCATAGAATATTTTGCTGCATTTTCTTTTTCAGAGATCGCCCAGACTTGTCCGTTTGTTAGTAATGTAGATTTAAACAGTACCGTATCCTGTTTTTCAAGTGCATCAAAAAACTGCTGTACTTTCAACAGAATTTCTTTTTCTTCTGGGTTTTGCGTCTTCTGGGCAAAAGAATTAATGCTGGTTAAGAGCAGGATCAAAAGGAATATTTTTTTCATAATACGAGATCTATTAATGGAAACGATAATCTGGAAGCATTAAACTCACCTGATTGGTGAGCCTTTGTTCCAGCATATTGGGTTTAGTATAAATTTATATAAGACAAAAGAAACAAGTAGAACTGGTTTTTTAGCTGTATACCCTATTTCCTAGCATAAATCATCTACATTATTGAGCACAAAGCATTGGTCCCATTTAGTCATGCCAATTTTAGGATAGTAGTTCACTGCTTTTGGTGCTGAAAGTAAAATTAGTTTCGCACCGGGCGTAGCTAATTTGGTTTGCCGGACTAATTCTTTGCCAATCCCCATTTTCTGATACTTTTCGTCAACTGCCAGATCTGAAAGGTAGGTGCAAAATACAAAGTCAGTCAGAGATCGGGCAATGCCAATGAGTTTGCCATTATCTCTCGCAGTTAAAATCAAATTAGCGTGTTTGAGCATTTCAGATAGTCTTTCAGGTTCCCCAATTGGTCTTCTTTCTCCTAAAGTGGAATTCAGCAATACGCTTTTGAATTCGTCAACACTCAGGTTTTCTTCTTGTTGATAGCTTATCATCTATTCCTTTATAATTTGGTAAATCTACATTTCTAATTGATTTCAGATTTTATCTAAGTAATTAAAATTTCGAATCCCCTGATTTTTAATTATGATACAGTGTCAATTTCTTAATTGAGTATAAAATAATATTTTACTGAATAAGCAACAACATAAACTTGAGTTTAACCGTTATTTAAACTAAGGTTTATCTGCCATAGCAAAGATGTGTTGAGTTAAGATAGAAACCTGTAAAAGAGAATTTTATGGAAAGTACAGCTAAGGGATATAATTTAATTACCAGCGTAAATAATTTCAATTTATCATACGATGATCTCGGGGAAGGGATTGTTCCAATTATTTTTTTGCACGGTTTTCCCTTCAGTAAGCAAATGTGGCTGTCTCAGCTTGACTTTTTAAAGTCATCACATCGTGTAATTGCCTGTGACATCAGAGGATTTGGAAATTCCAAAGATGAGAAATCAATCCTGAGTATTGATTTATTTGGAGATGATTTAATACAGTTCATGAATAAGTTAAACATTGATAAGGCAATTATTTGTGGATTATCAATGGGTGGTTATATAGCTCTGAATGTCTGCCAACGATTTTCTGATCGTTTTGAGGGCTTGATTTTATGTGATACACAATGTATTGCAGATACTCCGGAAGGTAAAGAAAAGCGTCTTAAGCTGATTGAAGAAATAAATTTGAATGGAACAGAAAACTTTACAGAAAGCTTTTTGAAAAATGTTTTCCATAAGGATTCCCTGACACAAAAAAGTGAAATTGTTGAAGAATTGCGAAATGTTATTAGTTCTAATTCTATACAAATAATTTCAATGGGTCTAAGAGCATTAGCAGAGCGTTCAGAAACTTGTTCTTCACTAAATCATGTGAATATTCCAACATTGATTATTTGCGGCAGGGAAGATCAGGTTACACCCATTGCTCAGTCAGAATTTATGAATCAGAATATTAAAGGGTCAATACTTCGCATAATTGATCATGCGGGTCATGTTTCCAATCTTGAGCAAGCTCAGGAGTTCAACCAGCATCTGTTTGATTTTTTAAAATAATATAGCATGTTATGGATCAGAATTGATTAAAATTGACTTCATGGATCAGATTTTTAATATCAGCCTGATATCATAATTCTGTATTTTTCTATCCTGCTTTTTGATTTCCCTCCATTTTGATGTAATTTCAGCCCTTATGCAGTTTTACACTGTACCTTTGGAATTAGATTGAAAATTATGAGTAATACCCTGGCTGAATTTAAGAATCTTGTTGGAACAAAGTTTGAGATGTATAACAGTTTGTTTACATCCTTACCCTTTCATAAGGTTGAGAAAACGGGAATATTACTATCCTTATTTCTGCTGCATTGTGAAGAAGGATTTCGAAATAATCAAAGCCCTGCAGAAATCATTGATTCGTTTTTTCGTCAGTACACTACTTATGTAAGCAGTAAAGAGCAAATAGATCTATTGTTCAGGTTTATACAATATTCTGAAAGACAGGTTGTTTTGTTTGATGCACTTGAAGATGCGGCATTTGGTGCCACCCATGATATGGATGGTTCGGGTACCCTAAAGCAGCTTCAGACTGAAGTCGTTCAAACAAATTCACAGCAACAGCTCGCAGAAAAGTTAAAAGACTTTTCGGTTCGGCTGGTCCTCACAGCTCATCCCAACCAGTTTTATCCGAGTGCAGTTTTAGGCATTATCCATGATCTGGGGAAAGCACTCCAAAAGGATGATACGGTTTTAGTGAATACCTATTTACAGCAATTAGGAAAAACACCATTCTTTAAGAAAGAAAAGCCTAGCCCTTATGATGAAGCAGTTAACCTGATATGGTTTTTGGAGAATGTATTTTACCATTCAGCAGGGCATATTTTATCTTTTCTGAACAGTGAATTTCCGGAAGCGGTATCGGCAGAAAATCAATTGATCAGAATGGGATTCTGGCCAGGTGGTGATCGGGATGGAAATCCTTTTGTAAAGGCAGATACTACCTTAAAAGTTGCTGAAGCCTTGAGGCAAAGTATTATTAAATGCTATTATATGGAGGTGCGCTCACTTAAAGGCAGACTGACCTTCCAGGGTGTTGATACCTTGCTGGCTTCGCTTGAAGCCCGGCTTTATAAGAATCTGTTTATTCCAGGATATAATGCCTACCTCTCAAAGGATGAAATAAGTGCAACCTTAGTAGAGATCAGGGACATACTTATTGAAAAACATAATAGCCTTTTTTTAAACAAGGTGAACAATTTACTCGATAAGGTGAACTTATTTGGTTTGTTTTTTGCCTCTCTGGATGTAAGACAGGATAGTTCAGTTCATACTGACCTGGTAGAACTGGTTTCTGAAAAAACCAGGGTTCTTCCTAAAAATTATAAAACCCTTTCGGAGGAATCAAAAATTCAGCTTCTACAGAGTATTGATTCTTTGGTAGTTGATACTGATCTTGATAAGGATACTTTTGATACCATACTTTCCATCAGAACAATTCAGCGTTTTAACGGGCCTGAAGGCTGTCACAGGTATATTATTAGCCATACAACCAGTGCATTGAATGTTATGGAGGTATATGGTTTATGTTTGATGGCCGGCTGGAAAAAGGAGGAGTTAAATCTCGACATAGTCCCCCTATTCGAGACTATAGGAGACCTCAGGAGCGCAACCAAAGTAATGACAACGCTGTACCAAAATGAATCCTACCGAAAACATTTGAAGCGGAGAAAAAATGCTCAGACCATTATGCTTGGATTCTCAGATGGGACTAAGGATGGCGGATATTTAATGGCTAACTGGAGTATCTACAAAGCTAAAGAGGAACTGACCCGAATTTCAAAAGAATATGGCATAGAAGTGGTGTTTTTTGATGGAAGGGGAGGCCCTCCGGCCAGGGGTGGAGGTAAAACCCATCAATTTTATGCCTCCATGGGTAAGAATATTGCTAATAAGGAAATACAATTAACGATACAGGGCCAGACTATCAGTTCAAATTTTGGCACCAGAGCTTCAGCAAGATTCAATATGGAGCAATTAATGCATTCAGGAATTAGTAATGCGTTGTTTCCATTAAGAAGCTCTACCATGAGCGGTGCAGAAGTAGAATTACTGCAGGAATTAGCTGAAGAAAGTTATCAGGCCTTTAATATTCTGAAGAACAATCCTGATTTTCTGGAGTACCTGAATTTTGCAAGTCCATTACGTTATTATGCAGAAGCCAATATTGGTAGCAGGCCTTCTAAGCGTAAAGCTGGAAAGTTAAATCTGAATGATCTGAGGGCTGTACCTTATGTCGGAGCCTGGAGTCAGTTAAAGCAAAATATTCCGGGTTATTATGGAGTGGGAATTGCTTTTGAGAAACTGGAAGCTGAAGGTAAATGGGGAGATATTAAAAATCTCTATAAGCATTCACTCTATTTCAGAACGCTTATGGGTAATTGCGAAATGGCAATGAGTAAATGCTTTTTCCCTTTGACTTCCTATTTGTCTAAACATCCGAAATATGGGGTTCTGTGGAATTTATTTTATGAAGAATTTGAGCGAACAAAAAAATACATCTTCCTGCTGACGGGTAAATCTGAATTAATGGCTGACAGGGAAACTGATCAGCTTTCAATCAGGATGAGGCAGCGTATTGAATTGCCACTAATTACCATTCAGCAATACGCCCTAACCATGATCAGAGAAAAAGGTAATAGAGCTTCAGATTCGCCTGAGGTTAAAGTATTTGAGAAGCTGGTAATGCGCTGTTCTTTTGGGATTATCAATGCAGAACGGAATTCTGCCTGATTATATAAATTGATTCATACTTAATTCAGTCCGCCAAAGAGTTTACCTATTTGTGCAGTTTCATGATATCCTGATCAGATCTTTAATGCGCCCCGGAATCCCCTGGCAGCATAATAAGATTCAGCACCATTATGATAAACGAATACATTGTCATAACGGAAATCAGCAAAGATGGCCCCCCCCAGCTCCCTGATTTTTTCTGGTGTTTTGATCCAGCTTGAGGTTTTTGTATCAAAATGGCCAAGTTTTTGCAAGTAACGGTATTCCTCTTCCGATAAAATCTGAATGCCCATATCTTTAGCCATCCCAATCGCACTATTTTTAGGTTTATGCTCTTTTCTTGATTCCAGTGCATCCTCGTCGTAACATATACTTCTGCGGTCTTTCGGACTCTCAGCTGAACAATCATAAAAAATGTATTCCCCAGTTTTTTGATCCTGTGCAATAACATCCGGTTCACCACCGGTTCTTTCCATTTCATTGAGCGACCATAATTTTTGGGTATTATCCTTAGAATTTAGTTTTGCATGCACATCAGCCCAGTCGATACCTTTATGCCGGATCATGTTTTTTTCGAACCGGGATTTTAATATTAAGAGTAGTTTTCCCGCTTCTTCTGGTAATAAGTTTCTGTTATGTTCCATTAGAGTATATTTATTTTAAACAGAATTCAAGTAATTGTCAGCAGCTCTGTTCAGTAAGTTCATTTGTTCAGCTCTGAATAAAAGCCTTGTTAATCAAAGCTGTTCTGGATTCTAAAATACCTTGTTTTTAAATTGGTCCTTAAATTAATCATTTCTTCTTTCCATTGTTTGACAATTGCCTGATTGCTGACAGGTGAGAAAGTAAAACTAAAGGTACCACACAGCAGGGTAGCCAGATAAATGGAAAATATAGAACTGCAATATTGGGCTGGTTAAAGGCAAATTGCTGAAATGGAAATGGAGCAGATAAAACGGCATTAATTACAATATTTATAAGCAATCCGAGGCAGATCACATTCCAGATTAAAATAATTTTTCGTCCAAATCGTTTTTTGACAAATGCAAAATAGAAAATCAAAGGAGCGGTAATTCCCGATAAAACATCGAAGTTTCTTCCTTCAAAGGTCATCAGTTCAGGAATGACTTTTGAAGTGAACAGGAAGTAGAGGACTATTTCAACCTGAATCCGAATTGTATGTAATATCGTAAGACTTTTTAAGTTCAAACTGTCAATAAAATTTCTGCCTTTAGGACTCATAAAAAGCCCGGCGATGGCAAGAAATGGTGGCAGGACCAATAATAGAAATCTGGGTGGGAAAGTATCTGTCACCGTATAAAACCCTGAACTTGCAATGAAGGCCTGAACTGCCAGCCAGATCAGAATTACCATTAAAACTGGTTTTGAATTGCCGGCAGCTTTATAAAAAATCCAGGCTGTAGCGATTGTTGTTAATCCGAAAAGTATGCTGATGTAAGATGGTAAATTTTCCATTAATTGAACTCTTTCTCAAATATGTATTTAATGATTTTGTATATCCGGAGCTTTATTATTTGTTATCCCTTAGTTTCTCTTTTTTAAGCAGTTTATTTAAGGTCTCCGCAATTCTTTCAACTTTTGTCCTCTCAGTTTTTGCAGAATAGATCCAGTCAATAAATTCCTTTTTTTGCCCATCAGTATAACATAAGAATATTTCATAGGCAATGGGGTCTGTTTTAAGGCAGTCTAAGAATTCCTCAGGTATTTCAATTGGATTTGTATCTGCATACAATGTTATTTGAACCCAATCACCTTGCTTCTTGGCAATCTTTTTTCTGATCTCTGCTTTAACCGGTAAAAAAAGCTTGCCATTACCCATTGGCATCAGTTTGTAGTTCTTAATCTCAAAATTATCAATCCAACCTCTTACTTTAACCCAGCCAAAAGGCGAACTTTTGTCCTGCAAAACTTCGGGAATGGCAGCATAGGTCCAGCCACCCTTGCCTGGATATTTTTCAAGCAGATATTTCCTGTCGACTAAAGGCTTTACTGTTTTCATTTTTTTTTGGAGTTTTTATTCTTCCTTCACACCTTCCCAAGCCATTGCAACTTTACCCTTAGTGCGCATGGCTTCAATATAGCCAAGGGCTTCCGGTATTTTTTTTATATTGGAAAGTCTTTTCTATATGAACTTTAATTTTCTCATTTTGTATTAGAGAGGCCAGAATCTCCAGGTCTTTAGTATTTGCTTCTGCCGTAAATTGTGCGAGAGGAAATTTACTGAATACACTTTTTAAAAGTACCGAGATCATATGTCCAATCGTTGTAAAACCTACCATCACACCACTATGTCCCATACGCTTAAAATCTTCAAATGAAAGATTGCCTTGAGTATCAATAATCAGATCATATTTCCCCATGTGCTCATGTATGTTTTCTTTATCGTATGGAATCACCTGATCAGCCCCTAAATCCCTTACAAAGTCAATATTTCTGCTTGAACAAACAGCACTTACCCTGGCACCATAAGCCTTTGCAATTTGAACAGCGAAATGAACACTTAATAACTGTTACAACTTTATAATCCGCGATCCCTGATAGATAATTTGAACAAACAGACTTGATTTTTCGACCGCGTAAGCACGGGCATTTAATTCTTCTACTATTTTCTGTACATCTCTCTATTTAACATTAATAGCCAATAGATGCAAGTCTGCATCTGTTCTATATTCTAACATCCAGATATTTTCTCCGCATTTTTCGATTTTTTCACCCCATACTTTGCCCCTGTTTTGGAAAGGTTTAGTTTCGGTATTTACAGCACATTGTTGAACAGAACACGAGAAAAAAAATATGGAAAGAATTATTACCGTCCAGATACTCTTAATTACCTCCATTTGATTCATAACTATTTATTTGTTGATTTCTATATTTAAATCAAATTAGCCAAATCGCAAGGACCAGTTCTCCTAATGCCATCGGTAAAGAAAGAATATTTTCTATTAGCTCTTTATAGATTTGATATGACGGAATAAGAAGGCTACCTGTGTTATCAAAGAAACAGCACAATCCAACAATAGCTATAAAGTATCCTATAAACCTTGGTACGACTCTCGATTTAAAGATTATAATACCTAGCAGAAATACACAGGTGCACAATGACTTGGATATTTCTGAGGGGAAAGTTGAAGATTAAGAAGATCTCAACCTACCTCTTATTCTGCTTAATGATTCTGGCTTTACTCCCAAATAGCTTGCAATGTGGTATAGCGGGACTAATTGAAACAGCTCAGGCTTAGTTTTTATTAGGTTTTCATAACGCTCAGCAGGGCTCGATGAAAGATAGGTATTCATAGCACTTCTATAATTTGAATAATTCTTTTCGCTTTCAATTCTGCAAAGTGATTCTAATCTGGGAAAACGTTTGTGCATTTCCCTCTCAACCGCAAAGGGGAAGATCGAAATAATACATTCACACATACACTCCCAATTAATACTACTAGGAATCTCATTCAAAGGATTTCCAACGTTCGAAAGGCTATCCCCAGAGGTATAAAATTCAACAGTCTTTTCTTCTCCATCCTTATGGTAATATTCTCGGATGCAACCTTTAAAGAGGTGGTAAGTTGATCTAATAATTTGTCCTTCTTTTAACAGAAATACGCCTTTTTTGACTCTCTTGACATCAATCTTCCCAGCAAAAAAGTCTTTTTCCTCTTGGGTAGTTGCATTGGAATTTGACAGGGAGTCGATTATCTCTAAGACCTCATAATCAGGTTTTACTTTAGCGGGTTTTGATAGCTCATCTTTGAATTTCATAAATAAAAATAAAGATTAATAAGATAATTGCGAAATCACTGTTATCCGGGGAAAGTTGTAGTTAAAAATTTTACCGGACTGCCGAATTTAAAATCTGCTTCATATTTAGATCTTTTAAAATTATTTTGTCAGATATTGGAGCTATTAGTGGTCTAAAGGATCAAAACGCTTTTAAAGGAATGTTTTTTACCGGACAGCCTAAAATATTAGTGATTTTTTGAGTTTGCTGAACAATGGGGCTTGCTTTAAAAAAATCTTGTTTTTGAATCGTAATAAGGGATTTTGCTATAGTTTAAATTTTATCCGGACACTAGTGATTGCGAAATATCTTAATAATCTCCAAATACTCGGACTAACAAAAAAAAGAATTCTTTAAAAAATCGATAAAAATGGATTTTTCATATTGTTGGGGTTAATGATTAATCAAAAGTTAGAACTACATTCCCTTTTTTCTTTCCACTCATTACATACTCAAATGCATCACGAATTTCACTTATCGGGTATCTTTGGTCAATTAATGGCCTGAACTTATCTTTCTCAATCAACTCATTAATGAAAACCATGCTGCGATGTATTGAAAAAGGAAGTGGAAATTTTACTTTTTTTCCCTTTATAAATTGAGCTATTAATGCCAATAAAGGATTCTGCCAATATGGACCAAGTTCAGAAGAAACATAAATAGCATTGGGTTTCATGATCGGTTTACATTTCCAAAATGTACTCTTACCAACTGCATCAAATACAAAATCAAACTGATCATCCAATTTTGCGAAATCTTCTTTGGTATAATCAACCACCTTGTCTGCACCCATTGATTCCAGAACAGGTATATAATCGGTTTCGCAAGTAACCGTTACATGTATACCCCTATACTTCAAAAATTGTAAAGCCGCATTACCTATTGCTCCTGTTCCACCATTTAATAGTACTTTATCACCCTTCTTTAATACTACTTTATCTAAAAAATAAAAAGCATAATGTGCACCTTCCAAACTTGCTGCGGCCTGTTCATATGTAATCTTCCACGGCTTCTTTAAAATGGCTTTTTTTGTTGAAACACAAAAATAAGAAGCATGTGAACCAATTCCTTGATCAAAGAAACCATACACATCATCACCAATATTGAATTTGTCAACATCATCTCCTTTGGACACTACCACACCCGAAAAATCAGTACCAGTGACTTTAAGCCTGGGTTCTAATAGCCCGGTGAATAATCTAATTGCCCAGGGTTTTCCTGTAAGAACTCCACAATCAGATCGATTAACGGTAGTAGCTTTTACTTTTACCAATATCTCATCTTTTTGGGGAAAGGGAATATGGCTCCTTGTCGTCAAATTTATCACATCTGGCGAGCCATATTTATTCCGTATCGATGCTTTCATTCTATTTTCTTTGAAATTAAATATAAGACTTCTGGATCCCTTTTTCTTTCATTCAGGTTAACGCCTTTTTTATAAAACATTGATCTTTGACAGCAGTGATCTGCTTATCATTAATCAATGATCCTATACGGGAAATTCCTAGCCACTTTCCTCATCATTCGTTCTATAAGATCTGTTGAACATGCAATTACGTTCTCATCCATGGACTTGTAAAACCTCCAGAGTAATTCGCCATCCGTGCCGTTATTAAGGTTTAATGTGAACTTCCCGATACCTGTTCTTCCCCCAGCTCCGCTTACAAGGACCATCGTAGCGATGGCAAGGCCATCCGACTGTGTCTGCCTCATTTCAAATTTGCTGCTAAGAACAGCATCAACGCCTAAAGCGGTAGCTATTTCGGTTTTGGTAAACTTGTCGAGATTGCCTTCCATTCCCACCCTTTTCAACCGGAGAATTGTCTCATCCACAGTCTGGATGCTTATCGGATATTCATTTGAATGTCTTAATAGGTAGGTGTATAAGCTGCCCTGAATGCTGGTTGACATCTTTATTTCCTGTTCGCGGTCCGCCTCGGGATTGAAGTTCTTTGGTTGCTTCCGGTATGTGATCAGGACATCAGAAGGCAGGATGGCGATCGTTTTGTGGCTGGCGGTTGCTGTTGGTAGATTAGGGCTTTTAAATACTTGCTTGCTTCCCTCAAATTGAGCGAAGGCTATAAAAGGGACGAAGGAAATTAAATTCAGTAATCGTTTCATGTTGCTCGTTTCATTAATTATTGTTTAAAAGATTGAGATGCAAAACAACTCTATGTTTTAAACAAATTCCTTGACTTGGGTTATTAAATCAATGGAATTAAAAGAACTTAATAATAACAAACTCTCATTCTTGCTTTGTACGGTTGTAAATAACCTACGATTACTCTATACTAAAGGCAAACATAAAATCACTGGAACCGAAAAAATATTCCCCTGAGTCGAGATTTTTTATAGTCAAATAATAATATCCTTCTTTAATTTTTTTTACTCCATAGTTTATCTTTTCAAATGAAGTAGTAGTACTTGTCGCTTTAGCCTTTGAGGTAATAAAAACTCTTTGATCTTTCCTTACTTCAAATTGAACCAAATCAAACACGGATGTAGGATCTGTTCCAGGTGCGACTTTAATAATAAATAGTAATTCCTCTTGTTTTGGAATTTTAATGTTTGATGAAATACCGTTTAAGAAAAAACCACTCTCAGCACTAAATAAACCTTTGGCTTTTGCGATGGTATTGTATTGCGATTTTTCTAACTCAGTAATTTGTTTAGTTTTCGAATCAAAGTATACCGGTTTATCATTAAACTCAGGTAGATTATTTTGTGCGTTTGATATAAAACTGGAAATAAGGATAGTTATTAAAATAAGTGCGTTTTTCATGGATGTATTTTTGGTTTAAGGATATGCTATTGTTGATTCTTACAATCCATAAAAGTAAAATCAAATTTAGTCTAAAAGCTTAACTTAGGTTAAGAAATAATAGAGATCTTGTTTCCTGGGCGTCATAAGTGGTTTGATTCTACCTATCATTATTTGTTGTTTTAGCATCCTCAACAATTATTTATTTATTCAACTTTGTAAGCTTCCCCGAAAATGTAAGCTTCCCTGTATTTGAAGGTGCTTGTTCTGTAAGGCTTTCTTGATTAAAAATTCTTCCTGCATGATTCCCTATTTCAAATCATTATAATTCCAAGACTTTTTTTCAAATCAACTTTTTCCTTACGTCTTTCCAGGATTTAAACAAATAAATTATCATTTTATTTAATAGTATAAGTTATTTTATCTGTCTCGGAGATGCTAAAATAACCCAGACAATAATTCGATTCATTAGTTTGGTTGACTAAATTCCCTCTAATAGTTGATGCTGGAGAAGGCTGAAATGGCCCCCCGCTTCCTCCATTGGCAGTACTGATGAGTTTCTTCATGTAGTTAAAATGCCTTTGGGAGGTTTCTCTTAGTGTTATTTCTATGGTATCATCTTTCTTTAATTTATCTAATGAGTATACGCCAAATGCTTTATTACCTTGAAGTAGTTGATCGTCAAAAACATCGATACTTGGAAAAGCAGTATATGATGTAGAATAGGTAAATAGATAAAAATTATTTTGAGATGCAGCATCCTGAAAATTGACTTTTATACCATATTCATCTCTGTTTAGGCCTAAATCTGCTCTTTGTTCTACGTTTTCTATGGAGTTTACAGCGCTTAGTTTTTCTTGAGCTTTATAGGTTTCACCTTTATAAATAATGGTTAATGTATATGTTTCGCCTATAACAGGGATAAAATTACTGCAGCTATATTTTCCAGAGTGCCCTCCTGTATTTGGCTTTTCTAAAAAATCAAATCTCATATTTGATGAATTGGTAATGTAAACCGTCGCATTAGAAACTTTAGGTATTTCTTGATTATAATAACCGGTTGTAGTAGTTAGTTTAATGGTTTGATTTTTACCATTTGTTCCTTTTAACCAGGTTAAAGAGGCATCCACCACTAATCTGGGTTGTTCTGTATCTAATTTAACATCAACTACTTTTTCGCAACCACTCCATATAAATGCAAATAATATGGATAGTATAATTAATTTATTTTTCATGATTTTAAAATTTAAAGTTATAGGTAAAGCTAGGTACGGCACCAAAAATTGAAAGTCTTTTTGCTTCATTCTTGCCAGTTTCTTGATTTTGAGCAAATGAAATTGTAGAAGCGTTTTGTCTATTATAGATGTTATAAATACTAAATACCCATTCTCCTTGCCAGCTTTTTTGCTTTTTAGGTTTTGGAGTATAAGTGCCAGAAACATCTAAGTGATGATAAATAGGTAAGTTATTTTGATTTCTTAAACCGTAATTAGGTATATCAATTCCCTGGTACTGATACTTACTTTGTGGGTATGTAATTGGTTGTCCGGATTGTAGAGAGAAAATAGAACCGATACGCCACTTTTCATTCCATTTATAACTGGTAGTGATGGATATGTTGTGTAATTTATCTGCGGCAGATTTGTACCACTCGCCATTATTTATTCCTGTTTCTGATGCTGTTCTTCCTGGAGTTCGTTGTTCAGATCTGGATAAGGTATAAGAAAGCCAGCCAGTTAAACGCCCGGTGTTTTTACGCAATATCAATTCTAGGCCGTAAGATCTACCAATTCCGTTTAAAACAACCTGTTCCACAGCCTTATTAGCAATTAAATCTGTGCCATCTATATAATCTAGTTTATTTTTTATTTTCTTGTAATAACTTTCTATTTCTAAAGAATAAACATCTTCTTTAAAATTTTGGAAATAACCTACAGCAAATTGATCTAATATTTGAGGTTTTAAGAATTTATCACTAGGTGCCCAAATATCTAAAGGTGTTGGAGATTGTGTGTTTGTAAGAAGATGAAGATATTGGGACATTCTGTTATAACTTGTTTTTAAAGAATGATTATCATCAATTGCATAAGAAATAGCTACACGAGGTTCTAAATTTTTAAAATCGTCAATGACTTCGCTACGTTTATAGTTTTTTGTGCCGGTGGGTATTGCTTTTTCGTAAATCTTTAAGTCGTTGTTAAAGATTACCGCTTGGTTGTTGGCATAAGTAAACACTTCTTGTTGGCCTATGCGGCAAAACTCGCTGTAACGTAAACCGTAATTGATAGCCAACTTTTTGCTTACATTTTGTTCTAGATCCAAGTATATAGCAGGTTCAAAAGCGTATTTACGAGCCAACTGATCTTTGTTGAACTGCGAATTTATACCAATAGGATTTATTGTCCCTGGGTTAAAGTCATAATACTGCCCATTTAAGCCATAGGTAAGTTTTAAATTATTGCTGAGGTAGTGCTTAAAATCATACTTTAGATTAAGGTTTTGTATGCCGCTGGACCATTTAAAACCGGCAAAGCCAATCTCTAAACCGTAATAATAATCACTATAGATAACAGAAAGGTTAGAGAACAGCTTATCAGAAAATAGTTTGTTCCAACGTACATTAAGCACGGAATTTCCGTAGGTATTGATGAAATCTTTGTTCAGGTTAAACGCATCACGCCCAAAATATCCTGAGAGGTAAAGGTTGTTTTTGGGGTTAATTTTATAGCTTACCTTGGTGTTTAAATCATAAAAATATGCCGAACTTTGAATGTCGGTAAGTTTCAAAAACAAATGGGCATAAGAGCTTCTTCCTGCTAACAAAAATGAGCCTTTACCCTTGTCAATTGGTCCTTCGGCCATTAATCTGCTTGATATTAAACCAGTACCACCACTAAATTTTAAATCGTTTTTATTTCCTTCCTTCTGATAAATATCTAGAACAGAAGATAACCTTCCACCAAAACGAGCCGGTACCCCCCCTTTATACAGTTTTATGTCATTAATAGCATCGGCATTAAAAACAGAAAAGAAACCAAATAAATGAGATGAATTATAGATGGTAGCTTCATCTAGTAATATTAAATTTTGATCTGCACTTCCACCCCTTACATTAAAACCAGATTGCCCTTCTCCGGCATTGGTAACACCTGGTAGTTGTAGTATAGATTTTATTACGTCTACTTCTCCTAAAACAACAGGCATCTGTTTAATTTCTCTTACCGAAAGTTTATTGACGCTCATTTCTGGTCTCCTAATTTCTGCAATGTTATTTTCTCCACTTATTACAACTACTTCTGCTAAAGATTGGTGACTTGCTAGCAAAGAATAATCTTTTTTTATACTTGCTTTTATGTCTATAATATTCTCTTGAGATAAGTAGCCTAAATAGCCAATTTTAATTGTGTACTTACCCTTTGGAACTGTTAAAGAATAAAAACCATACTCATTGGTTACCGTTTCACTATTGATTTCTTTAATAAATACGCTTACGCCGATTAAAGACTCTGACGATGCTTGATCAGTAATTACACCGCTTATGGTAACCCTTTCTTGAGCAATTAATGCCGAAGAGCAAAGAAATAATAAAAGGAGTAATTTGAATTCTATTGATATTTTATTTTTCATCAATTTGATTTTAAATTGGGACAAAAGTATCCTCACTATGAACTAGAAATATGAAACTGAGTTAAGAACTACTTTTAAATTAATTGTTTGAAAATGATGGATCATGTTCCACAATTATTGGAACTAACTTTCCATCATCCTGAATTACGTTTGGTTTTTCACAAGTTGTAGGGCTTGTTATAGTAACAACCACATTAAAAAAATTAATTAATTTCATTTTATTTAATTGTTGATTTATTGTTTATTATAATTTTTTGACATATAGATACCATGCTGCCATTTAACATGAGATAAACAGGTTATCTGTAATACCGCCGGGTTCTAAGAACTTTATATTGGAAGGAGCTTTGTTAAATTAACAGAACACTGGCTTTTCACATTTGTGGATTTGCATAATTCTACTGGATTTAATGTAAGATGCCTCATCATCGTATACCAGGACATTGTGGATGTCGTTCCGCGTTTTACGAATTGGGTCGTCTGCAAATGAGAAAGCGATTAAAAGGATCCATGCCGTGACCTCTAGAATTTTAGTTTTCATGTATTTTAGAATAATTTAACAAATAATGGATTTGGTATCGACGGAAACATACTTTTGAAGTACATTTCTGTAATGCAAAAGTATATGCGATAAATTTTAAATTCCTTAACTTGGGTTATGAAATGAACATCTGTAGTCTGATAACTGAAAATGTCAACTTAGATGGAAAGACCAGCATGGCTTTTGAGTATTTTGCTACTACAAGGTTAATTTGCCAAAGCCACTAGTATTACTTATAAGAAAAAGCAATTTTGAAAATGAAAGAATAAAGGTGTTGGGTGGGTAAAAATAAAACTTGATATATCAGGAGACTACAACAGAAAACACGGGGGAGTACCGTGGCGTAATCAGATTGCTGATTGGAGCTTGGAATGTCTACCCTTATTATGTAATGAAAATACCACAAGATCAATGACCCGACCCCCGACCTTGAAATGTATTACATTCTTTCCCACTTCCTCAACGATGCCTGCAAAATCAGCTCCCAGGATTTTGTCCTTTGGTTTGAATAATCCAAACGTAAACCTGGCGAAAAATGGTTCTCCTCTCAGAATATGCCAGTCGGCTGGATTCGCTGAGTTTGCTGCAACCTTAACCAGAATATGATCATCTTTTATTATTGGTTTTTCAACTTCCTGTAATTGAAGTACTTCTGGGCCACCATATTTATATTTTGTAAAAGCTTTCATTTTCCTTGAGTTCTTTAAAGTTCCTGATTGTTTGTTAATCTGGCCACCTTGGATTCGTTTTTTCTTTGATGTTCATTACTATTTTTAGTTACAGTATTGGGTAAATCTAAATAACTGAGGATCAATAGGAGCGCAGGATTTTCTTTTTTCGTTTAGTTTTTTAAATGAATCTTGTCTTTATTAAGAGACCTTAAAAGACTCCTTAATCTGATCTTCTCTCCAAAAAGCCAAGTGTCTGATTCTCCGCTATGTGGGAGATTTTAACCTCTTAAAACTGTGGAAAACTTTTTTTGTGGGAGATAGTGGTAAAAAGTGGTAAGTTATTTACTTTTACAGTTGAATAATTATGTAATTACCCGGAATGTCCCATTTCTTAGGAGAATTTGATTGTAAACTTGATGCTAAAGGCCGGATGATGATACCATCCAGCCTGAAGAAACAGCTTCCCGAAGCTGAGCGTGAAGGACTTGTGATCAATCGTGGCTTTGAAAAGCATCTGGTTATTTACACTAAAAAGGAGTGGGATAGCATTACCGAAGAACTGAGTAAGCTCAATGCTTACGAAAAGAAGAGCCGTGATTTTATTCGCTATTTCACCCGGGGTGCCACCGAGCTTGCTCTGGATTCGGCAAACCGTATTCTCTTCCCAAAAGCTTTAATGGAATATGCCGGTATCAGCGGGGAGGTTGTCCTTTCGTGCGTACTGAATAAAATAGAGGTCTGGGCAAAAGATGCTTACGAATCTCAAATGGATAATGAGCCTGAAAACTTCGCCAATCTGGCCGAAGAGGTAATGGGCAGTATGGGAAGGAGGGCGCATGACTGATTATCATAATCCGGTGATGCTTCAGGAATGTATGGAAGGGCTGAATATTAAGCCGGATGGGATTTATGTTGATGTTACATTCGGGGGTGGTGGTCATTCCCGCGAAATATTAAAGCGCCTGGGTCCTAAGGGTCGTTTGCTTGCATTTGACCAGGATGCCGATGCTCAGAAGAATTTACCAAAAGATGATCGATTAACCTTTATTGATCAGAACTTCCGCTACCTAAAAAACAACTGCCGTTTGCAGGGCGCCATTCCTGCGGATGGTATTCTGGCTGATCTGGGTGTCTCTTCTCACCAGTTTGATCAGCCAGAACGGGGGTTCTCCATTCGCTTTGATGCCGACCTGGATATGCGTATGGATCAAGGGAGTTCACTTACAGCAAAACAGATTGTCAATACCTATAGTGAGGAAAAACTGCATCGCATCTTTGGAATCTATGGAGAGATCAAAAATGCTAAAACTCTGGCTCAGACACTGGTAACGCAGCGTCTGAACAAGCCTATTGATACAGTTGATGAGTTAAAAAAGGCCATTTCAAAACTAATTCCGAAAGGGAAAGAGAACAAATATCTGGCCCAGGTTTTTCAGGCGCTCCGTATTGAAGTAAACCAGGAGCTGGAGGCTTTGAAAGAGTTTTTAGAGCAAACGGTTGATGTACTTAAAGCTCAGGGCCGACTTGTTGTGATGTCTTATCATTCACTTGAGGACAGGCTGGTTAAGAATTTTATTGCCAAGGGTAAGTTTCAGGGTGAAGTGGAAAAGGATTTTTTCGGAAACCAGATCAAGCCTCTGGAAAGCATTACCCGTAAAGCGATTGTTGCTTCTGAAGAGGAAATTAAACTGAATAACAGGGCACGTAGTGCCAAACTGAGAATAGCAGTAAAAAATTAAGCTGATAAAGGCTTGAAGAATGAATAACCAATTTAAACAGGACAAAACAGAAGAGGAATTGGATCAGGAAACTGAACCTATAACTGAGCAATCAGAAAAGGCAGAGCTTCCGAAGAATTTCTTTACCCTGATGTTTACCGAAGGAGTAATTTCTAAGGAGTCGGCTACTCATTTGCTTCCATTTATTGTATTTATTGCCTTTTTGGCAATGATCTATATCGGGAACCGGCATTTTGCCGAAAACAATATCCGGGATATCGACAAGCTGAGCAAGGAAGTGAAAGAACTGAGCTGGGATTTTAAAACATTAAAAGCTGATCTGATGCTGAAAAGCACCCAGACAGAAGTAGCTAAAGAGGTGGATACACTGGGTTTGATTGAACCAAATGAACCACCGAAGAAGATTGTGATAAGAGAAGGGGAGTTTGAGTAATTAATTGAGAGTGGAGAATTGATAATTAAGGAAAATTTACCAACAAGATAATTGACAAAAGATAGCATGAATATAAGAACCGACATATTGCTCCGTGTGTACATCGCCTTTGGGATGATTGTATTGCTGGCATTTGCGGTGCTTTATAAGCTGGTGGATGTTCAGATTGTGGAAGGAAAGAAATGGAGATCCATGGCGGATAGTCTTTCTACCCGTTTTGCAAATGTAGAAGCTGCAAGGGGGAATATCTATTCTGTTGATGGCAGTTTGTTAGCTACATCTGTGCCTGAGTATGAGGTCCGCATGGATATGCTCGCCGGAGGTATTGAAAAGGATGAGGTTTTTTATGAAAAAGTAGATTCACTGGCAGCTAAGCTGTCTTCATTTTTTGGTGATAAGTCTAAAAAACAATATTCACGTATGCTTCGTGAAGCCCGGGCTGATCGGGCACGCTATCTGCTCCTGAAGCGGAATGTGACTCATACTGAGTTAAAGGAGATCAGGAAGTTCCCGATTTTTAATATGGGTCGTTATAAAGGCGGACTGATCTCCGTTCATCAGAACAAGAGAATTTTGCCATTTCAGACTCTCGCAGCCAGAACGATTGGTTATAAGAATAAAAACGTACAGCCGGTTGGTCTTGAGGGAGCATACAGCGCCTATATAGATGGAGAAAGTGGTAAGCGCCTGATGCAGCGCATTGCGGGTGGTGTTTGGATGCCTGTTAATCAGGATATTGAAATTGCACCAAAAGAAGGTGCTGATATCATTTCAACAATCGATATCAATATGCAGGATGTGGCACAAAGGGCATTAAAAAAACAATTGATTACCAGTGATGCGGATCATGGCTGTGTTATTCTGATGGAAGTTGCCACTGGTGAGATCAGGGCAGTTGCCAATTTCAGTAAGGTTCGTGAAGGTGAATACAAAGAGCAGTTTAATTATGCAATTGCCGCAAGTCAGGATCCCGGTTCTACATTTAAACTGGCCTCCTATATGGCTCTTCTTGAGGATAAAAAGGTCGATACCAGTACTTTAGTAGCTACTGAAGACGGAACATACCGTATTCCGGGACATACTATCCGGGATTCACATGGAGGTATCGGAACCGTTTCTGTAAAACGGGCTTTTGAAGAATCATCAAACGTAGCTATTGCAAAATTGATCAATGCGGCCTATCAGAATGACCAGGAAAAATTTCCGGCTCATTTATACGACTGGGGGCTGAATAAGAAATTAGAACTTCAGATTCCGGGTGAAGGCCAGCCGGTGATCAAAAATCCAAAAAACAGAAGCTGGAATAAGAAACAAACCCTGCCACAGATGGCCTATGGTTATGAGATGCAGATTACTCCACTGCAGATGCTGGCTTTTTATAATGCGGTAGCGAATGATGGAAGGTATATCGCTCCGATTTTTGTCCGCGAGATCAGACGTCTTGGAAACACCGTTGAGCAGTTCAAGGCAAGGGTTATTAATGAGAAAATTGTTTCGGATGAAACCATTAAAAAAGCACAGGAACTTTTGGAAGCCGTTGTTTTAAATGGGACAGCAAAGTCACTGGCCTCTCCGCTCTATAAAATTGCTGGAAAAACCGGAACTGCCCAGGTTGCCGATGCCAATAAGGGTTATCGCGTTGACAAGAAGTACCAGGCTTCATTCTGCGGTTACTTCCCTGCAGATAATCCAAAATATTCGCTGATCGTGGTGGTCAACAATCCGCGTAAGGGCACCTATTATGCAGCATCTGTGGCTGGTCCGGTTTTCAGGGAGATTGCCGACAGGGTTTTCGCGAGCGATATCAACATGTTTGACCCACTTAAAGAGCAAAAATTTACAGGAAGTCTGAAGCTGCCTGAAGCAAAGGCCGGAGAACGTAAAGCAACTCAGGCTGTCTATAAAGCATTTGGTATCAAGGCATTGTTTGCCTCAAACTCCGATTATATAAGTTTGGATACCAATAAGGGTGTTATCTCTCAGGAAGTAAAGATTACCGAAGGTTTGGTGCCTGATGTTAGCGGAATGGGATTGAAGGATGCGCTTTATGTTGCCGGCAATTCGGGTTTAAAAGTGCTGGTTCGCGGAAGCGGAAAGGTAGTCAGGCAATCCCTTGCTGCAGGAACAAGTGTTCAAAAGGGTCTTCCAATTATTTTAGAACTCGAATGATGAAGAAGCTCAAGGATATATTATACGGAGTATCACTCAGGCAGGTCTCGGGTTCAACCAACGGGAAAGTGTCGGGTATTTGCTTCGATTCGCGCAAAGCAGCTCCGGGAGTTTTATTTGTGGCAGTACGTGGGACTGAATCTGATGGCCATGCTTTTATAAACCGTGCGATTGGTCAGGGCGCCACAGCGGTGCTTTGTGAAGAATTCCCTGCTGAATTTAAGGAAAATGTAAGCTATTTCCTGGTTGAGAACTCAGCTATGGCACTCGGAATTACGGCATCCAATTTTTATGATAACCCCTCTTCAAAGCTAAAACTGGTTGGAGTTACTGGTACGAATGGCAAAACAACGATTGCAACTTTACTTTTTCAATTATTTCAGGATCTGGGATATAAAACCGGATTGCTTTCTACAGTTCAAAATCAGATCAATGACCTTGTAGTTCCGGCTACTCATACAACGCCTGACCCAGTGATGCTGAACAGTCTGCTGAATGATATGGTTGAAAGCGGCTGTGATTATTGCTTTATGGAGGTTAGCTCACATGCAATGACTCAGCACAGAACCGAAGGGCTAAGTTTTGCTGGAGGGATATTTACTAACCTGACGCATGATCATCTTGATTTCCATAAGACATTTGATGCCTACCTCAAAGCTAAGAAGAGCTTTTTTGACGGATTGACCAGTCAGGCATTTGCACTCACCAATATTGATGATAGGAACGGGATTGTGATGCTTCAAAATACAGGTGCACACAGAAAGACCTACGGACTTAAGAACATAGCTGATTTTAAAGCCAGAATTATTGAAAATCATTTCAGTGGTTTATTGCTGAATATCGATGGGCAGGAGGTTTGGTTTAAGATGGTAGGAAGCTTCAATGCCTATAATCTGCTTGCAGTTTATGCTACGGCATTATTACTTGAGCAGGATCGTACCAGGGTATTGACTTCACTCAGCCGGTTAAGCGGTGCCGAAGGCCGTTTCGATTATATTATTTCGCCTACAGGTATTATTGGCATTGTAGATTATGCTCATACTCCAGACGCTGTGCAAAATGTGCTGAGCACTATTCAGGATATCCGTAAAGGAACCGAACAGGTAATAACTGTGATCGGATGCGGAGGTGACAGGGATAAAGCCAAGCGACCGGTAATGGCCAAAGTGGCATGCGACTGGAGTACGAAGGTTGTGCTGACCTCTGATAATCCACGTTCTGAAGTTCCGGAGCAGATTATTAAGGAGATGGAAGAAGGCGTGATGCCAACAAATAAAAAGAAAACACTTTCAATTACCGATAGGAAAGAAGCAATCCGTACAGCCTGCCATTTGGCAAAGCCCGGTGATATTATCCTGGTTGCCGGAAAAGGTCATGAAAAGTATCAGGATATCGGTGGGGTGAAACTCCCTTTTGATGATAAGGAGATTTTAACTGAATTTTTAAATCTGATGAGCTAATGCTATACTATCTGTTCACATGGCTGGATAAGCAATATGATATTCCCGGAGCAGGATTGTTCCAGTTTATCTCATTCCGTACTGCAATGGCTGTTATCTTATCCCTGATTCTTACTACGGTTTATGGCAGCCGTCTCATTAGATTACTGAGAGCAAAACAGGTTGGTGAATCGGTTAGAAATCTGGGTCTTGAAGGGCAGATGCAAAAGCAGGGTACTCCAACCATGGGTGGATTGATCATTCTTCTCGGAATTTTGCTGCCAACCATACTTTTTGCCAAAATTGATAATATCTACATCATTCTCATGCTGGTAACTACGGTCTGGATGGGTCTGATTGGTTTTGTTGATGATTATATCAAGGTGTTTAAAAAGGATAAAGAAGGTCTGGCAGGTCGTTTCAAGATCATGGGTCAGGTGGGCCTTGCATTGATTATTGGCTGGACCATGTATTTCCACCCTGATATTGTAGTCAGGGAACAGGTAACATTACCTGCAAAGGTCAGTGCTCCATTGGATGTTCATAAACGTGGTGATCAGTTTTATTATACCCAGGATCTCAAGTCGACCATTACCAATGTCCCTTTTTACAAGGATAATGAATTTGATTATGCCAAGGTACTGACCGTCTTTGGGGATGGATATGAAAAGTATTCACTGGTTGTGTTTCTATTGTTTGTGATTGTTATTGTCACAGCAGTTTCGAACGGAGCCAATCTTACAGATGGTATTGACGGTTTGGCCACAGGGACATCAGCGATTATCGGCATCACGCTGGCTATTCTTGCCTATGTTTCGGGCAATACAATTTTTGCAGATTACCTGAATATCATGTATATCCCAAATTCAGGAGAACTTGTAATTTTTGCCGGTGCATTTGTTGGGGCATGCGTTGGCTTTTTATGGTATAATTCATATCCTGCCCAGGTCTTTATGGGAGACACTGGCAGCCTGGCTATCGGTGGAATTATTGCTGCTTTCGCGATCATGATCCGTAAAGAACTATTAATTCCTGCACTTTGCGGAGTGTTCCTGGTCGAAAATCTTTCAGTGATCATGCAGGTCTCCTATTTCAAATATACGAAGCGAAAGTTTGGTGAAGGAAGACGAATCTTTTTGATGTCGCCATTGCATCATCACTATCAGAAGAAGGGATATCATGAAGCCAAAATCGTTACACGATTCTGGATTGTTGGAATTTTACTGGCAATTATAACTATTGTGACTTTAAAACTGCGTTAATGGGGGCTGAGAAATATATCGTTGTTTTAGGTGCCGGCGAAAGCGGGACAGGTGCAGCATTATTAGCTCAGAAGGAGGGATTTGCCGTATTTGTTTCAGATTTCGGGCCTATTGCTGATCAGTATAAGAAAGAACTGGAGCGGGCCGGAATTCCTTTTGAGGAGAACCAGCATACTGAAGACCGTATTCTTACTGCTGCCGAGGTGATTAAGAGTCCGGGAATTCCTGATAAAGCCCCGATCATCAAAAAACTCAATGAAAAGAATATTCCAATAATCTCTGAAATTGAATTTGCGGGGAGGTACACCAGTGCAAAGCTGATATGCATCACCGGCTCAAACGGCAAGACTACCACAACTATGCTTACCTATCATATCCTGCAAAATGCAGGTCTTAATGTGGGCCTGGCAGGGAATATTGGCAAGAGTTTTGCGAAGCAGGTCGCCTTCGATGATTTTGAATATTATGTTTTGGAGATCAGCAGCTTTATGCTCGATAATATGTACAGCTTCAAAGCAGATATCGCTGTCTTATTAAACATCACTCCTGATCATCTCGACAGGTATGATTATAAAATGGAAAATTACTCGGATTCTAAATTCAGAATTATTCAGAACCAGCAGCAGGATGATGTTTTCATTTATTGTGCTGATGATGAAGAAATTAAGAAAGGTCTGGCAAAACGCCCGATTATCTCAAATGCCTATCCTTTCTCCATTGAGAAAACCCTTGAAAAAGGTGCTTTTCTTCAGGGAGATCAAATCATAATTAACCTACACCACACAAACCAAGAATCACTGACTATGTCACTCAACGATTTAGCTCTGCAGGGCAAGCACAACATTTATAACTCTATGGCTTCGGGCATAGTCGCAAAAGTGCTTGAATTAAGAAACGAGACCATTCGCGAAAGCATGGGAAGTTTTACAAATATCGAACACCGCCTTGAGCATGTGGCCAAAATTTCGGGGATCGATTTTATCAATGATTCTAAGGCAACGAACGTTAATTCAACCTGGTATGCCCTCGAAAGTATGCCCGGAGATGTTGTGCTTATCCTTGGTGGGGTGGATAAGGGCAATGATTATGGCATGCTGAAAGATCTGGTTAAGTCTAAAGTAAAATCAATCGTTTGTTTGGGTAAGGATAATAAAAGGATACATGAAGCTTTCGAGAATGATGTAGAAGTGATTGTAAATACGTTCTCGGCAAATGAGGCGGTTCAGATTGCGTATCACCTCGCAAAAAAGGGGGATACCGTACTCTTATCACCTGCATGTGCAAGCTTCGACCTGTTTAAGAATTATGAGGATAGGGGGAATCAGTTTAAGAAGGCGGTGAAGGAATTGTAACAATTGACAATTGACAATTGACAGTTGACAATTGAGAGTGGAGAATTGAGAGTGGGAAATTGCAAATGTGGCATTGAGATGAAATTTACAATGAACTACTGAATTACTGACAACAGACAACAGACAACTGATAACTAAACAATGGAAAGACTAATAAGCAAAACAAAAGGTGACCGCTGGATCTGGCTGATCGTGATCTTACTTTCGGTATGGTCGCTGCTGGCTGTTTACAGTGCAACCGGAACGCTTGCTTACAAAAAGGGTGTTGGTTCAGAGCAGTTTTTAATCAAGCACCTGGTCATGATCGTTGGAGGTATTGCCTTAATGTATTTTTCACATTTGCTTGATTATAGGTATTATGCCGGGATATCCAAAGTATTGATGGTTATTACGATCCCATTGCTGGCATATACGCTAATCTTTGGGGCTAGTGTGAATGAGGCCAGTCGCTGGGTAACTATTCCGATCATCAATCAGACATTCCAGACTTCCGATTTGGCAAAACTGGCTTTGATTACATTTCTGGCACGAACACTGAGTAAGAAACAGGAAAATATCAAGGATGTAAAGAAGGCATTTTTGCCAATCATGGCTGCAGTATGCGCGGTGTTTGTATTGATAGCACTTGCGAATCTTTCAACTGCTTTAATGTTATTTGGTGTTAGTATTCTCTTGTTGATCATGGGTAGAATCAGCATCAAGCAGATTTCTATTGTATGTCTTGCAGGTGTGGTGCTTCTGGGTGCAGTAATGATGCTGGGTCCAAGAAGGAAGACCTATATTTCGAGAATAGATACCTTTATTCACCCCGAAAAGGCTGATCCTGATAAGGCATTTCAGGCAAACCAGGCTAAAATTGCAATTGCAACAGGCGGAATCTTTGGCAAAGGACCGGGTAACAGTACCCAGCGCAATTTCCTGCCGCACCCTTATTCAGATTTTGTATTTGCCCTTATCATTGAGGAATATGGTATGGTTGGAGGAGTCGGATTGGTATTACTATACCTGCTTTTTCTGTACCGATGTGTCTTGATTGTGACCGATAGCCCTAAGGCATTTGGGGCATTACTGGCGGCTGGTTTAAGTTTCAGTCTGACCATTCAGGCATTTGCAAACATGGCCGTCGCAGTTGGGCTGGGCCCAGTGACCGGGGTTCCGTTACCGCTCGTTAGTATGGGGGGAACATCGATTCTGTTTACGAGTGTGGCTTTCGGAATTATTCTGAGTGTGAGCAGAGATATCGAGGAAAAGAAAAATAAGAGTAAGGAAAAAGTAGTTATTGGTGAAATACCGGCAATGGGATAACTGATGAAGCATTTAAGATTTTAAAGCTGATTCAAAGAAAATAAGAAATGGGAAAAAGAGTGATCATAAGCGGAGGCGGAACAGGCGGACATATATTTCCGGCTGTAGCAATAGCGAATGCGCTCAAAAAAATTGATCCCGGCACAGAGATTCTCTTTGTTGGCGCCAACGGACGTATGGAGATGGAGAAAGTCCCTGCTGCCGGATACAAAATTATAGGATTGGATATTCAGGGATTTCAGCGAAGCTCTATCCTTAAAAATGTTTTGCTACCATATAAGCTATTGAAAAGTGTGATGAAGGCAAGATCAATAATCAAAGATTTTAAACCTGATGCTGCTGTAGGGGTTGGGGGTTATGCTTCCGGACCATTACTGTATGCAGCCTCACAGCTGAAAATTCCCTATCTGATTCAGGAACAGAATTCCTTTGCAGGAATAACCAATAAGATTTTAGGGAAAGATGCAGAGCTTATATGCGTTGCATTTAAGGGAATGGAAAAATTCTTTCCTGCAGAGAAAATCAGGATTACAGGTAATCCGATCAGGAAGGAAGCAGTTGATATTGAGAATAAACGCTTTGCAGCTGCAGAATTATTGAGCCTTTCGCCACATAAAAAGACAATTCTTCTGACGGGAGGCAGTTTGGGCTCAGGCACCCTGAATACAAGTATGTATTCGGGACTGGATAAGATCCTGGCTGCTGATGTGCAATTGATCTGGCAGACCGGTAAATATTATTACCAATCTGTAATGGAGCAAATGAAAGGAAAAGAGCATCCCAATATAAAAGTGCTTGAATTTCTACACCGGATGGATCTGGCCTATGCTGCTGCCGATCTGGTGATATCCAGGGCAGGAGCAGGTACCATAGCCGAATTGTGCGCAGTAAAAAAACCTGCGATTCTGGTTCCTTCGCCAAATGTGGCTGAAGATCATCAGACAAAAAATGCAATTGCTTTGGTAGAGAATGATGCAGCAATAATGGTTGGGGATGCAATGGCTGAACTCGAACTGATCGATATTGCCTTATTGCTGATCGATAATAAGGATAAATGTAAAGCGCTTTCTGATAATATTGGTAAAATGGCTTTGCCTGATGCTGATGAAGTGATTGCAAGAGAAGTGTTAAGAATTGCAAAAGATTAGCGGAGTATTTTTTATACAACAATATGGAATTAGAAAATATTAAACGGGTTTATTTAATTGGTATCGGAGGCATCGGCATGAGTGGTCTTGCCCGTTATTTCAAAAAGCGCGGATGTGTGGTCTGTGGCTATGATAAAACCATAACTCCACTTACCTCTGCAATGAGAAATGAGGGTATTTCAGTTGTTTATCAGGATGAGGAGGATAACCTGAAAGTTAGTTTCCTTGAAAATGATCCCGAAACCCTGATCATTTATACTCCTGCAATTCCAAAGGATTCCAAAATATTGAACCATTTCAGGTCGGGAGGCTTTTCGCTCAAAAAGCGGTCTGAAGTATTGGGTATTATCAGCAAAGGAATGTACACCATCGCTGTTGCCGGTACTCATGGCAAGACAACAACCTCCAGCATCATTGCCCATGTTCTTAAGGATAGTGGATACGATTGTTCTGCATTTCTGGGTGGAATCGCAACTAACTATAATTCAAATGTGTTGTTTGGTGATAATAATACCATGGTGGTAGAGGCTGATGAGTTTGATCGTTCTTTCCTCACCCTTTATCCTGATGTTGCTATTGTCACTTCAATGGATGCGGATCATCTTGACATTTACGGAGACCGTTCACACCTTGTTGAATCATTCAGGCAATTTGTTTCCCAGATCAAAGAAGGTGGCAGACTGATTTTTAAAAAGGGACTCGACCTTAGCGGAGGTAAAACCTATTCAGCAAATGTGCTGGCAGATATTCAGGCAGTCAATGTGAAAGTGCAGGATGGAAGCTTCTATTTTGATTTCAAGAATGAGAATGTCGTAATTGAAAATGTTCAGCTCGGTTTACCGGGTCTTCATAATATTGAAAATGCTGTTGCTGCAATCGAAGTTGCATTACATCTGGGTATAGATCCTGAAAAAATAAAAAAGGCATTGGCAAGTTTTCTCGGGGTGAAGAGGCGTTTTGAGTATATCCTTAAAGACCAGAAACATATTTATATTGATGATTATGCTCATCATCCGGAAGAATTAAGGGCCTGTATTCAGGCAGTAAAAACGCTTTACCCTGGTAAAAAACTAACCACAATCTTCCAGCCACATCTGTTTACACGCACAAGGGATTTTGCTGCGGGTTTTTCGGAGATCCTGAGCATGACAGATGAGCTTATCATGCTGGATATTTATCCTGCCAGAGAGCTGCCGATAGAGGGAGTTAGTTCAGCTATGATTCTGGATAAAGTAAGTATTGAAGCAAAGCAGATATTATCAAAAGAACAAACACTGGATTATGTCAGGGCGCAAAAACCTGAATTATTATTAACAGTGGGTGCCGGTGATATCGACACTCTTATTATACCATTGAAAGAAATTTTAACAAATGCTTAAAAAAATAAATTGGCGAGCAATTTTATTTGGTTTCCTCTGGCTGATCAGCCTGAGCGGACTGATTACGCTGATGAGTTTTATAGAGATAAAGAAAAGTGCTTTAAAGTGTAAAGATGTAAAAGTATTACTTCCGGGGCAGTTTAATTTCATTGAACGGGATGAGGTAGACAGAATTCTGATGGAGAATGGCGGGGCTATGCTTGGAAAAGATCTGAATGATATCAATATTCATAAGCTTGAAAATGCCCTGAAGGCTAATCCTTTCATAGAATTTGCAAAGGTATACGCCGATATGACCGGAGTTATCCATGTTCAGATCAGACAAAGGGAGCCTGTGCTGAGAGTTGTGAATATGGCAAACCTGCATTTTTACATTGATGGTAATGGGAATAAAATACCGCTTTCAGATAATTATACGGCAAAGGTGCTGGTGGCAAGTGGCCTGATAGAGGAAGATTTCAGCGGTCGGGTAGATACGCTCAAAACAAAGATGGCAAGGGATCTTTTCCGTACAGCGCTTTATATCAGAAACGATACTTTATGGGATAATCAAATCGAACAATTGTTTGTGGATTTGAAAGGGGATATAGAAATGGTTCCACGGGTAGGAGGCCATAAGATTATTTTAGGTAGCGCCGATTCACTGCAGATCAAATTCAGAAATCTGCTTGTTTTTTACAAGAAGGCAATTCCTAAGGTAGGCTGGGATACCTATAAAACCATCAATCTGAAATATGCCAATCAGATTGTTTGCGAAAAGAACATTATTGATAGCACTAAGATCACGATCGACATCAATAAACAGATTGCCGATAGTACTATAACAGAAACTCAGAACTAATAATTTTTTAATACAAAGAATATGGATCAAATTAACTCAGCTTCAGCCAAAAATTCACCAATAGTTGTCGGTTTGGACATCGGTACAACTAAAATTTGTGTTACCGTTGGTCGCAGGAGCGAACATGGTAAAATCGAAGTTTTGGGTATGGGTAAAGCCGAATCTGCGGGAGTTACTCGTGGAGTAGTTTCCAATATTCAGAAAACCGTACAGGCAATCATACTTGCGGTTGAAGAAGCCAGCGCCCAATCAAATGTGGATGTTAAGATCGTTAATGTTGGGATTGCCGGGCAGCATATCAAGAGTCTTCAGCACCGCGGTATCCTTACCCGTAAAGAATTAAATACCGAAATCCAGCGTAAGGATATCGACAAGCTGATTGAGGATATGTACAAATTGGTTATGCCTCCGGGAGAGGAGATTATTCATGTATTGCCGCAGGAATTTACCGTGGATAATGAACCGGGGATAAAGGACCCTATCGGGATGGCAGGCGTGCGTCTTGAGGCCAATTTTCACATCATTTCAGGTCATGTTAGTGCGGTTAAAAATATTTTGAAATGTGTTGGGAACGCCGGACTTGAAACTCAGGAACTGATCCTTGAACCACTTGCATCCTCTGAGTCGGTGCTGAGTGAGGAGGAAAAAGAAGCAGGAGTGGTGCTGGTTGATATCGGTGGTGGTACTACCGACCTGGCTATATTCCATGAAGGAATTATCCGTCATACGGCTGTTATTCCATTCGGTGGCAATAGTGTTACTGAAGATATCCGGGAGGGATGTTCAGTAATGCGTAATCAGGCCGAGTTGTTGAAAACCCGTTTTGGCTCAGCTCTTGCTGAGGAAAATAAGGAGAATGAAATTATCTGTGTTCCGGGCCTCCGCGGCAGGGAGCCTAAAGAGATATCCGTAAAAAATCTTGCTTATGTGATTCAGGCGAGAATGGAAGAGATTATCGAACATGTTTATTATGAAATTAAATCCTCAGGATATGAGAAGAAGCTGATCGCCGGAATCGTGATTACAGGTGGCGGGGCTCAACTGAAGCATCTACCTCAGCTTGTTGAATTTGTAACCGGGCTTGATAGCCGTATCGGATATCCGAACGAACATTTGGCGAAAAATGATGTGTTACCAAAGAATGTATATGATGAATTAAAAAGTCCGATGTATGCAACCGGTATTGGTCTGCTGATCAAGGGGATACAAAAGGCTGAACTGGTCGAGGAATCAGTAGTGTCTATTGGTGCTCCTGTTGAAAAAACCAAGGCTATTCAGAAACCGAAAAAAGGACAGGGAATGTTTGAATGGATATTGCAGTCGAGCACCAAATTCATCAAGGATGATATCAAGGATGAGGATTATACAAATTAATTTTCCACAATAGCGGAGTTTCCCACAATCGCATGATTAAGGAAAAGCAACGTGGAAATTTGGCTAGTTTTACAGTGTAAACTGTCTAAGAATGAACAAGATTTACCCAACTGATAATTAAGAATATGCAGTTTGAAATGTTAAAAGAAAAGTCATCGATCATCAAAGTAATTGGTGTTGGTGGCGGCGGCGGTAATGCTGTGAACCATATGTACCGTCAGGGAATCACAGGTGTTGATTTCATTATTTGTAATACTGATGCACAGGCTCTTGAACTAAGTCCTATACCCAATAAAGTTCAGTTAGGTGCGAGCTTAACAGAAGGAATGGGTGCAGGATCTATCCCTGAGGTTGGTAAGAACTCTGCTATTGAAAATATTGATGATATCAAGCGGATGCTTGGTACCAATACCAAAATGCTTTTTATCACTGCCGGAATGGGTGGTGGTACAGGAACTGGTGCAAGTCCGATTATTGCCAAAGCAGCGAAGGAGATGGATATCTTAACCGTAGGTATCATTACTACTCCGTTCTCATTTGAAGGAAAGCGCAGGAAGACTCAGGCAGAAGAAGGTCTGGAAGAGTTTAAAAAGTATGTGGATTCTTACCTGGTTATTTCAAATGATCGTTTGCGTGAAATCTTTGGGAATCTTACCCTGGGTTCAGCATTTGCACAGGCTGATAATATTTTAACGACTGCTGCAAAGGGTATAGCCGAGATCATTACTATTCCTGGTTATATAAACGTTGACTTTAAGGATGTGCGTACCGTGATGAAAGAGAGCGGTGTGGCAATCATGGGAAGTTATGCTGCTGAGGGCGAGAACCGCGCACTGAGGGCAGTGGAAGGTGCTTTAGCATCTCCTTTACTTAAGGATAATGAAATTGAAGGTGCCCGTTATATCCTTTTGAATATCAGTTCAGGTGATAAGGAAGTGACCATGGATGAAGTGAGTATCATTACTGATTTCATTCAGCAGGAAGCCGGACTTGCAGCCGATCTGATCTGGGGTAATTGTACAGATGAAGGCCTTGGTGAAAAGATTTCGGTAACTATTATTGCTACAGGTTTCCAAACAAGGGAAGAACGTGAGGTTGAAAAGAGTCAGGTGCGTAAAGTATCTCTTCTGACTCCTGAGCAGGCGCCATTGGTGAAGCCTGTGCAAGAGAATACCTTCCTGGAGGTTAAAAATGAAGAATTAAATGTACCTGTTCTAAAAACCAGGGAAGAAAGTCAGGTTGATCTTTTTGCCGGCTACTTTCAAAGTGCTCCAAAAGTAGAGGAAGAGAGAGTAGAAGATGCTGATCTTATCCGCCATACCTTGAGCGATGAAATTCCAGTTGCTCAGGAAACAGCTCCACTTGAACCTTCATTTGAGTTTGAACTCAAAACAGAAGAGATCAGGGTAGAAGTTGAACCTATTGCTGAAATTGAGGAAGAAGAAATCCCTGTGCAGGTCTTCAATCCTGATGAAAATAAAACAGATGAATCGATAGAAGAGCAATTGCGTAAGTCTAAAGAAAGGATTCTCCGATTGAAAGACCTGAGTATGAAATTGCGTACAACCAATGGCTTGCAGGAGCTTGAGAACGAACCTGCTTATAAACGTAAGCAAATGTCCCTTCCCGATGTTCCTCATTCTTCAGAGTCACAGGTGTCCCGTTTCACATTGAGCGTAGAGGAGGGGATTACTGAGATCAGGCCAAATAATTCATTTTTGCATGATAACGTCGATTAATTGAGACCCGATAGCTATCGGGTGGAGAATGGAGAGTTGAGAATTAAGACTTCATTTCACATTGAGTACTATTTACTGATAACAGACAACTGATAACAGTTAACATAGAAAAAGACAGGACTACTCCTGTCTTTTTGTATTAATTCAGTGTGCAATTGAACCTGAATCAGGCATTAGAAACCTGTCCTATTATCTCACATCTCACATCTCATATCTCACATCTCCTATCTCACATCTAATATTGTGAATCAGCGTGCTAAATATTAACTTTGCCCCAAATAGAAGCTAACAATAAAATTATACCAATTGGATTTATTTGATAAAATTTCGAAAAATATGGGACCTCTGGGCCAGCACCAGAAAATGGCCCATGGTTATTTCTCCTTCCCTAAATTAGAAGGTGAGATAGGTCCGCATATGATGTTCAGAGGTAAAGAGCACCTGATTTGGAGTTTGAATAATTACCTCGGACTTGCCAATCATCCGGAAGTTCGTAAAGCTGACACAGATGCAACTGCAGAGTACGGACTTGCTTACCCGATGGGTGCCCGTATGATGTCAGGTAATTCTAATCACCATGAAGCACTTGAAAGAGAACTGGCTGAGTTTGTGGGGAAACAGGATGCTTTCTTATTGAACTATGGTTATCAGGGAATCATGTCGGCAATTGATGCTCTGATCGACAGACATGATGTTATTGTTTATGATGCCGAATCGCATGCATGTATTATTGATGGGGTTCGTCTTCATCAGGGGAAACGTTTTGTTTATACCCATAATGATATGGAAAGCCTTGAAAAGCAGCTTGAAAGAGCAACCAGATGGGTTGCAAATACGGGTGGCGCTATTCTGGTAATCACAGAAGGTGTATTCGGGATGTCAGGGGCACAGGGAAAATTGAAAGATATCGTTGATCTGAAGTCTAAATTCAATTTCCGTCTTTTAATTGATGATGCACATGGATTTGGAACAATGGGTCCAACTGGTGCCGGAACTCATGAAGAGCAGGGATGTATTGAAGGTGTGGATATATATTTCGGAACCTTTGCAAAGTCTATGGCCGGAATAGGTGCATTCATTGCATCAACAGAAGAGATCACTAATTTCCTTCGTTATAATATGCGTTCGCAGACGTTTGCTAAGTCATTACCAATGCCAATGGTAATAGGTTTAAGGAAAAGATTAGAATTGTTAAAGAGTAAACCCGAATTGAGAGAGAAGCTATGGTTCATTGCTACCAGCCTGCAAAATGGCCTCAAACAAAGAGGATTTAATATTGGAGTCACCAATACAATGGTAACTCCTGTTTTTCTTCAGGGAGAGCTACAGGAAGCTACAGCCATTACCATGGATCTCAGAGAGAACTATGGTATTTTCTGTTCAATTGTTATGTATCCGGTCATTCCAAAAGGTTTGATTATGCTGCGTCTTATTCCAACAGCATTGCATACAATTGAAGATGTGAACCGTACACTTGATGCTTACAGTGAACTTGCTGAAAAATTGAAAAAGGGACATTATAAAGAGAAGAGTACTGTCGGAGCATAATCTCCAACTCAGCTTTGAATCCCTAAGTTTTAAAGGATAAAAATGCCCTTAGATAGCTTCTAAGGGCATTTTTATTTTACATTATTTTGTAAATGATTGAATAATAAGCAATTAATATTTAAAAATGAGTAAATATTGTGCATAACTGCTTAAAATGTGGAAAAAAACGCTAAAAACGCATGATTTTATTTATTTCAACTGTTCTTTATATGAAAAAAACATTTTACATTAGCTTATAGTAAACAATACTAACCTCAAAACTAAAGGAGTAAAAACATGAAAAAATTCACTGAAGCAAAAAATTTATTCGAATCACTGGAAGCGGATGCTGAGAAATTTTACAGTAAGTCTAACAGCGCTGCTGGTACTCGCGTAAGAAAAGGAATGCAAGATTTAAAGAACCTGGCTCAGGCTATTCGTCTTGAAGTTCAGACTATGAAGAACAAGGAAGCGGCAAAATCTGCTAAGAAAAAATAATTTTGCAATTCAAACAAAAAAAGGCCCTGCTATCAAAGCAGGGCCTTTTTTGTTATTATGATTTGGCCTAAATCTGATTTAATAATTCCAGTTGGGCTTTGATTTTGTTCTCAGTTGATTCGCTTATTTTCACCAGTGGTAGTCTCATGTGATCCTCACAAATCCCCATCATGTTCATTGCTGATTTGACTCCTCCGGGGTTCCCTTCGGCAAAGCATAAAGATGTAAATTCAGTCAGGCTGTGATGTAAAGGCTGTGCTTCGATAAATTTTCCATCCAGGCACATTCGAACCATGGTTGAAAATATCCCTGGCAGGGCATTTCCAATCACAGAAATAACTCCAACTGCACCCATAGATATCAGTGGTAAAGCAATAGCATCATCTCCTGAGATGAACAGGAAGTCCTCAGGTTTATCCTTGATGATCTTATTAAACTGATCAAAATTGCCGGAAGCCTCTTTCATGGCGATGATGTTTTTACAATCATGGGCAAGCCGCAGAGTAGTTTCTGCACTCATATTAATCCCGGTTCTTCCCGGAACATTATAAAGTATGATTGGCAGAGGACTTTCTTCAGCAATGACTTTATAGTGCTGATAGATCCCTTCCTGAGTAGGTTTATTATAATATGGACAAACAGAAAGAATGGCGTCAAATCCCTTTGCGTCAAATTTCTTAAGATCATTCAATACTTCAGATGTATTATTGCCTCCAATCCCGGCTACCAGGGGCACCCTTCCGTTCACATGTGAGATCGTGGTATCCCAAACCGCCCGTTTCTCTTCACTGTTAAGTGTTGCTGATTCACCGGTTGTTCCCAATGAAACAATGTACTCGACACCACCATTTATCATATGGTCGATCACAGTTTTGAGAGCAGTATGGTCAACAGACCGATCTGCCTTAAATGGAGTAATAATGGCTACTCCTGTTCCATGAAATTTATTCATTATACTATATTTATCCGATAGAAACTCTGCTAATTTAAGCGGAATGGCTCAATATTAAAACGATTTTGCGAATATTAGGCTATTATCTCAAAATTATTGCAGCATTTCGACTAATTCCTGGTCAGAAATGATGGGAATCTGAAGCTTCATAGCTTTCTCTAGTTTAGATGGCCCCATATTATCCCCTGCAACAAGGTAATTTAATTTAGCGGAGATACTGCTTAAAATTTTACCGCCATTTGCTTCAATAAGGTCTTTCAATTCATCGCGGCTGTATTTCTCAAATATGCCGGAAATGATGAATGATTTACCTGCCAGTTTATTGCTGGCAAGTTCGATTGTATTCTGGACAGATTCGAACTGTAGTCCATGGATTCGAAGTGCTTCGATCTGTTCTCTATGGCGGGGTTCTTTAAAATATTCGATGATGCTTTCGGCGATTCGTTCTCCAATCTCATCAACAGAAATGAGTTCGTCATAACTGGCATTCATCAGACTGTCAATGTCCTTAAAATATGCTGCGATTTTTTTTGCTACGGTTTCGCCGACATAGCGTATTCCGAGTCCGAAAAGTACTTTTTCGAATGGCATCTGTTTGGATTTTTCAATCCCCTCTAGCATATTCCTGATCGATCGCTCTCCAAAGCGCTCAATCTCTTTAAGCTGGTCTTCTTTTTCATGCAGCAGGTAAAGATCGGAGATGTGTTCAATAAATCCTTTTCTGTAAAAGGCTTCAATGGTCTCATGCCCTAAGCCTTCAATATTCATGGCCTTACGACTGATGAAATGCTGCATTTTACCAACTATTTGTGGTGGACAGCCTTCATCATTCGGACAGTAGTGAACAGCTTCCCCTTCTTTTCTCTGAAGATTGCTTCCGCATTCAGGACAAATATCCGGATAGCTGATCTTCATAGCATTCGGATTTCGTTTGGAGGTGTTCACCGCAATGATCTTTGGGATGATTTCCCCTCCTTTTTCAACAAGAACCGTATCACCTTCATGGAGGTCAAGGCGTTTAATTTCATTAGCATTATGCAGTGTAGCCCGTTTTACGGTGGTGCCGGCAAGAAGCACCGGTTTCAGGTTCGCAACAGGAGTTACTGCACCTGTACGACCAACCTGATAAGTAACTTTTTCAAGTATGGTTTCCACTTCCTGTGCTTTATATTTATAAGAAATGGCCCAGCGAGGAGATTTTGCGGTAAATCCTAATTCCTGCTGCTGAGAATAATTATTTACTTTAATCACAATCCCATCGATGTCATAACTTAAGCCGAATCTTTTCTCATCCCAGTAGTGGATAAATTCGAACACATCTTCAATATTACTGCACAATTTGCTATGCTCACATACATGAAAACCTAATTTTTTAACGGCTTCCAGACTTTCCCAATGGGTATTGTAAATAAGTTTATCGGCGTAAAGGAAATATAAAAAGCAATCTAAGGGGCGTTTAGCCACTTCACTTGAATCCTGCATTTTCAACGTTCCTGATGCAAAATTTCTCGGGTTAGCGTAAGGAACTTCATTGTTTTCAATACGTTCATTATTTAGCCTGTCAAATGCTGCACGGTGCATGAAAACCTCTCCCCGTATATCAAAAGACTCCGGAAACCCGTTTCCTTTAATCGATTTGGGTATGCTTTGTATGGTTTTGGCATTATTGGTCACATCATCCCCCTGTGTTCCGTCGCCGCGGGTAACTGCTCTGATTAGCTTTCCATTTTCATAGCTGAGGCTGATTGAGAGTCCGTCAAACTTCAGTTCACAAACGTATTCAAAATTGCTGCCAATAGCCTTTCGAACCCTCTCGTCAAAATCTTTCAGATCCTGCTCATTATAAGTGTTGCCAAGCGAAAGCATGGGCCATTTATGTTTTACAGTCTGAAATTCTTTAGTGATATCACCCCCAACCTTTCTTGTCGGCGATTCAGGATCCAGATATTCCGGATACTCCTTCTCAAGCGCGGCCAGTTCTTCCAGCTTTTTGTCGAATTCAAAATCAGAAATTACAGGCTGCGCCAGTACATAATATTTGTAATTATGCTCATTAAGCTCTTTGACAAGGCTTTCAATGCGTTCTTTGATTTCGAAAAGTGACATGAAGCGAAGATAATTTATTCAGTTGACAGTTGACAATTGAAAATGGACAATTGGATTGAGATTCCTTAAGCAACTTTAAACTAGTTTAGAAGTCTTTTTTAATTTTAGCAGAATTTTACAATGAACTCATAGCCCTTGTTGTCAATTAATTAGAGATTAACTAGTTTACCTAAAAAGGGCTGTTTATGTCTAGTTTCTATTAAATTTTTAACAAAATTTTCCAATGAACTTGTAAGCCTAATTGTCAATTGTCAACTGTCAATTAACTTCACGTTTATCTCCTCAAATATCTCCATATAATTCCCCAGCAGATTTTGATGATAATCGTTCAGGATATCTCCAAGGGCAAGTATTTCGCTATCATTGAGTGGATCTTTCCATACCCGCATGCAAATTCTGTTTAAGGCATACATGATATTATGACTCTCACGGTAGCTTTCGAGGTAGTTAGACTGGATGAACTTATCAAAGAAAATAAAGAAATGGCTTGTATCCTGAATATTATTCAGTTTAAGAAATCTGTTAATCGCTTCCCTGTCTGATTGTCTTAAATGAGAATAGAAATCCACGGTTTGTACGTGATTCTCAGTCAAAAGTGTACTATCAAGCATCAACTCCAGCGAGATATGGGCTAAAAATGATGGACGAACTACCGAGTTTTTTAGTGCCGGGATGATCGCTTTTTTAATACCTGCAGTGTGTTCTGTAAAGAATTTGGAGTTATGAAAATTGCGGTCTACAATCATGTGTCGTCTCCAGCCTTCTAAAATTGAACTTTCGAAATTGCTGCTAAACCGCTCTGCATTTCTTTCCGGATGCAAATTCCAGTCCTTCCTTGCATTTTTTAACAGATCAGGCAAAACTGTACCCAAAACCAGATGCGGGTCTTCGCTGTGCCTGTCAAAGTAAAAATGAGAAAGGAAGTTCATTTTACTGTTTTTTTAATTGGATTTGATTGATTAATTCAAGCTGAATAATAGCTGAAGAACATAAATCTACGAAAATTTTGCCATGCAGAGGTTTATCAATTCTGCTATATTTGCATTCCAAATGATCCATAAGAAAAAATGAATTTTGTAGAAGAATTACGCTGGCGGGGAATGCTGCATGATATCATGCCCGGTACTGAAGAAGAACTTAACAAGCAAATGACATCAGGTTATATTGGATTTGATCCTACAGCAGATTCATTGCATGTTGGGCATCTAACCCAGATCATGACACTGATACATTTTCAGCGGGCAGGACATAAACCTTTTGCACTTGTTGGCGGAGCAACCGGAATGGTGGGTGATCCTTCAGGTAAATCGGCCGAACGTAATCTTCTTTCGGAAGACGTTCTAAATCATAACGTAAAATGTCTTGAGAACCAATTGAAAAAATTTCTTGATTTCAACACCGGTGCCAACAGTGCCGAGATGGTAAATAATTATGATTGGTTTAAGAATTTTACCTTTCTTGATTTTATTCGCGATGTAGGTAAGCATCTGACAGTTAATTATATGATGGCAAAGGATTCAGTCAAGAAACGGCTTGAGGGTGAAACCGGGATGTCTTTCACTGAGTTTAGCTATCAGCTTGTTCAGGGCTATGATTTTTATTATCTCTGGAAAGAAAAGAACTGCCAGGTACAAATGGGTGGATCTGATCAATGGGGTAATATCGTAACTGGAACTGAATTGATCCGGAGAAAGGCTGCAGGAAATGCCTTTGCAATCACTACACAGTTGATCAAAAAGGCAGACGGAACAAAGTTCGGTAAAACAGAAAGCGGCGCAGTATGGTTGGATCCTGCAAAGACTTCACCCTATAAATTCTATCAGTTCTGGTTGAATACAACAGATGCGGATGCTAAAAGCTGGATTCGGATCTTTACGCTGAAAACCAGAGAGCAGATTGAAGAATTAGAGCGGGAGCATGACCTTGCCCCTCATCTCAGAACCCTTCAAAAAGCACTGGCAGAAGAAATTACAATAAGGAGTCATTCTGCAGAAGCACTTGAAACTGCACTGAAAACTTCCGAATTTTTATTTGGAAACGGCTCTCTGGAATTTATTAATAATTTGAGCGATGAAGAGGTACTCGATGTTTTTGATGGTTTGCCTCAGTTTGAAATCTCTGCAACAGAATTTTCTTCGGGTATCAATCTGACCGATCTTCTGGCTGAAAAAACCAGGGTTTTCCCATCTAAAGGAGAAGCTCGCAAAATGATCAGTGGTGGCGGAGTATCGGTGAATAAGGAAAAAGTAACTGACCCTGCACAGGTTTTTACCAAGGAAGATCTGATCAGAGAAAAATTTCTTGTTGCCCAAAAAGGTAAAAAGAATTATTATCTGATCATTGCCAATTGAGACTGCCTGATTCCCTGAAATCCAAATAATTAACCCCAATTATTATCAATAAATTTTGCCGAAAACCGTCAGAGAGTATTATCATGAAAAGCAACATGAATGTGATGCAGAGATAAAGAGATTTGAACGTCAAATCAATATTTATTCTTTTTTGCGCCTTTTTGTGCTTATTGCCGGGATCTTTTTGTTCTATAAGTCGATCAGTTATAATCTGATCTGGCTTTCTTTTCTTTTAGTTTTCTTACTTATTCTCGGCTTCGCATGGCTTGTGGCCCGGCAGCTGCGATTTCAAAAGCAAGTTGATTATTTCAGGAATCTGAGCATGGTTCATTCCAACGAATTAAACAGCCTTGACCGAAAGCAAAATATCTATTCCGAAGGTTCAGTATTTATTGATGACCTGCATCCTTATTCTTCCGATCTGGATATTTTCGGTAAAGGTTCTCTTTTCGGGATGATTAACCGCTCTGCTACCAATGGGGGTATTGTGAAGTTGGCCGCTTGGCTAAATGAACCTGCTAGCAAAGCTGTTATCCGGGAAAGACAATTTGCTGTGATTGAATTGGGCGCAAATTTAATCTGGAAGCATCATTTTCAGGCTGTATTGCTTTTTGCAAATAAAGCTGCTGAGGACCAGTCAGCTGAGCTTTTCAAATTTCTGAATATAAGCATAGATAAGTCAGCCTCCTGGCTAATAGTTTATGTTCGATGGATTCCATTTATCTTTTTAATCACTGCGATTGGCTCCTGGTTCATTCCTTCGCTTCTCATTCTGCTATCAGTTCTGATTGTATTCAATCTAATCCTGACGCAACAATATCATTCAAGAGTCCTCAAAACCGATAGTATGATTGGTAAGATGAGCAGGATTCTGAATCATTTTGCTGAAGCAATATCAGCAGTAATGGATGAGAACTGGAAGTCGGCTATGTGCAGACAGCTTAAAGAAGACTTGAAAGGGAAGGAGAAGTTGAAACTTTCGGAGCAGATCAAACGTTTCTCCTTGCTGATCAGCCATCTTACTTTCGGGCTTACCGCGGTAGGTGGCATTCTGAATGTTGTGATGTTGTGGAATATCAGGCAGCTATTTGCAATTGAAAATTGGAAAAAGGA
>NZ_DASWXT010000030.1:0-83840 GCF_036405355.1 Daejeonella sp.
GTAAGCCGGGAGGCCGCAGTTGAAGGTTACTGGCTGCCCGCTACAGCACTTGTTCAGGTTGGAACACAATATGTGGTATTTGTTAAAAAGGATGATGCATTTATACCGGTTTTTGTGAAGCTGATGCATCAGGCAGATCAGTGGATCGATATTGGTGAGAGCCTTAAAGCAGATGCGGAACTGGCACTTAATGCGTGGTTTTTGATAGATAGTGAAAGTTTTATAAAAGCAAAGCGTTTATAATGAGAACAAAAATAATTTTAGGGCTAATCATCCTTTGTTCAGGATTCATTTTCTCTGCCTGTACAGAGGAATATGAAAAACATGCGGAAGCAGTGAAATATACTTGCCCAATGCACCCTCAGGTAGTGAATGATGGCCCGGGCACCTGCCCGATCTGCAAAATGGATCTGGTTCCGATAAATTCTGCGGGAGGTAAAAATGAGCTATCCCTGAGTGAAAGTCAGATTCAGCTGGCTAATATTCATACGATGTTGATCAACCGTACTGACTTCAGTACCTCAAAAGTATTGAATGGCCGGCTGGTAGTAAATCCGGAGCAGACAGAAGTTATTTCAAGCCGCTATGCCGGAAGAATTGAGAAGTTGTTTGTGAAAGAAATGGGCCGGTCTGTTAGTAAAGGTCAGCCGATTTTTCAGATCTACAGCGAGGAGCTTCAGACCCTGCAGCAGGATTATTTATTGCAGATAAAACAGGTTGCGGCATTTCCGGAGGAGAAGATCTATCAGTCGATGCTAGAGGCAGCAAGAAATAAACTTCGCTTGTTTGGCTATTCTGATACACAGATCCGGGCGCTGTCTGCTGCCGGAAAAACAGCCCCATTGCTTACTGTATATTCATCAGCATCAGGGATTGTCACTGAGCTGAATGTTTCTGAAGGACAATATTTGTCCGAAGGCAGCCAGATATTAAAGCTTGAGAATTTCACACAGCTCTGGCTGGAAATGGATGTATATCCAAGTGAATTGGGGAATATACGTCTTGGTACAAAAGTACAGGCTTCTATAAATGGGATCAGCGGTAAGGAACAGATTCTAAGGATAGATTTCATTTCGCCGCAGCTAGATCCATCCTCACAAATTCTGAAAGTAAGGGCTCCGATTAACAATCCTGGAAATTTACAGGCAGGAATGCAGGCTACTGTGTTTTTGCCGCTTGCCGAGATATCAGATGCCTTGAGTTTGCCATTGGATGCAGTAGTGCGGGATGAAAAGGGGGCACATGTCTGGATCAAAACAGCAAAGAATACCTACTCCCCGAGGATGGTACGTACAGGAGAGGAGGATGCGGAACAGATTATTATCCTTTCTGGCCTTGAAAATGTGAAAGAAGTAGTAGTGAGCGGGGCATATTTGTTATCGAGTGAATTTATTTTGAAAAAGGGTACAGATCCGATGGCTGGACATGATATGAGCAAGATGTAAGTCTAGTTATCTGGTTATTAATATTTTACAATAAATTTATATTTATGGATCATCATCAGCACGAGCATAATCATCCCCCTCGGGGGCATGATCATCATACAGGTTTAGAGAATGAACACGAAAGTTCTCAAATGGTCGATGAGCATGCAGGCCATCAGACTTCGGATTTTTTAAGACGATTCTGGATAAGTCTTATTCTTACTATCCCGGTTCTGCTGTTGTCAAAAATGATTCAGCATTGGTTTGGATTTCATATTGCATTCCCTGGAGATAAGTTTGTATTGTTAGGGCTTAGCTTAATCTTATTCCTTTATGGAGGAAAGCCATTTCTCATAGGGATGTTCCGTGAAATAAAGCAGTCAAATCCGGGAATGATGACCCTGATTGGAATTGCAATAATTGTAGCATTCTTTTACAGTACTTCAGTCATTTTTGGATTGAAGGGTATGGATTTCTTTTGGGAACTTGCTACCCTGATTGATATCATGTTACTAGGGCATTATTTTGAGATGCGTTCCCAGCATGCCGCATCCCGTGCTCTCCAATCATTGGTTGCATTGCTTCCCTCAGATGTTCATGTAGAGCGTAAGGGTGTAGTTGTTGATATATCATTGAAAGAACTACACAATGGTGATATTATTCTCATCAAACCCGGAGAAAAAATCCCTGCCGATGGGAAGATCATTAGCGGTCATTCCTTTGTTAATGAAAGTATGCTTACCGGAGAAAGTGTACCTGTTAAAAAGCAAAAGGAAGATCTGGTTATAGGTGGTTCCATCAACGGTGATGGTTCAGTAAAAGTTATTGTGACAGGAACTGGCGAACAAAGTTACCTTAATAAGGTAATTAACATGGTTCAGGGCGCCCAATCTATTAAATCGAGAACACAAAATCTGGCCAATAAAGTGGCCAAATGGCTTACTTATGTATCACTGAGTATAGGTATAATTACTTTTATTGTATGGTTTAGCAAGGATGGAGATTTGGCTTTCGCTTTGGAAAGGATGGTTACAGTCATGGTTACATCCTGTCCTCATGCACTTGGGGTTGCAATTCCTTTGGTTGTTGCGATTTCAACTTCTCAGGCAGCAGTTAATGGCCTTCTGATTAGAAACAGAACAGCATTTGAAACTTCAAGAAATCTAAGTCTGGTAATTTTTGATAAAACAGGAACTTTAACAGAAGGCTCACATAGTATTCAACGGATTATTGTTATTGATAAAAATTATTCAGAAAATGATATCCTTCAATATGCAGCAGCATTACAGCAAAATTCTGAGCATTATATTGCTAAAGGTGTAAAGAAATCATTGGAGCTTAAAAAGCTCGAACTTTGGGTATCAGGTGAATTTGAATATCTTCCGGGGATCGGTGTTAAGGGAAAAGTAAGGGAAAAAGAAGTATTAGCCGCAGGACCGAATTATTTCAGAAAAGAGAATTTGCCTATTCCTGAAATTCCTTCTGAAATTAATCAGACCTCCGAAACCGTTAATTTTTTAATTGTTGATGGAAGAACTGTTGGAATAATTACTCTTTCAGATACCATTCGGCCATCTTCGAAAGCCGCCATAGATGATCTTAAATCTATGGGAATCAAATCATATCTTCTAACCGGAGATAATGAACATGTGGCTAAGGCTGTAGCCGATTCATTGGGAATGGACGGGTTTCTGGCAAACGTATTACCAGACCAGAAACAGCAAAGAGTATTAGAGTTTCAACAGAATGGAGAGATTGTTGCAATGACCGGTGATGGTGTTAACGATGCACCTGCGCTTGCACAGGCTGATGTAGGTATTGCGGTTGGTTCCGGGACTGATGTGGCTGCTGAAACAGCAGATATTTTACTTGTGAATAGTGATCCCAGGGATATAGTAAAAATTATCAAATTTGGCAAGGCAACCTATAAAAAGATGATACAGAATCTCTTATGGGCTGTTGGGTATAACGTCGTTGCAATTCCCCTGGCTGCCGGAGTTTTATACCCGGGCTTTTTGCTTAGTCCTGCTGCAGGGGCTGTTTTAATGAGTATTAGTACAATTGTAGTGGCAGCTAATGCGCAGTTACTAAGACGAAGCCTTTAATTAGTTACCACAAGAATTATTCGAATTAACCCTCTATCGAGTCATTAGTATTAGTTGAAATTTGATTTTTAGACGATGGAATTATATATCAAAAACATGGTATGCAACAGATGCATAACGGCAGTTCAGAATGAGCTGTTAAAACTTGATTTGCATCCCATAGATGTACAAATGGGCATTGTAAAGTTAGAGGAGAGTAAACTTGATGAAGAAAAACTTCTGATCCTGAATAAGCATTTGAATGCCCTGGGATTTGAGTTGCTGGATAAGGGTAAAAGCAGGGTAATTGAACAGATCAAAAATCTAATCATTGAACAGATCTTCCATACAGAGTTTCTCGAACAAAAAGTAAACTGGTCAGGGCTTATTTCTGATAAGATATTTCATGAGTATGGTTATTTAAGCTCATTATTTTCATCTGTTGAGGGTGTTACTATTGAGCAATACATTATTCGTCAGAAAATTGAGCGGGTTAAAGAGCTCTTGTTTTATGATGAATTGAACCTCGGTGAAATTGCCAATAAATTGGGGTACAGCAGCATTGCTCATCTATCTGCCCAGTTTAAGAAAGTAACTGGGCAAACTCCATCTCAATTTAAAAGTACCAGAGCTTCAGAGGGTCAGAGAAAATCAATTGATAAGGTTTAACCGAAAATAAACACAAAATTGTATAATTCTTCCCTGTAATTCTGTAAAGCCTAATCGACTCTGTATAATAATTTTGTATTATAAATCAAGATTATGAAAGTAGAATCAGAATCTCAATTAAAAGAGGCTTCCAGCACAACAATAAGAGCAGTATTTCCGGTAACAGGCATGACCTGTGCCGGATGTTCGATCAGTGTAGAATCTATGCTTAAAGCTACTGCAGGAGTAATTGATGCAGGAGTAAATTTTGCGAATAGTACAGCATGGGCAGAGTATGATACTCTTAAAACCAATCCGCCAGCTTTACAAAAAAGTATTCAGTCAATAGGATATGATATAATTATCGATACTGAGAATTCAGCAGAGTTACAGGAAACTTTACAGATTAAAAACTACCGGGATCTAAAAATCCGGACGATATGGGCTTCAATTCTTGCTTTGCCTGTATTTGTGATCGGGATGTTTTTCATGGACATGCCATATGGTACCTGGATATCTATGATACTGAGTGCTCCTGTCTTGTTCTGGTTTGGCCGAAGCTTCTTTGTTAACGCCTGGAAGCAGGCTAAGCATGGGATGGTGAATATGGACACTTTAGTGGCTCTAAGCACCGGAATCGCTTTCATTTTCAGCGCGTTTAATACGATTTACCCTGAATACTGGCATAGCAGGGGGATACATCCGCATGTATATTATGAGGCTGCTGCTGTGATTATAGCATTTATTTCCTTCGGAAAATTGCTTGAAGAGAAGGCTAAGTCAAACACTACAACAGCCATTAAAAAATTAATGGGATTACAGCCTAAAACGGTCCGGATTCTCCAGGATGATAAGGAAGAAGAGATCCCTGTTTCACAGGTCATGCCCGGTCAGATTATAGTCCTGAGGCCAGGGGAAAGAGTCTCAGTAGATGGCATTGCTGTTTCAGGATCATCTTATCTGGATGAAAGCATGATCAGCGGTGAACCGATCGCAGTATTGAAAGAAGTGAATGACAAATTATTTGCAGGTACGATTAATCAGAAGGGGAGTCTCCATTTTAAGGCCGAAAAAGTAGGAGCTGATACCTTGCTAGCGCATATCGTGAAAATGGTCCAATTGGCCCAGGGAAGTAAAGCTCCGGTTCAAAAGCTGGTTGATAAGATAGCGGGAATATTTGTTCCGGTAGTAATCGGTATTTCAATCCTGACATTTGCTGTCTGGATGTTAATTGGAGGGGAGCAAGCATTTTCACATGCTTTACTTACTTCGGTAACTGTACTTGTCATTGCTTGCCCCTGTGCTTTAGGGCTGGCAACCCCAACAGCCATTATGGTAGGGGTTGGTAAGGGTGCTGAAAATAATATCCTTATCAAGGATGCCGAAAGTCTTGAATTGGGCTATAAGGTTAATGCAGTTATTCTTGATAAGACCGGTACCATTACAGAAGGCAGGCCAGTGGTTACCGCGATGAATTGGGCTCCTGAAATTAAGAATCAGGATCATTATTTAAAGGTTCTGTTCAGCCTGGAAGTAAATTCTGAGCATCCTCTTGCTGATGCGATAATTAAGAAATTAAAAGAGGATGGAATCTCAGGTATTCCACTTGATTCGTTTGAAAGTATCACAGCCAGGGGAGTTAAAGGAGTACATGAGGGGATTGGATTTTTCGCCGGGAATCTTCATTTTATGGAAGAGCAAAAGGTATTTTTGACTCCAGATCAGGTAAACTATGTAGAGAAAAAGCAACATGAGGCTAATACCGTAATCTATTTTGCTGATCAGAATCAAGTACTGGCTATTATTTCTATTGCAGATAAGGTGAAGGATTCCTCAAAAGAAGCCATCCGTCAACTGCATCAAATGGGTATTGAAGTCCATATGCTGACCGGAGATAATAAGCAAACAGCATCAGCTGTTGCAAGCGAAGTGGGAATTAAAAGTTACAGGGCTGAGGTTATGCCCTCAGATAAGGCGGATTTCATTAAACAACTTCAGTCTGAAGGGAAAGTTGTTGCAATGGTGGGTGATGGGATCAATGATTCTCATGCCCTGGCTCAGGCGGATGTGAGTATTGCGATGGGAAAGGGTTCAGATATTGCCATGGATGTTGCCAAGATTACTCTGATCACCTCTAACTTACAGTCCATTCCTATGGCATTGAAACTTTCAAAACGGACGGTTCAAACTATTCGTCAAAACCTGTTTTGGGCCTTTATCTATAATATTATCGGGATTCCGCTTGCTGCAGGTGTTTTGTACAGCTACAACGGTTTTTTACTTGATCCAATGATAGCTGGTGCAGCAATGGCACTCAGTTCAGTTTCCGTGGTCAGCAACAGCCTCAGATTAAAAGCTTTAAAACTCAGGTCTAATTAAATAAATAACATCAAAAAAATCAAAAATAATGGAAACGATTAAATTTAAAACTAATATCAAATGTACCGGATGTCTGGCTCAGGTCGGTCCGGCATTGAATGAGACTGCCGGTGAGAATCACTGGAAGGTAGATCTTGATTCAAGCGAAAAGACCCTGACTGTTGAAGGAGATCTTCAGGAATCGGAAATAATTGCTGCTGTAAAAAAGGCAGGATATACAGCCGAAAGGATTTAAATAAAAAAGGGGTACGCTGGCGTACCCCTTTTTTATTTAAAGGTTTAATTTATTGAGAAATTGTGATCGTACCAAGATCTTTTACAGATCCGGTAACTACAGCAACATTTTCAATAGTTTTATTGATGTACGGACTTACTGGTTGAATCTCAACTTTATAAGTTCCGGCAGCTACACCTGGGAACCAAAATTTACCTGTCGCATCACTAACAGTCCCAAGAGTATCAGTTCCTGCGATCGCATAAATCTTAGGATTAGAAGCCGAAGGTGTAATGACACCTGTAATAGCTCCTGAAACAGCATTAGGGATAGCTCTGATCACAGGTTTTAAGATGTATTTCCCATTTCCTGTCTGGACAATAGATTTTGCAGCATCAAAGTCAAGCAACATGGTATAGGCAACACCTGCTTCCAGGCTTTCCTGTACTTTTAATTTTACACCTGAACTCTGTCCGCTTGGTGTGGTCAAAGCATAGGTCACTCCATCGATCTTAACCTGATTTCCGGAATCATTTAATACAAGTCGTACTTCCTGAATATTTCCGGAAGGGATATCCTGAGAAGCAATAAGCGTATCCTTACCCATTCTGAAATTAAGAATATTGAAAGGCGTAGGACCAACGGGCATTGTGCTTGTTCCATCAGATGTTAGAATCTGGATTTCTTTAACACTTAAATAAATGGCTTCATAAGCACCGGGGCTATCCGTGATCTTTACATTCATCCTGGTCATGCCCTCGTCGCTGTTCTTCTTACAGGCTGTAAATCCCATCGCAAGGCCAATACAGCCAATGATCATTATTTTTTTCATATTATTTTTCTTAGGTGTATACTAGATGTACACTGATAAATCAATTGCCGTGCCAATGGTTTTTTGATTTGAAATAAACTGGCCTGGTTTATGTTGTATGGATCGTAACTAAATGAAAATCAATATGAAAAGATTAATTAACTATGCTTCAATCCCTTTACTGGCTATCGGGATTTTGTTTATGGGCTCTTGTACTAATAACGCTACAAAATCTGATGAGTCACGGGTTGTTGTAATGGATTCTGTCTCAAAAGATCTTGAACAAACCACTAAAGATCTTGAAGATAAAAATGCAAAGCTTGAGGCTTCGTTAGAAAAAGTTGACAAAGAATTTGAAACTGCTAAATAAAAGATATCATGAAAAGAAATAACATTTTAAGGATTAGTATCCTTCCATTAATTATACTTACAATTCTTGCTCTTGCTGATCCGCAAAAGGATAAGAATGGACAGAATAAATCAGAAGGCAAAGAAAACGATGAGATTGGAAAGGGCAGGGTTAAAAACCAGGGAAATAAAAACCAGGGGCAAGATAACAAAGAGGATAATGATAACCGGAATAATAAAGGCGATAAGGATAAACAGTCTAATAGCAATTACGATGATATTAAAGGTAATTCCGGGAAAAATAAGGGTAAATCTGAAGGTGATCATTTTGAGATCGACCATGGAAAGGGTAATAGTAAATTGATGAATGGCAAAAGGGATATTGATATTGACTGGGGCATTAATAACTGGGCAGAGCGTAAACATCCAAAAAATCAAAAGAAGGTTAGCATTTGCCATAATCCTTCGGGGAACGATTCTGGTAATTCTGTAACTATAAACGTCTCAGAAAATGCAGTACAGGCTCATTTGAATCATGGTGATATAATAGGAAATTGTTCCAATAATTATTCTGACCGCTGGTCCAGGGAATATATACAATCACGTGAGACGGTTTATAATACATATGAGCAAACCTATGAAACTATGTCTTATAGCGAATCGCTTTTGAAATACGCAATGGAAAAACTATTAGGCGTAAAAACAAATCTGAACACCAGCAGAGTAAATCTTAGTGCTCAGGAAGTTCAACGTCGTGAAGGGCTGATTCTGGATCTTCAGAATAATGTTACAGATCTGGAAAATCAGTTGGATTTAACCCGTAATAAGCTTGATTCTGATGTGAACATTATTGTTCAATTGTAATAGATTTATAGACCTTACGGGTTTATACAAACACTTTCATATCTTGTAGATTCATTAAAAATGAACTCAGGATATGAAGGTGTTTTTTTTATTTATATTTTTCTGCATTTCGGTCACGGGGTATTCAGCCTTACCTGAAAGAATAATTCAGGGGCAGCAACCAAATCTGTCAATTGACGCCAAAGGAGTCATTCGCGTAGTCTATGGGTATGGAGAAAAGATTTATTGTCTGACCTCAACAAATAATGGAATTAGTTTCTCTTCGGCAGTTCTTGTTGCTGAACTGCCCGGAATGCATTTGGGGCATACGAGAGGCCCACAAATTGCATCTTCCAGAAACTTTTCTTTTATCAGTGCAATGGATAAAGGAGGAAATATTCAATCTTACAGATTAAACCATTCAAAAGGAGAATGGACACGGATTGCAGAAATAAATGATAAGAAAGGTTCTGCTCCTGAAGGACTAATGGCCATTGCTGCCGATAAAGAGGATAATTTTTACGCAACCTGGCTGGATGTCAGGGATGGGGGAAGTAATAATATTTATTATTCTTCAATCAATGGAAAATCTGTTAAATGGGGTGCTAATTCCCTGGTTTATAAATCACCGGATAAGCACGTATGCGAATGTTGTAAACCAAATATTGTACTGAGCGGTAATAAACTTGTCATTGGTTTCCGTAACTGGTTGATGGGTTCACGCGATATTTATTATTCAGTTTCGTACGACAAGGGCAAATCTTTTTCAGAGGCCGCAAAATCAGGGAATGGTACATGGCAGTTAAATGCTTGCCCGATGGATGGGGGGAGCTTAGGCTTTAATTCTGAAGGAAAGGTTTCAGCAGCGTGGCGACGCAATGGGGATGTATATTACTGGTCAGAAAATCAGGCAGAGTTAAAACTCGGTACAGGCCGTGATGTATGTATGGCCCAAAAGAAGAAAGAGATTTATATTGCCTGGCAGGATAAAAAGATGCTGAGCGCGATTAATCTGAATACAAAAAAAATCACACAATTAGGTTCCGGTATTTCTCCCAAAATTTATATTCTGGATAATGGAAAAGCTATTTGTTTCTGGGAAGATGATAAAGTGTTGAAGTATAAGGTAATATAAGAATAATTTATCGTTTAAGGATCAGGTACCCTTTGTTAAGTGCCGAAACCTTTTGGCTATTTATCGTCCGGTTTGTCGTGATGAGGTAATAATATACTCCATCACTTAGGGGAGAATTAGTGTTTGAGAGCAATCCGGTATTAGCATATCCTGAAAATACCCTGTCACTTTCATTATATCCCGGCATTCTGTAAACTTCATTGCCCCATCTATTGAAGATCAAAACCAGGTTGTCAGGAAATGAAACTATATTCTCCACTTTAAAAAATTCATTACCAAGTCCATCATTATTGGGGGACACCAAAGGATCGGGAAGGATATCCGGATTCAAAGGAGGATCATTTTTTGTGGTAATTGGAATTGTAGGTACAGGCGGATAGATATCATTAATTGTCACTACAGCACCAGTACCAATTCTTACAAGCGGGTCGGATGTTGATATGATAGTTAGAATAATATCTTCATCACCTTCCTGTTCGTCGTCTGTTAATGCAGCCAGGGTAACTTTTTGAGTGGTTGTAATCTTTCCGCGTGGGATCTTGATATCGAGGGACTGATCCAATAGGATATAATCAAGGTTTTTCCTAGCCCGGCCCTGATAGCTGAGCCTGATAGTTACATCATCCCTGAAGGGCCGCATTAATCTTGCAGATATAGCTGTTTTTTTACCTTCTGAAACATTGCTTGATGAGGGTGTCAGACTAACAATTGTAAAAGGGATTACTTCAATAATCAGAGAGGCCGTAGCACACATTCCGGATGTATTGCACACCCGGTATGAGATTACTTCAATTCCCCAGAATCCAACATTTGGAGTATAGCTGAAGTTGCCATCGGGACTAAAGGTTATCATTCCATTTTTTGCACCTGATGCAAGTGAAAAACTGATACTTTCTCCCTGACGGTCATAATCATTCAGCGCAACACTGCCTGATACAGGAATTTCTTCATCGGTCTTGAAACGATCATCTATTGCTATAGGTGGGCAACTTCCCTGTAGCACTTCAGCAGAAACAATCAGGGTACATCCTTTTGCATCTTTTATAAACAGTTCATAGGTTCCCGGGGCAAGATTATCAATGAAATCGGTTTTAATCGGGCTTCCTTTCCATGTCAGATCATATGGCTTTGTACCCCCTGTGATTGAGGCAGTAATCATCCCATCGATTGATGTTTTACAGACCGTATTTTTTACTGTTAGTACCGCCCTAAGGATTTCAGGTTCAGATATTGGAATACTAATTGTTTCGGAACATCCATTTGCGTCAACTACCGACAGCGAGTAGCTGATATTCGGGGCCAAATTCTGCAGATTTTTTGTAGTTTCATTATTTGACCATTTATAAGTATATGGTAAGGTACCACCAGTAACACTAATATCAATACTGCCATCTCTGGCGCCAAAGCAACTTGCATTCATTTTGGTAAAAGCAATATTTAGAGGGGCGGATGGTTGCCTGATGGCAATAGACTCATTGTATTCACACCCCTTTGAATCTATTATTGTCAGGGAATAAGTCCCTGCAATAAGGCCACTTATTTCTTTTGTGATTTGTCCGCTTTGCCAGCGATAGGTGTATGGAGCTGTTCCTCCGGCTGCTTCGATTTTAAGTGAACCGTTATTGCCACCAAAACATGAAACATCTGTCCGGATATAGCTTAACCTAATAGGAGCTGCAGGCTGTGTAATAATCAAGTCTGGAGATATTACTGTGATACACTCGGGAATAGCAGCATCCCTTACATATAATTGATAGGTTCCTGCAGGAAGTCCGCTGAATTTTGATCCGCTTTGCCAGTTTATTCCACCATTTATGCTGTATTCATAGGTGCCGAATCCCCCGGAAACAGATTCAACTTGTATAGATCCAGTATTCGAACCATAACAGTCAGCATTGATATGTGATGCACTGGCTTTTATAGCTGCCAGTGGCTGAATAATTACCGCACTGCCATTACCTGTATTAGAGCAGGAATTGGCATCACTTACTGAGGTAATTCTATAAGTTCTCGTGGAGTCTGAACTGACATTAAATGTATAATCACTACTACCGATTCCACTAATGGTGTTTGAATTTTTCCCGTCGGTATAGCTTATTGTCCATGGAGCTTTGCCGGTCAGTTTGACACTCAATGTACTTGTTGCACCGTAGCAGGCATTTTTCCTTCCACTTAAGGTAGCAGTTGGAAGGGGATTTACCATGATTGTATATTTACTTTCAGGTCCGGTACAACCATTATTGACCGGAATAATCGTATAGGTTACAAACTCAGGAGTTGATCCACTGTTTGTTAGAAATTGAATGGGAATCTTATTAGTACCACTGTGGGTATATCCTGAAACTGTAGCCGGGGCACTTGCAGTCCAGGTGAAAGTGGTTCCGGGGATATTGGAAGTAAGTTCTACCTCTTTTGAGCTGGATTGGGTACAAAGCATTTGGGTAAAAGGATTGCTAAGTCTGGGAAGCGGCTTCACGGTTATGATATAACTTGAAGATGGTCCTGCACAACCATTTAATGTTGGAGTTACAGTAATCGTTGCCTGAATTGCTGAACTTGTAGTATTAACTGCAGTAAATTCCGGAACATTTCCATTTCCGCTTGCTGCTAGTCCGATGGAGGCATTTGAATTGGTCCAGGTATAGTTTACGCCAGCAATATTAGCTCCAAATGTAGATGCGGAAACCTGTGTTCCGGAGCATATTGTAAAGTTCAGAGGAACAGTTACAGTGGGCTCAGGATTAATGGTTATTGTGTAGGTATAGGGTATTCCATTACACCCATTTAAGCTGGGGATTGCAGTAATAGTTGCAGTTATAGGTGCTAAGGTATTATTTATAGCAGTAAATGCGGGTACATTGCCGCTCCCACTGGCTGCTAGTCCGATAGCCGGATTGGAATTTGTCCAGCTTATGGTGGCGCCGGGTGGAGTACTGTTAAAAATACTTGACGGCACCGTAACTCCTTTACAATAGTTTTGATTTTGAGGGACTACTAAGACGGGAAGGGGGGTTACTTTGATATCAAAGATTTTTGAAACACTGACACAGGAATTTAGGGTTCCTGTTACAGCATATGTTCCTGACATAGAAATAGTTGAATTTAGACGTGTAACCGAAGCACCGGTAGCTGTAAAACCCATTGGCCCGGTCCATTTGTAAGTAACAAGAGGATCCGGATTAAGAATTGAAAGAATGAGGGGTTCGCCCTGACATACCGGACTAACATAAGGATTTATAGCAGGTTGAGGCGGCGCACCGGGGCTTGATATAGATAGTGTAGGGCCAATTGATAAGCAACCGCTGGTATTCTTAACAACAACTGAGTAACTACCAGCACTTAGGTTAATAAACTTACCCCCATTCTGAACAAAAGTGCTTCCACCATCAACTGAGTATTCAAGAGGCTGTGTGCCAGTTGCAGTAATTGTTATTGTACCATCATTTATATTGCAAAAAGTTTCATTTGTTGATAAAGCTGTTGTAATTACGGGCAAAGGATTAACTGTGATTGTATAAGTTATTGGGTTACCCGCACATCCGTTTAGTGATGGTATAATGGTAATTGTAGCTGAAATTGCAGAACCAGATGAATTCGTTGCGATAAAACTCGGGATATTTCCTGTTCCACTTACTGGAAGTCCGATAGCGGTATTTGAATTGGTCCAGCTATAGGTGGTGGCAGGTATATTACTTATTAAATTTCCTGCAGAAATGGTCTCATCGGCGCATACAACAAAACTTCCGGGTCCTGTAACAGTTGGCAATGGATTTATGGTAATTGTAAACGTGTAAGTTTGGCCCGGACACCCGTTCAGGATGGGAGTAATGTTAATAGTTGCAGTGATAACGGAATTTGTATTATTTGATGCAATAAAAGAGGGGATGGCTCCAGTCCCGCTGGCTGGAAGCCCGATTTCTGGATTTGAGTTGGTCCAGCTAATAGTTGATCCCGGAGGAGTGCTGTTAAAAATATGTTCCGGAACTACAGCACCTTTACAGTAGTTTTGATTCTGGGGAACAATTAATGTAGGCTTCGGGTCTACCTGAATATTAAAGATTTTAGAAGTGCTGACACATGCGTTAATTGTAGCAGTTACAGCATAGTTTCCTGACATCGAAGGGTCTGAATTTGAACGAATTACAGAAGCTCCTGACGCAGAAAATCCCAGCGGCCCCGTCCATGTATATGTGGCTAATGGGTCTGGGTTCAGAATGGAGAGAATTAAAGGTTCTCCCTGGCATACCGGGCTGACATAGGCATTAATTTCAGGTTGTGGCGGGGCCCCCGGACTGGAGACAGATAGTGTTGGACCGTTAATGATGCATCCGTTCGCATTGCGTACTACGACTGAGTAGCTGCCTGCTGCCAGGCCTGTGAAGTTTCCTCCATTCTGGACAAATGTATTTCCTCCGTTGATCGAGTATTCTAATGGCTGGATACCATTGGCTGTTATTGTAATAGTTCCATCATTGATGTTACATTGTGATTCGGGAGTTGCTATTGCGGTTGAAATCACAGGTAAGGGATTCACCGTTATAGTATAGATTATTTGCTGGCCAGGGCATCCATTTGAAACAGGACTTACTGTAATTGTAGCTGAAATGGCTGATATTGAAGAGTTTATAGTGGTAAAGCTTGGAATATTTCCTGTTCCGCTGGCTGAAAGCCCTATACCGGGATTTGAATTTGTCCAGGTATAGGTTGTACCTGAAATGTTGCTGGCAAAATTGCTTGAGGTTACCGTTGTTCCCGAACAAACCACCAAATTTGCCGGCTGACTCATCACAGGTAATGGATTGACCGTAATAGTATAGCTCGATACGGGCCCCGTACAACCATTGTTTGTAGGGGTAACAGTGATGGTAGAAGTAATCGGAGACAGGGTGTTATTTATCGCAGTAAAAGCTGAAACGTTTCCAATCCCGCTTCCCGCAAGTCCGATAGCGGTATTTGAATTTGTCCAGGTATAGGTGGCCCCAGCCGGGATACTGCTAAATGCTGAAGCCGGGACAGTGGTTCCTGAACAAACATTAATGTTGGCAGGAACGTTGACAACAGGTAGTGGATTCACACTGATTGAATAAACCGAGCTTGGGCCAGCACAACCATTGAGGAATGGAGTCACAGTTATATTTGCTGTAATCATTGCTGCGCTGGTATTTGTAGCTATGAAAGCCGGCACAGGACCATTTCCACTGCCAGTTAAACCAATGGCAGTGTTTGAGTTGGTCCAGCTAAAAGTTGTTCCGGGCTGGCTGCTGCTGAAACCAGACGCAGGAATGCTGATTCCGGAACAGACTGTGGAATTAACCGGTACAATAACATTGGGTAATGGATTGACTGTGATTGTAAAGCTGGATGCAGCTCCGGCACAACCATTAGAATAAGGAGTTACTGTAATGATTGCAGAAATAGGAGAAGTGCCGTTATTTACTGCTGAGAATGCGGGTAAATTGCCGCTTCCGTTTGATGCCAGGCCAATTGAGGAATTCGAGTTTGACCAGGTATAGGTTGTTCCAGAAATATTACTGCTAAAGGTTGTAACTGGTACGGAGGCGCCACTACATATCGCAAAATTTGCAGGTAATATTGCTGCTGGCAGGGGATTAACAGTTATAGTAAAAGTGGCTGGTGGGCCTGTACAATTATTTAGAGTTGGTATTACTGTAATTGTTGAGGTAATAGGAGACGTGGTATTATTAACAGCAAGAAATGGTGTTATATTACCGTTTCCGCTGGCAGCTAATCCAATAGCCGGATTTGAATTTGTCCAGCTATATGTTGCTCCGGCAGGAGTACTTATAAAGGCACCTTCCGGGATAAGTGCTCCCTCGCAATACGTCAGATCTGCCGGAACCGTCACCACTGGAAGAGGATTTACGGTTATTGAAAATGTACGGGCAGTACTCACACATGAATTCACAGAAGTCGTTACTCCATATTCACCAGCCATGGAACTGGAAATATTTACAATTGTCCGGCTCGTTTCCGGACCCGAATAAGAATACCCGGAAGGCCCTCTCCATGTATATATCGCTCCAGGTTGTGGATTTTGTATAGTTAATATAAGGTTACTACCTTCGCAGACCGTGCCTCCAATGGGAAAAATATCTGGTGTCGGTGGGGGATTAGGACTGACAACTGACAGTGTTGGTCCAACAAGTATACATCCTGTAGAATTTTGTACCACTACCGAATAACTGCCAGCAGATAAATTTGTAAATATCCCGCCATTCGGGAAAAAAGTGGATCCCCCATCAATAGAGTATTGCAGGGGTGCAGAGCCAGTTGCACTTATTGTAATTTTTCCATCACTGATACCGCAGCTTGTTACTCCTACTGCAGAAGCTAATATGTTTGCTGGCAGGGGGTTAATTGTGATAGTATAAGTACTGGGAGTACCAGTACATCCATTTAGTGTCGGCGTAACTGTAATTGTTGCAGAGACAGGAGAAGCTGTATTATTGACAGCAGTAAAACTGGGAACATTATTGCTGCCCGCCGCAGCTAGTCCTATAGATGTATTGGAATTTGTCCAGGTGTACGATGCCCCTAATGGGAGACTGCTAAAACTCGATGATGATATCGTAGCACCCGAACACACACTAAAGCTGGCAGGAGTTATCGCTACAGGGATAGGTTTGACAGTAATTATAAAAGAAGATGAAGGGCCGGCACAACCATTTAGTATGGGTGTTACTGTAATGGTTGATGAAATGTTTGTGGTTCCCGGATTCAAGGCTGTAAAAGCCGGAATATCACCGTTGCCACTTGAAGCTAGTCCAATTGCTGTATTGGAATTTGTCCAGGTGTAAGTTGCATTAGCCGGTGTACTACTAAAGTTGGTTGCAGCAATCATTGTTCCTGCACAAACTGTTGAACTTGCAGGGACTGTTACCGATGGGAGTGGGTTTATGGTTATTGTAGCAGCACCTGACGTCACTTGACCGCAAGCATTAATTACCACTACATCGTATGAACCGGCGTCAGTATCATGGACTACGGGGATGTTAAACGATGCTGATGTTGCTCCATTAATATTAGTCCCGTTTTTCCTCCATTGATAAGTGGGTGTTAGTATGCTCGTTACTGTGACGCTTAAATTCAGCGCTGAACCAAGACAAACAGCCTGACTTATTGGAGTGCTGACTGTTGGGAAATCATTAATTGTCGCTATTGTCGGTGTGCGGGTGCTTTCACATGATGTCCCGGTATTGGTAGTTACTGAAATAGAAACTGAATATTGAGTTGTAGAACTTAAAGCAGGTGTAGTATATTGTGAACTTGTGCTTGATTGAAGTAGGTTACCATTATTATCATACCAATTATATATTTCACCTGCTTGTGCTCCGGAAGCCGTTAATGTTACCGGGCCGCTGCCACAGCGTGTTTGAGAAGGAACAATTGGTGGCGGGATATTTGCCGGACCTGTACCTGAAATTATAAAATCAGGTGCAGAGCCCAATAAGCCAGATAATAATACTACATACCATTTATCTTTTATAACAGTAATTGGGGCGATGGGGTCGTTATGATCATACTGACCACAAACATTTAGTAAATTCAAGTCTGAACAACTAGCGGGTAATGTATCATAGCCACCCCATACCCAAACGTTTACCCCACCCGTGGATAAGTTAGTTGTTAGATTGATTTGACCATTATCAGTTGCTTTAAAAATTAACCATTGTGCATTACCAAGCCTTTGTCCGGCAGTTGAACAAGTGCTATAGTTAGGGCCTGAAGGTGCAGTTACGCCACTATTTGCAACAAATTTGAAAGTTAAACTGGAACTGCAGGTATAAAACCTTGTAGAGGAATTAGTAAAACATTGTGCTGCGACCTCCCGTGCCGAAGCTATGAATGCAAAGAGAATTAGAAAAATCTTTACCCACCTGTTGATGAAACAATACATGTGAGCAGGAGCAAGATTAAGATTTATTTTTTTTTTCATTCTGCCTGCTCATTTTCATGAAAGGTCGTACAAAAATTAACGCCTCTTTTTTTACGAATAATGATCAAAAATGTTACCTAAATTGCAGTTATTAAGCTAATTTCAATTCATTTTCATTAAAGATATGCAGCCTATTAGGAATTATTTAATATTGAAATAGCAGATCTTCTACGCGCAGCCAGGGAGGGCCCTTAAATTGAAAAATGAATGTTCCAGGGGAGTTGAGCCGGATAAGGAAGCAATTTTTATGACAAAGGGAGAATTAGAATGCGGGTATTCAATTTGAGAGTACAGATTTGAAAGGGAGTTTTAAACCAACTCATCCGATAACAATGATCTCGGCAGACTTTCAAGATAATCAACACTTAGTGAGCTGGTCAGGAAGTCGACTATAAAGGGATATTTCTTTGCACGCTCGGAATCTACCTCATCAATTGAATAGGAGGTAATGATCACTTTGGTATTTTTACAATGCGGATAGATTTCTGAAGAAAATCTATAAAGAAATTCCCACCCGTCCATAACTGGCATATGCAGATCAAGCAGGATCAGACCCGGAAAATTGTTCTGATTTTCAGTATTCCCATTAATCAGGCTTTTATAGTACTCCAAACCTTCGAAACCATTGAATACGGTTATTACTTCTTCTGTAAATTTAGATTTATTCAGAATCTGTTTTTGAATCCACAATGTAACTTCATTGTCATTGATACAAAGCACCTTTTTTAATTGTTCGTAAGGCATATTCTAAAATATTAACAAATCCTGCACTTATATACGGAATTGCGCCTGCGAAAGTTTCATTAATGATAAGCTTTAATCCCTTATCGAATCTCTGATTTATCTGTGTTTTATATTGAACCGAAGAGTGTAAATTCTTTGCTGAATTTGCTATTTTTGGTAAACCCTACCGATGAAGAGACTGTTATTGCTGTATTGTTGTTTCCACGTTCTTACAGCGTTTGGTCAGAATGGTGCTGGAGTTAGCCGGAGGACCTTATTTAAGCTGCCTCAGGGAATAAGTCAAAAGGACTATTTACCGGATGTGATCATCGTTAAATTCCGCAAGGGGACCACTGCAGCTCAGATACGTTCTGCAGCTTCAGCTTCAAGTTTAAGAAATCTGAATATCAAAGCTTCCGACCTTAATATTAATCAGCTTTTTAAAAACTCAGTAAAAGCAATCAGTTCTGAGGCGGTTCAGCGAATGGCAATTAAAGATACGGTTGGGATTGACAGAATTTATGAATTGAGATTCAGTTCAAATCAGGGAATTGAGAAATTGATCAATGAATTACTGAAGAATCCCAATATTGAATACGCTGAGCCAAGCTACGTTCACTATGTTTCCTATACTCCCAATGATCCCCTTTTTTCTGGTTTTCAAAGCCAGCTCAAGCAGGTGAAGGCGGAGCAGTCATGGGATCTGATTAGAAATTCTTCCAACACAATCATTGCCATTGTAGATACAGGGACTGATATGGATCATATTGATCTGAAAGCAAACATTATATTTCCGGGAATTGACCTTGTTGGTTTAAGTGGGTCTAACCCGCAGGTGGATAACAACCCTGATGTAAGCAGTGATTCAACAGATCATGGGGTAAGTGTTAGTGGTATTGCCTCGGCTGTTTCAGATAATGGACTTGGTATTGCAAGTATCGCTTACAATGCTAAATTAATGATTGTAAAAGCATGCGCTGATAATAATGCCACAGTTATTTACAAAGGTTATGAGGGGATTAAATATGCGGCGGATAATGGCGCCCATATAATTAATTGTTCATTTAGCGGACCAAACAGTTCCTCCTTTGGCCAGGATATTGTGAACTATGCTATATCAAAAGGAAGCCTTATTATTGCTTGTGCCGGGAATTCCAATAGTTCTGCACCAGAATATCCCGCAGCTTATGCAGGCGTACTCGGAGTGTCGGCAGTGGATATGAATGATAAAAAGAATGATTTTTCAAGTTATGGCAGCCATATTTCCATATCGGCACCCGGAGTAGTTTATTCAAGCAAAAATGGCAATAAATATGGTCTGGTTGCAGGAACCTCTTTTTCGGCTCCGATGGTTTCAAGTGCAGCGGCATTGGTCAGGTCACGATTTCCGGCTTATGATATGTTTCAGGTAGCAGAGCAATTAAAAGTGAGTTCAGATAATATTGATCAGCTTAATCCGGGATATGCTGGGCAGTTGGGACATGGGCGGTTAAACGTATTCAGGGCACTTACTGAGACCTTACCTTCGATAAAATATCAGAAAATTACGTTTAACGATAAAGGTAATGGATCAATACCTGCTGGTGATACCTTATCTATTTTTCTGGATATCAAGAATTTTTTATCGCCGGCCACCGCACTTTCAATAAAGCTGCTTACCACTAATCCAAATGTTCAGATAATAAATCAGCAATATATGGTTAGTAGTATCGGGACAAAAGAATTGAAGACTATGATTGGGCCTTTTCGGGTATATGTCAGGCCTGGTACACCAGATAATGAACTTGTCAATTTCAGTATAAATTATTCCTCTGGTGGCAATTATCAAAGCACTGAGCAATTTCAGGTTCGTGTGGCCCGTGATTTTATGAATGTTAATGTAAATCAGGTCAGTTCTACCATTAGCAGTAATGGCCGTATCGGCTATGCTGATAGTGATGGAGAGGATGGTTTGGGATTTATCTACAAGTCTGAGCCTTTACTGGTGGAGGCCTCTCTGATGATTGGGAAATCTGCTTTGGAGGTTTCGAATAACACCAGGTCGGGTCTCGGTACTTCAGATGAACATTTTGTTAAAAAGCTCAGGGTTTTCAAAGATGATAATACCAAAGCCGCATTTCTGGGACATTCGGAGTTTGATGATTCGGGAAGTCCAAATCGCTTGAACCTGCATGTCAGGCATAGTCAGACGGCCTTTGCAACTGCACCGGATGATAAGTATATCATCTCAGAATATGAAATCCGTAATGCCGGGCAAACAGTATTAAATGGTATCTATGCTGGTCTATTTTCGGATTGGGACGTAGATCAGATTGCAAGGGATGTTACAAAGTACGATGCCGCAAACAGATTGGCTTATGTTTACGGCAGGCACGGTGGAACATATTATGCAGGAGTTAAACTTCTCAGTACGACCGGACAAGCTGTTTATTACCCCCTTGCGAATCAGGTTCAGGCCGATCCGATTTTTGCCGATGGTGAATTTAGCATTGCTGAGAAATATCAGACACTTTCTGCCGGAATTAAAAGTACAGGTTTGGGCGAAAATGTCCCTGACGGTTATGATGTTTTACTTGTCAGTGGCTATGGGCCGTTTACAATCCCGATAAATGGAAGTGTTAAGGTGGCTTTTGCATTAATAGGAGGAGATTCCCTTGCTGATCTTCAAGCAAGCGCTGTAGCAGCACAAATAAAGTATTATGAATTAAATAATTTTGAAAGCGCTGATGCCGAGGATGGATTTGTGCTCAGACAAAACTTCCCTAATCCGGGACTCGATCAAACGGTAATTGATTTTAGCCTGCGTCGCCCCGGTCTTACAAATCTGATCTTGTATAATGCAGCGGGTCAGCCGGTCAGAGAACTAATCAGAGATAATCTGGCAACAGGTTCTTATCGTGTTAATTTGGATCTTTCTGAACTTCAATCCGGAGTATACCTTTATAAACTACAGTTTGAAGGCAGGGAAAAAACTTTAAAATTACTGGTAACAAAATAGTTCCCCGGCAACACCAGATTTATCCTGGTTGCAATATAATCTATGTAGTGCTTTTCCATTTCCTATCCCTATTTCCTATTTAACAAAAGGATCACTCCATTTTTTGTCAGTATATACATTAGTCCCTGCAAGAGTTTCAAGGAAAGAAACCACAGCATTTATCTCATTTTCTGTGAGATTTAATTTCTGACCGATACCATTTGGAGCCAGTCTGGGGTCGAGATTTGGATTTTGGGCAGGATTAAGATTAATCGTGTTATAGTGATTAATTACCGCCCTTAATCCTCCAATTGCCCCCGTATGCATCATGGGGTTGTTTACTCTTCCGTCTGTTCTGGTAAGATCGCGTAAACTGGGTGCTCTGGTATTAGTAAAATCTCTGTTTGTGCCATTGGCCTGACCGATAATTCCATTATTCCTGCTATTGGGGTCAATATCGAATTCAGGTGCGTTATGACAGGCATTGCACCCCAGTCCGCCAGCAATTCTGCTTGAATTTGAATCAAAAACAGGTGCTGCAATAAATAAATTTTTGCCGGCATTTTCTGCCTGAGTAAAATTCGGAAAATTTTGATTGTCGTTCGCCACCAATGCCCTGCCTGCATCATATTTTGAATCAAAAGACTGAATGCTTCTGATAAACTGAGCCAGGCATTCCTGAATTCTGGCCTCTGTTACATTAATATCAGTATAGGCAAACTTAAACAGTTCATTGTAATAAGCAATTCCCTGTAATTTAGTAAGCAGGGTATTTAGTCCTGGTCTTCCATTCTGGCCACTGAAACCCAGTTCAGCGTGATCCTGAATCGGTTGTGTAATTTGGATTTCTAGACTCGCGGCACGTTCATCCCAAAAGAATTTGCGCTCAACAGCAAATCTTGAGTTCACAAGTCGCATGGAATGCCTTTGTGTAAGTCCGCCTGCTACACCTGAACTTACAATCTCAGGATCACTGAAGGCAAATTCCTGCTTATGGCAGCTGGCACAGGATATAGTATTGTTGATACTCAGATTTTTATCGTAGAAAAGTACCCTGCCAATTGTTGCTTTAATATTAGAAATTGTATTTGTACCTGTATTGTCCTTGATGATATATGCAGGCTTGGTTTGACCGGCATATTCTGCTAAATTGTTGAGATTAATATTATCACCGAAAGCAGTTTTAATTGCTTCATAAGTAAGCTGTATGGTTTCACTTTCCTTTTTGCTGCATCCGACGGCAAAAAATATGAAAATACTAATCGCACTTAAAACTTTAGGGATCGCTTTCATCTGTCGTGTTTATTGACATATACGAAAGATTTGTAATTCTGAGTTAAATTTAACGATGGTTATATATTTACCCTAAATGGGTAATTCCTGATGCTGAGAATAATGCAATTCAGGTATGGCTATTATCACGAAATTGTATTAAAGCAGGTTCTGCAGCGCGGCTCATAACTCTCCTTTTCGCCTAATAATATCTTCGATTCGCTCGGTACAGTACGGTATGAATAAGTTGCAGGTCCGCCACACTGCAAACAAACGGCATGTACCTTGTTTACCACTTCGGCAATTGACATCAGTTCGGGCATAGGGCCAAAAGGTTTGCCCTGAAAATCCATATCCAGTCCGGCTATAATTACCCGGATTCCTCTGTTAGCTAGAGTGTTGCATACATCAGGTAATTGATCGTCAAAAAATTGGGCTTCATCTATACCGACAACTTCAGTGTTTGAACTCAGGAGAAGGATTGAAGCGGCATTTTCAACCGGGGTAGATTGAATGGAGTTAAGGTCATGTGATACCACTGAGTTTTCATCATATCGGGTATCTGTTTTTGGTTTGAATATTTCAACGTTGAGTTTAGCGATCTGGGCACGCCGAAGTCTTCTGATCAGTTCTTCTGTTTTGCCTGAAAACATTGATCCACAGATAACTTCAATGCTTCCACTGAGCTCTTTTCTCCGCTTAAAATTGTGTTCACTGAATAACATTCTGCTTGTTTGTCCCTCTTTTTTCTTGCCACTAATATCCGATTTTTAATGGATTTAAGAGCACATAAAAGCGATTCCATTATCAATTTTAAGTCAATACATTTGATAAATGTGCTTATATTTGATTATGGCTTTTTTGCCATGATACTATTTTCAGGCTGATTCAACCCGGTCGGCCCCAATATTCGAATGAGAATGAATAAGAAAGAAATCTTTAAGAAAGTTGCCGGAATTATTGCAGAATTGAATGAGCAATATGAGTATTTGTCCCAGGATCCCGAAAATTTGAATGAACTTGAACTTGAGCTTTTTGCTGCCAATGCAGATTTTTTATCCGATCATATTACTATTCTTCAGAAACTTAATCATAATTCGAAACCGCAAATCCCTGAACCGGAACCATCTGTAGCTGCTGAGATCATAAGGCCTGAGCCATTTGTCCGGGAAGAGCCTGCTGAGAATCTCGTGATTGAAGATGAAGTAACTATTCCAGAGTGGAAATTTGAGATCAGGGATGAAGCTATCCAGTCATTCGATTTTGAAGAGAAGGCTGCGCATGACTTATTTGATCGCCCGCTTACCGAAGCGGAAATAGAAGTAATTGAGCAGAAAACACAGTTGAAAGTCCAGCCTGAGAATGATTCTGAAATAGAAATTAATGAATCGTTAGAGTCAGAAAAAATTGAGGAAGCACAACCTGAAGCTAATTTAAATCCTGTGTCCGGAGTATTTGAAGAAGATAGTATTCAGGAACCTGCTAACATTAATAAAGAGTCTGATGTTGAAGAGCAGCCCCTTACAATCAATGAGATACTTGCATCTCAGGCTTCCCAAAGGACAGTCTCGAGCCAGTTTGCTAAACAGCAGGTTAAAGACCTGAAAAGCCTGATCAATCTGAATGACAAATTAGTATTTGTAAGAGATCTTTTCAACGGCTACAGTCTGGCTTATAGTGAAGCTATCGAGATATTGAATCGTTTTGAAAGTTTTGAGTCTGCTGATAATTTCCTTAAGCAAAACTATTCTTCCAAGAATAACTGGGCTGAGAAGCAAAATGTTGCAGATAAGTTTTACAAAATTCTGAATCAGCGATTTTCTAGATAATTCCCATTCGGTTAGAATCAAATTTAAGTAGTATAAACAGCAGGATAGTAAAACTCCATAGGGAAGATCCTCCATAGCTTAAAAATGGGAGAGGGATCCCTATCACCGGAATTAATCCGATGGTCATTCCAATATTGATAAAAACGTGGAAGAACAATATTGAGGCTACGCCATAGCCATAAATCCTCGAAAAGGAAGATCTCTGACGTTCTGCAATATTTACTATCCGTATCAAAAGGAACAGATATAAACTGATCACAAGGAAACAGCCGGCAAAGCCCCATTCCTCACCAACAGTACAAAAAATAAAGTCGGTACTTTGCTCGGGAACGAAATCATATTTGGTTTGTGTGCCCTGAAGATATCCTTTACCCCATAGCCCCCCTGATCCTATGGCTATTTTAGATTGATTTAGATTATATCCTATTCCACGGGGGTCATTTACCTTTCCAAGAATAACATCAATCCGGTTTTTTTGGTGAGGTTTTAGAATTTTGTTGTAAGCAAAATCAACAGAAAATATAAATAAGACAGAAAAAATAAATCCCGAACCGATGATGGTTAATGATTTTCTGCTTTTACGATAAAAGTAGATTAGGGTAGCTGCCAGGGCAATAACACCAACCAGCACTACATATTTATTGTATAAAACAGTAAGCACAAAAAGCACTATTGAAAGCCCTTCAATGACCAGAAAATAGCCTGATAGTCCCTCGCGATACAATACCAGTATAAGAGAACTGAAGGTCAGTGCAGAACCGGCATCAGGCTGCAATAAAATAAGTGCAGTTGGAAGAAGTATGATGAATGCCGCAGTTATCTGGGTTCTGAACTCCTGCACTTTAATGGTACCCGAGCTAAGGTATCTGGCAAGTAATAAGCAGGTAGCAAATTTAGCAAATTCTGAAGGTTGAAGCCTGAAACTGCCTATAGGAATCCAGGCCTGATTTCCTCCTACATTACGACCGATGATCAAAACAAGAACCAGGAGTAGAATGGTAATGCCATAAAATACCGGAGAAAAGGTATTGAAAAATTTGTTGTCAAACAGCAGAATAGCGAAGCCTATTATGAATGCTGAAATAATGAAGATCAGTTGTTTGCCATAATTTGTATCCAGATCAATTATACTTGGATTCATTGGATCATAAACCGCAGCATGGATATTGAACCAGCCAATAATGCAAAGGGTCAGATAGGTTAGTATGATAAACCAGTCTACATTAAAAAAGAGGCTGCGTTGATTATTCATTTGATTTTATCTTCGCTTCTGTTAAAACTGTTTTATTTCCGGTGCTGTCTGAATCCTGTTTTCTGATTACTTTACCTGAGCCCGGGAGCAAATTCGCATCAATCAGCCGATCCATATAGGCTTTTGGTCTGTTGATTTGTTTAGTTATATACTTCTCAACCATTAGGCTGGCAATTGGTGCCGACCAGGTTGCTCCGAACCCTGCATTCTCTACGACTACTGCAATTGCAATTTTGGGATTTTCTCTGGGTGCAAAAGCAACAAAAACTGAGTGATCTTTTCCATGCGGGTTTTGTACTGTACCAGTTTTACCACACATTTCAATTTCCGGAATTCGTGAGTACCAGGCTGTACCACTGGGCTGGTTTACTACCGCACTCATTCCATCTATAATCACATTGAAATACCCAGGATCAATACCTGCACTATTCTTTTTGAGAAATTCTTCTTTAATGACATGCTTATCACCAATTGCCTTAATAAGATGTGGTTTATAGAAAAATCCGCGGTTGGCAACTATGGCCATCACATTTGCCATTTGTAGCGGAGTTATTCCTAATTCCCCCTGACCAATTGATAAGGATATCGTAAAAGCAGAGCCCCATTTGTCATTTTTAAAGCGCTTGGTGTAGTAATCGGCAGTAGGCAGGAGTCCATTACGTTCTCCCGGCAGGTCAATTCCCAATGCAGTTCCAATTCCAAAAGCAGAAACGGCTGTCCGCCATTTCTTATAGGCATTTACTGGCCGCATACCTGCCTGATCAATCATTCTGGCATAGGTATAACCATAATACGTATTACACGACTCTGTAATTGAACCTTTCAGCCCAATTGATCCATGGACGTGTGTACAGCCCATAAAACCCTGACGGCCATAACGGTAGCCTCCCGGACAAAAGAAATAAGTATTCTCATTAATTAATCCGAACTGCTGGGCAACCAGAGCGTTAACTACCTTAAAGATTGAACCTGGCGGATATTCTGCCTGAATTGGGCGAACAAACATAGGCTTGTATGTATCATTGAGCAGGGCCATGTAATTATTGCCTCTCTGACGGCCAACCATCAGATTTGGATCATAACCCGGACTGCTGACGAATGATAATATTTCTCCCGTTGAAGGCTCTATTGCGACGATACTGCCAATCTTGTTCTTCATCAACTGCTCTCCCAGTTTTTGAAGATCCTTGTCTAATGAAGAGATCATATGCTCACCCGCAACTGCCACAGTATCATATTTCCCATCTGCATAACTTCCTTTTGGTCGGTTTAAAGCATCAACCATCAGGTTTTGTACGCCCCGCTGCCCTCTTAATAATTCCTCATAGGACTTTTCAACACCAGTAATCCCATGATAATCACCCTGACTGTAAAAGCCTTTGGAATTCTCAATCACTTTTTGATTGACCTCTCCAATATAACCCAGAAAATGGGCTGCGATACTATCCGGGTATCTTCTAACTGTTCTGTTTTGAACAAAAAATCCTGGAAAATTGCTCAGTTTTTCCTGAAAGGAAGCATAAATCTGTACCGAAAGCTGCTTCTCAAAAATAGAGGCTTTGTATGGGGAGTAGGATCGGGCCTTTTTGAATCTCCTGTCAAATCCTTTTTTATCAATCCCGATCAGATTACAGAATTCAATTGTATCGAATGGCTTTACTTCCCTCGGAATAATCATCAGATCATAAACAGGCTCGTTTTGTACGAGGATATTTTCATTCCTGTCAAGAATAACTCCGCGTGCAGGATAAATTGGTAATCTTCTGATTACATTATTTTCTGCAGACAGAATGTACTCATCGCTGATTACCTGTATATAAAACAGACGCATGAGCAGAATTATGGTTATGGCGATGAAGATTCCCTGAACTACAAACTTTCTCGCAAAAAAACTATTCATTAATTCTGATCAAATAGAAATTATTATTTCTTCCTCTACAAGTAAAATTTCAATAACAGAATGATTAGAATAAACTCCTCTAATCTTTGTTTATATAACCGTAAAAGTAAGAAAGAATTTATTCTGCAGGCATATGCCCCATGTAAATATTTAAATCTGTTTCTCAAGTTGTATAATATGGTGATTAAATCTCCATCATGATAACTTTAAAGTAAAAAACACCATTAATACAATAAATTATGCCATAATTGGCTAGGTCTATTAAGTATCTTTGTAAATATGAAAAGTGATATTCCTGTTTATGACATAAGTTCTTTTTCGGAGTTCAGGCATGAAGATATTCTGGTAGCCCGTTTATCTGAATATTGGGAGACTCATAAAGATCTTTATTATTCACATCGTCACAATTTTTATCATATTGTTCTTTTTAAAGAAGGTAAGGGTACTCATAGTATTGACTTTCAAACATTCCCTGTGAAGGCAAATCAGATGTATTTCATGATTCCAGGGCAGGTTCATAACTGGAATTTTGAGGGAGCAGTTGAAGGTTATGTTATAAATTTTTCCATTTCTTTTTTTCAATCATTCTTATTAAAGCCTGAGATTCTGGATGATTTTATTTTTTTCAGTGGCGTTGCCTCAGATTCTGTGATACAAGTGCCGGATGAACTTGAATCGAAGGTTAGGTCAATTTTTGATGAGATACTGGATGAAAGCTTAGGAAACAGGTTATCCGGACTTACTCTCGTTCGGGCTTTGCTGATGCAAATTTTTATTCTTGTATCACGATTAAATAGCTTTCCGCATCATGAGATAGTTACTTCCCGGAATCATACTCTCCTGAAAAACTTTAAAGTGCTTATTGAGAAGAATTATGCTGATCTGAAATTGCCGAAAGAATATGCTGAACTCTTGTTTATTACTCCGAACCATCTGAATGCTTTATGCAATCATTTATTGGGAAAATCGGCAGGTGAATTGATCAGAGACAGGCTGTTTCTGGAGGCTAAAAGACTATTAATGAATCCCGACCTGACTATCAGTGAGGTTTCTGGTCATCTTAATTTTGTAGATAATTCCTATTTCAGCAGGGCTTTTAAAAAAAGTGCTGGGATTAGTCCCGAGGAATTCAGGAAAAGAAGCTTAAATAATCAATATGAATCCGAAATGCTTGAAATAAGCATTAAACACAAAGAGCAATGTTAATTTAATCATCAAAGCTTTAATCTGACCAAAGAAAATAATAAAAAATAAACAGATGAAAACAAACCATCCAGTCGATGAACCGAAGACGGTTTCGCAAATTAATGCTGTTATCAACTCTAAATGTCCCAGATGCCGGAAGGGTGATATGTTTGTAAATTCTATGTATGGATTTAAAGCCCAGAAAATGCATACAAACTGTCCGCACTGTGGTTTGAAATACGAACGGGAATTAGGGTATTTTTATGTTGCGATGTTTATCTCTTATGCATTAAATGTTGCACAAATGATATTGGCAGGAATTCTGACTTACCTGATCACAGGAAATACGGAGAGCCCATGGTTATATATGGCTACAATTTTTCCCATTGTTCTTATACTTGCCCCTTTTAATTTCAGATACTCGAGGGTATTACTGCTTCATTATATGACTCCCGGTTTGAATTATGTTCCCGCAATGGGAGCAGACGCGAAAGTATAAAGATCCAACAAAAAATTACCTGATTTTCTTGCGGAAGAAGGCAAACTCAGTAATCAGAATCAGGAAAACTGTAAAAAGAGTGCTCAGAACAACGCGAATCAAAGTGAAACCAAATTCTGAGAGTTTGAAGGTTTCGAAACTGAATAAGATCAGATGGTGAAAGAAGGTCAGGATGACCGCATAAAAGATAAACCATCTGAATCCCATTATTCCGAGGCTGGGTTCTGGTTCATTGTCAAAACCATCGCGCTGAACAGTTACAGAAATAAATACAATTCTTACAAAAGCCATTACGGTACAGGCAATAGCATTCAGGCCGAGTGTGTCGTAAAAAACATCGACAGTAATACCAGTAATAAAGGCCAGCAAAAATAGGAGTGCATTCGGTATTCCGAATGGGAGCAGCAGAATAAACAGTATATAGAGATATGGTATACTTAGATTATAATACCCAATATTCTTAAGCAGAAAAACCTGAGTTGCAATCAGCACAATAAAACGGATACTATTTATAATCAATGCCCGTCCCATTATTCGATTTTATTTTGAGCTTCCAAATTCAATTGTTCTTCTGAAAGCAGATTAATAATTACATAAACGTATTGTAATTTTGCAAAATCGGTATCCAGCTTTACCTGAATGTTGAGTGCACTGTTTCCATCCCGTGTATCTGATTCACTTACATAACCGATATTGGTGCCGGGAGGGAAGAGTGAATACTCTGAAGTAATTACTCTTGCCCCCTTTTTAATGGTCAAATGGCTTTGGATATCTTTGAGAAGGGCAAATCTGGAGTCATAATTTCCTTCTCCCCATACCAGAGAGCCTATGTTTCCATCTACGCTTGCACTGATTTTAGTTTCTGTATGGAGAAGGGAGCGTACTGTTGAAAAATTCTCGGAAACATTCAATACAATACCGACGACTCCGCTTGACGCAATAACACCCATTCCTTTCCTTATCCCATGCTTGCTACCCCGGTTGATTGTTAAATAATTATTTTTTTGGTGTACCGAATTATTGATCACTCTGGCTACGGTGTAAGTATATTGTTGCTGAAGTACGCTATCTTTTACAGTTACCTGTTTGACGCTATCATCATAATAAGAGGATTTAAGGAGATTTCTAAGCCTGGCATTCTCTTCTGCCAGACTATCGTTGGTCTTTCCTAAAACGAGGTAGCTGCTGAATTCATTTACCCGTTCATAGGCAGCTCCAACTACCTGATTAGATGAGTTCCATACACTGGCACGCTGATATGAATTATTATTGATCAGCAGGATCAGTGAGATGGTGAAGAAGATTACGAGCAAAAAAAATGCGTTGTACTTACTTATGAAAAGCCAGAGGTTACGCATACTTTAAGTTGTAGGTTATAAGTTGTAGGTTATAAGTTTTAATATTACCGGAGTCTGGAACCTGATTCAGAATAAATATTTAAAAGTTTAGCCAATTCCATGTATGATCTACTGAAATTTGAATACTTGATATAGATGCTTATTGAGTAGGATTTAGTACTTAAAACTTATTACTTACTACTTAAAACTCTATTGCATTAAAAATTTAAAGTTTCCAATATTCTTTAGGGCGATGCCTGTTCCCCGTACTACTGCACGCAGTGGATCTTCTGCTACGTGTACAGGAAGTTTGGTTTTTGCTCCAATACGTTTATCTAAGCCACGTAATAATGCACCGCCGCCTGTTAAATAAATACCAGTCTGATAAATATCTGCAGAAAGTTCAGGAGGGGTGATCTCTAATGCTTTTAAGATTGCTTCTTCTATTTTTGAAATCGACTTATCAAGACAGTGTGCAATTTCGGTGTACGAAACTGTGATTTGCTTAGGTACGCCGGTCATCAAATCACGGCCTTGCACAGCATAGTCTGCAGGTGGATCCGATAGTTCAGGCAGAGCAGCACCAACTTCAATTTTGATCTTCTCTGCTGTACGATCACCAATCATGATATTATGTTGTCTACGGATGTATTGAACGATATCGCTGTCAAAATTATCCCCTGCTACGCGGATAGACTGGTCGCAGACAATTCCCGAAAGTGCAATAACTGCGATCTCTGTAGTTCCGCCACCAATATCGATGATCATATTTCCCATAGGCTCCTCCACATCAATACCAATACCCACAGCGGCAGCCATAGGCTCATGGATCAGGTAAACTTCTTTTGCCCCTGCAATCTCGGCAGAGTCGCGCACCGCACGCTTTTCAACTTCTGTAATACCTGAGGGGATACAGATAACCATACGAAGGGATGGGAAAAACCAGCCCTTACCATTGTTTATCATTTTAATCATTCCCCTGATCATATATTCAGCCGCATTAAAGTCGGCAATTACTCCATCTTTTAATGGCCTGACAGTTCGGATATTATCATGGGTTTTACCCTCCATCTGCATGGCCTGTCGCCCGATAGCAATAACTTTATTTGTAGTCCGGTCAAAAGCCACAATTGAAGGCTCATCAACCACAACTTTATCATTATGTATTATAAGAGTGTTTGCTGTACCAAGGTCAATTGCAATCTCTTGTGTAAACCAATTAAATAATCCCATTAGCTATTTCTTATCGTGTTGAAAATGTATTTACTAAGATAAACTCTTTTATCAATCATGGTAGTATAAAACCTGATGATTTTATTGAAAGAGTTCTATTAATGTTTAAAATGTCTGATGCCTGTAGTGACCATGCCCACACCCTTGGCATTCGCCATATCAATTGATTCCTGATCTTTAATGGATCCTCCGGGTTGTAAAATCATCACAACTCCTGCGTCAGCAGCAATTTCAACACAGTCGGGGAATGGAAAAAATGCGTCTGAAGCCATAACGCTTCCTGCAAGATCAAAATTAAATGCCTTTGCTTTCACAATAGCCTGTTGAAGTGCATCGACACGGGAAGTTTGACCAACACCGCTTGCAATCAAACAAGAATTTCTGGCAAGTACAATCGTATTAGATTTGGTATGTTTTACAATTTTATTTGCAAAGACCAGGTCTTTTACTTGTTGTTCAGTCGGTTTACGCTCAGTAACAGGTTTCATCTCTGCGGCTGTTTCCATCAGCATATCTTTGTCCTGTTCAATTACTCCATTCAACAATGTTTTAAACTGTTTGGAGGGCAGTTTAACATCGTTTCTTTTTAGCAGAATACGATTCTTCTTAGTAGTTAATATTTGTTTTGCAGACTCTGCAAATGAAGGGGCAATAAGGACTTCAAAAAATAGATTATTGATTTCAGCAGCTGTTTCTGCATCAATTTCACGATTGCAGATCAAAACTCCCCCAAATGCAGAAACGGGGTCGCAAGCCAGCGCTGCTTTCCATGCCTCAACTATGGATTCATTGCTTGCAATTCCGCAGGCATTGGTGTGCTTAAGTATTGCAAAAGTTGGTTCTTCAAACTCATCGATCAGCGCAACTGCAGCGTCTACATCAACAAGATTATTGTAGGAAAGCTCTTTGCCGTTTAGTTTGTCAAACATTGCATCCAAATCTCCGTAGAAGACACCATTTTGATGTGGATTTTCACCATAACGAAGGGTTCTGGCCTTTTGTTCACTGTATTTGAAAACGGTTAAAGGATCTTCCTGATTAAAATAGTTAAAAATCGCTGTATCGTAGTGAGATGAAACATTAAATGCCTGACGTGCAAATGCTTTACGGTGACTAAGTGTGGTATAGCCCCCGTTATCAGTTAAAATATCGCCTAAAGTTTTATAGTCGTCTTTAGAAGCTATGATTACCACATCATTGAAATTCTTGGCTGCAGCACGTATCAGAGATATTCCTCCGATGTCAATCTTCTCGATGATATCGGCATCAGAAGCTCCTGATCTGAGAGTCTCTTCAAAAGGGTAGAGATCAACAATTACCAGATCAATTTCCGGAATTTCGTATTGCCCGATTTGGGCTTTATCTTCCTTGTTTTCCCGGCGGTTCAAAATGCCTCCGAAAACTTTTGGATGCAAGGTTTTCACCCGTCCGCCCAGAATTGATGGGTATCCGGTCAGATCTTCAACAGCAATCACATCTATACCAAGTTCGCGAATAAATTTTTCAGTACCTCCGGTGGAATAAAATATCACACCCTGTTCATGTAACTGGCGGATAAGAGGTTCTAAATTATCTTTATAATAGACTGAAATTAAGGCGTTTTTGATCTTGACAGGATGGCTCATTGATATTTAATTCTAAAACCGCAAAGATAGTTTTTTTGATCGGTTTGCTATGAAATTTTAGTGAAAAATCTGCAGCTAATTATGATTTATAATAAGAGGCAAATAGAGGAGTTTTTTGAAATATATTGGTTTTTTATTGATTTGTTTATGGCCGGGGGATGTTAAATTAAGACTTCATCTTTTTTAACAATTGCTCCACCACTTTTGGGTAGTGTAAATGCTCCAGTTGCTGTCCCTTGAATTTGAGCATTTCCAGATCATCACCGGGTTCTATTTTGAAACGCGATTGATGAATAATTTCACCTTCATCAAAATGTTCGTCTATAAAATGGATGGTTATACCCGACTCTTCCTCATGGGCATCAAGAATTGCCTGATGTACCCGGTCGCCATACATGCCTTTTCCCCCGTATTTGGGAAGCAGGGCAGGGTGAATATTGATAATCTTGTTTGGAAAAGCTTTTAATAGATTTTGTGGGATCAGCCACATGAAACCGGCGAGAACAATCAGGTCAATCTGAAGATTTTTTAAGAGATCAACTACATTGTTAGTTTTGTAGAATTCATGCTTATCAAATATATGCGATGGGATCTCAAAATTATCAGCCCGTTGTAAAACGTAAGCTTCAGGATTATTGGTCAGCACAATAACAACTTCAGCATCTATGTGTTTTTTGAAATGCTCCATAATCTTTTGAGCATTTGACCCTGACCCTGATGCGAAAATTGCGATACGTTTCTTCAAGATTGTTCTATTTTTAACAAAGATATTATTTTGGAGGTTTTATCGAAATGATCTTGATCAATTTGTCAATGATTGATGTTAGAATTAGCAAATTTGAAAATTAGCAAATGATTGAGAGTTCTTAATTAAAATCAATCAATATCCAAATCGATAGCTCCATTTTCAAATCACATCATCTTCAAATCATCAAATTCATTAGAGGTTCCCTCTTGCTTCCTGTTCTCTTTCCAAAGCTTCGAAAAGTGCTTTGAAGTTTCCTGCTCCGAAAGATTTTGCTCCTTTGCGTTGAATGATCTCAAAGAAAAGGGTAGGCCTGTCCTCAACTGGTTTAGTGAAGATCTGGAGTAAATAGCCTTCTTCATCCCGGTCGACCAGAATTCCTAAATTCTTGAGCGGTTCGATATCTTCTTCTATCTTACCTACTCTTGCTTCCAGATCATCATAATAGATAGTCGGAACCTTTAAAAACTCAACACCGCGATCCTCCAATTTGCTTACGGTATCTACTATGTCATTGGTTGCAATTGCTATATGCTGAACTCCTTCATCTCCATAAAAATCAAGATATTCTTCAACCTGCGAACGTTTTTTACCCTCTGCAGGTTCATTTATCGGAAATTTTACATAACCATTCCCGTTACTCATCACTTTACTCATTAAAGCTGAATATTCGGTAGAAATCTGTTTATCATCAAAAGTCAGGATATTTTTGAAGCCCATCACATCCTCATAAAATTTTACCCATTTATCCATCTGATTCCATCCTACGTTACCTACGCAATGATCAACATAAAGCAGTCCGGTTGGTTCCGGATTATAGGTGCTTTCCCATTTTTCATATCCTGGCATGAAAAGGCCATTATAGTTTTTGCGTTCAACAAACATGTGTACAGTTTCGCCATAGGTATAAATACCGCTCATCCTAACTTGTCCGTAATTATCTTCCAATGTTTGAGGATCCAGATAACTTTCAGCACCGCGGGAAGTGGTTTGATGGTGTGCATCGTAGGCATCATCAACCCAAAGGGCAATAATCTTAACCCCATCACCATGGCGGGTCAATTGTTCAGAAATGGGATGTTCCGGAAATAAAGGAGTGGTCAGCACCAGTCTTATCTTGTTTTGCACAAGAACATAGGATGCACGGTCTTTAACCCCGGTTTCCGGACCGGCGTAGGCCAGACTTTGAAAACCGAAGGCTGTTTTATAAAAATGAGCCGCCTGTTTGGCATTTCCTACATATAATTCTATGTAATCTGTTCCTTTTAGTGGAAGGAAATCTGTTGTCTGTATATCTGCTTCTATCGTTCCTGTTTTCATAATTTTAATAATTAATATTATTGTCCCAAATCACCAAATCTTCAAATTGTCAAATCAGCTTTCACTCCACATTCTCCTGCCAGCTTTTATGATAATTTTCATCCTCAATACTTACTGCGTAATCTGTTAGCATTAATGGTTTAAAGGGGTCGATCATCACTGCCAGTTCTTCTGTTCTCTCCTTTCCAATTGATTTTTCAACTGTACCCGGATGTGGACCATGAGGTATACCACCCGGATGAAGGGTTATCTGTCCCTTGACAACACTCTTGCGGCTCATAAAATCGCCATCCACATAGTAGAGAACTTCGTCGCTGTCAACATTACTATGATTATATAGCGCCGGTATTGCATCCGGGTGATAATCATATTTTCGCGGACAAAATGAGCAGATCACGAAATTATGGCCCTCGAAAGTCTGATGAACAGGTGGTGGCTGATGAATTCTTCCTGTAATTGGTTCAAAATCGTGGATCGAAAAGGCCCATGGATAATGAAAACCATCCCATCCTATAAAATCAAAAGGATGTGTGCCATAGGTATATGGATAGATCAGACCTTGTTTTTTAATCAGTATTTTAAAATCTCCGGCTTCGTCATGAGTCTCAAGATCAGCCGGGCGTTTGATATCGCGCTCACAAAAGGGGGAATGTTCCATTAATTGTCCCCATTCATTGCGGTAGCGTTTTGGGGTGCGTATCGGACTAAAACTTTCGATGATAAACAGCCTGTTGTCTTCAGTGTTGAATTCTATCTGGTAAATCGTACCCCGGGGAACAACAAGATAGTCGCCATATTCGAATTTTATCTTTCCGAAACCGGTCTTCAGGGTTCCGCTGCCCTCGTGGATGAAAATAACTTCATCCGCCTGACTGTTTTTGTAATAATAATCAGTCATTGAATGCCGTGGAGCTGCCAGAGATATATGAAGATCACTATTCACCAGCACTGGTTTACGGCTTTCAAGGTAATCATCTTCAGGTTTGATCTTAAAGCCAATCAGGCTCGTATGGCGAAGATGCTTTTCCCTCGCAATCTTCGGTTCAACGGAATAGGGTTCAGCCAGTTCCTTTACAATGGTAGGAGGATGGCAATGATAAACCAGGGAATAAAGACTTGAAAAACCCTCAGTAGAGACCAATTCCTCGGCATACAACACACCGTTTGCTTTGCGGAAGGCAGTATGACGCTTATGAGGAATAGATCCTAATGTATGATAAACAGGCATAAATTAGAATTTATTGGTTTTATAATTGGTATTACAAAGTAAGCGTTTCTTTATTGGAAACTGAAATATGTTTATTAGGGTATCTTTCTTTGTTTTTTTGGTGAATGAATAAAGGATAAGCAAAATTCATTAGTTTTGAATAGCTGCTAACCTAATTATACCTTTCATGAAATTGATTTCCTATAAAACCGAAGATCGCGAACACCTTGGCTTGTTCATTAACGGACATATTTACAATCTGAATTCCTGTGATAAGCTTATCCCCGATAATATGAATGAGTTTTTAAGTGGGGGAGAGGAGTTAATGGAACGGGCTAAAAAGGTTAATGAAGAGATTAAATCCGGGAAGCAAAAAGCAAAGGAAGAAATATTCTTTGAAGTGCTGGCTCCTGTACCACATCCAAGTTCCTGCCGTGATGGTTATGCTTTCAGGCAGCACGTTGCATCTGCAAGAAAGAACAGGCGGGTTGAAATGATTCCTGAATTTGATCAGTATCCTATATTTTATTTCACCAATCATAATTCTATTCAGGGTATGGGCGACGTTGAATGTATGCCTGATCATTTTGAAAAACTTGACTTTGAATTGGAGGCCGCAATCGTTATCGGTAAAAAGGGGCGAAATATCAGGGCATCAGAAGCCGATTCTTATATCGCAGGATATATGATCATGAATGATTTGAGCGCCCGTACCCTTCAGATGGAGGAGATGCTGCTCAATCTGGGCCCTGCAAAGGGGAAGGATTTCGCTACAGCAATTGGTCCCTGGCTGGTTACACCAGACGAATTGGCAAAATATAAAATACCTGCAAAACCCGGACATACCGGAAATGCCTATGCGCTTGATATGAAATGCTGGGTTAATGGTAAGGAAGTATCATCAGGATCAATGGCTGATATGGACTGGACCTTTGCGGAGATCATTGAACGTTGCTCTTATGGAGTAGATATTCTACCCGGAGATGTAATCGGTTCAGGAACCGTAGGAACCGGATGTTTTCTAGAATTAAATGGAACCGGATTACTGAATGATCCGGAATATAAATCGCAATGGCTCCAGCCGGGTGATATTGTTGAAATGGAAATTACCGGATTGGGACGTTTAACCAATACGATTAGAAAGACAAATACAGACTGGTCTATTTTGAAATTGAAGAAGAACAATAAACAGATAAATGATTAAAGAACAAAGATTAAGGACTCTTGGATGTAAAAATAAATCATATTAAGGTCTTTTTTCTTTAATCTTTGTTCCTTATTCTTTGTTCTTTAATCCTATAGTATGCTAACCATAAACACCGCCGATCTCAAGCCGGCTGAACTTCAGAATTATCTTCAATATGCGATCGCGCCAAGGCCGATTTGTTTTGTGTCGACGATTGATAAGCAGGGGAATGTAAATTTAAGCCCTTTCAGTTTTTTTAACATATTCAGTATCAACCCACCGGTCTGTGTGTTTTCGCCTTCACGCCGGGTGAGGGATAATACAACCAAACATAGCCTTGAAAATATTCTGGAAGTGCCTGAATGTGTGATAAATATCGTGAATTATAAAATGGTTCAGCAAACATCACTTGCCAGTGTAGAATATCCAAAAGGTGTAAATGAGTTTGTAAAAGCAGGGTTTACACAAATCTCTTCTGAACTGGTAAGGCCTCCTCGTGTTGCCGAATCTCCTGTTCAGATGGAATGTTTGATCAGGCAGGTAATTCCCCTGGGAGAGAATGCTGGTGCCGGTAATCTGGTTCTGGCAGAGATTAAAAGAATGCACATCAATGAAGACATACTCGATGAATCAGGAAAGATCGATCAGGCTAAAATTGATCTCGTTGCCCGTTTGGGTGGGGATTGGTATTGCAGAGTAGGGGTTGACAATTTATTTGAAGTTGAAAAACCTGTCCGCACACTTGGTATTGGAGTGGATTCCCTTCCCGCTTCGATCCGAAATTCAGAGATTTTGACTGGAAACAATCTGGGCCAGCTTGGCAATGTAGAAAACCTGCCATCTGATGAAGAAATTGCTGAATTCAGGGCAGATCCGGAGCTTAGAAAAATTCTTGATGCTACGATCGGTGATGCACAAACAAGGGAAAGAGAACTCCATCAGTACGCAAGGAGATTGCTTGAGGCCAGAAATGTTGGAGATGCCTGGAAGGTTTTATTGAGTTAGGAGGTCTGAGGTATGAAGTCTAATGTCTGAGGTCCGAGTTATGAGATACGATCAGTTATCAGTTGCAGACATACTCCTAACACATAACTCGCAACCCATACCAATTTATCAATTCAACTGTCAATTCTCAATTGTCTTACAGTCCCAAAACCTGTCTCAATTTCGGATAACCTGTTTTGCTGACCGGAATCTTTTCTCCTGACTTCAGAATTGCGAGGTGGGATTCTTTTTCATAAGGGTCAATTCTGGTAATTTCGTTGATTCTTACTATATAAGAACGGTGTACCCTGACGAAATCTTCTTCCCCCAATAGTTTTTCGAAATAAGCCATAGTTTTGTTCTTAAGAAATGATCCTTCAGGCGTGTGAATTTTAACATAATCATCATCCGCAGCAAGGAAAAGAATATCATTTACCGGGATGATCTTGATCTTGGTTCCTGTTTTAACTACTACACGCTCATTTCTGAGACTGGAGTTCTGAATATTATCCAGAAGTTGTTTTGTGTTTTGCTTTGGTTCGGCAACCTGTCGCTGATCCATCCACTTTTGAACGGCTTTATTGAAGCGTTCTTGGGTGAAAGGTTTCAGGAGATAGTCTACAGCGTGTTCTTCAAAGGCTTTAATAGCATATTCATCAAAAGCAGTTGTAAAGATTACAGAAGGGGGCTGTTCAATAAGTTCGAGCATCTCAAATCCGTTGATCTTAGGCATCTGAATATCCAGAAAGATAAGATCAGGCTCATGCTGTGCAATTGCTTTTACTCCTTCAAAGCCATCACTGCATTCCTGAACAATCTCCAGATCGGGCCAGGATTGAAGGTATTCAATAACTACTGAACGTGCCAGAGGCTCGTCGTCAATTAGAACTACTCGCATATTTATACCTGAGGAATTTTTACAATAGTTGTAAATATATGGCTATAAGATGTAGTTTCCAATAGGTCGGTTCTGCCAAATAATAGATGCAATCTCCTTTTCACACCGCTGAGTCCGAAGCCCGTTCCATGTTTAGGCCGGGTAGTATCCGGATCATATGGATTTTGAACAGTGATTTGAAGCTCATTCTCAAGGCATTCGGCAAAAATACTGATAGTAACTACACCTGTGGTGTCATAAAGGCCAAATTTTATTGCATTTTCTACAATGGGCTGAAGCAGCATTGGTGGAAGTAATTTTGATTTGCAAGCCTCATTATATGATATTTCTGTAGAGAGACGATGGCCAAACCTGACTTTTTCTATGTCAAGGTATAATTGTAAATGTTCCAATTCATCAATAAGCGAAACAGGCTGCTGATCCTCTTTTTTAAGAGTTCCCCTAAGAAAATCTGATAATTGATGGATCATTTTTCTTGCTTCTTCTGGTCTGCTGCCTATCAATGCAGTAATTGAGTTTAAACTGTTGAACAAAAAGTGGGGTTGTAATTGTTGTCTTAGATTATATAATTCAGCATCCCTGGCCAGAGTTTCAGCTTCAATTTTTCTTTTTTCTGTCTCTTTCTGATCCTCCTGTGTATACCAAACCACACTAACCATGGCCATCAGTCCGATAATAAGGAGCCCAATGAAGAAGCGGACAGGTAATGAGTTGTATAAAAATTCAGTGTAATGCGGGTCATTTAAAACAATGCTGTCTAATACCCAATTATTGACCAGCAGCCAGAGAGAAGCAAGAATTGAGCAATACATAAGCATGAGCAGATACCTGTTTTTCTCCGGCCGGTAATATTTCAGGTTATTTCCAATCAGGTAGCAGGCGATTGCAAGCAGTAAAATACTTACAGTACTGTCCAGTAATGATATCTGAAAACTGAATCCAAACCAAAGTAATATCGCTGTCTGAGATAAAATACTGGCAACAATACATTGTACAATGACCAGTAAGATCTTGCTTCTTGACAAAACCCCATTATTAGGATTTGGATTAGATTGTCGTTGTGACACTTGTTTGTTGATTTTGGCTTATCAATAATGCTTTTTGATTACTCATTTCAATATATTCTTCAGCATTACTCACTTCAAGAATATTACAATATATCTCAGATCCGTCCTTTAGTTCGTCTACCTGATAAAGCTCAGTCATATTGATAAAATCCCATCGGATAGCTGACCGATCCTTGTTTTCCATAATAAGCTTTTCTTCCCTGATAAGCTTCTGAGCTTTTCTAAGTGCTTCTTTCTCGCCAGAAGCACTGATCAGTCGGAGTTGTTCATCAAATTGTGGCTGGTGATTTCCATTGCCACAGGTAATTCTGAAAATAAGTTTAGCGATATACCAGTTCATAGCTGTATAATTTATAGGTTGATAGCTGTTGTTTTTTAACAGGAGAGTCTTTTGCTCAGGTTAAAAGCTCTTAATATCTATTCCTCCAAATATGGATGTACCTTCTATAACCAGAATCTTATCCGGAATTGCATTTAATTGAGGAGGGCGTTTGTCTTCAATCCCCCCGAAAATGGCTACCATTTCTGAATGTATAGTCCAGTTTGCAGGAACAATGATTTTAGTACCACCAAATACCTGTACAACTTCGATCTTTACCCTGCCTTTGATATCAGCCTGCATCAGATTGATCTCACAGCCTCCAAAGAAATTAACTATTTCTCCTCCCTGAAAATTCTTGGAGACAATATTCTTTTTTACTCCACCAAATATTGACACAGATTCAATTTTGTCTTCCGTTAATGGCCCGGAAGCAGGTCTTTCCTGAGCTTCCCCGGTAAAGTTTGTATCACTGTTCTCAGAGTCTACTCTTTTATCCCAGTTTGTAAAATCTTCAGACTTAAAGTCCTTCTTTCGGCCAAATACTAACCAGGTTCCAAGACCAATAATCAGGAATGGCCAGAAAAATCTGCCCAGTTCCATGCCCGGTATTATCTTATTGCTCAGGAATAATGCTCCTATGGCAATCGGCATAAATGCAGACGGACGATCATATCCCTGACGAGAGCCGATGAAAACACCAATCAGAATCATAAATACAGGCCAGCTGAAAATCCATGTTGGTATAAAGAAAATGTCTAAAGTACGCAGTAATAGTATGAACCCCAGGCCAAGTAAAACTAAGCCTACTAAGGCTTTACCTGATTTTTGATTTGAGCTGTTAGAATTTTGCATGGCTATAATATTTGATTCAAAACTAAGGTCTTATGATCTGATGTAAAATACTTATTAGGCGAGCTTACTGCTCTTCTCGGTGAATGTCGTAAAAATGTCGGTGAAAAATTAATTCAGTTGACAATTGATAATTAGCAAATGGTCTGTATATAATTTGCTCATCTGCTAATTTACTAATTTGCACATTTACTCATTTGCTAATTTACTCCTTATGTAAACATGTTTAATATTTCCTTTTCCAGATACCCTTTCATCAAATTCAAATTTATTCAGGTTTTTTATCAGGGGAAGTAGTTTAGGGTAATTATAATTCCTGGAGTCGAAATCAGGTTTCTTTTTCAAAAGTAAATTTCCAAGGTTCCCAAGATACGCCCAGCCATTCTCATCTTCAAGATCAGAAATACTGTCGCTGATCAGTTTGATAAGCTCTTTATCAATATTATTCAGCGGTGCATTTTTCTTCTTAAGGGGTTTCTTTGATTTTCTGCTTAATTGGGTTTCGTCAGATGCAGCTTCCTCCGTGCTGCTCTCTTCTGCACTCAGGATCTCGATATAGATAAATTTATCACAAGCCGTGATAAAAGGGATTAAGGTTTTCTTCTCTCCGATACCGATAACCATCATTCCCGCTTCCCTTAACCGGGTAGCAAGCCTCGTAAAATCACTGTCGCTTGAAACGATGCAAAACCCATCTACCTTCCCGGAATATAAAATATCCATCGCATCAATGATCATTGCACTGTCGCTGGCATTTTTACCGGTCGAATAGCTGTATTGCTGAATAGGGGTAATTGCATTCTCCAATAAAACTTTTTTCCAACCGGAAACGGTTGGTTTTGTCCAGTCGGCATAAATCCTTTTAAATGTGGGCGTACCGTATTTGGCAATTTCCTGAAACATGGGTTTTACATTCGCATAGGGGACATTGTCAGCATCAATGAGAACTGCCAGCCTGAGATCTTTGGTTATTTCCATGTTGATTTATATAAATGGGGTTACAACCCTTCTAAGGGGCTAAATAAAGGTAAGCCTTTTATTATTCATAGTTCATTTCATGTCTGATTAATATTTGTCTCAAATGGCAGAATAAAAATGGCTCGATGTTCTGTCTTCTCAAAATCATTTTGCCTATAGCTTTCTTAAAGGAAGAGGATTGCCGGCAGCTTCGGGAAGCTATTTTAAGTTTTAAACAGGTTATTTTTAAAAACAGCAAAATAATGCAAATAGAATTAATGATAATAAATATTTGATAATTAGCTATTTAAGATTATTTTTCAAATAAATCTATATAATTATTTAGAGATCAATAATTTAATTTGCATTATTAATATAATTATATATTTTTATTGCATAAAACAGCATTTGTATATTTTTAACTAAAAATCTGATTATGGAAATTATTTCTTTACTCTTAAGCAAAACAAGGAAGTGCTTGCAGTCTGGGCTGCTATGCGTTTTTTTGCTCACATCCGGGGTGGTATTTGGATATGCTGCTCCCATTATGCCAAAATGCACATATCCCGGGCATGAATTGATGATCCCTATCAAAGGGAAAGTGACCAACGATAAAGGAGAACCCTTACCAGGAGCCAGTATCAGGATAAAAGGTGGCAATTATACCGTTTCAACTGATAGCAAAGGAGAATTTGTTATTGAAGCTGATATATCTGGTACTTTGATCATATCCTATACTGGCTATAAGACCATGGAACTGGCTCTTAATAACAGGAATGTGGGTATTGTTGCCGTCCTTCAGGAAAATGTTTCACAGCTGGGGGAGGTTGTCGTAACCGCGCTTGGGGTTAAAAGAGAGCGTAGAGCATTAGGCTATTCGGTAACTGAGATTCAGGGATCTGATTTTACTGAGGCAAGGGAGACTAATATTGCTAACTCCCTGGTTGGTAAAGTGGCTGGTGTGAATGTCAATTCTGTTTCAGGAGGGCCAGGCTCGTCGGCCAATGTTATTATCAGAGGTATTTCCAGTTTGTCGGGGAATAATCAACCACTCTATGTAGTAAATGGGATCCCCATAAATAATGAGCCGCAAGGTAATAATGAGGGTCAGTATTCCAGATCCCCGGATTTGGGTGATGGTATTTCAAATATTAATCCAGATGATATTGCTTCAATTTCTGTATTGAAAGGCGCTGCAGCCTCGGCTTTATATGGATTTCGTGCAAAGTATGGTGTGATTTTGATAACAACTAAAAGTGGTACAGACAAAGGTCTTGTTGAATTTAATTCAAATTACGTTTCAGAACAAGTGATGAATTTAACGGACTGGCAATATGTTTACGGTAATGGCGGTAATAATAATAAGCCTGCAAACCAGTCGACGGCGTTTGATACCGGATCTTCGAGCTGGGGAGCAAAGCTTGATGGCACTGATGTTATTCAGTTTGACGGAGTTCTGCGTCCTTATTCTGCTCAGAAAAATAATATTAAAAACTTTTACCGATCTGGCGGAACTTTTACAAATACAATAGCATTCAGTAAGAATTTTGGTGAAGGATCTATAAGGTTTTCGGCCAGTAACCTGGGAAACCTTTCTGTAGTTCCTAATTCTGATTTGCAAAGACAGACCTTCAATTTTTCCGGAAGCTTTAATCTATCTAAAAGGCTGACCATTGATGCCCGGGCAAATATGATAAGAGATAAAGCGGATAACCGACCGATACTGGGTGATCTTGCCGGAAATTCAAACTATAACGTGATGTTCCTTCCAACCAGTGTTGATGTCAGGGCTCTGAAACCGGGCACTAAAGCCGATGGTACGGAATTACAGTTCGTTAATAATGCTTACGCAACAAACCCCTGGTTTACAAGCAAATATTTTGTAAATAATACTTTGCGGAACCGTTTGATTGGATCTGCAAGTGCCCGATATACATTCGAAGGTGGATTTTTTATAGAATTACGTGGCGGCCAGGATTCTTATAATGATCGTTATACAAGTGTTGTTCCCAATGGCACGGCTTATTATCCGCTTGCTAATCAGCATATTTCGGAACGATTCAGTAAGGTTTCACAATTCAATGCTGATATCTATTTAGGAGGGCGGTCATTTAAAATTTTACCTGATCTTAAAATTACTCCAAGCGCAGGAGCTAATCTGATGCAGGCCAGATCTGAAAGTACAACTCAAAACGGACTCAATTTTGCGGTGCCTTATGTATATAATATCCTGAATGCCAAAAATCAGTCAATTCAATATTTCAGACCCAGATCTGATGTTCAGGCAATATATGGTACTCTCGATATCGAATATAAAGGCATGTTCTATTTGAATGCCTCGGGACGTAATGACTGGTTCTCTGCATTATGGCCTTCAGATAAATTGGATATATTTTATCCTTCGATAAGTGGTTCCTTTGTATTTTCTGAGCTTCTCAACAATAGCTGGCTTAATTTTGGTAAGCTAAGGGCAGGCTGGGCTAATGTAGGAGGGGGGCTAGGGCCTTATCAAACCTTGCTGACCTACGGACTTCTTCCAGCACAGCTAAACGGGCAGCCCCTTGGAGTAATCAGCAACAGTTCTATACCTAATAATGAACTAAAGCCATCTAATGCGAGGGAACTTGAGATCGGTACAGAACTCAGAGTATTTAAGGACCGTTTACGGCTTGATCTGAGCTGGTATAACAAAAGATCCAGTAATGAAATCCTTTCAGCACCCGCTTCAACAACTTCCGGATACTCCGGAGTGGTGCTTAATGTCGGAGAACTGGAAAATAAGGGTTTTGAAGCATTAATAACGGGAGCGCCTATTAAAGGGAGTTCTTTTGTCTGGACTTCTTCTTTTAACGGTTCTGTCAACAATAATAAGGTTTTATCTTTATCCGCAGGCCAGGGCTCACTGGCTGTAGCAACTTCCAGGACAGGAACTGGGTTTACTCAGAATATAGTTGGAAAATCTTCTAATCAGATTATGGCTTTCGATAATAAATACGATGCCAATGGGAATATCGTACTGCTGGCCAATGGGATTCCCGACAGGGGTACACTAACTGCCTGGGGCTCAGCCTACCATAAATGGACAGCTGGCTGGAACAATGAGTTCTCTTATAAAAGGCTTAATTTGTCATTCCTGATTGATGGGAAGTTCGGGGCAAAGATCTTTTCTGCCACCGATGCTATAGGATACACCAGCGGTTTACATAAAGGAACATTAGACCGGGAGAAAAGTTTCGGCTCGATCAATGCCCAAACCTATTATACCCAAAGTGCAGCCAACGTTTCCAAAATGTTCGTTTATGATGCAAGTTTTATAAAGTTCCGTCAGTTTACCCTTGGCTATTCCTTCCCGCCTGCTATGTTTGATAATCTTGTGAAAGGGGCTTCCTTAAGTTTTGTAGGCCGGAATCTATTCATCCTGATGAAAAAGACGGATAATATTGATCCTGAGGCCAGTTATGGTGGTATTAGTCAGGGTCTGGAGCTTGGAGGAGTACCTCCTGTCAGGACCTTTGGCTTAAACCTGGCAGTAAAATTCTAAGTAAATAAACTTTAAAATTCAAAGCATGAAAAAGATTTGTAAAAAATACATTCAGGTTGTCTTTTTGGCAGCGTTTCTGATTGTGGGATGTACCGATAATTTTGATAAACTGAATACCAATCCTGTGGCATACGGCAGCAATAATTTTAACCCAAATTATCTGCTCACCACCTCCCAGCTAACCTATACTGGTTCAACAGATTTTAGTTATGAAACATGGAGGTCTAACCTGATCTATTGCTCTACCATGATGCAGCAGTTCTCAACCACCCTTGGATACTGGGCAGGTGATAAATATACATTGAATGCAGCTTATGCTACCGCATACTGGGATGTTGCATACCCTGAACAGGTGAAGCCGGTTGTTGACCTGGTGGAATTTACCAGAGCAAAAGCTCAGTACAAAAACCTTCATCAGATAGGGCGCATTATGAAGGCTATGATCCTTCAGCGTATTACTGATTTGTATGGTGATGTGCCATATTTTGAGGCTGGAATGGGGTATTACAGTAAGGCCTATTTTCCAAAATACGATAATCAGGAGGCTATTTATATGGATATTTTAAAGGAACTGGAAGAGGCAACAAATAGTCTGGATCCGGCTGCTGATAAGCCAACTGGTGATGCATTCTACAATGGCGATATCCTAAAATGGCAACGTTTTGGTAATACATTAATATTACGTGCTGCAATGCGTCTTACCAAGGCTAAGCCAGATCTGGCCAAAACTTATGTTCAGAAAGTGCTTGGAAAAACTATGCAGAGTAATAGTGATAATGCATTTCTGGTTAATAATGCTGCTGGAGGGCGTGCCACCATAAACCGGAATAGTCAGGTATTAAATGGCCCTCCTGAAAATGTGGAGATTAAATGGTCACAAACATTTATCAATCATCTAAAAAATACAAATGATCCCAGGTTAAGCGTAATTTCAGTGCGGAATGGTAATAATAATGTTCCTGCCAGTCAGATAGGAATGCCTAATGGGTATGACGTGGGTACAATCAGGAATATCAGTACTGCACCTCAATATCCGGGTGACAGACTTTCTTATTCGGGACCTTCTGCTATTTTCAGGAATAATGATGGCCCAACCTTTATTCTCACTTATGCTGAATCTGAATTGCTTCTGGCAGATGCAGCGGTCAGATTTGGAATAGGTGGCAGTGCCGGGGATCATTACAAGAATGGTGTCAGAGCTGCCATAACTTTTCTGAGTCAGTATAATGCGTCTGCAGCAATCAGTGAAACTGTAGCCAATGATTTTTTGACAGCAAATTCTTATGATCCCGCAAATGCATTGAGTCAGATCAACACACAGTACTGGATCAACGCCGCTACTATGTTAGATTTCTATGAATCATGGAGCAATTGGAGAAGAACGGGAATTCCGGCCCTTGTTCCAACTAATTATCCTGCAAATGTTACAGGTAATACTATTCCCCGCCGCTTTCCTTATCCGGTAAGAGAGGCAAATACGAACCCGGTAAATTATAAACCTGCCCATGATGCCGTTCCCGGAGGAGATCTCTTATCGGGAAGAGTTTGGTGGGATACGCAATAAGTTTTACTGCTGGTTTTGATAAAATAAAGGCCGTCCCCTATCTGGGGGTGGCCTTTGTTTTTATAATGAGCAAATTATCCATTCTCAACTCTCATTTCTCACATCTCACATCTCACATCTAACGTCTCACCTCTCACCTCTCATGACATTTATACCACTTTTACTTCCTTCGCATATTTCTTAAGTTTTTCATGATTCGGATCGCTTTCTGTAAACAGGTAATCCAGACTATTGATATTGCATACCTGAAGTTTATGGCTGCAATCAAGTTTTTCAGTGATACTTAAAAGTGCCGTTTTTTTAGAGGATTTGATCAGTGCCTTCTTTGTTTGAACAACATCCCAGTCATAATCCGTAAGTCCTTCATCTACAGATAAGCCATTTGATCCCAAAAAGCATAAATCAACTTTTATCTCTGCAAGCTGACTGACAACAGAAGCGCCTGTGCAAATATAAGAATTAGGTGAGAGCTGACCAGCCAGCAGGATTACATCAACACTAGAACGTTGTGCTACTTCAAGTGCTACAAGCGGACTGACAGTAAAGAAGGTGCCTTTTAGATTTTCAGGGATCATTCTTGCTAATTCAAGCATGATTGTTCCTCCGCCAGTAAGAATAAACATGCCGTCCTGTATAAGATTCAGGGCCTTCTTTGCAATGATCTTTTTCTTTTCCTGAGCATAAACCGCAGGTGGCTGGAAAGGCTGATGAAAGCTTTTGGATAAAGCGCCCCCATGTACTTTTATTATTTTCCCGTTCTTCTCAAGTTCAGTAAGGTCTCTCCGAATTGTATCCAGAGAAACATCGAAAAGGGAGCATAAATCGGCTGTATGAACCTTGTTGCGTAGGTTAATCTCATTTAAAATCAGACTTTGCCGTTCTTCTTGTAACATGTTCTGGGTTTTAATATTTTTTTGGCACTCAAATATAAATTTAATGCTTTGTCTTGAGCTAATATAAAGACGATTAATTTGAAGATGTATTATAAAATTAGTTTTGCGTAATAATGCAATATTTATATATTTGAAATGTAAAACAGCACAATGTCGCATATTTAACTTTTTTATGAAAACAATCAAAACCGTTTTTTTATTCTTTCTTGTTCAGTTTTCAGCGATATGCATTTCCGCACAGGAAAAGCCTGAATCCTGGATCAGGATTAATCAAATGGGTTATCTGAATTCTGCTGTGAAAGTGGCCGTTCTGGGCTCAAAGAATTCAGAAAGGTTTAAATACTTTGAACTGGTTGATGCATCTTCGTCTAAAGTGGTTCTGAAGAAAGTTGTCAGTAAAGATTTCGGAGCTTACGGCCCTTTCAGTAGATCTTTTCGCCTTGATTTTACAGAGTTTAGATCTGCCGGGACTTATTATCTTCAGGCAGGCTCCGTCAGGTCGACGGAATTTAAGATTGGAAATGATACGTATAAAGGTGCCGCTGATTTCGCTTTACGCTACATGCGACAACAACGATGCGGATATAATCCATACCTGAGGAAGACCTGCCATCCACTCGATGGTTATACAGTTTATGGTCCGATGCCTGAACATACCTATGTGGATGTAACAGGTGGCTGGCATGATGCATCTGATTATCTTCAGTATTCAACTACTTCGGCCAATGCTACCTACAATCTTCTTGCTGCTTACCGCGATTTTCCTGAAGTATTTGTTGATCAGTATCTTACAAACGGTCTTGACGGTAGGAACGGGACGCCGGATGTGCTTGATGAGGCAAAATGGGGGCTTGACTGGCTGCTGAAAATGCATCCGCGTAAAGACTGGATGTTTAATCAGATCGCTGATGACCGCGATCATGCCGGATACCACATGCCGGATGTTGATTCGGTTGATTATGGTTTTGGAAAAGGTACCGGGAGGCCTGTTTATTTCATTACTGGTGAGCCTCAGGGATTAGGTAAATTTAAGAATAAGGCTACAGGTGCGGCCTCAACGGCAGGAAAATTTGCAAGCGCATTTGCCCTGGCGTCGCAGGTTTACAATTCAAAAGATCAGTTTCTGGCTGATACATACCGCAGCCGTTCGCTTTCGGCCTATGAATTTGGTCTGGCTAAACCCGGACTCGCGCAAACAGCTTCGGTTAAATCACCTTATATCTATGCTGAAGGAAATTGGGTTGATGATATGGAACTGGGTGCGGCATCCATTTATCAGCTTACCGGAGAAAAAAAATACCTTGAACAGGGGCTTAAATACAGCAAGGAGGAAACCATCACACCCTGGTTTGGAGCCGATACCGCGAATCATTATCAGTGGTATCCTTTTCTGAATATGGGGCATTATGAACTGGCACAGAAGGCAAATGGTGAGGAAAAGGCAAAACTTATCAGTTATTACAAGGCAGGAATTGAGAAAGTATGGCAAAAAGCAAAGGGTAATGCTTTTTACAGGGGAATTCCCTTTATCTGGTGTTCTAATAATTTAACAGCGGCATTTGCAATACAATGTTATCTGTATCGCAAAATGTCGGGTGATGATACCTATATTCAACTTGAACAGGCAAGTTTCGACTGGTTGTTTGGCCTGAATCCATGGGGTACCAGTATGGTCTTTGGTCTGCCAGCTCAAGGAGAAACGCCTGTGGATACCCATTCTTCATTTACATTATTACATAATTATCCGCTTGATGGCGGCCTGGTTGATGGACCTGTTTATGGCAATATATTCAATAACCTTATTGGTATAAAGTTACTGCAGCCTGATGAATTTGCAGAATTTCAATCCAAGCTAGCTGTTTATCATGATGATATCGGGGATTACAGTACCAATGAACCGACAATGGATGGAACAGCAACATTGATCTATTTACTGGCTGCAAAGGAAAATGACTCAGGAGAGGGGGCTCCCGAAAAAAAGTAATTATTGATAATAACGGGGCAATCATCCGTGGTAATGTTTCCAAAAAGGAGATCAGCCTGGTTTTTACTGGAGATGAATTCGCTGATGGAGGAGATGTGATCAGAGAGGCTTTGCAGAAAAATAAAGTTCCCGCGTCATTTTTTCTGACTGGAAATTTTTATTCGAATCCGGCTTTTGCTCCCCTGATCCGGAGACTCAAAAGTTATGGACATTATCTGGGAGCTCATTCAGATAAGCATCTTTTGTATGCCGACTGGACCCAAAGGGATAGTTTACTTGTCAGTAGGGAGCAGTTCAGAACAGATCTGGATAATAATTACGGACGTATGGCAGCTTTCGGGATTAAGAAAACTGATGCACTATACTTTTTACCACCTTATGAATGGTACAACCAGACAATTGCGAACTGGACAGTTGAAATGGGGTTTAAACTTATAAATTTTTCTCCGGGAACACGCTCAGCTGCAGATTATACTTTCCCTGAGATGGGATCATTATACAAATCATCTGATGAGATTTTCCGTTCGGTTATCAGCAGGGATGAAACAGATCCGAACGGTTTGAACGGGTTTATTTTACTTATGCATATTGGAACTGATCCACGCAGGGCAGATAAATTTTATAACAGGTTGGATGAATTACTAAGGGAGCTAAAAAAAAGAGGGTACACATTTATCAGCCTAAAGCAAATATAAGTTGAATTTAGAATATGAGGATTTTATGTCAGTACTTGGAATTGATTTAGGCGGCACTAAAGTGGCAATTGCAATGTTCAGTGAAAGTGGTGAACTCCTTAAAAAGGAAACTGCAGCGCTTGATCACCGGACGGGTTCATCAGTTGCTGAGTTAATATGTGATGTGCTAAAAGGTTTTCTTGAAATTGAAGCTAAAGATCCGGTACGCGCAGTGGGTGTATCAGTCCCGGGAATTAGCAGGAGCAAAAGCGGAACCGTCTGGGCTCCCAATATTAAGGGCTGGGAAGACTATCCTTTATTAAAAGAGTTGCAGGCACTTTGTGGTACTATCCCGGTAAGTATTGACAGTGACCGCGCCTGTTATATTTTAGGTGAACTCTGGCAGGGTAATGCCAGGGGCTGCAAAGATGCGATCTATTTATCAGTTGGTACCGGCATTGGCGCGGGCATTTTAATCAACGGGAACATATTACGTGGGTCTCAGGATATTGCAGGATGTATTGGATGGATGGCCCTTGATCGTCCTTTTAAGGAAAAATATACTTCCTGCGGATGTTTTGAGTACCACGCTTCAGGTGAGGGTATTGCCAAGGTGGCAAGAGAACTGCTTGCTTCCATGCCGGAGTACTCAGGTGAACTTAGGGATGGGGATCCCGGAAACATTACCGCTGCTGATGTGTTTAATGCGTATGAGAAAAGGGATAGGCTGGCTGTGGAGGTTATGAAACAATGTGTCGAATTCTGGGGTATGGCCGTGGCGAATCTGATCAGTCTGTTCAATCCTGAAAAGATCATTTTCGGAGGAGGGGTGTTTGGGCCGGGGGTACAGTTTATCTCAGATATTCAGCAGGAAGCTAATAAATGGGCGCAACCGATATCTGCAACGCAGGTAAGTATGGAAGAGTCGGGGGCAGGGGGAAATGCGGGTGTGATTGGAGCCGCTTATCTCGCATTGCAATCGGTTAAAAATATATAAATCCTTAGATATGTATAGATCCAGATTAGTTTTTTTTGCGGCCTGCCTCGGTATGTTACTATTCGGTATCGGATTGATCACCCTTGGTTCGGTTGCTACCGGATTGAAAGCTAAATTTTCCCTTGATGATTTGTCGACCGGTTCCTTGTTTTCGATCTTGCCAATAGGCATTTTGACCGGTTCTCTGATATTCGGCCCACTTTGTGATAAATATGGGTATAAAGTATTTCTTATTATTTCATGCCTGTTAATGTTTACGGGATTTCAGGGAATCGCCCATACTGCATCGATCAGCCTGCTAAAAATGTATATATTTCTATTTGGACTCGCATGCGGTGCGATAAATGGAGTTGCAAATGCGGTTGTTTCCGATATCAGCCTTGTGAACAAGCGTTCTAATCTGAGCCTGTTAGGGGTCTTTTTTGCAATAGGGGCATTGGGCATGCCCTTAATACTGGGGGTGCTTGAGAACCTTTTCAGCTTCAGCAAGGTCATTTCCTATGTTAGTTTCCTGACGCTTATTGCTACTGTATTTTTTATTTCAATCAGGTTTCCGCCGCCTAAGCAGTTGGGTGGTTTACCCCTATTGAAGGGAATTAAACTGATTCAGGATCAGACCCTTATACTGATCTCTCTGTTTCTGTTTTGCCAGAGCAGTTTTGAAGGAATTATCAATAACTGGACCACCAGCTACCTGATCGGACAACTCTCCATTTCACAAAACAAGGCACTTTTTGCTCTTTCATTGTATGTTGCAGGGATGGCAGTGATGCGCTTATTAATCATCAGTATCTTCCGTAATGTTAAATCACCGAACATTCTGATTATATCATTCTTTTTGCTTTTCCTCGGTTGTACATTTTTAAAAGCAGGACAATCGTTTCCAATAGCCGTTAGCGGACTGATACTGATTGGTGCCGGCCTTGCAGCCGGTTTTCCGGTCATGCTGGGCATTGTTGGCGCCAGGTATTCCGATCTTTCGGCTACCGCATTCAGCTTTGTGCTGGTAACTGCCCTTCTGGGAAATATGATGGTCAATTACCTGATGGGCATGATCGCTCAAATTTATGGAATAAAGCATTTAACCACTGTGGCCTATTTCGAGATTGCCCTCATGGTGGTCCTCACATTTACGATTATTAAGAAACTCAATTATAACACTATAAAAAAACAATAATATGTTAGCACAACAATGGCTTAAGAATGCACGGGATATTATGACCCGGATCGAGGAAACTCAAATGGAAAACATCCGCAAAGCTGCGGAGATAATGGCCGATTCAATTGAAGCAGGCCGCTGGGTTCATACTTTTGGTTGCGGTCACGCAACTATTCCGGTGGAAGAGATGTATCCGCGGATAGGCGGATTCGTAGGTTTTCACCCGATGATCGAATTACCCCTGAGCTTCTTTACCAGGATAACCGGTGAGATGGGAGTACACCAGTTTGTATTTCTTGAAAGGGTAGAAGGCTATGGAGTTGAAATTATGAAGGGTTATACTTTCGATACCCGGGATACGATGTGGCTTTTCTCCCATACCGGTATCAATAATGTGAATATTGATGTTGCACTGGAAGCGAAAAAGAAGGGGATGAAAGTGATCGTTTTCGGATCAGCCTCTGAAGCGGTGGGTAAAAAGACCCGTCACTCAAGCGGTAAAACAATTTTTGATATAGCTGATCATGTTGTTGATACCTGCGCACCTATTGGAGATGCCTCAGTGAAACTTAAAAACCATCAGGATAAGGTAGGCCCGGTTTCAACGATGGCTTTTATAACCTGTGTATGGATGACCGTGACTACAGTAGCAGAAATTCTTGCAGACAGAGGTGTTAAATTATTCATTCATCCTTCGCATAATGTTCCTGGGGATGATACGGCCAAAGAGAGACTGGAAGATGCTCTTGCAGAATACAAGAGAAGAATCGCAGGAGTATAAATTTAAACGCTGACAGGGTTCCAAACCCTGTCAGCTTTGATCCGGTCTGCTCATCAGAAGATTCCATTCAACGGATGATTGAAATTATCTGCTGATGAAGTATATTTAAGCCTGTTCTAACCTAAAATTGATTCTATGAAAATTTTAATAGCTGTTTTTCTGCTCCTTTTGGGTATTGCCACAGAAAACCATGCCCAAACCAGGTCTGAGAACCTGTTTTACATGGTGAATACTCCCGAATCATTTGAAAGTTTTAAGGCCAATGCTGCCCAGATCTCCATCGTTTGCCCGCAAACATTTCTTGTCAGCAAAGAAGGTGTACTTTCGGGTTCGGTTGACCCCCGGGTGCTTGCTCTGGCAAAGGCCAATCATGTCAAAGTAATGCCTTTGATAGTCAACAGCGGCTTCAATCAGAAATTGCTTCACGATATTGTTTCAAATCCTGTGGCACGTAAACGATCCATTGAAATGATGCTGGAATATGCTAAACAGTATGATCTGGACGGCTGGCAATTTGATCTTGAGGGTCTGCATATCTCCGATATGGATAATTTTACCCTGTATTTTAAAGAAACAGCGGATGCCTTGCATAAAGCAGATCTTCAGCTATCTGCAGCTCTGGTCCATGCAACGGAAAATGTTGGCGGACCCTCTGCCTATCATCTGTTCTTATATGAAAACTGGCGTGCAGGATATTCACTGAAAGAGCTTTCAGAGATCGGCGATTTTATATCCATCATGACCTATGATCAGCATACCAGGCGTACCCCTCCGGGACCGGTTGCCAGTCCGGAATGGATGGAAAAAGTGATCAAACATCTTCTTGCTCAGGGAGTAGCACCGGGTAAACTGTCTATGGGGATTCCAAATTATTCGGTTCACTGGTTTACAGACTATACGGAAGAAAGGGGAGGTTTCGCAAATGGCCGGAGTGCCAAATATCCTATGGTTCAGCATCTTCTCGGACAGTATAATGCTGTAAAACAATGGCATGAAAAAGCTCAGGTTAACTGGGCAATGTGGGATAATGACGGAGTGTTTGAGTATTTGTTTATAGAGGATGCCCGTTCATTGAAACCAAAGCTGGATGTTCTGAAAAAATACAATTTAAGAGGTATTTCTGTTTGGGTGCTGGGAGGCGAAGATCCGGAATTTTGGGGCGTACTGAAGAAGGAAGTGGTCAAAACCATCCGGTGACTTAGAGTTGAGTTATAGGACGAACACACAACACATAGTATACAAATTACAACTCTCACCCATGTTAAAAATCGGCATCATCGGTTTAGGGGATATCGCTCAAAAGGCATATCTTCCGGTATTGTGCAGCAAGGATCTCGAAATTCACCTTTTTACCCGTAATCAGGAGCGTCTTACCCAAATCGGCAGGCAATACAGAATTACTAATCTTCATCTCAGCTTTGAATCTATCCTCGAAAGTGGTATCAAAGGTGCATTTGTTCATACTTCAACTGAATCCCATGAAAGTATCATAGAACAGCTTCTCAGGCATAATATTCATGTGTATGTGGATAAACCTATAACTTATGATTTTGCTTCTTCCAAAAGGCTGATTGATCTCGCAGAAAGCCGAGGCCTGAATCTGATGGTTGGTTTTAACAGAAGATATGCTCCGGCCTACCGGGAACTGAAGCAGGTCAAAGATCCGAACATGATCATTCTTCAAAAGAATCGTCATTCCCTCCCGGGGGATATAAGAACCTTCGTTTTCGATGATTTTATTCATGTTCTTGATACCATGCGCTATCTTTTTGACAGACCGGTTGAAGAAGTCCTGATAAGAGGTATGAAAAGGGATGGATTATTGAATCATGTTGTGGTTCAACTGATTGCTGAAAATGGTTCTACTGCTATTGGTATTATGAACAGGGATTCAGGCACCCTCGAGGAGAAAGTAGAAATATTTAGCACAGAAGAAAAGAAGACCGTTGTTAATATGACCAACTTGAGTACCATGCGTCAAAAGACCGAAATCTCAAGCGGAATTAACGACTGGGAATCGACTTTATCGAAACGCGGTTTTGAAAGTATTATTCAGGATTTCCTCCAGACACTTGAAAATGGTAACAAACCTCAATTCAGTATGCAGGATGCCTTGCTGACTCATGAGATGTGCGAGAATGTGGTTAATCAATTGACAATTGATAGTTGACAGTTGAGCTATCGGGTTGAGAATGATTAATCTTTGTTTTTGACCCTATTTTTTAGTATATTGATAAATACTTCAGGTTATCAATTTCTCCATAAACAATTCACGTAAGCTTATACCGACCTTATAGGGTCCTTATACCGACCTTATACCGATATAGGTATGGTATAACAGTAGTATAACAAGTATCTGGCAAGCCTCTCGTAATTCTGAGATCAGAAAAGAGATAGCATTTCAGGTGTTAGGTTGGTACTCTGATTTTTTGTTAACTTCACTTGATAATTGCAAATGGGAGGGTGTCATTCCTGCCTGCCGCCAAGGCTGACGCAGAAAGGATCTGGAGCTAAACAAATTACTGCTTGCGAAAATTTCTTTCGTAAATACCAATCCAATCTTCTACACTAATTCTTTTGACCAATTGCCCAATTAGTTCGTATGGTATCTGCTCGGGTTTTTTAAACCGCAGACAACTTTTACCCATGTCTCTTTTAGCGGAAGTATGTTTGGGATATTCTTCAAGAAACCAATCCATTGTTTTCTTATCAGCATATAACCCCATATGGTAAAATGCAATAAAATTTTTCTGGGAAGCAAGCCCTATAAAGGGTAGTGGTAATTTAGGATTGCAATGATATCCTGCAGGATATATGGAATGTGGCACAACATAGCCAATCATTCCATAACTCATTTCCTCCGAAAAGCCCTTTGGCAGATTGTCGAGAATTACCTTTCTTAGGCGATTCATCCCTTCCTTCCGGTCTTCCGGAAGGGAGTCGAAATATTCCTGTGGGCTTGATGCTGTGGATTGCATAATTTTTATTTATTTACTTTCCATTGGTGAGAATGATCTTCCATAATCTCCCGCCCCCAGACAGGTAGTTCAGCCTTCAGTCTTTCTACGGTTTCATTGCAGGCGTCCATTGCAGCTTTTCGGTGCGCTGATGAGGTGAATACAAATAAGCAAATTTCGCCCGCTGCAACCTCTCCGAGGCTGTGATGCACATGCATACAGGTTAGTGGGTATTTGGCAAAAATATCCTCCCTGATCAGATGCATTTTTTCAATTGCCATATCTTCGAAGGCGGTAAAATCGATGGCTCTTACTTTACCGTTCCCGGTTTCGTCTGCCCTAACCTGGCCCAAAAATATACTATGGCCTCCGATTGCTTTCTGGGTACTGTGTTTTTGGATGCTTTCGGCAATGAATGTTGCAGGAATGGCACCCTGACTGAAGATGTTTTTAGGTTTTCTTTCTAACATTGCTTACAATTTGGATTTCTGCCAACCGGCGATTCCATCTTTTAAACTATATATTTTTCTCGACTTGCCAAAATGCTTGGACAGTATCTCAGCAGCACCTGCACTTCGTTTGCCGCTCTGGCAGAAAAGAATGATCGTTTCGGCTTTTATATCAGGAATTTGATCTTTCAGCCTGCTCAAGGGAATATTTATATGGTCAAAATCTTCTACCTGAGGTGTTTCTCCCGATTCCCTTACATCCACAAACTGGATGTTTTTGTCATGGATTTTTTCTTCAAACTCCTCCTGACTCAGCTCAAAAGCTGAATGAATTGAACAAAACCAATCATAGTTGAATTTTAGAAATGCCCCGGCATCTTCCGGAATCATTTTTCCGGTTTCAGGCATCGCGAGTAATTCCATCTCAAAAAAATGATTGTTGAGAGAATTGTAGGTTAGCAAACGATTGATCAGTGCATTTCCAATACCGGTGATCAGTTTAATGGTTTCATTCGCCATCATGGTTCCAATGATTCCGGGAAGTACCCCAATTACACCGGCTTCCTCACAATTTAAAACTTCCCCATCTGCGGGTGCCTGAGGGAAAAGATCTCGGTAATTGACTGCTATTTTTGTATCTGAAGGATGATTGAAAACGGCAAGCTGACCCTCAAAACGGGATATGGCACCATAGACGAGTGTTTTCTTCAGAATTACACAAGCATCATTAATGAGGTATCTGCTCGCGAAATTATCTGTTCCGTCCAGAATAATATCGAAGCCCTTGATTATGTCAAGTGCATTGGCATTACTTATTTTTTCGTTGAATACAATGACCTCAATATCCGGATTGATCTGTTCCAGCACATCCCCGGCTCTCAAAGCTTTTGAAAGGCCGATATCATGAACAGTGAATAAAACCTGACGGTGAAGATTACTTAGAGAAACCAGATCGAAATCAACAATCCCAAGCCTGCCAACTCCTGCACCCGCCAGATAAAGCAAGGCCGGACAACCCAAACCACCTGCACCAATGACCAGTACTTTTGCATCCTTTAGCTTTTGCTGGCCAATTTCACCAAGCTCTTTCAGGGAGATCTGTCGCTGGTATCTATTGTTCTTTGTGGGATTGCTCATAATCAGCCTCCTGAAAATGGTGGTAATAATGCGATATTATTGTCTCCGCTTAGACTTGTGTTCTCTTTGATTACTTTTTTATTTAAAGCTATAGCATATTTGGCATTCGCCAAAGATGGGTACATTTCATTCAAAGTTTTAATCAGTGTTTCTGTGTCAGGGATATCGTGAAGGATCATTTCTGTTTTTCCTGTGATATCTGCGAGTTGCCCGAATAAAGTAAGATGTACCTGCATATTATTCGATTTGTTTATGTAAAAATAAGCTTTATTCCTGCCAGCAGCAGCACAATCGCCAGTGTATTTTTTAAAATATTCTGGTTAAATTTCAATGAACCAAAATAAGATCCGCATAAACCTCCTGCAAAAGCAATGGCTACATAGCTAATCATATCCGGACTAAACTGAATGCCCTTACTCAGATGACCTGCCAGACCCGAGAAAGAGTTTACAAAAATAAATAAAGCACTGATCGCTGCGGTCTGTTTCTGGTCTGTCCATTTTAAAAGCAGCAAGACCGGAGAGAGAATGATTCCTCCACCTATTCCAATCAAACCGGATAAAAATCCAATGGATGAGCCAATAAGGATGGACAGGAATAAATTGTTTTTCCGGATCTCTTCTGTCTGGAAGTTGGCAAAGAAAAGGAAGCGTATCACGGGAATGAGCAGGAGTAAACCCAAGATTTTCTTGTAAAAATCAGCCTCTATGCTAATCAATCCTCCGGCAAAGGCCATGGGTACCGATGCAATGGCAAGTGGCAGAAATATATTCCATTTGAAGTGCTTTCCTCTATAAAACTGATAAAATGAGGTTAAAGATACAAAGAGGTTTAGCAGCAATGCTGTAGGCTTCATCACCTCAGGTGAAATAGCATAAATAGCCATAAGTGCAAGATATCCACTTGCACCTCCATGACCTACAGAGGAGTAGAGAAAGGCAACAATAAACAGTAAAATGTAAAAGAGATAGATACTTTCCATTCTCTCAAAATGAAGGTAAAAGATGAATTTCTACTTCCTCTCCGGCCAAATATTCTGTACGATTCTGATCTAGTTTGATCAGGCAATTAGCCTTTGCAAATGAACTTAGTCTGAAAGATTCCTGTGCTTTTAAGTCTTTTACAGTTTTTCCGTCAAAATATGCTTTTAGAAATTGTGTAAGACCAGCCGGTTTTTTTATATCAGTTTCCAGAACTGCATTCATCCTGATCAGTTCTTTCTCACGCTTGCTTAAGAGTTGGATTGCAGGATATACATATTCATAAAAGCAGGTTAATACTGATGCAGGATTTCCGGGCAAACCGAAAATATATTTATCATCTTTTTTTCCAAAATAGATCGGTTTGCCGGGCTTTTGTCTGATCTTATGAAAAATCTGTTCTACTCCGTTTGCTTCTGCTGCACGAATTACAAAGTCGTAATCACCAACACTTACCCCGCCGGTAAGCAAAACCAGGTTACTTTGTTCCATTGCAATTGCCAATACTTCTGTCAGAATTTTAAGATCGTCTTCGGCTGAAAATACATCTACATTCAATATTCCCAATTCCCTGATTGCCGCACTTAATGCATAAGAATTGGATTCATAAACCTGACCATAAGACAGTGGCAATCCGGGTTGCTGGAGTTCATTGCCTGTGAGGATTATGCTGATAGTTGGACGTGGGTGTACCATGAGTTCATGGATACCCAGTCCGGCCAGAAAGCCAATTGCAGGTGCATTCAGCAAACATCCCTTTTCAAGTGCGAGTTCACCTTTTTTTGCTTCGGAACCCTGAACTCTTACATTCTGGCCTGCTATTAAATTACTGTCTTTTATAATTAGTTTACCGTTCTGAATATCAACTTTTTCCTGCATCACCACAGTATCCGCACCCGGAGGGACTGAAGCTCCGGTGAAGATCCTGCATGTGTTATTTGCTTGCAAAAGATTCTGTTCGGCCAGGCCAGCCTGAGCAAGGCCTTCAATTTTAAGCGTATTGTATTTCTTCCAGCCTTGATAATTTATGGCATATCCATCCATTGATGACTGATTGAAGGGGGGGACATCGGTTAATGAATAAATGTCTTCTGCAAGGATTAAGCCTATAGCCGCCGAAATGGAAACTTTTATTGGATCAGGGCTTTTAATGTTTTCTCTGATCAAATTTTGCGCTTCTGAAACCTCAATAAATTCTGCCGGCATTCCTGTTGAATTTGTTAAGCAAATTTAAATTTCTATAAAATTTGGGGATTGGCAGTCAGAGCAACAAGCTTACCCCCCAATACTGATCATACTTCTGTTATGAAGATCCTCCGTATGGATCTTTTCAAAATCTTTGGTGAACTGTCCTCCCAATTCTTTTGCTTTTGAGCGGATACTATCCTGAATCAGTGGCAGAACATCATCTCCTTTTCTAAGTGCAGTTAGAAGATCAGTTTCTTCCTGAGAAAAAAGACAATTTTTCATTTTGCCATCGGCAGTAAGTCTCATCCTGTTGCAGCCCGCACAGAATGGAGAACTCATGGTACTAATAATGGCAAAAGTGCCTTTATGGCCCTCGATGCTATATTTTTTTGCTGTATCATGAATGTCGCCCTTCAGCGCTACCGGACTGTATTTTCTGCTGATTTCTTCCAGCATTTCTTTCCAGGTAAAAACCTGATTGCTAGTCCAGCGATTACCTTCAAAAGGCATAAATTCTATGAAACGGACGTGGACAGGTACATCCTTTGTCCAGGCAACAAAGTCATTGATCTCATGCTCATTCATTCCTTTCATGACCACTACATTCACTTTTACATGAAAGTTTCGGTCGATCATCAGGAGAATGTTGTCCATTACCTTTTTAAAACTATCTCTGCGGGTGATGATGTTGAATTTATCAGAATCAAGTGTATCCAGACTAATGTTTAATGAACTCACTTTTGCTTCTTCAAGTACATCCACAAAATCATGAAGGCGGGTAGCATTGGTTGTTAATGTGAGTTTGACAGGCAGTTTAGAAAGTCGAAGGATGATATCTGCTGCATCTTTCCGCACGAGCGGTTCACCACCTGTCAGCCGTATTTTGCTGACCCCATTATCGACAAAGAGTTTAGCTAAAGATTCAATTTCTTCGGGCTGCATCAGCCTTGAATGGGGCGTAAATTCATAATCTTCTTCAGGCATACAATAAAAGCAGCGCAAATTGCAATTGTCTGTAAGAGAGATTCTCAGATAATTATGAACCCGGTCAAATGAATCAATAAGCATGGTTAAAAGTACGCTATTTCACTAAATTTCTGTAATCATCAATTGTATCAATATCAATACTGCCCAGATCGAAAGGGATTACCTCAATTGATTCAGCGTACTTTTTAATCAATGACCTTGCTCCGGTATCCCCGTTCAGTGCTGAAAGTTCATCGAAATGCTTTTTAAGAAACAGGGCAGGAGTACCTTGTACATTTTCATAGCTGCTGGCCACAATTGAACTGCCGCTTTCCTTCTGCTTATCAATAAGGTCCTTCAATAATTTTGCATTGACAAATGGCTGATCACAAACCATCATTATCACAGCTTCAGTATCAGGATACAAATTATTCATTGTATTTATACCACACGCTACTGATGTGGCCATACCAATTTCCCAGTTTGGATTTTTAACAATAGCGATATGAATTGGATCAAGCCTTTCAGCAATTGCGTCCATATCTGAACCCAGGACGACAATTACTGGCCCTGCCTGACTTTCATGAGCAGCATCAATTGTATGCTGCAAAAGGTTTTTTCCCTGATATGAAAGGAGCTGCTTTGGCCTGCCCAATCGTGCTGAGCGGCCTGCTGCAAGAATAATTATAGTGTAGTTATCACTTCGCTCTTTTGCTGGCATCTTCCTCTTAATTTCTAGGATGGATAGGTGATCTTCTGTCCCTCAGAAAGCTGCCATCCCTGCCCGAAAAAGCAGCCCTGATTCCTGCAGCCAGTGATAAAGCGATTTCTTCAGGGTTTACTGCTCCGATATCGAGTCCAAGCGGGGCGTAAATTCTCGCCATTTCATCTCCTGTTATCGCTCTTCCTTCCTGCTCTAATTCGGCCCATATTCTCTCTGACCGGACTCTCGGTCCGAGCATGCCAATATAGGCAGCGTTAGTGTTCAGGACTTTTGGGAGATTTTTTTTATCTGTTTTATAATCATGTGACATGAGAATGATTGCCGTATGTTCATCAATTATCAAATCCGGAAACTCAGCCGGTGCCCTGATTTCATCAGCGATACCCTTTATTAATGAATTGACTTTAATCAATTCTGCAACAATACTTACACGCCAGCCAAGTTCTTTAAATAAGCGGCTCATCGGATAAACATCGTACTGATGACCCATCAAAACCACATGAATCTCAGGGGCTAAAATTTCAATAAAGAGTTGGGCTTTTCGGCCATCCTGACTTTCGAAGCTATTTGGAGCTGATTTTTTTTCAGATACCAGGTGTTGAATCTGCTTTTCTATTTCCGCCTCAAAAGTTCTGTCTCCAAAAATACTCAGATCGCCGGATCCTTTATATTTGATAATTTGGCCGGTTTTTGGCAATTGCCACCCTCCACTTAAACCAGTAATTGTAATCAGTGTATGCGTGTCTCTGCTTTCCTGTACGCATGATTTTAGTATCTCAACCTGATTTTGGGGATCGTCGAAATCCAAGGGACAAAAGAGTACATCGATAATTCCATTGCATCCCAGTCCGACTCCAATCTGATGCGGATCATCTTCACTGGTATCATAGGTGATCAGAGTAGGCCGGGAGCTATTTATTGCGAGACGCGCCCTTTTTAAGGCATCACCTTCAAGACAGCCGCCACTGATACCACCAATCCAGGTGCCATTATCCATCACCAGCATTCGTGCTCCGGTTCGTCTGTATGAAGATCCTTCTACCCGCACAACTGTTGCCAATGCAGCTTGCTGATTGGATTTATCCATTTCATCGTAAGCTTTAATTATGGCTTTAATTTCTTTCATTATTCAATAATATACACCTTCCCAATTAATTGTTGATCAGGTTTAATGAATCTAAGGATATAAGATTTGGGTCTGATCTGAAATTATATTATTTTGAATAATATAAATTTAGATGAGCTTACAAAAATCTTAATTTTTTAATTATGAAGAGCACATTATTTACGGCAGTTTTAATGTTTTCTGTTTTGTTTACATTCGGGCAAAGCGATAATCCCAAGTATGATCAGGTTTTAGCCAAATCTCTTGGCGGGGATGATTATGGCATGAAAATGTATGTATTTGTTATTCTTAAAACAGGAAGCTATAGTCCTGAGAAGAAGATCAGCGATAGTCTGTTTATGGGGCATATGCAGAATATTAAACGCCTGGCAGATTCCGGTAAATTGATCGTTGCCGGTCCGATGAAGAAGAATGACAAAAACTACAGGGGCATATTTATTTTAAATGCACCTAGTCTTGAAGAGGGCAGGCTTTTGGTAGACTCTGACCCGGCTGTTCAGTCAAAATTGCTTGATGCTGAGCTCTTTCAGTGGTACGGCTCAGCAGCGCTGCCTCAGTACCTGAAATATCATGAATTAGTCGAGAAAAAGAAAATGTAAGGCGATTAGAGAATAAACCTTATTTCCCAATCGCCTTTCTTACCGCCGGTGCCACTACCGAGCCATACAATTCAATCGATTTCAGGATGTTCTTATGAGGCATATCTCCCATACTCATCTGAGCCAGGAAACGGGTATGTCCAAAGAGTTCATGTTCATACAGAATCTTATCAATAACCTCCTGCGGACTTCCCACTAATAATGCGCCTTTTGGTGATCGGGAATATTCAAATTGCTGCCTGCTTAATGGCGACCAGCCACGTTCCTGTCCGATGCGGTTCATCATAGTTGCATACGATGGATATAATTCATCGGCGGCCTGTTGAGAATTATCTGCGATATAGACATGAGAGTTGATTCCTATTTGCAGTTCTGCAGGGTTTATGCCACTCTTTTCCGCAGTTTGGCGGTACAGGTTAATGAAAGGGACAAACTGTTCGGGCATACCGCCAATAATAGCCAATGCCAGAGGGAGGCCCAGTTTAGCTGCTCTGACTGCTGAAGCAGGAGTACCTCCTGCGGCGATCCAAACAGGTAGTGAATCCTGGTAAGGGCGGGGGTAGATTCCACGATTATCAAATGAAGGACGGTGTTTACCATGCCAGCTGAGTATTTCATGCTGATTAATTTGCAGGAGCAGATCCAGTTTTTCTGAAAAAAGTTCATCATAATCCTGCAGGCTATGTCCGAATAAAGGATAAGATTCAATGAAGGAACCTCTTCCGACCATAATCTCCGCCCTGCCTCCTGAGAGCTGATCTATAGTTGCGAAATCCTGAAATACCCTAACCGGGTCATCCGAGCTAAGTACAGTAACTGCACTGCTTAGTTTGATCGTTTTAGTCCGGACCGCTGCCGCTGCGAGAATAATTGCCGGAGAAGATACTGCATAGTCAGGCCGGTGATGTTCACCAATGCCGAACACATCCAGACCCAGCTGGTCGGCCAGCTCAATTTCTTCAAGCAGATCATTAATACGCTGATGGGTGTTTTTGCTTCTTGAGGTATTATCAGGAAGCATATCAGCGAAAGTATAGAGGCCTAATTCCATATCAGATTTTTAATTATTTCAGCGCAATGGTTCATTGGAATAATCAATTTTAAGAAATTCCATCTTCATTGCTGTATGCTGCAAATTTCGTTTTAAAATATGGAAGGGGGAAAGTTGAAATGCCGGGAAATTGTAATCATGCTGTCAATTTATATTGGATTATACAACAAATTAGGACTTCAGAATTACCCTAAAGAAGAGGAGAAAAAAGTCTGATCGCTTTTTCCATGAATTTTTGAAGAACAGATCTTTTAGTCCATTCTGTTTCATTCAATTTTATTGAATCTTTCAAATCCTCATAAAATATTGTAGCTAATTCATTAGCTACCTGCCTATCATAGACAATGGCATTAACTTCAAAATTGAGATCAAAGCTTCTCGAGTCCATATTGGCGGTGCCAACCATTGCTATTTTAGCATCGCATACCATTGTCTTTGCGTGAATCAAGCCTTTGGAATATTGGAAAACCTCAATTCCTGCCTTTAAGAGGTCTGAATAATAAGATCGTACAGCATAATCAACAAACACTGAATCAGACCTCAAAGGCACCAGGATTTTTACTTTTACACCCCCCAGTGCTGCAATGCATAATGCATCAAGCAGGCTGTCATTAGGAATGAAATAAGGGCTGGTGATTAGAATTTCTTCACTTGCGAGGTTGATTGCCTGCAGTATTGCGTACAATATAACCGGGCTGGGAGAATCCGGACCACTTGCTGCAATCTGAGTAATTTTATTCCCTTTTACAGGGATGGAACTCAATGGCGGGAAAAATTTATCATTAGGTTCCAGCTTCAACTCGGCACAAAAATTCCAGTCGCAGAGAAACAGGTATTGCAGGTATTGCACACCGGGTCCGTCAATGCGAAGGTGGGTATCCCTCCAGAAGAGTTTTTCGGGCTGCCTGATGTCATTGATATACCTGTCACTTACATTTATCCCCCCGACAAAAGCAGTGATTCCGTCTATTACAATGATCTTGCGATGATTCCGGTAATTCAGTCGGTTTGCAAGAGTAATGAAACGAATTTTGAAAAATGGAAAAGATTCAATGCCATGAGATCTCATTCTGGGTACCATTGTTTTTCTAATAGCACGGCTCCCGTAATCGTCATAAATGAACCTGACATGAATTCCTTCCCTGACTTTCTGTATCAGGATATTCTCGATCTCCCTTCCAATGTGATCATCTTCGAAAATATAATATTCAATGTGGATATGATCCTTCGCATTTTTTAAAGCTTCTAAAACATCCGGGAATTTATTTTCTCCATTGACCATCAGCTTTACCGCATTATCAGAAGTCAGGGGGCTGAGAGTATCTTTTAATATCAGATTTGCCAGTTCTTCATTACTTTGAACAGTGGCATCACTCAGATTAAAGGTTTGTTTGGAATACTGATAGATCTTTTCAAGCAGTTTATCGGATAGTTCAGTGTTTTCTATTAACTTTTTGCTATACATCCTCCTGTTTCGGTAGTTTATACCAAATGTGAAGTAGAATATTATACCCAAAAACGGAACAAAAATTGCAAATAAGAGGTAAGCCAGACTTTTGGAGTTGGTTCGGGTATCATAAATAATCCGGAAGCAAACCAGGATAAGAACAAGCAGGTAGACAGTCTGAAAAATAAGCAGCCAGTTCATTTTTTATAAATTGCAGTATTATTTTGTATGAAGATATAGTATTTCCATTGGAAGTAAATGCAGGCCTTAATTAAAAATCTACAGTAATGTCCGGAATCCCGGAAACTGAAAGAAGAATGAATCTAATGTAAATAAGAGACCTGAGTCATATTCTTATAATTATTTTCGATGTAGCTTTGTAATTATATTTTATGTCAATGAACATCAGATTTTTAGCTCTATTATCAATAGTTCTTTTCTCCTGCGGAGATTCAGTCGAAACCATCAAACCCACCATTGAATCTATATCTCAATCAGTCTATGCATCCGGTGTAATTAAAAGTCAGGACCAGTACGAGGCTTATGCTTCAGTGAGCGGAATTGTTAATCAAATTTTTGTTGTTGAAGGGGATACATTAAAGAAAGGTGATCCAATTCTGACAATTTCCAATGAAGTTCAAAAGCTGAATGCCGAAAATGCCAGGATATTCTCTGATTATAATGCTCTTTCTGCGAATCAGGGTAAGCTTAATGAAGCAGCATCCCTGATTGAATTTACCCGGAATAAGATGCGAAATGATTCAGTTTTGTTTTACAGACAGAAAAATCTATGGGAACAGGAAGTAGGGACCAAGGTTGACCTGGAGCAGCGTGAACTGGCCTGGCAAAACTCAAAAAACACATATAATTCAGCATTGATTCGGTATAATGACCTAAAACGGCAGCTTAATTTTGCAGCATCTCAGGCCCGGAAAAACCTCTCAATTTCCCAGACACTTGCCAATGATTATACTTTGAAAAGTGAAATGGATGGTATTGTCTATAATATTTATAAGCTGAAAGGGGAGATCATAAGTCCTCAAACTCCTGTAGCAGTAATTGGGGCTGCTGATAAGTTTACACTTGAAATGCAGGTTGATGAAAATGATATTCTGCTGGTCAGAAATGGGCAAAAGGTATTAGTCAATCTGGATAGTTATAAGGGGAAGGTATTCGAAGCAGTGGTACGCCGTATCAATCCGCTCATGAATGAAAGAAACAAAACGTTTATTGTTGAGGCTGAATTTATTCAAAAGCCTGAGCAGATTTATCCCAATATCACGTTTGAGGCTAACATAATAATTCAGGAGAAGTCGGAGGCATTGCTTATTCCAAGAACTTATTTACTCAAAGACTCCATGGTAATAAAAAGCGGAGGGGATACTGTTGTAGTAAAAACGGGGCTAAAAGATTATCAAAAGGTAGAAATTCTATCCGGTATCAAGTCGGATGATGAGTTATTAAAGCCTGAATTATGAATTACAAACTGATCGCCGACGTTTCCCGTTCTTTATTGCTTGCCCGCTGGAAACAGACATTAGTTGCTGCAATCGGAGTTACCTTTAGTATCACGATGTTTATCAGCCTGCTCAGCTTTATGTCGGGTTTAAATGATCTGCTTGATGGTTTAATTATTAACCGGACACCTCATATCCGCTTGTACAATGAGATTAAACCTTCAGCTCAGCAACCGGTAAGCCTTTCAGAAAAATACAGGGATCACTATAACTTTATCAGTAAGGTAAAGCCTAAAAAAGAGCGCCTCGAAATTTATAACAATGCTGCAATTATGAGTTATCTGAAGAAAGATGATCGTATTCTTGGCATTGCGCCTAAAATTACCACTCAGGTATTTTATAATGTTGGTGCTATTGATTTAGCCGGTGCAATAAATGGAATAGACGTAGAAGCTGAGAATAAATTGTTTTTATTCCAGAATTATGTGACAGATGGGAATTATGTGGATTTGAAAAATACACCCAACAGCATTATTCTTGGGAAAGGATTGTCGGAAAAGATGCTTGCCGACATAGGGGATGTAATTCAGGTTACAACATCCAGAGGAGAGCGAATGCCATTAAAAGTTGTAGGTTTTTTTCAGTCGGGATTGCAGGATATTGACAATACTCAAAGTTATGCCTCAATAACTACTACGCAGAAACTTTTGGCAGAGTCGGGTTCCTATATCACTGATATTCAGGTCAAATTGAAAGATATCAATCTGGCTCCGGCAATGGCACTGGAATATCAGAATTTATTTGATCTGGAGGCTATTGATATTCAAACAGCCAATTCTCAATTCGAAACGGGTAGTTCTGTCCGGACTATAATTTCCTATTCTGTAGGAATTACTTTGCTGATCGTAGCTGGATTTGGTATCTATAATATCTTGAATATGATGATTTATGAGAAAATGGATTCAATCGCAATTTTGAAAGCTACTGGTTTTTCCGGGAAAGATGTGAACCGGATCTTCATCACAATTGCGCTAAGTATTGGGATTTTCGGAGGTATCCTCGGACTGATTTTTGGTTTCGGCCTTTCTGCATTGATTGATCAGGTTCCTTTCAATACACAGGCATTGCCAACCATTAAAACATATCCTGTTAATTATAATCCTGTATTTTATGTAATTGGAGCGGTTTTTTCAATAGTCACGACTTATCTGGCAGGTTATTTCCCTTCCCGGAAGGCCAGTAAAATCGATCCGGTAATTATTATAAGAGGCAAATAAAATGGATCAGAAAATTCTCGAGGCCAAAAATGTTACCAAGTACTTTCACGATCCTATTACCTATCAGGTACTCAAAGAGATTAGTTTTTCTGTCAACAAGGGGGATTTTATTTCAGTAATAGGCAAATCAGGCTGTGGTAAATCGACTTTACTGTATATTCTTTCAACAATGGATACTGACTATGAGGGAGATATTCTGATTGATGGTGAAAGTATGAGGAACAAAAAAGAGGCCGAACTTGCGATGGTTAGAAATGAGAAAATAGGCTTTGTCTTTCAGTTTCATTATCTGCTGAATGAATTCTCTGTTTTGAAAAATGTGATGCTTCCGGGTTTGAAATTAGGAAAGTACTCAGAAGCAGAAGTGGAACACAGAGCCTATGAAAAACTGAAAATCCTTGGCATAGAATCTGAAGCCTTAAAAAGACCAAACCAGGTTTCAGGTGGGCAAAAGCAGCGTGTGGCTATTGCCCGTGCTCTGATCAATGATCCCTTAATAATTATGGGGGATGAGCCAACCGGAAATCTTGATAAAAAGAACAGCGAAATTGTTTTCAATATCTTTCAGGAACTGGCCGAAGTATATAATCAATCATTGCTGATCGTTACTCATGATAATGAGTTTGCAGCCCGTACTCACCGGATTATAGAGATGGAAGATGGGCGTATCATTAAATTACAGGGTAAATAATTTTTACGTTTTATTCTGTAAGACGATTACAGAGATTTTTAACTTCGGAAATTATTTTTTCGATTCTTGGCTCTGAAATTTGTATTTCCTTCAGGACTTTTTCCTTGCCAATCAGGTTTTTACATAATATGATTCCTTTGTCAAGTAATTGCTGTTTTTCAAATTTACTTAAGGTGAGCAGACTGGTTAAAGGGTGTAAACCCGATTGGTCAATCAGCGATTTCAAACTTTTTCCTGCCGGATAATCCCAGCTTAGAAGATACATTCCCATACAAAGGCCGTACTTAAGTGCATCACTCGAAAACCGTGTATTTGTAACCAATCCACCAATAAATATAGTGTCCTTCTGCCCGGATTTCTTTTTAAGTTCCTGTTCAACATCCATGAATCTCGAATGGATGTAGAGTGGCACTTTTACATCGCAAAAACGACGCTGGTCGCTATGGAATTTACATTCCAGTAAGATTTTACGATTGTCCCGTTCTGCAATAATATCTATCTCATGGCTTACGCAATGCCCATCAACTATATTTCCTACTTCTGTGCGATAGTTTTTGAATTTCAATAATTCACTGATGTACTCTTCGAAAGGAAAACCGGTTGGCCCTAATTCAAGTATAGATTGTTTGAGTTTATAACGGGCTGCGGAGTGGGATGAATTCTTACGGAGTTGGGCAAAAGCCATACGGTAAATTTCCTTTGTCGAAATAGAGTCCCTTAGTTCCGTCTTAACTTTTTCTATCACCCTATCAATGACATCATCTTCTGCCTTTGAACGTTTTAATGAATTTCTAAGTTTTTCTTCATCAAACAGGGCCTTCTCACCCGACATCTTGGTGACATAGATTTGCTTGGGATTCATTAATAAGGGTCTGAAATAATTATAAAATTCTTAATGCTCAAATGTGTACTCCGGCAAATTAAGAATGTTTTGGGGAAATTTAATGGCCATATTTTAAAATAATGGCAAGTTGTCCCGCATGGTATGCAGTATGGGTAATTATGCGGCCAAGGGCCTCAGATTTAGTCTTGGTACCAAATTCTTTTGTGTTAATCGGATCTTCCCATGCCTCGTCATTTTGAATTGAAATGGCTGTTTTTAATCCTTCGTAAGCTTTTTGATTGTATTCAAGCAGATCTTTGAGATTGGTCCATTCACCTGTGTCCCTCTGATCAATTATGGTTTGAGCATGTACCTGAATGCCTTCTGTTTTGAATACATTTTTGGCAAACAATAGTTCTACATCCGCTATATGTCTTATGATGAATCCGGCAGAGTTAGGAGCAGGAGCAAGCCTTTTTTTCAGGTCTTCTTCTTTAATTTCAAATAGTAGTTTTGAAAATCTGGTTCGTCCTTCTTCCCATAGTCTTAAAAAATGATGATTACTGCTCATAAATAAAATACCTTGTGTTTGTCGTTTTTTATGGGCTTATTCGTTATTGGAAATATTTTGTTTCACATTTTTGAATTAAAAGCTCTTTTCTGAGTTGAAATAGACCAGATAGGTTTACATTATCTGAACTTTACAAAATCAGGCAAAACACACCAATCAGATTTGCCATTAAGGCAACCTGTGCCGGAAATATTTTGTTAATAGCCTATTTCTTCTCTTTGTGAACAGTAGATAGTCCAAAAGGCAGATACAATGGGCAAAAACTCATAAAACTTGTTATAATAAATACTCCCGCAACAATTAAAAGCACAATTGCAAGTGTTCCTGAGATTAATTGCATGAAATATAAAACTCCGATTAAAATTGCTGCCAGAATTCTGATGATTTTGTCAGTATTACCCATGTTTGCTTTCATAACCTTTTATTTTTTGTTTATTAAATATACCAAATTATTTTAAAAATAAAATTCAACCATTTTCGCTTGAAATTCTTATCGTGAATTAGTAAAAATGGCTAAATTCTTATATCTTTTTTTCAGCAATCAATTGTTTCGATCTTTCAAGTGCATCATTGATGTTCGACAATATATTATGTTTATCAATGAGTGTATACAATTGTGCTTTTAGGAGTTCATGTCTAACTTCATGATTCGCTCCAGAAATTATTATTGTGGTCCCCTTGGATAATAATTGGGTGCACATCTCTTTGAGGCGGTTTATACCGGTAGCATCTATAAATGGAACATATCTCATTCTCAGAATTAAAATTTCAGGTTGTTTATTCAGGTCAGTAATCACTTCCTGGAATTTTTGAGATGCACCAAAGAATAGGGGTCCATTAATTTCATAGATCAGCACATTGTTTGGTATGTCTGTAAGTTCTTCTTCAAACAGTGTTCCTTCGTTTTCAGCTTTGGGTTCCAGGAGATTTCCGGCTGTCTTTATAGAAGTTGCTTCGCTCATCCGTTTCATGAAAATAAAACTGGATAAGATCATCCCTATTTCAATGGCTATAATCAGATCAAAGAAGACGGTAAGAAAGAATGAGGTGAGCAGCACCAGCACATCCATACGGTTACTTTTCATCATCGAAAAGAAATGATGCCATTCCCCCATATGCCATGCAACTACCACAAGTATTCCTGCCAGACAGGATAGCGGAATCAGTTTAGCGACTGGTGCCAGCAGTAACATAATTAATAATAGTACCAGTGCATGAACAATCCCTGCAATAGGGGTTCTGCCTCCATTTTTAATATTGGTAGCAGTTCTGGCAATCGCACCGGTAACAGGAATGCCTCCGAATAATCCTGAAAAGATATTTGAAGCTCCCTGTGCGACCAGCTCTATGTTTGAACGGTGCCTGCCTCCAATCATTCCATCTGCAACAACCGCTGAAAGCAAAGACTCAATGCTTCCCAGTAAAGCAATCGCAATGGCAGGTTGTATCAGCAGCTTGATTGTAGCAAAATCAATACCCGGTACAGAAGGCATAGAGATTTTGTTTGGGATCTCTCCGAATTTACTTTCGATAGTTTCAACCGGTAGTTTGAAAAAATATACGAGTGCAGTACTTAAAAGTATGACAACAATTGATCCCGGGATTTTTGTGCTGATCCGGTGAAAGTTCAGGGATAATAACACAGTTCCCAGCGCTATTGCAAATGCGGTCCAGTTAATCTGACCTATATAAACCCCATATTCCAGCCATTTATCTACAAAGTCCGGAGGTAAGTTCTGAATCGGGAGCCCAAGAAAATCCTTTACTTGTGAAGAGAAGATAATTAGTGCGATACCACTTGTAAAACCAACAATAAGCGGATAGGGTATGAATTTCAGATAATTGCCAAGTTTGGCAAAACCCATTCCGACCATCAAAAAACCAGCCATAAATGTTGCAATTGTTAGTCCATCAACCCCGTGGTCATGAACAATGGCATATACAATGACAATGAAGGCACCTGTTGGTCCACCAATCTGTACCCGGCTTCCTCCTAAAACTGAAACAATAAGTCCGCCAATAATTGCAGTTATTAGACCTTTTTCAGGGCTGACCCCCGAAGCAATAGCAAAAGCAATAGCCAGAGGTAATGCTACAATACCGACAATTATGCCGGCAAAAATATCTTTACTGATTTGTTGTTTACTAATACCCGAACGGAGAAGGGAGAAAAATTTCGGGGTAAATTCATTCTGTTTCATACTCTTAATAAGATAATTACTGATCAGAAAAGGTAATCATTCTGATATCACCCCGGGATTGGCAAGCTTTAGGCTATAATAGCTTATTATGGTGTAAAACCAGCCAGAAGCGAAGGTTATGAAAATTTATTCAGACCTGAATAAATTGCATATTTAAATATACCTGTTTATAGGTCATATTCAAATCGTCTTTTGTGGATTTAATTCAGAAAAAGATTTAAGTTAATAGTTTATTTTCTAATCCCTAAAGGTAATTGTGAATGTTGCACCTTCATTGATTTTACTATCAAGGGAAATCCTTCCGCCCAGGCTGGTGATATGATTATAAACCAGATATAAACCGATCCCTTTGCTATCAGGATGGTCATGAAATTTTTGATTCAGACCGAATACCTTATCCCTGACTTTTTCCATGTCAAAGCCCATACCGTTATCAGAAATAATCAATTGACTAAGTCCATTCGACTTCCTGGAGTAAATTGATATAAGAGGAGGAACACCGGATCTGGCATATTTAATGGAGTTGGTAATCAGATTAAGCAAAATGCTTTCAAGATAATTCCTGTTGAATTTGATCGTTTCAAGTTCAGAAAAATCTGCTTTTAAACTAACATTTGAGCCCTCCAAGATAGACTGGATTGAACCTAATACCGAATTTAGATGCTGGTTAAGGTTTAATTCTTCGATCTGAATATTCAATTGGTCTTTTTGAGTTAAAATATCCACAGAATTGTTCAGAATCTCACTTAAATTTTCTGCCGATGATTTAAGGAATGTGAGATACTGTAAAATTTCAGGGTCGTTAACTTTTGAATCATCCAGAAGCCCTACTAATGAGAGTAAGTTATTTATTGGCGATCTGAGGTCATGAGAAGTAGTATAACTCAATTGCTTTAAATCCTGATGGCTTTTGGTAAGGTTAGCGAGATGCTGATTTCTTTCTTCCTCAAGTTTCTTTTTGTAAGTTATATTTTTGGCTATGGCATAGATAAGTTTTTCCTTTTCCACAGGCATTGAGGTCCAGGAAAGCCAGACAATTCGCCCATCCTTAGTGATATAACGGTTTTCAAAGTTTATTAGAGGGGTGCTTTCTGTCAGATTCTCACGGGATTTATCAGTGATTAACTTGTCTTCAGGATGTACAAAACTTGTAATCGGTCTTGAAGTAAGTTCTTCGACAGAATACCCTAAAGTGCGTGAAACGGAGGGGTTGATCCTTTTCCAATACCCGTCAAAACCTGCAATGCAAAGCAAATCAGGGGATAATTCGAAAAAATGCTCGAATTTATACTGGGAGTATGAATCCAGGCTCAGGTTTTTCATGTTTAACATTTGGTAAATGTTTCGGAAAATTAAGAAAAAAGATTCATTTTTTAACGAATTAGATAGTTACAATACATACGAGAATAAACACTTTCAGTTTTAATTAATCCCCTAATCTCTTTGATTTGAGCCAATCATAGATCAGATGCTTAAATCCGGCTTTGATTTGAGAGGTATAAATACCGGTACCACCTGAGAAAAGGTAAGAAAAGACACACGCAATGCTGATGAAATATATACTTTCCATACCGAAAAGCTCGATTCCCAGAATAGTTGATGCAATGGGGGTATTGCTTGCACCTGCAAATAGTGCTGCCAGACCCATTCCGGCAAGCAGGGCTAAAGGCAGGGGAACAAACCAAACCAGCGCATTCCCCAATGCAGCACCAATAAAAAACAAGGGTGTAACTTCCCCTCCTTTGAATCCGGCTCCTATGGTGAAGGAGGTGAATAAGAGTTTTAGCAGAAAGTCATAAGAATTAAGATTGGCTATGAAAGCGCTTTCTATGATCGGTATTCCTAATCCGATATATTTATAACTATCTGTAATCCAAACAACTGCTGCGATAAAGATTCCGCCAATGAAAGGTCTGATCGGGGCATAATTTATATTTTTGAAAATATCCGTACAGAAATGTATTGTTTTTGAAAAAAGCATAGCACCAAGTCCGAAAATTATGCCTGCCAGGGCTGCCCATAAAATGTTTTCAGTACTCATTTCCGGCACAAATGGGATGCTATATTGAGTATGATTAACATTCCAGGCTGTACAGGTATAATCGGCTATCAGAGCTGCCAATAAGCTTGGTAAAATAGCGTCATAACGGTATTTTTTTAGGATCAGTACTTCCAGAGCAAAAATAGCCCCGGCTATCGGAGTGCCGAATACGGATGCAAAGCCAGCACTGATGCCAATGATAATCAGAATCTGCCGGTCTTGCTGTTCCAGTTTGAATATTCTGCTGAACTGATCGGATATCGCTGCGCCCATCTGCACCGCAGTTCCTTCACGTCCCGCAGAACCACCGAATAGATGAGTGATTAATGTCCCGAACAAAACCATTGGTGCCATTTTCAATGGAATTACCTGTTTTGGGCTATGAAACTCTTCAAGTAATTGATTATTTCCTTTAACTACATCGGTACCCCAATAATGATAGGCCAGGCCAATTATGAGTCCACCAAGGGGCAAAAAAGCAATTATCCAGAGATTGCTTTCGCGAAGCTTTGTTACCCAGTCTAAAGAAAGCAGGAAGAAGGCGGAGGCCGATCCGGCAAGAATCCCTACAATAATTGAAAGAGATACCCACTTTAAGATGTAAACCAGCAAAGGACTTTGTGCTTTATTTAGAATATTAGACTGACTCATTTTGCCATGATGCAGATATATGGGTACGCGGATGATCTCGCATTTTGGAGGCTAATGTAATTTTTTTTTATTAATGTTTTAGATTACAGAACTCCTCTGCGCGGTACTGTCTGATTTATAAAGAGTTGGCCCGGCCCAGCGAACAGCCCCTACAGATTAATCTGTTTTACCGAGCATGATTTATGCAGGTATATGAAGCCTAATCTTCTATTCAACAGATTTCTCCACGCATTTATATTTATTAAAATTTTAAGGATACTGCCAGCGTGTTCGAAATGACGGCCATTTACAACAGGAGTTTTTTCCCATTCTATAATCTTGATCGGAGGAAATAGTTCAGCGACAGACTTTCGATCTCTTTGCTTTTTCTCTGTACAGGATGCAAGAATCAGCAGAATAATAATCCAATAATTGGTGCTTTCATCTCTTTTGAGCAATAATATAAACATGGTTTTCAGGATACTGATCAAGCTCAAGATGAAGGCATTCGCAGCCTGCTTCCATAATTGTCTTTAGATTCCCGCTTATTCCAATGCTGCTGTATGGGAACTGGTCTCCATGCCATTCGCTTTCATGCTCGTCAATAGCATCCCCAAAAGTGTAAATCAGTATTCCGGAATTTTTGAGCATTCTGCATAGTTTTACGATAACGGGTTTTTGCATAGCCATTGGTAAATGAAATATGCTGTCCCAGGCAATGATCAGGTCAAATTGCTGGTCACTGTCCCAATCGATAATATTGGCTTGCTCAAAATTGCTCTCTCTGTGTTGTGAACGCGCGATTGAAATCATCTCTGCTGAGGCATCAATTCCAAACACAGTAAAGTCTTCCTGGATTAGTTTGCGGATTATCCGGCCCCCGCTTCCGCAGCCCACATCAAGGGCAAAACCTTTTTGCTTACAATAACGGATTGCCTGTTCAATCTGCTCTAAACCATACAAGCTGTTAACATGATTCTCATGCCACCAATTTGCAATTTTATCGTATTTTTTGCCGATACCGGAATCCATACAGTAAAAATATAAAATTTGCTAGTCCTTTGACCCGCCGACATATTCAAGAATTTCGATTACAGGCTTTGTCTCTAAATTTTCGTCCCGGCATTTCTGAAATTCAAGAAAAGAAGGAATATTTAATAATTCATGTTGAATGCTTTCATTCCTGTATTGTGAAATATGGACAAAGGTATTTGTGTCTTTTACCTGAAATACAGAGTAAATGAACAAACTATTGTCTAAGTCCCCGAAACTTTTCAGGAATGCTGAAATTTTTTCTTTGTTTAATTCTACGTAAGATTTCTTTACGGTATAGCTAACTTTTACTGCAATCATGTTTCTGTTGTTTACTATTAAATATTTTTCCCAGGCCGATATCCCAGGCTGATAACCCCATCATTTTAGGTCAATAGTCCTGAATGTAAGATTTACTCTGGGTCTGCTGATAATCTTAGTAGGAGGGAGTCTGTGCAACCAATGAGATTGTGTACTATCCTTCATCACCAGCAGACTGCCATGCTCTAAAACTAAACCGATAGTTTCTTTACTTACTTTATGCTTAAATGCAAACTTACGCTCTGCACCAAAGCTTAAAGAAGCGATTGCTCCGTTCTTTTTTAATGCCTTTTCTCCATCGCTATGCCATGCCATTCCTTCTTCACCATTATGATACAGATTCAATAAACAGGAATTGAATGTTTCGCTGGTATGCTGCTCAACCAGTAATTTTAATTCCATAAGTTCTTTAGTCCAGACTAAGGCAGATTTTGTTGTGTTGGAGTAAGTATATTCATATTCCATATCGCCATACCAGGCAACTTTTCGTTTGGTGATGATTCTTTTGCCAAAGATAATAGCTTCATCATTCCGCCATGCTATGGTTTCTAATAGCGATCGGAGATAATAATCGGACTCCCGGGTATTCAATACTTTTCCATAGTAATTTACTGTTCCATCCATGGGTAAGTAATTTTTATTTTTATCCTGAGGGGTATTGAATAGATCCATATTTTACGTAGAGATTAATTTGTTTGGTAAGGAATTAGATTCAGCAAAATACTAAGGTTCATAAACCTTCAAATCTGACAACTCATCTGTTACTGCACTCTCCCAGCCTATAATTGCAGTTTTTCGGGTGTTTCCCCACATATAACCCCCAAAATTACCGTTTGCCCTTATCACCCGGTGACAGGGAATAAGATACGCAACCGGATTAGTCCCAATAGCCGTTCCAACAGCTCGAGGGGCATTGGGGTTCCCGATTTTTTCGGCAATGCTTCCATAAGTGCTGAGTTGCCCCATTGGGATTTTTAACAGTGCTTCCCATACCTTAAGCTGAAAATCGCTGCCCTTAAGATGGAGCTTGATCTCAGGAATTGTATGACTGTGATTCCGGAAAATGCTTAATGCATTTTGATGGATTGGATTTGCTTTCAGCTGAAAAGCTGCGTTTGGGAAGTTTGATTTTAAATCACTTAATGCCTTTATTTCGTCATCCTCAAAGGCCATATAACAAAGACCTTTCGGGCTGGATGCCACAATCACTTTCCCAAAATGACTTTCGGCAAAGCTGTACTGAATCTTAAGATCTTTACCGCCATTTCTATACTCTGCAGGCGTCATTCCTTCAATACTTATAAAGAGATCATGTAATCTGCCAGTGCCTGATAGTCCGGTTTCAAAGGCCGTTTCTGAAAGCGTGGCTTGAGCTTTAAGCAGCTTTTTGGCATGTTCCAGACTGATATACTTCAGAAATTTCTTCGGACTTGTTCCGGCCCACTCACTGAATAATCGCTGGAAATGAAAAGCACTCAGGTGCGCCTTTTCAGCAATTTCCTCAAGCCCTGGCTGTTCTTTGAAATTACTGCTGATATAATCTATAGCCCTGGCTATGCGCTGATAATTGGATTCCTGCTGTTCGTACATTGTTTCCGGATTTTATAATACAAATGTCTGAACTAACCTAAATTTCTGAAACCCGAAACTTGCTAATATCAGGGCATAACTCCCAAAAGAATCTTTCCCGAAATTAATGAAGCATTTGAGACCAAGCCCTCAGATTTTATCGAAAAGCTTTATTGTATAATCAAACAATTCAGTGCCGCCCCATTTTCCATGTCCCGGAATTACTATTCTTGCTTTTGGATATTTATGTTTGATTTTACGCACGGTTTCCGACCATGTATTGATATTTGCATCGCCCAAAAAACCCTTTGAAGCTCCTGTTTCCTTTATCAGACATCCCCCAAAAATTGCATTGTCATCCGGAAAATATCCAATGATATTATCTCTGGTATGCCCTTCACCGAAATATGCTGCATACACTTTTTTCTGCCCAATCTTAATATTGAATTTATCGTCAAATGAGTTTATAGGTTTTGAGAATTTTGTTCCGTGCTGGTTCAGTAATTCAATAGTCTTAGCTGATGCATATGCCGGGATGTTATAGCCATTAAATTTTTCAAGACCTCCCACACAGTCATTGTGGAAATGAGTCGGGATAATTGCTTTAATTTTACAGTTTAGTGTCTTTGTAACATAGTTTATCAATTCTTCAGCACCTTTATTGTCTGAAGGGGTATCGAAAATAATTGCTTCATTTTTGTTTACTACAATCATTCCATTACAGGCAACATTCCCAAAATCAATTGTTTTCAAAAAGGAAATATGCATGTAAATATGATTGGAGAGTTTTTGAATAATCAGGCTTTCTGTTTTGTACGTGACTGTGCTATCTGCACTTCTACTGGTTTTCTCTTTCGCATTACTTTGCTGGATTACAGAGATGTGGCAGAAAAAGATTAACAGGGCTGTAATGAAAATGAGACGATGTTTTATCATGGTTTAAAGATACCTGGTTGTTTTATTTTGTAATTCCTCCTGTTTATTTCTGTTATACAAGCTCTGCATGCCTATGCCTGCATTTACTTCCCCCACATATTCGCTTTTCAATCCTTTCTTTTGACAATAAATACAGTTCCGGCCGGATCAGTTACCCAATGCATATTTTCGGGCAATTCCTCAAGTTCATCGCAGGTTTTTATTCCTTTTGAAACGAGGTAATCAGTCGCTTTTTCAACATCTTCGACATTAAGTTCCAGCCAGGTTTCAGAATGGGTATAATTGTCAACGCAGTCCAGCCACATAATGTTATTCCCGAATTTGACCTTATGTGTTCTGGAGACAGTTGGGTTTGTAATGGGCTTCTCGGTGACTTCCAGTTTTAGAATGTCCCGGTAAAACGAGACAGTCTGATCGTACTTATGTTTCGGGATTTTAACGGCAATGTTTAGTCCGCCTTCAAATGTTGGTTCCATAGTTGAATATAGGTTTTTGCTCTAAAACTTACATTTTTATTAATCAATATGCCTCAATTACTATATCCTAAGCCAATCCGGCGATTCCCTTGTTGCTTGGTTTACCCGAATTATATGATTGTCGGGGTCGGTAAATTCAATACTAATCATACCCAAATGTGAGTTGTTCGGCCCGCTGAAAACTACAGAATTTGCATGAAGTCGCTCCATCACAAGCGGCAGGTCATCAGTCAAAAAACTGATTATTGTTTTTTCTGAGGCGAGGTGCGTTGAAACATTAAAATCAATACCTGCTACCCCCGACTTAAATACTTTCAGTTCTTTCTGTTCAATGGAAGTTTCAAGTCCTAAAACTGTACTAAAAAAGGCTTGACTTTTATTGGGGTTCTTAGTGCCCAGTTCAATTTCCTGCAGTCTTATTTTCATATTCCGGAAGATTTATCTTTACAGATCCATCAAAAAAAATGATTGATATTAAACAATTGTATCAGTATAGCTTACATTATCGATCAGCATATGCTTCATTTTCATTTGGGTCAGTCCCTAATCTAAGAATATGCCCGTCCGGATCCTGAATATGCATTTCATATGCCCATGAAAAATTTGTTGGTGGGAGTTTAATGGTCGCACCAGCTGATTTTAACCGATCATTCAGCTCTTTGATATCGCCATCAAAACCGATCCAAATCCAGGTGCCGGCTTGTCCTTGCCCGCCTTTGCATAAATAAATGCATGTATTGTCCCGGTTAACACTGGTAAAGTTATCGTCTCCCCATTCTGCTTTTTCAAATCCGAGGATACCAATGTAAAAATCAAGGCTTTTTGCCATATCATTCACACTGAGGATAGGGGCTATATTTTCGATTCGAAAATTAAGGGGACTATCCTTTTTCATAGCTTGGTTTTAGATAAATATGAGGGTTCAAATCCGGCTGCCAGTTTTTCTTATTTTTAAGGGAATAGGCATTAGGCCCGATATCCCGCACGGGTTTCGACAACAATCATCTGATTAAAATTAATTGATTTGCCCGTGTTTTGAAACAGGGGTCGGAACTTTTTCTGATGAATGAAGTTTTAAGGTTGCAACTTCCATTTTCAGCAGTTTACCTTATTTATATTTTCGGCTTAAATAATAGTTATTTAACCTGAGTTCGATATAAAATCTCACCGGACTATCCGTTCCGATGGAATACAGCCCCGGGTAAAATAAACCTTGCCGGAGGAGGTATCTTCCGGCTTTTCGTAATTTGAAACAGAAAGCGATTTCTTGCCGGAAATACTCCGGAGGAAAGGGCTGAACCTGCCTATAGAACACAGGTATTGATTTCCAAAACTTAATCATTATGACTCCAGAGCCTTATCTGATCAGTTATAACGTATTGTTTTAACCTTGCTCATATCATACTAAGGTTAAGTCAGGTATAAACCTTCAAGATTGTCGTCAAACATGGCTTAGGGCTATGTTTTGCGAGCCATTTATTCTTTGATCTTCAAAATCCCTGTATGGTATAGGTCAAGCGCCATTTTTAAAATACTTTCAATCGTTCTGAGTGGTAAATCTTTATTTGGGTCAACTCTTAAAATTTTCATTCTTGCGCGATCACCTGATTCTAATTCGGGATGATCCAGGTGTTTTCCTTCTACGAACAGGATGTAGGGTTGGCTGGTCTTCTTATCGGTCCAAAGATAACAGAACATCTTTTTTTTATAGCAAAAGCAGGGCATTCCATATTTCTGAGTTTCAGTAATGTGCTGGTCCTGCTTAAGAATAATACTCCTTAAGGCAAGCAAACAAGCCTTGTTCGGTTCTTCCTGACTCAGAAAGAAGTTATGTAGTTGTTCATTCATGTTCTCCTCAAATTTAATTTAGGGTTGTTTTGAGTCTGCTATTCATTAGTTTCTAACATACAAATCAGGAATTTAAGGTAAATGGACTACAAAAACAGTGTGTTTTGTGTCTTAATGCTATTTGCTTAAGTCGCGCCAGTATAGCTATTCCAATTGATTTTCCAACCGATCTGCATTTTGATAAATATAGACGATTTGGGGTCAGGAAATCAAATCCGGGAGCGTACCAACATTAGGTTTTGTTCGTACCTCCTTCGTATCTTGTTCGCATAAAGGCCCTTTTTGGTGCCACTATGGCTATGTTATACGAAGAAGGTACGAACATGGTACGATGTTGGTACGAAGATGGTACGAAGAATGTACCAAAATGTCACCTCCTGAAATAGCTATATCCGTAAAAATGTCTTGTTATGGGCTTTTATTTTGTCGTATCAAAATTCGGTCTTATCCTTCTTACCCGCAATTATTGACTTCATTTAAGTTCTGAAAGTATTATCTTTTTCTGTTTAAATGTATTCTTTATTGCCTTTTCTCTGACCT
>NZ_DASWXT010000031.1:0-44129 GCF_036405355.1 Daejeonella sp.
GTAACTTGCCAATGAGTTATTTGGTCTATTTGTCGCTTGAGGGCATGCCTTGTATTTATTATGCTCTACACTTCATAGGATCTCCACTCATTTTATCTATAAAATGGATTCCTGCACCATTTTCAATAATTAAGGATAGAACCCTCTTTATCCTTGAAGATGTTTTTCCAGCCATGCATATGCTTTTTCCTGGATATCCCGATTATAATTATGTACTGTTTTAGGAGAATAAAATGAAGTGTTATCGCCTTTGCCAGCCCAGTCGAAAGCTGACTGAATTTCTGCTTTGGCCTTCATTTTTCCTTCTTCAGGAAAGAGTGGATCTTCTTCGCCCACAACGATCATACAGGCATTAGGGGCACTCATAGCTGCAAGATCCGGAATATCCATCCTGTTCAGCACACCTGGCAATAAACAAAAACTTCCAACTGCACCGCTTAGGTTATAATGCTGCTGTGTGTCGCCGGTAGTCATCCATCCAACGCTTACTGATGCCTTTATCCGTGTATCGAGTGCCGCAAGGATATTGGTTCTCCATCCGCCGCCAGATAAGCCTGTCACACCGATTCTATTCATATCCACTTCCGGCCGGGTAGCCAAATAATCAATACATCTTGAATCGTCAAAGTAGTTTATGCCTGCCCAGGTAGTCCCTGCCCAATTTAACTGCCTGACACCATAATATAAAAGATCACGGATTCTGGTATCAAACTGTTTGTATTCTTCTGCTGATAATGAAAAAGGATCAAAGTTAACAGGTATTCCATTAATGCCTTTGGGAACGCGGTTTCCAAAATGATGCGCGTCTATAACAATGACTGCATAACCTCTGTTGACCAGTTCTTCTGTTAAATAGGCTCCTTCATAATATTCCTTGCGATGGGCCACCAATAACTCATGGTCTTTTCCGCCATTGGCGATCCGGTCTTTGCCAAAGCCCATTGGGCCTCCCCATTCATGCAGCGCAACGATACCCGGAACCGGTTTTTTAATTCCTTTTGGCAATAGGAGGTAAGCCTCGAGCCGATGCCATGGAGTAGTATTAAAATGTATCTTTTCGAAAGTGTGGGTGCCCCTGTCTTCTTTCTGAATCACCTGTGGTGCCAGGTTTAATGGTCCGGGGTTATAGTGCAATCCCTCAAGCAGACATTTTCTGGCTGCAGCCTGCCATTTTTTATAAGTACCCTTTGGATTCTTTTTTCTCCAGTTTGCAAGCGTCAGATCCATAGGATTGTTTGCACGGATCCCTTCGAGAACCGGTTCTAAGGAACCATAAAGGTTTAACGGATTTTTGATAGAGGGAATGCTGGGTTGTATGTTAGCCATTCCCGGCTGAAAGGATAATAAGCCCGATGAAGCTATAACAGCAGAGCCGATTGCGGATGTTTTCAGAAAATTTCTTCTTTTCAATTTGAATATGTTTTAAATGAATATAATACTTTTCCGGCAGATTTATTCATAATTGTGGGATAACACCAGACGCAGGGATTTAGCATACGGTTCGCATTTCGATTCCAGCGGAGGCTGGAATCTCCTTATTCCTAACCACACTTGTCAACCGATAGCAATCGGTTCCCACGAATTGGGAACCTCCACCAGCACCTCTTTGAAAGTCAGATGAGTGAAAGCTGGAATCTCTTTACCCCCTAAGAACGCTTTTCATTCTCGCGAAAGCGAGAACCTACTAAAACCCAGCTTCTAATTTCTTATCAGCGGATGTGGAATCTCCTTACCCCCTAACAACCCTTGTCAACCGATAGTTAAAGTTTGATGTTATCACCAAGCATCTGCAACACCAATCACAGGAAAGGCAATGACATTATTTAAGAGTCTGGTTAAATCTGGTTCCCGCTTTTGCTGACAAATGGAGATGTAAATAAATTGAGGTTCCAGCTTTCGCTGGAATGACAAACCGGGATTTATATATAGGGAGATTCCAGCCTTCGCTGGAATCGGTGCAGTTTACTTAGTGCTTTTTACTAACCAATCCGCGGTAAGATCATGCTGGGTTCAGTTTTCAATTAAAATATTTACCTGTGCTTGATGTTATCACCAACCATAGGAAATTTTCCATTTCGAGGATTCCCCCGATAATATGTATTTTTGTAAAATTTTGATTCTTCTTGATGACTAAAAGCGCTTTAATTGCCCTTGATGGCAAGTATTGTAATTCTTTAAATACCTATTCCAGATTTCTGACCCGCGAGGTAACGATCGGTCATATTCCGATGGGCGCTCATAATCCGATACGGATCCAGAGTATGACCACCACAGATACCATGGATACTCCTGGTACGGTTGAGCAATCAATTCGGATGGTTGATGCGGGCTGCGAATATGTGCGGATTACTGCTCCAAGTGTGAAGGAAGCTAAAAACCTCGCGAACATAAAAAAGGAATTAAAGGCAAGGGGGTATGACGTACCTCTTATTGCCGATATACATTTTACTCCCAATGCTGCCGAAGAAGCAGCCCGGATCGTTGAAAAAGTTAGAATCAACCCGGGTAATTATGCAGATAAAAAGCGTTTTGAAAATTTTGAATACACGAGCGCTGAATATCAGGCAGAACTTGAAAGGATTTACAAGAAATTTGCCCCTCTGGTAAAGGTTTGTAAAGAATACGGGACTGCAATGAGGATAGGAACCAATCATGGTTCACTTTCAGACCGTATCATGAGCCATTATGGAGATACTCCCCGGGGTATGGTCGAGTCGGCAATGGAATTTATGCGGATGTGCGAGGATTTGAACTATTATAACCTCGTTATTTCGATGAAATCGAGCAATCCTCAGGTCATGGTACAGGCATACCGTCTGCTTGTAGAAACTATGGTGAAAGAGGGAATGAATTACCCGCTGCACCTTGGTGTAACCGAAGCCGGTGATGGCGAAGATGGTCGGATCAAATCTGCAGTGGGAATTGGTGCTTTGCTTGAGGATGGGCTGGGTGATACCATTCGTGTATCCCTGACCGAAGATCCTGAGTTTGAAGCACCGGTTGCAATTGCCTTAGCTGATAGATATAAGTGGAGAGAGTTAGCTGTTAACAGTAATCAACCGATTACTATCGGGTTATCAGAGGAATCCAGCCAGGCAACAGATAACAGACAACAGACAACTCATAACCCTTACGAATACCAGAAGCGCCATACCTCTGAACTTAATACCTTCATTGGCGGCCATCAGGTTCCAAGGGTAGTAATCGATATTTCGAAGAAGAATCTTAAAGATCCGGCAATTTTATCGGAAGTGGGATACCTCTATTCTGCCCTGCTTGATAAGTATAATATGGCGGAGCAATCCACTGATTTTGTTTATCTGGCTGATGAACTTCCATCTTTTAATTTCCCGGGAAATCTGAAGCAGCTTTACAATTATTCTACCTGGAAAGGGCTTCAAAATAAGAGCAATTGCCATCCTTACTATTCTCTGAAAGAATATGTTGCGGCAGATTTACGTGATACTTCACTGAACCTGGTTGCAATCTCCGGTTCAGATATCGGATCTGATATTTTCAATGAGATCCCTCTGGATAATACCCTTGTTTTTGTACTTGAAACTCAGTCAATTTGTGGATTGCAGGATCAGCGTCAGGCCTTTTTCAAACTGGTGGAACTGGGGCTTGAAATGCCTGTGATAATTAAGCGGTCATATCGGGTATCAGATATCAGGTATCAGGTATCAGGTGAAACCGATCCTACGGAGGAAAACTCTAAGTTTTCATTAACAGACTCTCCGGCAACCAACAACCAACAACCAACAACCAACAGCGAGAACTTTCAATTGTATTCTGCAACTGACTTCGGTGGATTAATGCTGGATGGTTTTGGTGATGGAATTTGGGCAGATGCTCCCGATATTTCTGCTAAAACAATACTTTCAACCTCCTTTGGAATATTGCAGGCTACCCGTTCCAGGATTTCCAAGACCGAATATATTTCCTGTCCGAGTTGCGGAAGAACCCTTTTCGATCTGCAGATTACCACCCAAATGATACGAAGCCGTACAGATCATCTCAAAGGGCTTAAAATAGGAATCATGGGATGTATTGTTAACGGTCCGGGTGAAATGGCTGATGCCGACTATGGCTACGTGGGCACCGGCCCGGGTAAGATTACACTTTACCGGGGGAAAGAAGTAGTCAAGAAGAATGTAAATACAGAAAATGCACTCGATGAACTGATCGGGATTATTCGGGATGATGGAAACTGGCTGGAGCCCGAGCATGAATAAAATAAGTAATGCGATAATCATTTTGATTATCATGCTGAACCTTGGCTTTGATCAGGTCTCAAAAATAATAGTCAGAAATGAAGTCGGCCACAACGAGCTGATTAGCATTTTCGGGAATTGGTTCACACTTACTAAAGTCGAAAATACCGGGGCATTTTTAAGTGCAGGCAGTGCTCTCCCGGACTTAATTCGTATCATTCTGCTTTCTGTGTTTCCTGTTATTTTTCTTGCTTATGGTTTATATATGGTTCTGGCCAAAAGGGATATGTCAAATATGCAGATTGCAGGATGGTGTTTTGTCATAGGCGGTGGAACCGGTAATCTTTATGATCGTATTGTACATGGTTCAGTTACTGATTTTCTGCATCTCGATCTGGGACTGTTTCAGACTGGAATTTTTAACCTGGCTGATGTTTCAATTATGATCGGAATGTTTATAATTATAACCGGACAATTCTTCCATAAAAAGGAGGAATCCCTGACATTACAATAAGTTTAATTCTTTAGCTTCGGCCCTTATTTCCTCGGTTTTTATGCACGGGTGCGTTATTTATAATCTTTCTAAACGTATGTGTTTACAAAGGCGTGACAGAATGAAAATCGCTTAAAGGTTACATTTGTATTGGTTTTTTAATTAGGATTAGCAACTTGAAGTATTTAAAAGTTATTGCCTTTACTCATAAGTACGTCGACCTCAAAGATTTAGGTAAGTTTGTAATCTGTAATGAGTGTTTAGAAAGTAGTCTTGAAAGTGTCAAAGCAAAGTTTGATATACCTGAAATATTTTATCTGGGTACCTGTAATCGCGTAGAATTTGTATTTACTGCTGATCAAAATCTTGATTCTTCTTTTGTCAAGGACTTTATTCAGACACTTAACCTTCCTGTTTCCGAAGATCAGGTTGATACCTTTGTCAATCAGGTAGTAGTTTATGAAGATGTAGAAGCACTCAATCATTTACTCCGGATTTCATGTTCACTTGAAAGCCTGGTTGTTGGTGAAAAGGAGATTCTCGCTCAGGTACGTAAGGCTTATGAAACCTGTCGTGCTTCCGGGTTTACCGGTGATTATTTACGCCTGATCATGAGCCGGGTTGTGAAAACAGCAAAGGAAGTTTATACCCATACCGGAATTGCACGCAAGCCAATTTCAGTTGTTTCTTTAGCTTACCGCAAACTACGGGAGCTTAAAATGTGTACCAACGCAAGAATTCTGATCGTTGGGGCAGGAGAAACCAACCGTAACATTGCCAAATACCTTAAAAAACATAAATATTCAAACTTTGCGGTCTTTAACCGCAGTATTGAGAATGCTGAAATACTTGCTTCAGAATTGGGAGGTAAAGCTTATGGTCTCGAAGACTTAAAAACCTATAAAGGGGGCTTCGATGCGATAATTACCTGTACCAGTGCTACCGAACCAATTATTACCAATGAAATTTACCAATCGCTTTTAAATGGAGATACTTCCAGAAAAGTAATAGTTGATCTGGCTGTTCCAAATGATACCTGTCCTGAAGTTCTTGAAAAAAATCCTGTTACCTTTATCGAAGTTCACAGTCTGCAGGAAATTGCAAACAGTAATTTAAAGGAAAGATATGATGAGCTTGTCAATGCAGAACGAATCATTGACCAGAACATTGAAGAGTTCAAGCCTGTTTTAAAACAGCGTCGGGTGGAGATTGCGATGCAGGAAGTTCCACAGCGAATCAAAGAGATTAAGGAAAATGCATTGAACAAGATCTTTGCTAGTGAGATTGAAGGGATGGATGATAATTCCCGTGAAGTATTAGCCCGTGTAATGAATTATATGGAAAAAAAATACATCAGTGTTCCTATGGTTATGGCCAAAGATATTCTGATAAAAAATAGCTGATTTTCAGTTGATCCCAATCATTTTGGCTATTTTTAAAATTCAAAAAAAATAATCCGGAATAAATTTATAATCATGTCTGATCATTTGCCCGAGGATAATAAAAAATCAAAAATTGTTATTGGAACGCGCGGAAGTGAGCTTGCATTATGGCAGGCAAATTTTATTAAGGATCGTCTTGCAGAAATTGGGCATGACTCAGAGCTTAAAATTATTAAGACTCAGGGCGACAAAATATTAAATCTAAGCTTTGATAAACTCGAAGGCAAGGGTTTTTTTACCAAGGAGCTTGAAGAAGAATTACTGAACGGAACCATTGATCTTGCCGTTCACTCACATAAAGATCTTCCAACTACCAATCCTGAAGGTCTGATCATTGCAGCCGTTTCTGAGCGCGAAGATCCGGCAGAGTTATTGGTTATTTTAAAGGATTGCGTCGATATTCAGCAAAAACTGTCTGTTAAGTTCGGGGGTTTGGTTGGGACCTCCTCAAACCGTCGTAAATCTCAGTTATTGGCTGTGCGTCCGGATTTCGAGATCGAAGATCTCAGGGGGAATGTTCAAACCCGCCTGCAAAAATTACGTGATGAGAATTATGATGCGATCATGCTAGCCAAGGCCGGCGTGATCAGGCTGGGCTACGATCTCAGCGAAGAATTCCATGTTGAAGAACTTGAGCCAACTGAATTGATCCCGGCACCTGCACAGGGGGTTTTAGCTGTACAGATCAGAGAAAGTGATAAAGCCCTTTTTGATTTGCTGCAGCCACTCAATAATGAGCTTGTTGCCGAACAGATTGCAGTGGAACGCAAGGTTCTGAATATGTTTGATGGAGGATGTCAATTGCCTCTGGGATGTTATTGCCGCAAAGATGGTTCATTATTTCAGGTATGGACAGCAAAGGCATCAGACGGAACAGATTTTCCAGACCGGCTCTTTATGCAATCTAAAACCACCAAAGGACTGGCAGAAAAAATAGTATCCAAATTTGCTCCCGACCGCAAATTCCCGGCTAATGTATTTATCAGCCGCGAACTTTCGGAAAGCAGCTATTTGAGAAAGGCTCTCAGTAAACATCAGATTGAAATTGAAGACCGTTCTTTAATCAGAACATTTCCATCCATCCATCATCTCGACCCATTTATTCTGAGAAATATTGACTGGGTGTTCTTCAGCAGTAAGAATGCAATTGAATACTTCTTTAAACTTGATCCGCAGCTCCCCAAAAAAGTCAAATTCGGGGTACTGGGCAGAGGATCTGAAGATGCACTCAGGCTGCATGGAAAAGTTGCTGATTTTAATGGAGAGGAAGAAGGAATTGATACCAAAGATATTGCCACAGAATTTGCAAAGCTGGCAAACGGAACTAATGTTCTGTTCCCGAGTGCAAAGGGCTCACTGAAGACTATACAAAAAGCATTGTCCGGTGATACGAAAATAATTGAACTAACTGTATATGAAACGGTTAGTGAGGAAGATGTAGCCCAATCCTTTGCCGAAGTGCTGATTTTTACAAGTCCATCGAATGTGGATTCTTATTTTGCAGAGAATTTACTGGAGCCGGATCAGCAGGTTATTTGTATTGGAAAAACAACCGGTCAGAAATTTGATGAAATGGGAGTGAAATATACCCTGCCTTTTTCACCGGATGAAATGGGCTTAGCTGAAGCTGTATTTGCGCTGGATTATTAAATCCGGTTGAACAAATTTTATAAATCGAAGGATCATATGTTAATCCGTCCAAGAAGATTAAGGAAATCACCCATTTTGCGTGAAATGGTTGCAGAGACCAGGCTGTCAAAGGATATGTTTATCTATCCGTATTTTGTGGTGCCGGGTAAAAATGTAGTGCATGGTATCGACGCTATGCCCGGAGTGAGTCATTTTTCTGTTGATACCTTGCTGAAAGATGTCGAAAAATCGCTTTCACTTGGAATTAATAAGGTATTGCTTTTTGGAGTAGGGGAAGAGAAAACTGAGGACGCAAGTTCATCCTATGATAAACATTCGGTGGTTGCAAATGCAGTCAGGGAATTGAAAAAAGAGTTTGCCGATGATCTGTACGTAGTTACAGATGTATGTACCTGTGCCTACACCACACACGGGCATTGCGGTATTCTGCAGCATGATTATGTTCAGAATGACAAGACCGTTGATGTATTGGCAAAAATGGCCCTGAGCCATGCACAGGCCGGTGCTGATATGATCGCACCTAGTGATATGATGGACGGCAGGATATTGGGTATCCGCGAAAAGCTGGACCAGCACAACCTGGAAAATACGGCAATAATGAGCTATAGTATAAAATTTGCTTCAGCTTATTACGGGCCATTCAGAGAGGCAGCCGATTCAGCGCCAGGAAAAGGCGACAGAAAGGCCTATCAGATGGATTTTCGTAACCCCCGCGAAACAATGCGGGAATCTGCTCTGGATGAGCAGGAAGGTGCGGATATTCTGATGGTTAAGCCTGCATTGGCCTATCTTGATGTCATTAAGAGCCTGAGAGAGAGTACTGACCTTCCGGTGGCATGTTATAATGTTTCAGGAGAATACTCAATGGTGAAGGCCGCAGGAGCCAAAGGCTGGATCGATGAGCAGAAAGTAATTATGGAAAATATGTATGCATTCAGCAGAGCCGGAGCAAATATTATTATTACGTATCATGCGAGGGAGATAATGGAGAAGGGCTGGATGTAGGTCAATTGACAGTTGACAATTGACAGTTGACAATTAACAATTGACAGTGGACAATTAATATGACTGCTACATTTAACATTTAGTACTATATCACAGATAACTGACTACTAAACATCAAGGCATGGTTTTAGTTAGTTTCAGATAAAATTTAATATTAGGAAATACAAAATTGATTGATATAAATTGACATTTTTTAAATTATACGAATTCATAATTGTCAACTGTCAACTATCAATTATCAATTAAAAAAGGATGTTAGGATCACTAAAAAAGATGTTTTCAGGTTCGGATGAAGATACTCCGGTAAATACAGTTGGAAAGCCTGATATTTCAAGGGAGAAGTCTGCCGAATTGTATGAAAAATCAAAAAACTATTTCCCGGGTGGAGTAAACTCACCTGTAAGAGCTTTTAAATCGGTTCATGGAACACCATTATTTATCCAAAAGGGTGATGGTTGTAATATATGGGATGCTGATGGGAATCAGTTCATAGATTTTTGTGCTTCATGGGGTCCGCTGATTCTTGGGCATAATCATCCGGTGGTTCGCGAAAAAGTGATCGAGGCCATGCAGAACGGGATGAGTTTTGGTGCACCTACAGCGCTTGAAAATCAATTGGCCGAGCTTATCCTGAAGAATAATAAGTACATCCGTAAAATCCGCTTTACCAGCTCAGGAACAGAAGCAGTAATGTCGGCGATTCGTCTTGCCCGTGGCTATACCAAACGTGATAAGATCATCAAATTTGAAGGTTGTTATCATGGGCATTCTGATTCATTGCTTGTTAAGGCAGGCTCCGGACTGGTAACATTTGGTGAAACCTCATCCGCAGGGATCCCAAAAGCTTTTGCAGATGAAACCATAGTTGTTCCATTGAATAATGAACAGGCTGTTAACGAAGCTTTTGAACAATTTGAAGGGCAGATCGCTGCGGTGATCATTGAACCTGTTCCTGCCAACAATGGCTTGCTGCTTCAGACCCAGGAATTCCTTGAATTTTTGCGTAAGATATGTTCAAAGAATAAATCACTGCTGATTTTTGATGAGGTTATTTCCGGTTTCAGGATAGGCTTTGAAGGAGCTGCAGGGTTTTATGGCATCCAGCCGGATATCATCACCTATGGTAAAATAATTGGAGGTGGTTTACCTGTAGGTATGTACGGTTCATCAGTAGAAATTATGGAGATGATATCTCCGGATGGTCCTGTATATCAGGCTGGTACGCTTTCCGGAAATCCGGTTGCAATGGCTGCCGGTATTGCTCAATTGACTGAACTTTCAAAGTCTGGTTTTTATAAGGATTTGAATAATAAGACCCTGGATTTTACAGAGTCGATCCAGCGTTTTGCGACTGCAAGAAATTATAAATTCAAAGTGTTTACCATTGGTTCGATTTTCTGGTTCGCATTTACTGATCAGGAAAAGATCAGTGCTGCAGAGGAAATTGATGCATCAAGCATGGAGAAATTCAAGGTAATGCACCGGGAACTGCTGAACAGGGGTATTTATTTCGGACCATCGGGCTATGAGGTTGGATTTGTATCATCTGTTCATTCAAAAGTAGATCTCGAAAAGGCAAAACGTGCTATTTTTGAGAGTCTCGACATTGTTTTCAGAGGAGCAAGAGCATAGGACTATGAGAAGGCCAATGGTGATATTTTATTGTCTGATCATTTATGCCATCTTTCAGTTAATATGGTGGGGCAGATTATTGCTCATCGCCAATCCTAACAGTAAGGGAATGGTTCTTGGTGAAACCGCTGTTTTCCTTTTCATCTTTTTTGTAGGGGCATATTATTTGCAAAAGGCAATAGATCAGGAGAGAAAGCTGCACCATCAGCAAAAGAACTTCCTCTTATCGGTTACTCACGAATTGAAATCACCATTGGCATCTATAAAACTGTACCTGCAGACTATCCTGAAGCGGGAACTCGATCCGGCTCAGCAAAAGTCGTTCATAACCAATTCATTAAAGGATATTGAGCGACTGGATGATCTTGTTGAGAATATGCTTTTGGCAACCAAGATCGAGAGCAACTCCTACACATTCCCTAAAGAGAGTTTCAACCTTTCTGAGCTGGTTAATTCTGTAGCCGGCAGGCTTCAGATCCATACCTGCAGTTCACAAATTATCAAGCTTTCTGTACAGCAGGGAATTATGCTGAAGGGAGATAAATTTGCTTTGACATCTGTGGTGACAAACCTGATCGAAAATGCGGTAAAATATTCCCCGCCTTGTGCTGAAGTGCATGTTAGTCTGAGACGCAGTAACGGGCATATTCAATTTATTGTGGCCGATTCAGGTATAGGTATTAATGATCAGGAAAAATCACGTATTTTTGATAAGTTTTACAGGGTAGGAAGCGAAGATACTCGCAAAACAAAGGGTACGGGGCTTGGATTATTCATTGTAAAACAGGTTCTTGATAAGCATCAGGCATCAATAAAAGTAAAAAATAACCAGCCTTCGGGAACAATTTTCGAAGTAACATTCAACGCAAATGCTAACTAAACAAAGAATTCTACTCGTAGAAGACGAAGAGCATCTTCTGGAAGCTATCAAACTAAATCTGGAGATGGAAGGGTACAAAGTATCCACCGCGACAGATGGTAAAAAGGCACTCAAAATTTTCAAGGAAGAACGGTTCAATCTGATCATTCTTGATGTAATGATTCCGGAGATCGACGGATTTCAGGTTGCTGAGACTATCAGGCTTGAAAACACAGAGGTGCCAATAATGTTTCTGACTGCAAAGAACACCAGTGAGGATCGTGTACTGGGATTGAAAAAGGGTGCAGATGACTATCTGACCAAGCCTTTCAACCTCGAGGAGCTGATTCTAAGAGTAGGAATATTGGTAAAGCGTAGCCTGAAAGGTGATGAGCTTAAGGAATTGAATTCCTATAAGATCGGTGATAAAACGATTTACTTTAACTCCTTTGAATTAAAGACTGATGATGGTACAGTAACTCCTCTGACCAAGAAAGAAACCATGCTGCTAAAACTTTTGATCGAGCGTCGTAATGAGGCGGTATCGAGAGAGCAGATTCTGGAAACCGTTTGGAATTATGATGTTTATCCATCAACAAGGACGATCGACAATTTCATCCTGACTTTCCGTAAATATTTCGAACCTGATCAGAAAAATCCAACCTATTTTCATTCTATCAGGGGTGTTGGATATAAATTTACTGATAAGCATTAAGAAATGTTAACTAAGAAGGCCCGTTTATGGGTTATCGGGATCGCTGTGATCCTGTTGGGCTGGACTATCAGCAAACAGGTTTATGAGATAGCTGCTGTTATCGGCCTCGGGATTGGGCTCCTGATCTGGGGTTATTTCCGCGAAGGTACCGTCGTGATGGCAGCCCGTGAATTCCACGCTAAGAATTATGATGGTGCTGAGGAATTACTCAAAGAAATTGAGGATCCTGATCGCCTGGGAAGGCACCGTCGAGGCTTTTACGAATTCATTTATGGAAATGTAGAGCTGCACAGGCATAATTATGAAGAAGCTGAGAAGCATTTTCAAATTGCGACCAGGTTTCCTTTACGTAACCAGAATGACAAGGCTATTGTGCTGGTTCATCTGGCCAATATCAATCTTCGTAAAAAAGATTATGAACGGGCGGCGGCTTATGTAGAGCGGGCTAAAACATTTAAGATCAGTTCCCGGGTAAAAAATATTGTAGAAAAAATAGAATCAGAAATTAAAAAAGCATAGTGAGCGAGAAAAATATCCAAGATAGTCTGTTCCTGAGGGCAGCATTTTCAAAAAGTACAGAACGGCCTCCGGTATGGATGATGCGTCAGGCCGGTAGATTCATGCCCGAATACTGGGAAATAAAAAATAAATACTCCTTTCTGGAGATGTGTAAAACCCCTGAGATTGCTGCAGATGTTACCATGCTGCCTGTTGATCTTTTGGGTATTGATGCGGCTATTCTGTTCTCGGATATTCTGGTGACTGGCGAGGCAATGGGAGGTGATCTTAGTTTTACCCAGGGTGTTGGCCCTAAATTTGCAAATCCGGTTCGTAATCAGGCTGATGTAGACAAACTGCTTACAGATGTTGATGATAAGCTCCAGTATGTGGCGGATGCAATTAAAGTTATTCAGCAAAGGCTGGATGGAAAGATTCCGCTGATCGGTTTTGCCGGGGCACCATTCACAGTAATGAGCTATCTGGTAGAAGGCGGATCATCAAAGGATTTTAAACTGACCAAGCTGATGCTGCACAATCATCCTGAGCTTGCTCATAAATTGCTTGCAAAGATTGCGAAAGTAACCGTTGATTACCTGAACCTTCAGATCGCTGCCGGTGTAAATGCAGTTCAGTTGTTTGACAGCTGGGCTCTGGCATTATCATGGGATGATTATAATGAATTTTCACACCGGTACAATAAACAAATCATTGAAGGCCTGAACAGAAAGGATATTCCTGTAATATCTTTTTGTAAAGGAAGTTCAGTTTTTGCGCCAATTATGGCCGAAGCAAAACCGGATGTGGTTTCGATCGACTGGAATGCCGACCTGCTGGATATCAAAAAGAAACTTCCTGCCGGGATGGCCGTTCAGGGAAATCTTGATCCGCATATTCTGTATGCCGAAAAGCACGTGATCAAAGAACGGATCCATCGTTTATTCGAGCGCATGCGCGGTGAGGATGGCTTTATTTTTAACCTTGGTCATGGTATTATGCCGGATATTCCTTTTGATAATGTGAAGTATGCGGTGGAGGTAGTTAAGGAGTTTAGGTATTAGGGGTTAGGCTTTAGGCTTTAGGTATTAGGCTTAAGGTATTAGGGGTTGGGGCTTAGGAAGGACATCAGGTGTTAAGAGTACGATGATTATTTAAATATTAATGGATTTATATATCGGTCTAATTGGGCCTAACACCTAATGCCTAAAACCTAATCAACAATGACGTACCTCTACCTCAAGGCAATTCATATCATCTTCGTGGTCAGCTGGATGGCGGGGCTCTTTTACATTGTACGTCTGTTTATTTATCATGTTGAGGCGAATGAAAGGCCTGAGCAGGAACGCATAACACTTCAGAAGCAGTTTGAGATCATGCAGCATAAGCTGTGGTATATCATAACCACGCCTGCCATGGTGCTTTCAGTACTGGCCGGAATTGGCATGATCTGGCTTAATCCTGCTTTATTAAGCATGAACTGGATGCTGGTTAAACTGGCTTTTGTGCTGGGCCTGCTGATCTATCATTTTATCTGCCAGAATATTATAAACAAGCTGAAACGTGGTGTTTTCAGCTGGACTTCCACTCAACTAAGGTTCTGGAACGAACTCGCAACGATCTTTCTGGTTGCCATTGTCTTTACAGTGATTTTGAAAAGTGCTGTAGATTGGATCTATGGCTTAACAGGACTGATAGCCTTCAGCGCTGTCATCATGACTGCAGTTAAGGTCTACAAGTATTATCGATTGAAGGGTAAATAGATCCTCCTCAATTTACATTCTTATTTCCTTTTAGATAAACAAACAGGACGTGTAGCATATTGTTCCTTTCCTACGTCTTATGTGAAAACCACGGTTATGAAAATCTCCCTGAAAATTGCACTAATCTTTACAGTGATCGTATTTGTAAGCTGTGATAAAGAAGAAAGACTACAATCAAAGCTCGAGGGTACCTGGGAATTAAGGCATATAGAGGGTGGTTACCGGCCGGCAAATTCCCCCTCTGATTATGAACCCGGAAATGGTAATATTCTGAAATTTGATGGAAATAAGTTTCAGCAAAAATACGGAACTAATGCTGCTATAAATGGCACCTATACCATTATTGAAGAAGAAACTGAAGTAAACGGTGAAAAATTATCTTATAAAATAGATTTTCAAAGTGATCAGAATGTAATTGATCCTTACTTTAAAATTTCCGGAGGTAAATTAAGGCTGTATTATGGACATATTGCGGCGGATGGGTTTGTGAGTACTTATGAGAAGGAATAGGGATAAAGGGTGTCATCTAGCTTTAAAGTGAGTTCGATATAATGGTCGGCAGCCACAAGAAGTTGACGATTTTGAATCAAGAAACTGTCATCCAGCACAAACCCGCTAATTCTCATATACGCTGTTAGCAGTAGACCTTAAGCCGCATCTTTCATCATCATATTATAATGTTCTAGATGACCCATTTTAGTGAATATATCTTTGAATACAGTGAAATATTTCTCTGTTACAGTTTCGTGATGTTCAATAAATAGATCATCCGGTATACTATGTGAGCCTTCATTAATCCAACAAATTAATGATCTACAAATTTCACGTTCCTCATTGCTTTCAAATTTTTCAATTAGGTCATCGTCACCATATTTACCTAATATTTTGAAGTAGTTTTCAATTATTCGACGCATGGTATTTTGAATGGCAATACCGGACGTTATTGTTCGATTTTGTAACTCTCTCCACAGAAGTTCATAGGAATTATGAATAGGGTTTTTCAAACCGAATTCTTGAATAGAAGTTATGTTGTCATTTTTTCGCAGAATCCAAAAGTTCGTATTCCCAATTTCTTGAGTTCTGCCATCAATGAATGAGACTTCTTTGTGAAAGTAGACATTGTGTGTGAGTACAATAATCTGCTTAATATTTCCCTCATTCGTCCTTATTGATTTTATAATCTGTTTTAAAAGCGAGCTTACAACAAATAATACATTACTATCTAATGAGCAAATTGGATCGTCGACAATTAGAACTCGATCTTCGCTAATTGAGTCTTCCGAAATCCCTCCTTTTGCGAGTTGAAGAAAATATAAAAACGTAATAAAAGTTACTTCACCTTCGCTTAAAGTTGACTCAGCAATAGTTCCATCTTCTCGAAGTATTTGATATTGATTCTTATCTTGTGGGGAAGGAACTATTTCAAAGTTTGTATATCCGTACGATTTTAATATTCGATTGATTTCATCGATGGAAGGTTGAACACTAGTTACATTTTTATTTGCTTCACTAATTTCGATTTTTAATTTATTATGATCGTCCAACAACTTTTGCCTTGCATTGGATAAATTAACTATTCCTGCCTCCAGACCTTTTAATTTCTTATCGTATAGATCGATAGCAGTTGCATGCTCATGAACTAAATATTGCCAAATGTCGCTTATAAGAGTGTTTCTTTCAGACACATAGTTATCTGCAATCTTATTATGAGTGACTATTTCTTCATTTGCTGAATCAATTAGTTTGTTTAAACTTTGAACTTGCTCATATGTTTGTTGAAGCTCAATGCTTCTGCTTGGTTCTTTCTGTTTGTTATGTAATAATTCTTTGTTTGCCTTAAGTTGTGTATCTAATGTTTTCGAAAGTGCAGCAAAACTTTCCAGGTCAAGTTTGTTGTCTGGATTTGATTTTTCGGTTTGCTCAACCGACAAAAGATAATTTATTAGTGTCTCTGAATCTCGAAGATATTCACTTGTATAAGTTTTGATGAAGTTCGTATCACTAACAAAAGTTTCGTCGAAATAATCCTCAAGCTGTTTTCTGAAATTTTCCGTTATTGTTTCCTGTTGACAAAATGGACATGTAAGATTATCTTCTAGGTAATTGCGACCTTCGTTAACCCAGTCATTTAGATTTAGCCTTTGAATAAGAGTTGCAATCTCTACATCAGCTTTTCCAAGAACTTTCTTCTTCCAAATAGGTTTATTTTCGATTTCTTGAATTTTACTGGTTTCGAGTTTTTTTAAAATGGGGATTTCTCGAGGTTGTTTGCCAAATATTGTTTTAGCCGTTTTTGTTAAATCCTCGAGAAGACGAATATGATTGGATCGGTTATTAAATTCCGTTAGTATTTTGGTTTTAAAAGTATCTTTCTTCATGAAGCCGGCAAATGCGTCTTTAAATTTTATCTCGTTATTTTTGTAAATCTCTGACCATAAAAGTTCTTTAAATTCATTTTCAGCATCATCATTTTCAATTACTAGTTTATCTAGAGATTTCTTTTTGCCTGCACCATTTTCTTTTATTTCACCAAGTTGTTTTTGCATTTCCACAATTTTCTCTATTTCCTCAGTTGTTGCTTCACCTAAAGTGAAAACGCCAGCAATTTGTCCATTATAAAAATTGCGGTCTCTAAAATCTTTATTATAAACGAGAGTTTTTAAGCTAAAATCACCTCGCCACTTCAATGAACAGTTTTCGAATCCAAGTAATGCTGGCTCATCAATAAATTTAGTTAAGGTAGTCTTGCCACAACCGTTAGCACCATATATAAAGTTGATCGGTTTGAGGTTTTTTATTTCGACCTCGGACTTATAAGTTGCAATACCTTTAAGAGTAATATTTTCGATCATATGTTGTGAGTTTGATTTTAGATTGGCTTACTGCTAACGTTTTGCAAATGTGCTGTTGGGCGTAGTTTAACTTATCAGTGATTTTATCTTTTTTAACTCTATAGTCCCTTTTTCAATACAATTTATAGGGAAGTCTGAGTTCACAGGCTTTTTTAAAGTAAACGTACAGTCATTTTTTGTTGTTTCTATATTATAAAGATATAGGCATTTTTGTACTGACTCATAGACATAATTAATCTTTGAAAACTCTAGTAGTTTGCTTTGGACTTTTGAATTTCCGAATTTTAGAAATAGATATAATATCGCTAATCCCAACTCCTTTAGTGGCTTTGTGAAAACAATTTTCTCAATGATTAACCTATCTATGTATTCGTAAAGCTTATCATCATTGAGTTGGTATGAATTCCTTATTTCTCCAATATTATTTAGAAATAGTACAGCAAACCATTCTTCTGGTTTTGATGATAAAACATTTGCAATAGCTAATGGGGCTGGGGTAGTATTTAATAACTCTATGTGTTTTCGAGATATGGGTATGGACAGAATATATTTAGCACAAAGGTATTCTTGAAGCGAAAGGTGACTAAATTCGAAATTCTCGCCTGTTGATTCTATAATTAACCCATTTTGAGATTCTATGTCTCTTAAAATGTCTGTTTTGTCTTCAAAGCCAAGTTCAGGATATCCTTTGTAAATATTTAAATAGGCAATTGTTAGTTGATTGCGTGTAAATATTTTTTTTACATTTTGAGTGTAAGTTAATTCAAATGCTAATTCTGATAGAAAGTCCTCTTTTTTGTATGTATTAAATGTTTGGTATTTAGAATATCGCCTAATTTCTTGTTCTTTATCGTAGTCCCACTCTCTAATAGCTAGTAAGATTATTTGCCTATAAACATCGACAGCTTGTTCAGGAAGTTCATCGTTGTTAGCCTTAAAAAGTCTTAGTAAAAAAGTTAAAAACAAAGGTCGGTCAGAAATGTCCTGATAAGGAAGCTCTTTAAGTTTAATAAAAAATGAGTCAATGTCTGTAATCCAAAATTTTGCTATTTCTTTTTTTTGAATATCACTCAGAGGGTTTATTTCATTTATATTGAATCTCTTAAAAGAAGGAATCTCCTGAAGGTACCTAGAAGTTAAAACAATTTTAGATTTCCTAATGCCGTTTGATATTTCTTTTATTTCCGAGAAAACTGCATCTTTAATTTGATAATTTATTTCGTCAAGACCATCTAAAAAAATAACACAATTCATTTCATTTAAGTATTCCCCAATTGCATATTTTAAAGGATAAGTACCAATTTTATATTCATAGGTAATTCTTGTTTTTTGTACATCCACTTGTTTCTTTCTTGTAAAAGTCTCATTTCTTTCTGTATCATAATATTCCTCGTATATTTCTTTTGTTTCTGTAAATGGAATTTCTTTCCTAATTGTTTCATACTCTATGCCTAATTGATGACAAAGATGAATTAGCAAGGTTTCTGTTGCTTTTATTTCAGATAGCCTGACAACAATTGGAAATGAATATTTATAAGTTTCAGACGAGTTTGAAAAAAGTAACTCATAAGATTTACTTACTAATCTTTTTAAAGTTGTTGTTTTGCCAGCACCTGGGTCACCAAGCAATATATGGTGGTTGTCATCCGCTAATAATTCAGTTTCATCTAGGGTCTTTTTTAGATTTAAAGAATAAAATCTTCTGTCTTGATTCCCGATTTTTAGAGGTATTGAGTTATTTTTTAAATCTAAACTATCTGAATGCTTAAAAAGAGATATATTTTGTGAGAATAAATAGGACTTATTAAAGTGAACAGAAAGCCCTGTTTTTAAATTAGCACTAGGTTCTACTAATTCATTTTTGGGCTTGCCAAAAAGGTTGGCAAAAAAGTCGACACTTTTTTCCAGCATTATTTCAATAATCTTACTATATATTACGTCTTGAGTGTCCATATGAATTACGCCAAACGGTTTTCGGCTTAAAGCTGTAGCACTTAGCTGCACTTCGCCCGGCCTTATGCACTAAAGTAGTTAGAAATCAGATAGTTTCAAATAGCAGTGAGCGCTATAGTTTGAAGCCGTTGTTAGCGGAAGCCCTTCTTTTCATTAATGCAAAATCATTTTCTGAATAATTGTCCAAACTCAGATGCCTCGAAAAAAAAATGCATTTCAGACATTCCTTTATTCGGGTTTGTGGTATCAAACAGTTTTAAGGCTTTTGAATTTTTTAACGCGTCTACCAGATTTGTTTTTAGTCTTAAATAGATATCCTTATCCTGCTTTGTATAATATTTTTGAGTTTTTTCGTAATCTTTTAAATATTTTTTTAATTGCCTTTCCGCTCCTTCACAAGTCTCAAAGTATTTTGAAGTTTCCTCAAAGTGGAGTAATAGCCAAAACTCAAGGCAAGGGTTATTTACAATTATTATAATGTTTTTATATTTTTCGGCAATAGTTTTTCTATATTCTAAAAACGATTGAAGTGCAGACTTACTTCCAATTTTGGCATTTCTAGTTTCAAGAGCGATTACATCAAAGTCAACAATCCAAAATACTTTCGTGTAATCTTCTGAAAGTTTTATTACAATTTCAAATTGTTCAGATAGCCTTTTTCTTTGAGGAATTTTTGGTTCGATATTAACAAGGATTGACCTTTCATTCCTTTTCAACATTTGTAAATACCAGACTTCACAATCACCATCTACGACAATCGCGAAAGTTGGCCTGATCTTTAAAGAAATAGGTCTATTTATCCTCATCATTAAAGTCAATATAGTAATCGCCTAAGTTAGGAGTGCCGCCTAATTTACCAGCTTTGTATGCGTTAAATATATTACTTGTATCTCTAACAATTGAACTGTCAAAATCAGATAAAGAGTATAGTTCGGTAGCACAAGTTTCTGATTTGTCTGTAAACCAAATAGAATCATTTCTGAAAATATCTTTATTGTTTAAAATTTCTCGGTTGTGAGTCGTTGCAATAATTTGAGATTTTTTTGAATTGATTAAAAAAGACAGAAGAAAGTGAGTAAAAAGTTCTGGATGTAGAGACGATTCCAGCTCATCAATTGGGATAATTATAGATTTCCTCACCAATAAGCTTAATAATCCAGAAAAGCCGTAATATCTCTGAGTTCCTTGAGATTCTTGTGAAATAGGTAGAGTATACTTTATTTTATCTACAGTATGTTCAAATTCTATTTTTTTTAATGGGGTATTTATTAATTTGTCAATTTCTTCTTTAGGTAAATCCAAGGCGGTTAAAATTTTTAGCACACTTTCTGGCATTTCTTTATCTTCTTTAAGTATTATGTCAGAAATATTAAAATCTGCTTTTTTCAGAACATTTAAAATATCAAACTTATTTATTTCTGAGTTTGCAACATTTCTTGTAATTGAATTATCAAGTTGGGTGTTTGTTAGTATTAAACGCTTCAAATGCGTAGCAAACCAATCAATAACCTCTTTTAACTCTTTTGATTCAATATTAGTTTTAAGAAATCCGCCTAATACACTATTATTCCAGAGCGTATTAGATTCTAATGTTTTTTCAAATGTTTTATCTTTCTTAATTTTATTTCCAAAGGTGATTTCAGAAAATTGCTTGTCTAAATCCGTACTACGTTTAAAAACATTTGCTTTATTAGGATTAAAAAAATGCAGCTCTTCTTTTGAAATTGCATTTTTATTAAACTCAACTTCATAAGAATATCTAACTTCATTTTGAATGAAGTCGATGGAAATAATCGAGTTTTGTTTAGGCGTTTGGGGATCGAATAGGAATGGATAAAAATTGAGCGTATCCGTTTTCTTTTCGACGGGTTCTAACACAAGCTGTCTTAAAAAGTCTAACGCTTTTAAAATAGTTGTTTTGCCCGAAGCATTCGCACCGTAGATTAACGCTAATTTAAGTAACCTCAAATTGCTGTTTGTGTTAATTATATAATGTTCTTCCAGATGGTCTGATCTATCTGCTTCGAAGGAAAGTGTTTGCTTTTCCTTTATTGAGCCGAAGTTTTGCACACTAAAGTTTATTATCATTATTACCTGTCTTTATGTAATTGATTTGCAAAAATGGAACTAAAAAAATAAATATAGAAACAATTGTGCCAAAATATGTAAATTAATTGCAATTTTGTCGTAAAAAATGATTTTTCTATATCTTAGATTGTAAATAATCAATAACAAGCATATCGAAATTTTTCACTGGTAAGCATGAATGGTCGCGTCTGGGTTTCCGCTTACTTATTTATACACGCTATAAAACTCTCCCAAGCCACCCAAATGAGCTGACTTGAGGCTATTTTAGCACGCTTTATTAAATATCCCCATTCTCAACCCAATTACCTAATCCAAATTGAAAATTATAAGCAATTAACATCGCTCGTTCAATTTTAAATAGAAGCAAAGGGAAAATTGTCAGTCAAACCGCCTGTACACAATACCATCAAATTCAGCTCCACAAGCATAAAACTAAGGCCACGAATTATTAATGATACTACTTGTTCGACGGATATTCGACGGATGTTATTCGGATATTGGTCGGACCTATGACAATTGTATCCGACTAACATACGAGCAAGCTGTGTATAAACTGCGTTTAAAATTTGTATTGCTAAAGAAAACAAACACCTTTTCAGAAAGAGGCTTATTCGGGGTATTGCTAAAGTATATGGCTATACAAATGGAGACTTTAGCTACAAAGCAGGATTGTGCCTATACTGCGATACCAAAATGATTCTCAGGTATGGCCGGCGAGCTGTTTTTCAATTCGGAATCTGTATTTTTATAGTAATTTGCTCCTGTTAAATGGCCCGGATCTTTCCAATGAAGAAAATTCTATTCTTATTCATACTTAGTGTTTTATTTTATTCCTCAGAAGCGCAGATATTAAATGATAGTCTGGAGTACCGTGTCCGACCGGACAGTGCCCGGACCGGTGAGCTTTACCTGAGTGTTCATAATTTCAATTACATGCGTAATTATGAGTATTTCAATAAAATACAGGATGGATATACCTTGTTTGGAGCACAGCTGGAGCCACAACTCGTTTACTATGCCCATCCCAGATTAGCGGTAACGGCAGGTGTACATCTTCGTAAGGATTTTGGGGGCAGAGGCATTTACAGAACTTATCCCTTATTCAGTGTAAAATATCAGCATGGAAATTCCACTTTGGTGAATGGGGTACTCGAAGGCAATACGCATCATCGCATGCTTGATCCGATCTATGACTTTGAAAAAAAGATAACCGAGCCGGTTGAATACGGCACCCAGTTCATCATCAATGGCAGAAATTTATTTCTGGATGCATTCATTAACTGGAAGAAAATGATCTATAAACCGAGTCCGGTGCAGGAGCAAATTCTTGGCGGACTCTCGGCAGAGCTTAATCTGATCAAAAACTCAAGCATGAGTCTGTCCGTGCCGGTACAGTTAACTGTATTTCACCAGGGTGGTCAGATCGATCTTGCCGATGACCCATTGCAAACCCTGGTTAATTCGGCTCTTGGTTTTAAATTAAAGCTTCCATTTTCAGGATGGATCAAAAATCTCAGGACCGAGAATTACCTGATTTCTTTTAATGATCTTTCATTTACTGATCTTCAGCCTTATTCCAGCGGTTATGGCTGGTATTTGAATGCAGGTTTTGATACCCAAAAATTCGGATCATTAATGGGAACCTTATGGAAAGGGAATTCCTTTATTTCATCCAATGGAATGCCTTTGTATCAGAGTGTTTCCCAGCATATTGTTCATGCCGGGTATACTGAAAAACGTAGAAAATTATTTATTCTCCGGTATTCCTATCAACAGAAACTGCTCCCGAATCTTTATATGGATTTTCGTTTCGAGCCATTGATGGATCTGAACCGTCCTGCAGGTTCAAGGAAGATCGAATTCTCAAATTCCTCCTTCCTGATGTATAAACAGGAGTTCAGACTACATAAAGCTAAAGGAAAATAACAGCTGCTAATGCAATAAGTGCAGGAATGCCCTGAACGAAAAATATCGATTTCTGTACGCTGATTGCTCCATAGATTCCTGCAACTAAAACACAACCAAGGAAAAACATAGCTACATTCTTCGACCATACTTCATCCTGAATGATGAGTGACCAGATCAGTCCCGCAGCAAGGAAACCATTATAGAGTCCCTGATTAGCGGCCATAGACTTCGTTTTCTCAAACATATCTGCCGACATCGATTTAAATGTTCTTCTCCCGGCAGTTGTCCAGGCAAACATTTCGAGCCAGAGAATATACAGGTGCTCAAGAGCAACAAAAGCGATTAGTATTTTGGCGATTAATGTCATAATGAAAATTTTATGGACACTAGTGTCCGTTTAAAATAGAATTTCAGAAAAAAAAGCCATTTATGTCCTATATTTTTGTTTTTATCGGCGGATAAAAAGCAAGCCCCCTTCAATATAATATCAATTTTTATATTTTCACTGACTTGAAACCTGCAGTATTTTTACCTATAGTGACAGGATCGTTCATAAGCTTTGGCCTCAGCACAAAATCTCCGTTAACGTTTTTTTCCGCCTCAGCTGGTGCGGTAGGCACAGACCAAGCCAAAGCAATAACTTTAATAGCATCAGGTGCAGCGGCGGCATTTATTCGTTTATGTCTATTGGTTTTTAAGGTACTCATGGTCTCGTCGTACCTCCTCGGCATGTTTCTTTTCTGCTGCAGGAAAAGAAAAGAGAGAAATTATTAGATATAAATAAGATCATTACTTCTACTATTTCAATTTTCCCTGGACCCTAATTATTTTATGATTAATCAATATACTCATTATCCTCATAAAGACGCAGCCGGTTCTTCAGCATGATCACTTCCTCCTGTAAACGGCTCATTCGCTCAAGCAGATGGTCAATGGTATCAAGTCCTTCGGGATTGATCTCCAGTTCCCTGTGCAGTCTGATCATTCTTTCCAGCTTTTCCAGTTGGTCTTCAGGGATATAATCCGTCTGCTGAACTTGTACAATTTCAACCAATCCAAATTCCTTCAAATTGCTGATGAATGAGAATTCAATATTATGGTAAACACAGAATTCACTTGCAGAAATTAAGTTTGCCTTAGCCATGGCCTTATTTTCTAAGATTTGATAATTCCTTAAATAATTCCTTCTCCTTTTCGCTGAGGTTTGAAGGTATCTTCACTGTATAGGTGATATATAAGTCGCCAAACTGATTCTCATTTTTATAAACCGGAAAACCCTTCCCTTTGAGTTTTACCTTAGTGCCGTTTTGGGTTTCAGGTTTCACAGGTAGTTTGACCTTGCCGCTCATCGTATCAACCGTGATTTCAGCACCAAGCACCGCAGTATAAAGATCAATCTCTACATTTTTGTACAGGTCATTTCCGACGCGTTTGAATTCAGGATCGTTGGGAATGGAGAAGGTGATAAAAAGATCTCCGTTTGGGCCACCGTTAATTCCGGGGCCTCCATGACCTTTTATTTTGATCGTTTGCCCGTTCTCAATTCCGGCAGGGATGGTGAGTCTGATATTTTTACCATTAACAGTAATGGTTTGTTTTTGGGTGGTGTAGACATCTCTTAAATTGAGACGAAGTTCAGCGTTGAAATCCTGTCCTTTAAAATTTGCCTGTCTGCTTTGCCCTGATGATTTTCCGAACATAGAACTGAAGAAATCTGAGAAGTCCTGATCGCTGAATGAACCTGTATAACCTTGCTGTCCGGTACTACTCCTGCCGCCGGATGGTCTGCCTTCTCCTTGTGATTGGAACTGGTCAGCATGTTTCCAGTCTTTACCGTACTGATCGTATTTTTTACGTTTTTCAGGATCACTTAAAACTTCGTTTGCCTCATTGATCTCCTGAAATTTCTTTTGTGCATCCTTATCATTAGGGTTTACATCAGGATGATATTTCCGGGCCATTTTTCGATAGGCCGCTTTGATTTCTTTATCTGTTGCAGATTTAGTTATTCCGAGTGCCTGGTAGTAGTCGATGAATGCCATGTATAATATTAATCAAAATTATATTATAAAAATACGGATAAGTTTGGAGTGTTGGAGTGGTGGGTCAAGCCCGCCATGACAGTCGATTGGGGCAGGGGCCGGAATCGTATTCTCGGGCATATCCGATGAGAAAGAAGTATGCCTTTCAACAAACAATAATAGCAGCAGTACTTTACCCACCTAAACCGGATCGAAGCGATAGCTTTTTGCCAATACTTGTGAGCATCTCTACAACAATTGTTCTGGCAAAAACTAAAGCGAAGAGCCGGACTGAACTAGCCGACGGGTATAGGCCAGGCTTTCCAATAAATCAATAGAAATTTTACAAGACCAAAGAATCTTTTTTATAAGTTAAATCACTAATCAGTAGTGTCGGGTGAAAATTGAAAATTTGGAAGTAATGACCTTATTTTTAACTCATAATTATTCTCTTTTTCTTTTCCTTCAGCAGAAAAGAAACATGCCGAGGAGGTACGACGAGACCATGAGTACCTTAAAAACCAATAGACATAAACGAATAAATGCCGCCGCTGCACCTGATGCTATTGAAGTTAGTGCTATGGCCTTGCCTTTGCGTACCGCACCAGCTGAGGCGGAAAAAAAAGTTAACGGAGATTTTGTGCTTAGGCCAAAGCTTATGAACAATCCTGTCATTATAGGTACAAGTACTGCAGGTTTAAAGTCAGTGAAAATATAAAAATTCCCCTCTGGTCGGCCTTATCACAGTACCATTTAACCCAAATCCTCTCACATCTTCACATTGTACCTCAATGACCCATTAGCTCTACATCCATGGGAACTTTCCTTAAATTAAAATTTTTGCATTTTTTTTTTCTTCCTGATGCAACTAAATGCTACTTCCAATCATCTTACCTTTAAAGCATATGAATTTGGACCGGACATTTACAATAGATAGTTTGCTGGACGGGTGCAAAAAAGGTGATCGAAAAGCACAGGAGAGCCTTTACAAAGCACTTGCTTCCAAAATGATGGGGGTCTGTATGCGATATGCGAAAGACACTTTTGAGGCAGAGGATATTCTGCAAATGGGTTTTATTAAAGTATTTCAAAAAGTTTCCGAGTTCAGAAGTGATGGCTCATTTGAGGGGTGGATCAGAAGAATTATGGTTAATACGGCGATCGAAACGTATCGTAAGAATCTGAGAAGTTTAAACGTGGTAGATATAGATGAAGTTTACGATCAGCCGCAATCAACTTTTGATATGGGTAAGCTGGAATTGAATGATTTGATGAAGCTGGTTCAGCAGCTTTCAAATGGTTACCGGATCGTCTTCAATATGTATGCAATTGAAGGTTATTCACATAAGGAAATTGCAAAGGAATTAGGAATATCTGAAGGCGCTTCGAAATCACAATTGTCGAGGGCCAGAGCAATATTAAAAGATAAAATAATTAAAATGGAGGGCTTAAATTATGCATCCAATATCGGATAAAGAACTGGATAAATTATTCCAACAGCGTTTTGGGGAGCTCGAGATCGAGCCTTCGGCTGCAGTTTGGGAAAAAATTACCGGTACTATGGATCAGAAAAGGAGGAAATCAGCTTTTCCTTCATTCTGGATGGCTGCTGCCAGTATTGTAATATTGATATCTGCCGGCTTGTTGTATTTCCGTCCGCAGGAAGTGATCAAGTTGCAGGGAAGTACTGAAATAGCTCAGAATATTGAGGATAGTTCCTCGCGTGCTGAGCTAAGTGAACCGCCCGTTTCAATCAAAGAGCCGTTTAGTGGTACTCAAACAGAAAAAACGGATCTCCCCGATTTTAGCCGGGTAAATGCTTCTGAAGTAAAATCAAGCGAGTACCCTATGGTTCAGAAAACTCCTGTTGATGAGCCTGAAATTAAAGTACCCGCAGCTGAGCCTGTCTTAATTGCAGCTGAGCCGGTTAAAAAGGTCAATCAGGTACAGCCAAAGAAAGCCATTAAGGTTCCTAACAGATATTCAGGAGATCAGTCGGCACTGGATGTGACTCAACCCGATATGATGGCTATAGCTGATTTTTCTGAAGACAAGATCATTCCTGATGAATCAGAGATCAGGGGGCAAAAGAAGATCAGAAGCATAGGAAGCCTGGTCAACTTTGTTATTGCAAAGGTTGATAAACGTGAAGATAAGCTCATCGAATTCAAGGATAGTGATGAAGGATCTGAAGTTTCAGGTATCAATTTAGGATTAGTAAAAATTAAAGGCAAAAAATAGATTAACCCGTTTACAATTACAAAAATGAAAAGATTATTAGTTTACTGCCTCTTGTCAATGTTTGCGGCAGGTGGATTTGCACAGAGCACAAAGGATACACTTTTGACGATTACCCGGGATACGCTGGATAAGAATAAAGCAAGTATATCCATCAAAATTGGTGACGATAATGATGATGATAAAAATGATGAAAAAGATTCAAAACCGGCTTCTAAGATCACATTTCAGTTCATTGCTGCTCGTTTTGATTTGGGTTTGAGTACCTATACCGATAAGGGAAGCTATACCTTGTCGCCTGCTAACTCTTTCCTTGAACGCGAGACCTGGAAAAGCAGCAATTTTGGTTTCGAGTTCTTCCAGATGGGATATCGTTTCAGTAATCACTTTAAAATCTACACTGGTGCAGGGCTCGACTGGAATCACATGCGTCTGAAACAAAATATTACAATTCAACAGGATAAATCCACCCTGACTTATGTCACTGATGCTGTTGACTATAAGAAGAACCGCTTCTCGAGTCAGTATCTGCGAATCCCATTATCATTTCAATTCCGCACAAATGATGATAAGAAGGGTGATAAGCTGAATTTTGTCATCGGGCCGGAAATAGGATTCCTTCTGAATGGTAAAGTTAAACAGGTTAGCAGTGAAAATGGAAAGGATAAGTTCAAGGATGATTATAACTTGAATCCATTCCGCTACGGAGCCTTTGCCCGCCTGGGATATGGTGGAATGGGAGTTTATGTAAAATATTATGGTAATGATGTTTTTGCGGATGGGCAAGGACCTAAAGACTTTAAAAATCTTTCCTTCGGACTGATGTTCGGATTCTAAAAAACCATTCAATAAGGAGGCCCCGTCTTTGTTTTTAGAACATGAGGCGGGGCTTTTTTTATATATTTGATTCCATGTCAAATATTCTTATTTCCCTTGAAAAAGTAAGTCTGCATTATACTGAAGATGCCAGAGCCGGTGTTAGTGATATTGATTTCTCAATTAAGAAGGGAGATTTTGTAGCCATAGTAGGTGAGAGTGGAAGCGGTAAAAGTACTCTGCTTAAAATCATCTACGGCCTGCTTGCTCCGGATTCGGGAGAGGTATTTTTTAAGGGCCGGCATCTTGAGGGACCACATGAAAAATTAATCCCCGGCCACGATTCAATGAAAATGCTGAGCCAGGATTTTAATCTGAATATTTATGCCAGGGTGTATGAAAATATTGAGAGCATGCTTTCTAATGAAGATTTGAAGGCTAAGAAGCAAAAAGCTCTGGATATGATGAAACTTCTTGGCATTGAGCATCTTGCAAATAAGAAGATTGTTGAACTGAGCGGTGGAGAGCAGCAGCGTGTGGCTCTGGCCCGTGCAATTATTACTGAACCTGAAGTGTTACTGCTTGATGAACCCTTCAGTCAGTTGGATGCCTTGCTGAAAACCCAGTTTCGGACAGATTTAAAGCATTTATGTGATCAATTAGGTATCACTATCATCATGGTTTCTCATGATCCTGTGGATGGGCTTACCCTTGCCAATAGGATGATTATTCTGAAAGAGGGTAAACTTATTGAATCGGGCAGGCCGGAAGATATTTATGCTGATCCTTCACATATTTATACAGCAAAGCTATTAGGAAACGCCTTTGTGCTTCCTGCCGAAGAGGCGAGGGTTTTAGGTATAAAAACTAAACTAAACACTGTGATGATCTATCCGGAATGGGTACAACTCAAAAGTGGCTGGAGCAGTAGAAGCTATGTGGTTAAGGAGGTATTTTTTAAAGGGTTCTATGAAGACCTTTTACTGGAAAGGAATGGGATTGAACTGATCGCGATTAATCAGAAACCGGGGAGTTATGAGAAGGGGGATAAGGTGCAGGTGCAAATAGGACGCTACCTTGAATTTGACTAGGATTGTAGGATTATAGGATTGTAGGATTACAGGGTTGAAGGAGTAATAGGATGATAGGATTTTTTTGTTACTATAATTTTAATGAAAGGCTGACAGGGTTCTGAACCCTGTCAGCCTTTTGTATTCAGCCGTTATTTTGAGTTTGATTAGGATTAGTAGGATTATAGGATTTTAGGATTACAGGGTTGAAGGAGTAATAGGATTATAGGATTGGAGGATTTTTTTGTTACTATAATTTTAGTGGAGTGGGGTTGTGTAAGTTTCTTTATTAAATCAATTTAGATGAAATATGAAGAGCTTACTCATGAAATTATTGCCTGCTCGATGAAAGTCCATGGGGTTCTTGGGAATGGTTTTCAGGAGGTCATTTATCAGAGGGTATTAGCGATTGAATTAGAAAGATCAGGTCTGCGTTATAAACAAGAAATGGTCATGGACATCTATTATGAAGGAATAAAGCTTGGGACAAGGAGGGTTGATTTTTTTGTAGAAGAGCTTATTATGCTGGAATTGAAAGCCCTGGTAAGAATGGAAGATGTGCACCTGGCGCAGGCGATGAATTATTGCCAGGCCTATAATTTGCCTATTGGATTATTGATAAATTTTGGTGCAAAAAGCCTTGAATTTAAGCGGGTTTATAATCTTAATCATGCGGAGAATAAAAACTATAAAAAGAATTAATAGGATTAAAGGATGATAGGATTAAGAAGGGAGCTAGGATTAATAGGATTGGAGGATGGTAGGATTAAGAAAGGGGCTAGGATTAATAGGATTGGAGGATGATAGGATTAAGAAAGGGGCTAGGATTAATAGGATGGGAGGATGATAGGATTAAGAAAGGAGCTAGGATTAATAGGATTGGAGGATGATAGGATTAAGAAAGGGGCTGGGATTAATAGGATTGGAGGATGATAGGATTAAAAAAGTAATAGGATTAAAGGATGGTAGGATTACGAAAGGAGCTAGGATTAAAGTAAATGGTACTTAATCTCCAATCCTTTAATCCTAAAATCCTATAATCCTAATCCATCCTAATCCTATATCTTATTGGCCAACCAATCTCCAACCTCTGAAGTTTTATACGCTTTATTTTTACCCGCAATATCCTCAGTTACTATTCCTTCTTCGAGTGATTTATTGACCACCGCCCTAATCAGTTCTGCCTCTTTCTTCAATCCGAATGCATCTTCAAACATCATAGCCGCTGAAAGAACAGTTGCCAGTGGATTGGCAATATCTTTTCCTGCTGCCTGAGGATACGAACCGTGTATAGGCTCAAATAAGGACGTGTGCAGGCCTATCGATGCAGATGGCATCAATCCCATTGATCCTGAAATAACTGATGCCTCATCCGTTAGAATATCCCCAAAAAGGTTTTCAGTGATCATTACATCATATGAACTTGGCCATTGAACAAGACGCATTGCCACAGCATCTACAAATTCATAACTCACAGTAACTTCCGGATAATCTTTTTCCATATCCTGAACAGTCTCGCGCCATAGACGTGAACTTTCAAGTACGTTTGCTTTATCTACGCAGCATAATTTCTTAGAGCGCTTCATGGCCATTTCAAAGCCTAGCTTTGCCAGTCGGATGATTTCATCACGGGTATAGGTACAGGTATCAAAGGCAGTATTGCCATTGTCTTTTCTGCCGCGCTCACCAAAGTAAATTCCACCTGTTAACTCACGCAGAATGATCAGATCTGTTCCTTCGATACGTTCTCTCTTCAGGGGCGAGTTATCAATTAATGAAGGAAAGGTAAAAGTTGGGCGAACGTTTGCGAACAGACCCAGTTTTTTACGCATCTTAAGCAAGCCCTGCTCCGGACGAACAGGAGCTTTTGGGTCATTGTCATATTTCGGATCACCGATCGCACCAAAGAGGACAGCATCAGCAGCCATACATACCTCATGGGTTGAATCAGGGTAAGGTTCGCCCACTGCATCAATAGCACAGGCACCTGTTAATGCAGATGTCCAGTTGATTTCATGATCGAACTTTTTTGCAATGGCATTACAAACTTTTACAGCCTGGTCAATTACTTCAGGTCCTATTCCATCTCCGGCTAAAAGGGCGATATTTAATTTCATTTTTTTAAAGTTATAAGTAGTAAGTTATAAGTATTAAGTTTTGATAACGTTGAAATTTTACTATTAGGATAATTGTACATGTTAATACCAATCTACTAACAACCAACAACCAACCAACTAAATTATATTAAGCATTTTCTGAGTCGCTTTGATCGCGCATACAGTCTGGTCTGAATCAAGGCCGCGGGTAATGAATTTCTTAGTTGGTGTTTCCCAGGTAATAATCGTTTCACATAAGGCATCCGAATTACTTCCCGGTGCAATTCTTACCGCATAGTCTATTAATTTAGGAAGACATGCCTTCTTTTTTTCATAGACCTTACCCAGGGCTTTCATAAAGGCATCAAATTGTCCATCACCCTGAGAATTCTCTTCAAACAGCTCCCCGTCAATACGTACAGAAATTGTTGCCGATGGTCTTAGTCCTTTTGAATGGGTTAATACATAGGAATCAACAATAACCTTATCGGTAGTTGAAGGACTGTTCAGGACATCAGAAATGATGTAGGGAAGGTCTTCCTTTGTTACCGTTTCTTTCATATCACCCAGTTCGATAACACGCTGTGTTACTTTTTTCAGATCCTGATCACTCAGTTTCAGCCCTAATTCCTGAAGATTCTTTTCAATATTGGCTTTGCCCGAGGTTTTTCCTAAGGCATAGGTGCGTTTTCTTCCAAAACGTTCCGGTAGCAGGTCATTAAAATAAAGGTTGTTCTTACTGTCTCCGTCGGCATGAATACCGGCAGTTTGCGTGAACACGTTTTCACCAACAATAGGCTTGTTTGAGGGGATTCTGATTCCTGAAAAAGTTTCTACCAGTTTACTTACTGTGTAAATTGCTTCTTCATTAATATTGATCTCAACTTCCGGCATAAAATCATTGATTGCAGCAACCGCACTCGCCATGGAGGCATTACCTGCCCTTTCACCCATACCATTTACAGTCAAATGCAAGCCGTCGGCCCCAGCTTTGATGGCCTCGAGAATATTGGCATTGGCGAGGTCATAATCGTTGTGCGCATGGAAGTCGAAATGGATTTTCGGATACCTGGCTTTGATCTGCGAAATATATTCGAAGGTTTCAGAAGGTGTCAGAACGCCAAGCGTATCGGGTAGCAGAACTCTTTTTATTGGCTGGCCTGAAAGAAAGTCAAGATACTGAAAAACATATTCCGGAGAATTGCGCATGCCATTACTCCAGTCTTCAAGGTAAACATTACTTGAAATACCATGTTTTGCGGCCAATTTAAAGATATCAGCAATTTCAGCAAAGTGCTGTTCAGGAGTCTTTTTCAGCTGATGTTTCAGGTGATTTAAAGATCCTTTGGTTAACAGGTTCTGCACTTTTACACCTGCTTTTGCCATCCATTCAATGGAAACTCCCTGGTCTACAAATGAAAGTACCTCAATCCTGTCAGTATGGCCATGGGTATTTGCCCAATCCATAATGGCTTTTACTGAAGCAAACTCGCCTTCCGACACCCTGGCTGATGCCACCTCAACCCGGTCAACCCTGAGTTCTTCCAGCAGAAGCTGAGTGATGGTAAGTTTTTCCGAAATAGAAAACGACACCCCTGAGGTTTGTTCACCATCACGGAGTGTTGTATCCATTATTTCTATTTTCTTCTTTCCCATTTGTATGGTTTTTTGTTATATCGGCAGGTTGGATGCAAATTCTTGTATTTCCGGCTTGATATTTACCAGATAATCAATGTCATCAAAGCCATTGAGCATATTACTTTTCTTGTATGAGCTGATGTCAAATGATTCTTTTTCGCCGGTAGACAGAATGCTGATCGTCTGCTCCGGCAAGTTTACTTCAAGTTCTGTTTTCGGATCTGCTTCAATTGCCTGGAAGATCTTGTCAGCAAATTCAGGACTAACCTGTACCGGTAAAACTCCGATGTTCAGGCAGTTGCCTTTAAAAATATCTGCAAAGAAGCTGGAGACCACACATCTGAAACCATAATCATAGATTGCCCATGCAGCATGCTCTCTGGATGAACCAGAACCAAAGTTCTTTCCTCCAACCAGAATCTTGCCGCTGTAAAGCGGGTTATTTAATACAAACTCTGCTTTCGGACTATTGTCTGAATTATATCTCCAGTCGCGGAAAAGGTTATCCCCGAATCCTACACGTTCTGTTGCTTTTAAGAAGCGGGCAGGAATGATCTGATCAGTATCCACATTCTCAATTGACAATGGAACTGCAGAACTCCTTAATATGTTGAATTTATCGTAAGCCATTTTTATATTCTTATGCGAAATTTCGCTAGTTATTGGATTAATGTTCTAGGATCAGTTACTACTCCGGTTACTGCAGCAGCAGCTGCTACCAGCGGACTTGCCAGCATAGTTCTTGAACCCGGTCCCTGACGTCCTTCAAAGTTCCTGTTCGAAGTACTTACAGCATATTTTCCTGCAGGTATTTTATCATCATTCATAGCCAGACATGCAGAACATCCAGGCTGACGCAAAGTAAATCCTGCTTCAGTGAAAATATCCAATAATCCTTCTTCCTGAATTTGTTTTTCAACAATATGTGATCCGGGAACAAGCCATGCGGTAACATTGTCTGCTTTTTTTCTTCCTTTTACAATGGAAGCAAAAGCTCTGAAATCTTCAATTCTACCGTTCGTACAGCTGCCAATGAATACATAATCAACCGGTTTTCCCATCATTGCCTCGCCTTCATGGAAACCCATGTAGTTTAATGATTTGGCAAATGTGGCAGCCCCGCCTTCAACTTCATCTGCTTTAGGAATTGCATTCGAAATGCCCATCCCCATTCCAGGGTTAGTACCGTAGGTGATCATCGGTTCAATGGCAGATCCATCAAATGTATATTCCTTATCAAAAATTGCATCAGCATCTGTTTTAAGGCTTTTGTAATAAGCCAGTGCTCTGTCCCATGCTTCGCCCTTCGGACTGAATTCGCGGCCTTTCACGTAGTTGATAGTAGTTTCATCAGGTGCGATCATGCCACCTCTGGCACCCATTTCGATGCTCAGGTTACACACCGTCATACGGCCTTCCATGCTCATATTTTCGAATACCTCACCTGCATATTCTACAAAATATCCTGTAGCACCCGAAGTAGTCAATTGTGAAATGATAAATAATGCAACGTCTTTTGGTGTTACCCCTTTACCCAATTTGCCATTGATATTGATTCTCATCTTCATTGGCTTTGGCTGCATGATACACTGAGTAGTAAGAACCATCTCAACTTCAGAAGTACCAATACCAAAAGCGATTGCACCAAAGGCACCATGAGTTGAAGTATGCGAATCACCGCAAACTATGGTAGCACCTGGTTGTGTGATCCCATACTCAGGACCTACCACATGAACGATACCATTTTTCTGATGACCTAAACCCCAGTAACTTATGCCATGCTCTTTTGAATTAGATTCAAGTGCTTTCAACTGATTGGCTGAAAGAGGATCTGCAACCGGTAAATGCTGATTGATAGTTGGGGTATTGTGATCTGCAGTAGCAAATGTACGCTCTGGATACAATACCTTAAGTCCTCTGTTTTTAAGACCAAGAAAGGCCACCGGACTTGTAACTTCATGAACCATATGACGGTCAATAAATAACACATCAGGCCCACCATCAATCTTACGAACCACGTGAGAATCCCACACTTTGTCAAACAATGTATTGCTCATATTTTTTTTTATTTAGTACTCAGTACTTAATATATAGTACCCAGTATTTAGTATTTAGATATTAACCGATTTATCACTTATTACTTACAACTTATAACCTACTACTTACAACTCCTAAACAAACTTATTCAGTGCATCCAGATAAGCATTTGCAGAAGCACGTACTATATCTGTACTGAAACCATAACCTTTGTAGGATTTACCTTCATTTATTACAAGCATATCCACTTTACTCACATCATCACTGCCGCTGTGAATCGCATGGATATTAAACTCTTTGATGTTAAAGCTTCTGCCGATGATTTTTTCAATTGCTTTGATCGTGGCATCTACCGGCCCGTTTCCTGCTGATAAAGCTTCATGTACAGCACCCTTGTAAAATAATTTAATAGTTGCCTCCGGACTTGCCTGATCACCACAGCTCACCTGCAAGCTCTTGATAGAAAGACCGTCTTTATAATTTGACTCAGCTTTATCGCCCATAAGCAGGAGAATATCATCATCCCTGATCTCTTTTTTACCATCAGCCATGGTCAGGAATTTATCATAAACCTGATCAAGATCTATGCGTTCAATAGTATATCCCAAACGTTCAAGATGATGGTTCAGGGCATGTCTTCCGCTGCGTGCAGTAAGAATTATTTCAGACTGGTCAATACCCACATCTTCAGGATTGATGATTTCATAAGTTTCACGGTGTTTTAATACACCGTCCTGATGAATACCTGAGCTATGTGCAAATGCATTCTTCCCAACAATGGCTTTGTTTGGCTGAACAGGCATGCGCATCATGCGGCTCACCATACCACTTAATTCGTATAGGTGCCGGCTATTTACCTGATGAGTGAAATTAAGGCTTTTATGAGTTTTTAAAATCATTACAATTTCTTCCAATGCCGTGTTTCCGGCACGCTCGCCGATTCCATTGATCGTACACTCTACCTGCCGCGCTCCATTCTGAATACCTGCAATACTATTTGCGGTAGCTAACCCCAGATCATTGTGACAGTGAACTGAGATAATAGCCTGGTCAATGTTTTTTACATTCTCTTTCAGGAAACGGATCTTTTCACCATATTGTTCAGGCAGGCAATAGCCGTTTGTGTCGGGGATATTTACTACTGTGGCTCCTGCTGCAATAACCGCTTCGACCATTTGCGCCAGAAATACATTATCAGCTCTTCCTGCATCTTCTGCATAGAATTCTATATCTTCAACAAAGCTTTTGGCATACTTCACAGCCTCAATGGCACGCTCAAGAATTGCTTCTCTGGTACTATTGAATTTATATTTAATGTGGTTATCCGATGAACCGATGCCTGTATGAATCCTTGGTCGCTTAGCAAACTTCAGGGCTTCAGCAGCCGAATCAATATCCCCCTTATTTGCACGTGTTAATGCACAAATTACCGGCTCACGAACAGCTTTCGAGAGTTCAACCACACTTTGAAAATCACCGGGACTTGAAATCGGAAAACCGGCTTCAATGATATCTACGCCTAGTTTTTCGAGGGCTTTGCCTATTTCGATCTTTTCAACGGTAGATAACTGACATCCGGGTACCTGTTCTCCATCTCGTAAGGTGGTGTCAAAAATATAGATTCGGTTTGGGTCGTGTAACATATTTTTTTTTCTTTAACAGAGCATTTTGCTCCATTTTTTGCCTGAATTCAGAGGCTCTGATCTTAAATATGGGGATTATACCCCATCGTAAACTTTATATATCGTTGTGCTTTCGAAATTTTCAATACTATCCAGATGGCTTAACAGATAATCAGTATCGTTATAACCTGCAATTATTGCTGCTCCATCATGGGTGATCATTTCTGATCTTTCATTTGCCGGTTTAGACTGGATTAGCCTCGAAAGACCAATACCATAATTCCCCGGGCCAATATCTTCTGCATCGAACTCAAGTACTTCGTCAAAAACTGAAGCCTCATCAGAATACAGACTTTGCCAGAATGAAAGAGTTTCTTCTTCACTTTCCGGCATAATTCCATTGCTGCGCAGGTATTCAAAAGTGGTTTCATCAGGACCAATCAGTCCGCCAAGAGCCCCAATCTCCCTGCTCATATTACAGATAGCCATCCGCCCCTCCATATCCAGATGAAGGATGGTATCTCCTGAATATTCAATAAAATAACCATTTGCCTCTGTTGCAGATATTTCTGAAAGCAGAAAATGATTAATATCCTTTGCCCCAAGCCCTTTAGCCAATCTCCCGTTCACTTCTACCTTCATTCTCTTAGGCTTGTTTATCAGCAAACATTGAGTTGCCAATACCTGTTCTACCAATAATTCATTGACATTGATAGATAATACCCCAAAAGCACCCAGATCATCCGTATGATGCTGATCGAAAACCAGGCACTGTCCCGGAGATGCGATCAAAATATCGGTCTGATCAACAAGATTCTGTTCAAACTTTTCCAATCCGAAATCAAGACAATTCCTGTTGAAGAGGTCAAGCTGAAATCGTGACAGGTCTGATACCGGCAGATGCTGGCTATAAGCCGGATCCTTCAGAACCAGGGTTTGAGCAGGTCTGAAAACCGGTATATTTCGTTTCCGTAAACCCTCAAAAGCTCTTGCACTCGTTATCTTATTGATGAGATGAACATCAATATATAAGGTATCCGGAAATCCCGCATTTCTGCTGACTACATGTTTATTCCAGATCTTATCAAACAGTGTATGTGCCATTTAGTTGTAGGTTATAAGTTGTAAGTTTTAAGTTTCTGCACAAGGGCTTTTTACTTATAACTTACAACTTTTACTTATAACTTAATACTTATAACTTAATACTTATAACTTATTACTTCTCAGGTTGATTCTCAGGGCGTAAACTTCTTACTGCCTGACCTGCCTGCCAGATCTCACTGTCATGAAGTGTTTTAAGCTCTGCTTCAAGTTTTACACGGTAATCAGGCTGGCTGTTCAATTTAATTGTACGCTCAGCTTCTTTACCTGATGCTACGCTATCATATAATTCATCAAATACCGGCTGGGTGGCGTCACGGAAACGTCCTTTCCAGTCTAAAGCACCGCGTTGTGCTGTAGTTGAGCAGTTTGCATACATCCAGTCCATACCGTTTTCGGCTACCAATGGCATCAGACTCTGAGTAAGTTCTTCGACAGTTTCGTTGAATGCTTCAGAAGGAGAGTGACCGTTTCTGCGAAGCGTATTGTACTGTGCTTCGAATATACCTGCGATTGCACCCATCAAAGTTCCACGCTCACCGGTTAAGTCAGAGTAAACTTCTTTACGGAAATCAGTTTCGAACAGGTATCCTGATCCAACACCAATTCCTAATGCAATTGCACGTGTTCTGCCTTTTCCTGTAGCATCCTGGTGGATAGCGAATGATGAATTCAAACCTTTACCAGCTAAAAACAGACGGCGTAATGATGTACCTGATCCTTTAGGAGCAACCAGGATCACGTCTACATCAGCAGGAGGGACAATACCTGTTTGCTCTTTGTAAGTGATACCAAATCCATGAGAAAAATAAAGTGCTTTTCCTGGAGTAAGGTATTTTTTGATTGTTGGCCAAAGTGCAATCTGTCCGGCATCTGATAACAGATATTGAATGATTGTGCCTTTTTCGGCAGCTTCTTCAATTTCGAACAAAGTTTCGCCAGGAACCCATCCGTCAGCAATAGCTTTATCCCAGGTTTTTGAATCTTTACGCTGTCCGATAATTACTCTGATGCCATTGTCGCGCAGGTTTAATGCTTGTCCCGGACCCTGAACACCATAACCGATAATTGCTACAGTTTCATCCTTCAGAACTTCACGAGCCTTGTCTAAGGGGAATTCTTCGCGGGTTACTACCTCTTCTGTAACTCCACCGAAATTGATCTTTGCCATATTGTTTTGTTTTTACTTTTTACTTTTTGTTTTTTATTTAAATGATTTTGATTAATAATTGTCTTTTTATTGAGCTTACATGGTGAATATCCGCTGACCTTTATTCAGGTACTCATTTTCAACTACATCGTCGCCAGGTTCTGCTTTTTCAAATTCACGGAGTTTGCGGTTAAAGCCATCACTGTTCTTGATAATGGCTACGCGTGCACTGCGAACAAACTCAATCAGTCCGAACGGTTGAAGTATCCTGATCAGGGCATCGGTTTCTTCGCGGTGGCCAGTAGTTTCAAACACTGTATAGTCCTTACGGATTACCACTGCTCTGGCGCCATTTTCACGAAGTAAACGCTCCACACTTGCTTTTTCTGCAATAATATCTGTAGGTACTTTGTAAAGAGCCATTTCCTGCCAGATAATATCTTCATTAGTATTGAAGTATACTTTCAGAACTTCAACCTGTTTCTCTATTTGCCTTGAAAGCTTTCTCACCACATCCTCGGTTTCATGAACCACAATATTAAAGCGATGAATACTCTCAATCTCAGAAGGGGAGGTATTCAGACTATGTATATTTATTTTGCGACGGGTAAAGATGATCGCAATCCGGTTAAGGAGCCCGATCTGGTTCTCAGTATAAACAGTAATTGTGAATTCCTGTTTACCTTCCGTTTTTTCTGTATTGTTTTGATTGCTCATAATTTCTCTTTTTTTCAGATCAGTTTGAATGCTGATAATTATTTCAATCTGATCTCACTCACACTACATCCCTGTGGTACCATCGGGAAGACATTATTCTCCTTGGTAACCATCACTTCAAGCAGGAAAGAACCTTTGTGTTCAAGCATTTCTTTTAATGAAGAGGAAATCTCCCCACGCTCTGAAATACTCTTTCCCTTAATTCTGTAGGCAGCAGCAAGTGCAACAAAATCAGGACTTTCTATGTCAACGAAAGAATAACGGTGCTGATTAAAGAGTTCCTGCCATTGCCTTACCATGCCAAGGAATCTGTTGTTCAGAATCAGGATCTTCACGTCGATATTACTTTGCATAATTGTACCCAATTCCTGAAGAGTCATCTGAAAGCCACCATCGCCGATAACAGCAACAACTGTACGCTCAGGTGCACCAAATTTTGCCCCTATGGCTGCCGGTAAGGCAAATCCCATAGTTCCAAGTCCACCGCTGGTTACATTACTTCTGGTTTTGTTCAGTTTTGCATACCTGCAGGCTACCATCTGGTGCTGGCCTACGTCGGTAACGATAATTGCTTCGCCATTAGTTAATTCATTCAAATGACTGATTACTTCACCCATAGTCAGTTCACCGGAAGCCGGATGTAGTTCATCATTAATTACCGCTTCGATTTCTTTCTGCCCGAAATCTTTGAATTTCTGCAGCCATTCAGGATAGGTCTTCTGCTGAATAAGCGCTGTTAAGGCAGGTAAGGTCTCTTTACAATCGCCCCAAACCGGAACAGTTGTCTGTACGTTTTTATCTATTTCTGAAGGGTCGATATCCAGATGGATGATCTTTGCCTGTTTGGCATACTTATCAAGGCGGCCGGTTACCCGGTCGTCAAATCTCATTCCAATGGCAATCATTACATCGCATTCATTGGTCAGAACGTTAGGTCCATAATTTCCATGCATACCCAACATTCCCACATTCAATGGGTGATCTGTTGGGATAGCCCCGGCTCCCAGAATGGTCCAGGCAGAGGGGATTCCACTCTTTTCAACGAAAGCTTTGAATTCCAATTCAGCCTCACCCAAAATTACTCCCTGCCCCCATAATACAAATGGCTTTTTTGCCTGATTGATCAGGGCTGCCGCCTGTTCTATATATTCATTGCGGATGAGTGGCTTAGGCCGGTAGCTACGAATATGATTGCATGGGGTATAACCACTATAATCAAATTTCTGTATCTGAGCATTCTTTGTGATATCAATCAAAACAGGCCCTGGTCTTCCGCTTCTCGCGATATAGAAAGCCTTGCTGAGTACTTCAGGGATTTCTGTAGCATCAGTGATCTGATAATTCCATTTTGTGACAGGAGTGGTGATATTGATCACATCTGTCTCCTGAAATGCGTCAGTACCCAGAAGATGAGCAAATACCTGTCCGGTGATACAAACCAGTGGGGTACTGTCGATCATAGCATCTGCTAATCCGGTGACCAGGTTGGTAGCACCGGGACCGCTGGTAGCAAATACCACACCTACTTTGCCAGAAGTTCTTGCAAAACCCTGGCCGGCGTGAATTCCGCCCTGCTCATGTCTTACCAGAATATGGTCTAATTTTTCCTTGTAATCGTACAATGCATCATAGATCGGCATAATTGCCCCACCCGGGTATCCGAATATTACTTCGGTTCCTTCGGCGATCAATGCTTCGAGAACGGCAACAGAACCCGAAATTTCAATCGTTTCAACTCCTGTAGGATTACTCAATGCCTGCTGCTCAATTTCCATAATAATTTATTTATGTGTTTGTATCAACGATCAGATGAATCAGTTCATCTGATCATTTCATTATTCTTCGTCAGTAACGCAGCCTTCGCTGGCGTTCTTTACCTGTTTAAAATATTTAAATAACACCCCATTCTTAACAGGAGGTGCCGGCTGCTGCCAGAGTTTTCTTCTGTGTTCCATTTCTTCGGCTGTAATCATCACATCGATGGAGTTTTTGTTCGCGTCGATCTGAATGATATCATCATCCTTCACAAGACCAATATTTCCGCCTTCAAAAGCCTCTGGGGTAATATGTCCAACTACAAAACCATGAGTTCCTCCTGAGAAACGTCCATCTGTAATAAGTGCAACTGATGCACCTAAGCCGGCTCCGAAGATCGCAGAGGTTGGTTTAAGCATTTCAGGCATGCCAGGTGCTCCTTTAGGTCCAACATTCCTGATTACAACCACATCACCTGCCTTTACTTTTCCACTGCTGATGCCATGGATCAGTTCAAATTCGCCGTCAAATACACGCGCCGGACCAGTGAATGATTCACCTTCTTTACCGCTGATTTTAGCAACAGAACCCTGTGGTGCAAGGTTGCCGTAAAGCATTTGTAAATGCCCTGTTTTCTTAATCGGATTTTCATAAGGATAGATTACATCCTGATTTTCAAAATTAAGATCAGCAGCTTCGGCTACATTTTCTGCCAGTGTTTTTCCTGTAACGGTCAGGCAATCACCATGCAGTAATCCTTTTTGTAACAGATATTTTAAAACCGATGGTAATCCGCCAATCGCATGTACGTCTTCCATCATATATTTGCCGCTTGGTTTTAGATCAGCGATAACTGAAGTTTCATCACTAACCTTCTGGAAATATTCAAGATCAAGTTTGATTCCAACCGATTTAGCCATCGCAATCAAATGCAGAACTGCATTGGTTGAACCACCCAGAACCATTACCGTTACTATGGCATTATGAAATGCCTTTTCTGTCATGATATCCCTTGGCTTGATGTCTTTTTCCAGCAATATCCTGATGTATTTACCGGCATCAAGGCATTCCTGTTTTTTCTCTTCACTCAATGCGAGATAGGTAGAGCTGTAAGGTAAACTCATTCCCATGGCTTCGATTGCTGATGCCATCGTATTTGCAGTATACATACCACCGCATGCACCTGCACCCGGACAAGCCCGTTCTATAACTCCCTGAAAATCTTCTTCTGCAAGGTTACCGGCCATTTTCTGACCTAATGCTTCAAAGGCCGAAACAATATTCAGTGATTGTCCTTTATAATTCCCCGAATGGATACTTCCACCATAAACCATGATTGCCGGTCTGTTCAAGCGGCCCATCGCCATGATAGCTCCCGGCATATTCTTATCACAACCGGGTAATGCAATAAGCCCGTCATAATAGTGTCCGCCGCAGACAGTTTCGATAGAGTCGGCGATCAAATCTCTGGAAACCAGAGAGTAACGCATTCCTTCTGTACCATTTGTTATACCATCACTGATACCAATGGTATGAAACATCAAACCCACAAGATCATTATTCCAGACGCCTTTCTTGACTACTGCGGCAAGTTCGTTCAGGTGCATATTGCAGGTATTGCCATCATAGCCCATACTTACAATGCCTACCTGTGCCTTGGCCAGATCTTCTCTTGTCAATCCGATCCCGTACAACATAGCCTGTGAGGCTGGTTGTGTTGGATCCTGGGTGATTGTTTTGCTGTATTTATTAAGTTCCATTGTTCAGATTCTTGTATCTTAATTTCTATTTTTTTGACTATATTTTATCTAAAAAAAAAAGCCTTTCTGTTAAGGAAGGCGCTGGTCTTTTTATTTGATTTTAAAAGATTTTACACCTTAAGAGCAGGGACGAGCAGAATATAATTCAGAATATAAACGAGGGAAAGGATACCCGGAATAGTCAGTTTATTAAAATTAAGATTCAAAGCGCCATTCATTATACAAACGTTTATAATTTCCTGTTTCATTTAAATCTCAATTTAAGGTCTTCGGATTTAAGTATCAATAGGCAATGCATTTTTTTTAAATTAGAATAAAATATTATTAATATTGATATATCGATATTAAATTCTGTATTATTTATAAATAGCTTTAATAAATTTTGTGTAAATATACCAAAACGGTTTTGGGTTTTCGGTTCATGAAAATTTTATTAAGATCAAACTGTCTGATTTCTGCCTGAAATCCGGCAAGAGCCGAAAAAAAATCAAAATTATTGGCATGAAAAAAGCCCCTCGATCTGTTGATCAGAGGGGCCTTCTTTTTGATGTTACTATCAGGAATTCTGTGTTCCTTCGGCAAGTACCATGATATTATTATCGAGTACTTCAATAACACCGCCTTTGATAAAAATAGTTTCTTCATCCTTTTCAGTACGGATGATCACTTTGCCATCTTCCAGAGTTGAAATTACCGGCGCGTGATCTTTAAGTACTTCGAAAGAACCCATGGTTCCCGGTACGGTCACAGACCTTACTTCGCCTTCAAAGACTTTTTTATCAGGGGTTAATATTTCTAGTTTCATATTTCTGCTATGGGCTATTAGCTACGGGCTATGAGCTAAGAGATAGAGCGTTTAGGTCTCATATCTCATATCTCATAGCTTATAACATCTATGCGTTTGCTTCAGCTAATAATTTTTTACCTTTTTCGATTGCATCTTCGATAGTACCTACCAGGTTGAACGCAGCTTCAGGATACTCATCCACTTCTCCGTCCATAATCATGTTGAAACCTTTGATGGTATCTTTGATGTCAA
>NZ_DASWXT010000032.1:0-86592 GCF_036405355.1 Daejeonella sp.
CTTACGGGTAATAGTTGCAAGAAAATCCCTGTCCTTCCCCCTGAAGGGTCCCCCGGAGGCTGTCAGGTAAATTTTTTCAATTGGATTTTGTTCTTCTCCGGCAAGGCATTGAAAGATAGCCGAATGCTCGGAATCTACCGGCAATATTTTAATCCCATGTTCTTTGGCCAGGCTGGTAACCAGATCTCCTGCAACAACCAGCGTTTCCTTATTCGCAAGGGCTATGTCCTTTCCGGCTCTGATTGCAGCAAGGGTTGGGATCAGGCCTGCAAATCCAACAATGGCAGTTAGCACCAGGGAAACTTCTGGTTGTTCCAAAGTCGCGCAAAGCTCATCCTGCCCACATAAAACCTTAACTTCGGTGTTTCTTAAAGCGCTTTTTACTTCATCAAGTTTTGATTGCTCAGCGATAACAACATATTCCGGATTAAATTCCAGAGCCTGTTTTATTAAAAGACTGGCATTGCTGTTTGCCGTTAGCACAAAGGCACGGAAACGATCAGGATTCTGCCGGATAACTTCAAGCGCCTGAGTACCAATACTACCTGTTGAACCCAGAATAGCAATGTTCTTTATTGCAAAACCTTTATTAATATCTTTTCCCATCAAACCGAACCCGATTTATTAATTCAAAACTGAAATTGCCTAAACTTATTAATTTTTTTGAGATTCCCGACTTATCTGCTGATCCATTCATTCAATTCATTTGCGATATGCCTGTCATTTGACAAACGCGGCACTTTATTCTGACCGCCAAGCTTTCCCTTCGATTTCATATAGTTTCGAAATGCGTCCTTTTCAAGCTTATGCATTATCAGGGGGCGCAATACCTTTCCTTCAACCAGATCATAATAATAGGTATTTTTCTTTTGTAAGGCGAGGTCTACTTTGAGACTAAAACTATCCATATCTTCAGGAGCTTTTGCAAACTCAACATACCATTCATGATATGGTAAAGAACCATCCTCAGGACTTACCTGGGGTGCGACTGTAAATTCAGTGATTTCAACCCCCTCCTGGCCTGCTACCGATAAAATTGCATGTTCTACCTCCTCGCAAATAACATGCTCGCCAAAAGCTGAAATAAAATGCTTGATTCTACCACTGACCAGAATGCGATATGGATTTTTGGAGACGAACTTGACGGTATCTCCAATGCTGTATCCCCAGAGTCCGGCATTGGTATTTAAAATAATCGCGTAATTTTTATCAATTTCTACATCCTCAAGGGATACCCGGCCAGGGTTTTCATTATAGTATTCATCAGATGGGATGAATTCATAAAAAATACCTGAGTCCACTAATAAAAGCAATCCTTTCTCCTGTTGTGAGTCCTGAAAAGCAATGAAGCCTTCTGATGCCGGATAGGTCTCGATTGAATCTACCCTCCGCCCGATACTTTCTTCCAGGCGGGCACGGTAAGGTTCAAAATTCACTCCTCCGTACACAAAAAGTGAGAAATTCTTAAAAATATCTCCTATTTTCTTTCCCTCTGTACGGGCTCTGAGCCGGTCGAAATACATCTGAACCCAGGGTGGAATCCCGGATATCAATCGCATATCCTCCGAGAGGGTTTCATCTACTATCGCATCAACCTTTTCTTCCCAATCCTCGATACAATTGGTTTTGTATGATGGCAATCGGTTCCTTTGAAGGTAGGCAGGAACATGATTGGCTACAATACCCGATAAGCGTCCGAAATTGATACCATTTTTACGCTCAAGAACCGGACTCCCCTGCAAAAAAATGATTTTCCCATCGATAAACTCAGACTTTCCGGTTTCATGGATATAAGAGAATAATGCGTTGCGGGCCCCGTTCAGATGTTCTGGCATAGATTCTTTAGAGATTGGGATGTATTTCACCCCTGAGGTAGTACCTGATGTTTTAGCAAGATAAATTGGTTTTCCCGGCCACATAACATCCGGCTCGCCCTCAACAACCCTATCTATATAAGGCTTCAGTTCTTCGTAATCAGCAATGGGAACACGCTTCTTAAAATCAACGTATGTTTTAATTGAAGCAAAATCATGATCCTTTCCAAAGGCAGTGCCACTGGCTTTTCTGATGAGGTGCTCGAAGGTACGCTCCTGTGCTGCAATGGGATTATTCTTCCATTTATTGATTTGCCTTACGGCAAATGCCGCCAGAGGCTTAGCCAACCAGGATTTAATTCCCATGCTTATCCTCCGCATCATCCAGCAGAATCTCTTCTTCCTCGGTATACATATTTACCAAATGACGATAGGCAATGATCAGGATTAAGCTGGAAAAAGGAACTGTAAATAACAATCCTACAAACAATGCCATGGCTCCAAGGACGTTTAAACCAAGCATCACCAGGAAAAGAAGTGCTATAAACCAAAAATGTCCTTTGGTAATTGCCCAGCTCTGACTGATTGACTCTGAAGCACCCGATTCCTGGTCAACGATAAAGCATACTACGAAACATAGTCTGATTGTTAAAAAAACAAGCGGAATAGCAATGAGTGCAAAAACAGGCAGAAGATCCCAGCTAAATGGGTTACTGGTATCAATATCCTGCTTATTATAGAAGTAAACTGAACTGATTATGGCGATGATAAATACCAGAACCAAACCGATTATGAGCTTGACAATTAGAAAATTTACAGCTTTTACCAGATTGGGAATAAAATCAGGAAATTCCGGGTCAGTATCCTCATCAATCAGTTTAAAGAATACCTGATAAAAAGCGACAGTAAAAAAAGCATCAAAAAGGCTTAGAATAATATTCTGAATCAATACGCCCGCCCCGCTGGCCCCTCCAAACACACCTGTAAGTATAGTAGTAATGATCAGAATAAAAGCAAACTGAACGGCAGTAAAGCCCAGCAAAACCCAGATATTCGTTTTGGCCAGTTGCCAGGCATCTGCCAATATCTCATTCACTGACAATGATTTGTCCATATATTATTGTTTTCTTAAAATAATTCTCTTCCAAAAATCCTGCATAAACCCGAGTCCATAGGCTATTAACTGTACAAATGCAGCAGCAATACTCAAAAATGCAACTTTTGATGATTTGTTTACTTTCCAGGAATGGAAAAATATCAACAAAATGTAAACAGCCAGCAAGGTATTACATAATTCAGCTAATGTGCTGCCAAACAGATTAAAAAATAAACTCAGCAACAAAAATATAGTAAAAAAAGCCGGAAAAAAATGGACCAGCTTCAATTCTGAAGGAAAGTGTTTATAAATGTTAATCCTGGCCCTGCCAAAGAAATGCAATTGTTTATAAAATTGAAAAAGATCCGTACGCCGTTTATGATAAACCACCGCATCGGGAATCAGTCCGATCTTAAAGCCTAAAGAGTGAATCCGAATACTGAACTCAATATCCTCACCCAAACGGGTCAGAATAAAGCCTCCTGTCTTTTCCCATACTTCACGTGAGATCCCCATATTGAAACTTCTCGGATGAAAAGTCCCGATATGCTTTTTATTACCTCTGATACCACCTGTAGTGAAAGGTGAAGTCATAGAATAACTGATGGCCTTTTGAACAGGGGTAAATGAGGGGTGTGCACCATCCGGACCGCCATAAGCATCCAGCTGATGCTCAAGCAGGTAATTTTTAACCGTTTCAAGGTAATTTGAAGGTATGAGACAATCTGAGTCGAAAACGATAAAATAATCTCCCTTTGCACGTTCAAAGCCATAATTACGGGCAAAACCCTGTCCGGCATTTTCTTTATAATAATAGCTGATGTCCAGCCGGTCGCTGTACGAATCAACGATTGACTTTGCATCAATTTTCGATCCGTCTTCAATGATCAGAACCTCAAATTGAAGGTAGCTTTGCTTGGTCAAAGTATGCAGCAATTCATCAATTTCCTGAGGCCGGTTATAAAGTGGAATGATGATTGAAAAAAACATCTTGATCAGAATCTAGGGAATAAAAAATCAAACAGTCTTCTCAATCTGATAACTGTTGCGCTCAGGCGAATTCCTGGAAACAAGTTCTGCTATAAAACCGGTAAGAAAGAGCTGAAAACCAACAACTATAGCTACAAGGGCGATATAAAAAAGTGGCTGGTCAACAATTTCACGTGAGTATTTGATATGCATGCTGATGTGATACAGCTTCTCAATAATGATCCATAGGGCAATGATAGTTCCTGCCAGAAAACTCAGGGCTCCCATCGTACCAAAGAAGTGCATAGGCCTTTTGGCAAACTTACCGACAAAAAATATGGACAAGAGATCCAGAAACCCATTAATGAAGCGACTGAAACCAAATTTGGTATGGCCGTATTTGCGTGCCCGGTGCTCTACTATCTGTTCGCCTATCTTCTTAAAACCGGCCCATTTGGCAATCACCGGAATATAGCGGTGCATTTCACCGTAAACTTCAATACTTTTGACAACCTCTTTACGATAGGCTTTCAAACCGCAATTAAAGTCGTGGAGATTATGTATGCCCGACATTCGGCGGGTAACCAGATTAAACAATTTTGTGGGAATAGTTTTTGAAAGCGGGTCGTGACGCTTTTGTTTCCATCCAGAAACAAGGTCAAATTTCTCCTCAACGATACTTCTGTAAAGTTCGGGAATTTCATCCGGACTATCCTGAAGATCAGCATCCATTGTAATAACCACATTACCCTGGCATGCTTCAAAACCTACATTCAGGGCTGCTGATTTGCCATAATTACGGCGAAACTTGATCCCTACTATGGCCGGAAATTCCTGTTTCAATCCCTCAATGACCTCCCATGATCCGTCGTTACTTCCGTCATCAACCAATATCACTTCATGACTAAATCCATGCTTAGTCATCACCCTGTTGATCCAGCTGAGGAGTTCTGGCAGAGATTCTGCCTCATTGAATAAAGGAACAACTACGGATATATCCATTCTTTAGATGTGAGATATGAGATTTGAGATATGAGATAATAGAATCCCGCTTGTTTAACAATTAAAAACGTGCAAATTTCATCAATAATATTGATAAAACCTGCACGTCAGATTATTTTAAAAGACTATTCCTCTTCATCTTCTCCGGCTGAAGCGAATACCGGAGCCTCTTTCTTGAATATCGCAGCAAAAATAAGTGACATTACGAACTGGATGATCACCGCAATACCCAGATTCTTGAAAAACTGCGCAAATGTTGGATCATACTGTGCCTTAATTCCTTCGATCTGCTTAGCCACTGCCTCATCAATCTTCTCCTGCTCCATACCCATATTTTCGAAGGTCTGAGACATTCCTGATTCCATAAATCCGGCAATTTTTTCAAAAGCACCCGGCTCTATGAATTTATAAAAAACGACATTGGCTAATGAATAGACCAATCCTGCAATAAAGGACATCAGAAAAATTCCCTTTAAAGCTTCTTTAAAAGTCCAGAATCCGCCGATCTTCTTTTTCAGATCAAGAGTAAAAAAGATATAAATCAGCAGGGAGACAACCAAAGTTCCGATTCCAAATGACATTGAGCCAAGCAGCGAGGGAAATACATAATAAGTAACAACCCCGATCACAGTAGATAAAATGCCGATAATCACCCCATTAGTGCTTGCGGCTTTGTTTAAGTTTTCTAATGACAATTCCATTTTTTTAGTTTGGTTTAGTTTTAAGAGTTGTATGAAATTAAAAGAGAATATATTGCTGAATCAAAATCAGGATTTGCACTATGGCTTACAAAATCATTGAAATCCTTTTCTGAAGGATCTGTATCCCTGAAAAAGCCAATCATCGGATAAAACAATTCTTTTAGCTCCGAATCATCAGGTATTTCGGCCGTTACACGGGCCAGTTCCTTCAGATCACTTTCTACCAGAATCTGGTTTGCGATAACCTCTTCATAAATACGGTGTTCATCCTGAAACTCATCTTCGTCTACAAGCAAAAACTCACGAAGAAAATCACTCAGTTCAGGCTCAATCGCTTCATCCTTACATTCCTGTAAATAAAGCAGGAGGTTCAGAAGCTCAGTCCCACGGTCAATCGTACTCTCTTCAATTTTCTCCCACTCAGGTGAATCGAGATAGTCTTCTTCCAGTTTACGAACATCTTCGTTTAGAAAGTTGATCAGTAACAAATCAAAGAATAATTCACGTAGTGGTTCAAAATCGGGTTGATCATCAAAAACACTATCCAGTGCATCAACTTTTTCGAGGTAAGGCTTATCCAGATTAAAAACACCTGTCAAAGCCTTTGAAAATGGCTTAAAATCCTGCTTATTTACTGAAGCAAACTGCGCCAAAGCCGCATTCATTGCCCGATCTATACTTGTATTCATAATTTTTGATTAAAATATAATGTACTGACCATTATTGTATACAAGCTTCACTTTCCCCTTCAGTATTTGTCCGAAGAAAGGCGAATTGGATGATTTGGATCTGTTACTCTCTTCATTCAACTCCCACTCTTCTTCCGGATTAAACAGAATAAAGTTAGCAGAATTTCCGGTTTTCAATTCAGGAATTGAAATTCCGAGAATATTTCTTGGAGCAAGTGCCATTTTTTCGATAATTGTCTCCAAACTTAAACCGGCTTTTAGTGCAACTGGCAATGCGGTTTGTAACCCGGTGATTCCATAAGATGCAATTTCAAATTCCACATTTTTAAATTCTATTTCATGGGGACTGTGCTGAGAAACTATTGCATCAATGGTTCCATCCTTTAGACCAGCAATCAGAGCTTTCTGATCTTTCTTGGTGCGGAGAGGCGGTTTAACCTTAAAGTTACTGTCAAATCCTTCCAGATCATCCTCGGTAAATATCAAATGATGGACTGCAACATCGCAGCTTACTTTAATTCCTGCTTTTTTAGCTTTTCTAATCAGGTCCACACTCCCGGCAGAACTGATCGTACTAAAATGTATCCGGGAATCATTGTATTCCGCAAGATAAAGGTCACGGGAGATCATCAATTCTTCAGCAAGGGATGGATTTCCTTTCATACCCAGATAAGTGCTCATCAGCCCTTCGTTCATTTTCGCCTTACCTGCAATATCCTGATCCTCTGCGTATGATAGAACAAGTCCGTTAAATGATTTGGTATACAATAAAGCCCTGCTCATCAAGCCTGCATTTGATACAGGCCTGTTACCATCTGTAAAAGCTATAGCACCGGATTGTTGCATATCATACATTTCGGCAAGTTCCTTACCCTCCCTGTTATGACTTATACATCCAAGAGGATAAATATCCACCAGATTATTTCTTGATTTACTGATCAGGTAAGAGACCTCTGCCTTTGAATGAATCGGGGGCTGAGTGTTTGGCATCAGAGCAAGACCTGTAAAGCCTCCTGCTGCGGCTGTCATACAACCCGTGCCCATATCTTCCTTGGTTTCGAGGCCGGGCTCTCCAAAATTCGCATTGAGATCAAAAAAGCCAGGTGACAGTACCTGCCCTTTTGCAGAGATAATAATGGTGTTTTTGTCCGAAACACTGATGTTCTTCCCTATTTCAGAAATCTTTCCATCACGGATCAAAACATCAGCAATCTTTCCATTAAAAGGACTTTGATGATCTAAAATTTTTGCAGACTGAATTAATAAATTCTTCAATTGTTTAACGGTTTAATTTGAGTCCTTTTGTAAAAGCGGATGAGCAAAATCTCAGCAGCAAAAAAAACTAAGGCCAATATCAGACAAACTTTCCATAAAGAAGTTCCCTGATTAATAGATTTTACAGCATTCGTCAAAGAACCCGGATCTGTATTCAAAATTTCAATTCTTTGTTCAGGGAACAATTTTTTTATCTCTTCATCACTTGCATAGCTCATATCTGATTCAGAACCGGCTTCATTAAAAGAAAACACTGCTATCAGACTATCATTTTTCAATAACTGATAGTTTCCGGCCTGTTTGATCTGATCGGCAATATATAGTTGTGAAAAATTCTCATTCTGCCTCAGATCAGGTATTGCCTCAAACTTCTCATTCTTCAATTTAAGAGTTTGATTTGAGTTTAAGGATATTTTTGGTAATTCAATTTGCTGCTCCCTGTTCAGTTTATAAAACAAGTTCTGGTTCCGTAGAGATAAAAGAGCCGTCTGGTACATGATAGGTACAAATACAGAATGTCTGGCAAAATTACTTGTTTCAGAGCTCAAAGGTACTGCCGATAGATATATTTTTCCTGAACCCAGCCTGTATTCGCTGAAAAATGAAACTTTACCCGGCATTTCCAGTAAAATTTGCCGGTTTGTATTAGTCTGTGAGCTGTAGCGAAGGAATTTCTTCGCAACCGGCAGATCAATTTGCTTAGGAACATTATCGAAAACACCCTGAAATACGGGATGCTCCAGATTGATTAATGAAACCTTATTTTCAGCATTCAACACCTGAACAGGTACATCAGTACCTGCTGTACTGAGAAATTTCTTCAAAGCGGACTGATCGTTATTCAGATCAGGAAATACTATCAGGTTTCCGCCATTTCGGATATAGTTAATCAATTGCTGGCCTAATCCATCACTTATTTCGGCCACTTCGTTCAGTATAATCAATGGATATTCTGCCAATCCTGAATAATTAATATTACCTGCAGCAACATTCCGAGCTTTAAAAAATGGATCAGAGCGATATACCGAGTTCAGATACTCATTTTCTTTATTTCCGTTGATAATGAGTAAAGAAAGAGAGGTCTGAACATTAAAGCTGAAAAAGAACTTGTCATCAAAGACTACAGGAAAATCAGTAATTTCTAATTCAGCTTCCTGCCAGCCCGATTGCAATCCACTGAATGTCATGGTATCTGTCACAGTGCTGCGGGGCTTAATAGTCATGCTGGCAATGGATTTTTGAACCTTGTTGACCTGCAATTTTACCGGAATATTTATGGCCTCTTCATCTGAATTATTTTGGAGACGCACTATCAATTTCTCAGAATCACCCGGTTTGTGAATAGCAGTGCTGAACCATACTGAATCTACAGAAATATTTGGCTGAGAATTTGAATTTAACCTGATAAGACGTGTTTTTACGGTACTATCTGCAGGAATAGTGGCTGCCGAAAGCATGTTTTTCTGAAAGTCAGAAATGAGATAAATCGTTTTTTGGGAGTTTGGCTCTTTAAGAAATACTTCCTTTTGCCTGATGATTATCTGATCCAGTTTCCGGTTAGCCGAACTGATACTCACTTCATCGACCGCAGTCTGAAATTCCTCCAAACTCAGCAGCCTCTGGTATTTACCTCCAAAATCATTAGTGAGGAGTTGGAATTTATCGTTTAAACTATAAGCTGATGCGATCTCCCTGGCTCTCCTTTTTGCTTCATCCAGGAGGGTTCCTTCCTTATTCACAGCCTCCATACTGTATGAATTGTCAATATAAATGCTCAAAACCTGTTGCTTAAAAGCATTTTGCTGATCTGCCACCGGAATATATGGGCGTGCAAATGCGAAAACCAGAAAACTTATACCAAGAATTCTTGTGGCCAGAATCAATCTGTCTTTAAGATGCTGATGCGAAGAGGTCTGGATCTGAGCGTTCTTTAAAAAACGAACATTGCTGAAATAAACTTTTTTAAACTTCCTGAAATTAAAAAGATGGATAATGACAGGTATGGCGATTGTCAGTAGGGCAAATAAAAATCCGGGCGACAGGAATCTCATTAAGAACCAAAATTAACTATAATTAATCTGCTGTGAAAGGAATTGGGAAATTAGTTGAGAATTGGGAATAGGAAATGGGAAATAGGGAATGGGGAATGGAAATATCACAATTTAGTACTCTGTCAACTGTCAATTATCAATTGTCAACCCGATAGCTATCGGGTCTCAACTAACATAAATTTTTAATTCCAATAAGCAATCCTTATATTTGCTCGCCTCCCAAGCTATTTGGGCCAAAAATTATGAATATAGTTTTCACACATCACGTACATTTCCATCATCGCTTTGCGGCGATGTGATATAATATACGTTTCTACGTGAAACTGTTTCTTAATAATTTTTTGGTCTGATTAAAACTTACAATTTGAAAACTCTTAAAATAGCTATCCAGAAATCTGGTAGATTAAACGAAAAATCGGTCGAACTGCTCAAAAATTGCGGATTAAGCTTCGAAAATTATAAAAGTTCACTGATATCCACTGTATCGAATTTCCCGCTTGAAATATTGTTCCTTCGGGATGATGATATTCCTGAATATGTTCAGGATGGCATTGCCGACCTCGGAATAGTAGGAGAAAACGTGATTAGTGAAACAGGTGTTGATGTCAGCTTCCTGCAAATGCTGGGATTTGGCAAGTGCACCCTGAAACTGGCGGTGCAAACTCATAGCAGCATTCAAAACATTGCTGATCTGAATGGAAAATCCATTGCTACTTCTTATCCTGTAATACTGAAGAACTTCCTTGACAAGAATAATATCAGCGCGGATATCCGCACGATATCCGGTTCGGTTGAAATTGCTCCGGGTCTTGGCTTGAGTGATGCGATATTTGATATTGTATCAACAGGTGGTACACTTAAAAGCAACGGACTGAAGCCATTCGCTGAAGTGATGAAGTCTGAAGCGGTATTGATCGGAAGAAATGGAATTGAAGCGGAGCCTCTTGTTGTTGAACTGATTCAAAGAATCCAATCCGTACTGAGGGCGAAAGAAACCAAGTATGTGGTTCTGAATGCAGAGTCTAAAAACCTTGATCGCATACTTGAGCTCCTTCCGGGTGTTAAAAGTCCGACGGTAGTACCTCTGGCAGAAAGCGGATGGGTAGCTGTTCATACGGTAATTCCTGAGCGTGATTTCTGGGAGAAGATTAGTCTGCTGAAAAGTGCAGGTGCCCAGGGTATTGTCGTGATGCCTATCGAAAAGATCATCTTATAACAGGACAACCATGTTGAAAGTCTATAATTTAAAGGATCTGAACGCTAAAGCTGTTGAAGATCTTTGCAAACGCAATATAGATTCCAATAATCACATCCGGGCGGCAGTAACAGAAATCATTGATGAGGTAAAGCTTAATGGCGACAATGCCCTGAAAGCCTTTGCCGAAAAGTTTGATGGTATATCTCTCAATAAGCTCTTTTTAGAGAAAGAGGAGATCAGAACTATTGCTTCAGGTGCTTCTGAAGAGACAAAACAGGCACTAAAACTCGCATATGATAATATCTGGAGGTTTCATGCAAGCCAGCTCCGCACAGAAGAAAAGACTGAAACATCAAAAGGTGTGGTCTGCTGGCGGGAATTAAGGGCAATTGAGAAAGTTGGGCTCTATATACCAGGAGGAACCGCGGTTCTGCCCAGTACCTTTCTGATGCTTGGCATACCTGCAAGAATTGCCGGATGTAAAGAAATTATTGTTTGTTCTCCGCCGCAGAAAGACGGAAAGGTAAATGCATATCTGGCTTATTGTGCCGAACTGCTTGAAATAGACCGGATCTATCTTGCCGGGGGTGCACAGGCAGTAGCTGCAATGGCTTATGGCACAGAGAGTATTCTAAAAGTTGATAAGATTTTTGGTCCGGGGAATCAGTATGTAACCAAGGCAAAAACGATCATACAATCTGAAAGTCAGACTGCCATAGATATGCCTGCAGGTCCTTCTGAAGTTTTGGTCATAGCTGATGATACGGCAAATGCAGAATATGTTGCCGCTGATCTATTGGCTCAGGCAGAACACGGAATCGACAGTCAGGCAGTACTTATTTCAAATTCTGCAAAGATCATTGAAGAAACTATACTTGAACTTAAAAAACAGCTTGCATTACTCCCAAGAGCTGAGATTGCTGCAAAAGCTATTGCCAACTCTTATGCCGTTCTTTGTTCAGATCTGAAGGAAGCAATGCAATTCAGTAATTCCTATGCGCCAGAACATTTGATTCTGGCAACAGATCAGTGGGAAAGTATCTGTGATGATATAGTTAATGCAGGTTCGGTATTCCTCGGGCATCTTACTCCTGAAAGTGCAGGAGATTATGCATCAGGGACGAACCATACCCTTCCTACAAGCTCATATGCGAAGGCATATTCAGGAGTTTCAGTAGATTCATTTGTGAAAAAAATCACTTTCCAGCACATCAATAAAGAAGGCATAAGAAACCTTGGGCCTGCCGTAGAGATACTGGCATCGCTGGAGGGATTACAGGCGCATAAGAATGCTGTGACTGTACGTTTGAAAGACAGCCGGGAATAAAATATCCCGGCATAAAAGAAAGAAATACGATGTTCAACATAGATAATATACTTCGTAAAAATATAAAGGAGCTGGTGCCTTATTCCTCTGCAAGGAATGAATTTAAGGGTGAAGCATCGGTTTTTCTGGATGCCAATGAGAACAGTTATGGCTCACCATTAAACCATAATTACAATCGTTATCCTGACCCGCTGCAATGGAAGGTCAAAAATCGCCTTGCTGAAATAAAAGGAGTGCCTGGTAAGAATATTTTCTTAGGGAACGGCAGTGATGAAGCCATTGACATTCTTTTCAGAGCATTTTGCAATCCCGGTGTGGATAATGTAATAACCCTTCCTCCTACTTATGGAATGTATGAGGTTTCTGCAAATATCAACGATATCGAAGTACGAAAAGTACCACTCAGACCTGATTACCAGCTGAATATGGAAGCTATTGCAGAAGCAATAGATGAGCATACCAGAATCATTTTTATCTGCTCTCCCAATAACCCCACCGGAAACTCCATTGACAGACAGGATATTGAAACCATTCTTGCCAACTTTAATGGTCTGGTGGTGATTGATGAAGCCTATATTAATTACAGCAGGCAAAAAACTTTTATTCAGGAACTGACTGAATATTCGAATCTGGTTATACTTCAGACCCTTTCAAAAGCCTGGGGACTTGCAGGATTGAGAGTCGGAATGGCATTTGCGAGTGAAGAGATCATAGAAATTTTCAATAAGGTGAAACCACCTTATAACATCAATGAAGCATCGCAGGAACTGGCTCTTGAAGCATTGCAAAATGTGGATCAGATAAACAACTGGATAAAAGAAACGGTTGCAGAACGTGAGAAATTAATAGCTGAACTTGCCCAAATCTCTTCTGTCCTGAAAATATACCCCTCAGATGCGAATTTCATTCTTGTGAAAACAAGTAATCCAAAAGGTATTTACAATCACCTAGTCAATTTGGGGATCATTGTTCGCGACCGCTCAAAAGTCGAACTTTGTGAAGGCTGTCTAAGGATCACCATAGGCACGCCGCAAGAAAATATAGAATTATTAAATGCGTTAAAATCCTTTCAGGAATCTGATAAAATATGAAAAAGGTATTGTTTATAGACCGAGATGGAACCATGATCGTTGAACCTCCTGTCGATTTACAGGTTGACAGCCTGGAAAAACTGGAGTTTCTGCCCTATGCGATCTCATCTCTGAAAAAGCTTCAGGATTATGGCTACGAGCTTGTGATGGTTACCAATCAGGATGGAAGAGGAACGAGCAGTTTCCCTGAGGAGGATTTTCAGAAACCACATCAGAAAATGCTGAATACACTTGCCGCTGAAGGCATCAAGTTTGCAGAAATATTTATTGATGATTCTTTTCCTGAAGACAAAAGTCCGAATCGCAAGCCGAATACCGGATTATTAACCAATTACCTCATATCCAACCTCATTGACCTTCATAATTCTTATACCATTGGCGACAGGGAAACGGATGTTCAGCTTGCGGTAAATTTGGGATGTAAGGCTATCTTTTTTTCAGACAGAAGTTTGGAAAATACAGCCCTGAACAGCAATAGCTGGCCGGAGATCTGCAAGTTTCTTACAGCTAAAAAAGACAGGCTGGTAGAGCTTGAACGCAATACAAAGGAAACAAAGATCAGGCTTAGTCTGAATCTGGATGGAAACGGTGAACATAAAATTGATACCGGATTGAAATTCTATGATCATATGCTCGATCAGCTCGCAAAACACTCTGGTGTTGACCTCAGTTTGACTGTAGAAGGTGATCTTGAAATTGATGAACACCATACGATAGAAGACAGTGCGATTGCGTTGGGTAAAGCCTTTAAACAAGCACTGGGTGATAAGCGCGGAATAGAGCGTTATGGATTCCTATTGCCTATGGATGAGGCCCTGGTTCAATGCGCCATTGATTTTTCTGACCGTGCATATTTTATTTATGAAGGTAAGTTCGATCGGGAGTATGTAGGTGATTTCCCGACAGAAATGTTTGAACATTGGATGAAATCATTCTCTGAACATGCCGGAATGAATTTAAACTTAAAAATTATTGACGGGAGCAATACCCACCATATGATAGAAGCCAGCTTTAAAGCCCTGGCTAAAAGCATTAAACAGGCTATTCAAATTACTGGAACAGAATTACCAAGTACTAAAGGAGTATTATGATCGGTATAGTATATTATGGTGCCGGAAATATTTTTTCATTAACAGCTGCACTTGATCGCCTGGGCTTAAGTTATGGCATGATTAAAACAGCTGAAGACTTTGAAAAATATGACCGCTATATTATTCCTGGTGTAGGCCATGCAGGTTCTGCTATGCAAAAGCTTGAGGATACAGGTCTGGTACCATCCATTATTGCTCTCAGGAAACCAGTGCTTGGAATATGCGTAGGGATGCAATTGCTAACCACTCATTCAGAAGAAGGTGATTCTGAACTTACAGGTATTATACCATTGCAAACAAGGCTTTTTAGTGACAAACTTAACGTTAAGGTGCCGCATACAGGTTGGAATAAAGTCTTTCAATCATCTGAAAATCCTTTATTCAGTGATATAAGACCGGGAACTCATTTTTATTTTGTTCATTCCTATTTTATAGAATTTAATCCTATTTTTACGATTGCTTTAGCAGAATACGGAATAAAATTCTCTGCTGTAATACAGAAAGATAACTTTTATGGCGTTCAGTTTCATCCTGAAAAATCCGGTATTGCCGGAGAACAATTATTGAAAAATTTTGCACACTTAGCATAAACTCATGTATATAATTCCAGCAATTGATATTTTAAACGGAAAAGTTGTCCGTTTACGCGAAGGTGATTACGAGCAGGCAACATTTTATGATGTTACCCTCGAGGAGATGATTGAAAAATACAAATCTAATGGTACCGAGTTCATTCATATCATTGATCTTAACGGCGCCAAAGGTGATTTTAGCAATCAGAAATACCTGTTTGACATTATCAACAAGACCAGTATCAAGATCCAGTACGGTGGCGGTATCAGGAGCATCGATAAAGTGAAAGAACTGATCGATGCCGGAGTTCACCGGGTTATCGTTGGAACTCAGGCAATCACAAATGTAAATTTCCTTCAGGAATTAAGTCAGGAAGTTTGCGGTAAAGAGAAATGTCAGGATCAGGTTGTGGTGGCTATTGATGTACTTGATGAAGTGATCAAATATTCGGGATGGATGGAGAGTTCTCCGATTAAACTGATGGATTATGTTGATAAGTGCCTGAATCTTGGTTTTTTCAGATTTCTCTGTACCGATATCGACAAAGATGGAAAACTGGGTGGTGCAGGGGTAAGTCTTTACAAAAAACTGCTTGAACACTCCCCTTTTATAAAACTGATTGCTTCAGGAGGAATAAGTTCAATGAAGGATATTGAAGAGCTGCAGAAGATAAAAGTTGAATCCTGTGTTGTTGGAAAAGCAATTTATGAAGGAAGAATTTCGATAGAAGAAATCAAAGACTGGAATCTGAAAGCGCTGATTAGTTTCTAAGATTCAGTATTTTTCTGAGAACCGGAAAATTTGGCCTGTCCATAGGCAAGCAATTAATTAAATCGTTTTTACGATCAATTCCCGTATGTATATGGGTAATATATTTATCTAAGTTTTGGAATCCTCAAGCCTACAAACTGAAGTTATTAAAGCCGGCAATGATCTGGCAAAGCGAATCATTCCTTGTCTGGATGTAAAAGATGGCCGCACAGTTAAGGGCGTCAATTTTGTTGCATTACGCGATGCCGGGGACCCTGTTGAACTTGCCTATCAGTATTCACGACAGGGTGCCGATGAGCTTGTTTTTCTGGATATTACCGCTACTCATGAGAGACGAAAAACTATAGTTGAACTCGTAAAAGCTGTTGCCCGGCAGGTAAATATTCCATTTACCATTGGGGGAGGAATAAATGAGATTTCTGATGCCGACATACTTCTTAACTCAGGAGCGGATAAAATATCCGTAAATTCTGCAGTTGTAAGAAACCCGGCTTTCATTGATGAACTTGCTTTGGCATTTGGAAAGCAATTTGTTGTTGTGGCCATTGACACTAAACACATCAATGGCAAAAACTATGTTCATTTAAATGGCGGGCGTATAGCTACTGAAATTGAAACCGAAGACTGGATAAGAGAAGCCGAAAGCAGAGGCGCAGGAGAAATCCTTCTGACTTCTATGGACCATGATGGCACAAAAGCGGGTTTTGACAATGGCCTGTTAAAGAAAATAAATGATACACTGAGCATTCCTTTGATTGCCTCCGGCGGTGCCGGCAATATTCAGGACTTTGTGGATGTGTTTAAAATAAGTAATGCTGATGCAGCACTTGCAGCTTCGGTTTTTCATTATGGTGAAATTCTGATCCCTGATCTTAAAAAAGTGCTGCAGCAAAACAATATCGAGGTTAGAATATAAGTCCGGAGAAAATGACGATTGATTTCAATAAAGGAGAAGGTCTGGTACCTGCAATTATTCAGGATGAGCAAACGCTGGAAGTGCTTATGCTTGGCTATATGAATGCAGAAGCATATCAGAAAACGGTGTCTGAAAATAAGGTTACTTTCTTTTCAAGGACGAAAAACCGTTTGTGGACAAAAGGTGAAGAGAGTGGAAACTTTCTCAATGTGGTATCCATAAGTGAAGACTGTGATAATGATACCCTGCTGATTAAGGTAAATCCGGTTGGGCCAACCTGTCACAAAGGTAACAGAAGCTGTTTTGATACGGCTTATAACCAGAATTTCATCTTTGAACTGGAGAAAATCATTGAGGACCGTTACGCAAATCCCGTGGAAGGATCTTATGTAAACAAGCTTCGTAACAAAGGATTGAATAAGATTGCGCAAAAGGTTGGTGAAGAGGGGGTTGAAACTGTGATCGCTGCTCTGAATGAAACAGAACATGACTTAATCAACGAGGCCTCTGATCTGGTGTTTCACCTTCTGGTATTATTAAAAGAAAAGAATGTCAGTCTCGAAAAAATTGCCCGGAACCTGGAAGGCAGACATTCGGGAAAATAGTTTTTTGAGCACCCGCCAAATATGATTGAGATTCAAAATACAGCCACTTTATCTGGGCATCAGAACCCTATTTTTACCGTCGAGAACTCTCAGAAAGCAGGGATAATCTTTACAGGAGGAAATGATAAAGGAGTTGTTGAATGGAATGTAAAAAATCCGGGCTTTATTAAGGTGCTTTTCCCCGTAAGATCATCTGTATACAGTCTGCATTGCCCTGTTTCCGCGCCACTCCTTCTTGCTGCTGAGCGTAGCGGTGTTGTGGATGTTTTCAATTTTGAGGAACAAAAGATTGTAGCTGTATTGGATCATCATAAACTTCCGGTTTTTGATATCAAATCTGTATTTTCCAAAAATGAACTGATTATTTCATCTGAGGATGGTACCATAAGCATCTGGGATATTAAAAGTCTGAAGCTTTTATTTTCATTTAAGGTCTCTACAGATACGGTCAGGGTGATCAGTATCAGCCCCGATGAAAAAACAGTTGCTTTTGGTTGTAAGGATAATACGATCAGGATATACAATCTTGAAGATTATAACCTGATTCATATTATTGATGAGCATACTATGCCAATCAGTTCAATCCAGTTTTCTCCTGATGGGAAGCACCTTTTATCAGGAAGCAGGGATGCTCAGTTGAAGATCTGGAGTAGTTCCGATTATTCATTGGTTCAAAGTATTCCGGCACATTTATTTTCGATTTACAGTATCGCCTTTCACCCCGACCTGCCTTTTATGGCCACTGCAAGCAGAGATAAAAGTATTAAGATTTGGGATACAGAAACTTATAGCTTAAAGAAAACCATCAGCCTTGAAAAAGGTTATAATGCACACCGCCTGTCAATTAATAAAATTATCTGGGAACCAGTAGATAATCAGCTCATTTCAGTTAGTGACGATAAATTACTGAAGATTTGGAAAGTGGAATTTGAGGAATAAGTTGCCTGTTATCAGTTGTCAGTTTTCAGTGAAATTGTCCTAAGTTCAGGCATTTGCTTTCAAAATATCTTAATTTTAAAATGCTTTCTCAACCCGATTGTTATAAGGTCTCTACTGCACTTGCAACAGATCTCTCCTCGCGCAAAAATCCCGATAAATTCAAAATATGTTTCGCTCGTCGGCATGACGGATAATTGGAAAGCAGAAATATGTTAATGGTTGATTATGAATAATTGGATTTTACTAATTAGAGGATTCTCTTCGTTGTCAATTATCAACTGTCAATTATCAATTAAAAACTAATTAAATCTCTTAACTATCCTCAACTTATGCGTATACTTATTCAGCCCTTGATTAAATATACCCTGAGTATCGATCGGATCGACTCTAACCCTTCCTGAAGCATGAATGATACGGCCATTATCAAGCATGATTCCTACATGGGTAATGCGGCCTTCATCATTATCAAAAAAAGCAAGATCACCGGCTCTGGCTTCCTGAATAAATCCTAGTAATTGTCCTTGTTCGGCCTGCTGCCATGCATCCCGTTTTATGCGGATACCGAACTGCCGGAACACCATTTGTGTAAACCCTGAACAATCAATCCCAAAAACTGAACGTCCTCCCCATAGATAAGGTGCATTAATATAAAACATGGCTGCATCAGCAACTGAAGATCTGAACTCGTTAATATTCGGATGGTGGACTTGCCCCTCAAGTTTATATCGGGTTTCTCCCAGATAGAAATAATTATCAACAGTATGCGGAATAATTGTGCCCGCCAGCAGATTCAGCACTTCTGAAGTATCGGTTTTCAATACTGCATGAATTGCAGATAAACCAAGTATTGTATTCAGGTTTGATAGACCCGCATGTGCGGTATCACTGATCCCAATGTATTGCTTATTATCGATCCAGCCTTCATAATCATCGTAGCTTGTCAGAACCCTTGTCCATTTTTCTCCAACTTCAAGAATGCTAAAAACTTCGCCAAATAATAGTTGGGAACACATCTCGCTCTTATCAGAAGGATCAGTCCGGAGCGGGACAAGTGCAAGATTACAGACACCAAACTGTTGATTCATATTGCAAATAAACCAATTTTACATTAAATTGAGCGATAATTGAATCCTAATTACCAAAATGACTGAAATTTAACCAAAAATGAATTATGATAAGTCCTGAAAACATTAACAGAATACTTATAGCGGTTGAAGACAGCCCTTATTCGGAATTGGCGGTAAATTATGGTGTATTACTGGCCAAAAATCTTGGTTCTAATATCATCCTGGTTCATGCTGATGAAATTCCTATTGCCTCATCATATACAGCTGATCCATTACTTAATGAGTCACCGGCAATGATTCCTGAGTTAATGAACATACAGGAAGAAGCAAGCAAAAATCTATTTAAAAGGTTGATCAAGAAGCATGGTGAGACCGTAGAAATTTCAACCTATACCCGGATTGGAAGGCCACAGGATGAAATACTTTCAGTAGCAGAGGAATGCAAAGCAGATCTCATTATTTTGGGAACACACGGAAGAACAGGATTTGATCATTTCATTTCAGGGAGTGTTTCTGAGAGTGTTGCCAGAAAATCAAAATGCCCTGTTTTGATCATTCCCAATCCCGAAAAGAAATAAAAAGACATAAAAAAAGCGGCCTGAATTATCAGACCGCTATTATAATCTATTAATCCTATTCAACGTGAAGCCATGCCTTCTTAGCAAGCAATTCTTCACGGCTTTCGCGAACATCTTCGTCATCAACACAGCAGTCAACCGGACAAACTGCAGCACATTGTGGTTCATCATGAAAACCAACACACTCGGTACACTTATCGGAAACAATGTAATATACCTCATCAGAAATAGCAGCTTGTGCTTCTTCTGCATTCAATGTCGAACCATCTCCAAAATCAATAAGCCCTTTTAATCCTGTGCCATCTGAAAATCTCCATGCTGCACCGGCATCATAAATTGCGTTATTTGGGCATTCGGGCTCACACGCCCCGCAGTTAATACACTCATCGGTGATTTTAATTGCCATCTTATCTAAAAGTCTATTTTTAAGTTATTTTTGCACTAAAATTGAGCAGAAACTCATTTTTTAATGTTGGACAAATATAACATTATTTGAAGTAAATATTTGAATGAGTAAGATTTTGACAAGCAATCAACGAATCGCGGCTTTTGAGGCTTTAGGGCGTATCATCGCAAAACCAGATGAGCAATTAAGTACATTGATTAACTCTGCACACCAATACAATGCCTGGTTCACTCCTCAAAGTGCTGCAATGGCGGTGAGTGCAATTGCAGGAATGCTGAATAAAAATGATCTGGAAAAATGGCTGGAAAATGAACCGGAAGGCACCAAAACTAACATGCTCTCCATAGGTTTAATTCTGGCAGGCAATATTCCGATAGTTGGATTCCATGATATTCTTTGCGTACTGGCATCCGGACACAAGGCGCTGATCAAACTATCTTCCCAGGATCAGAAATTTATACCCTACATACTAGATAAACTAATTGAAATTGAGCCCGGTTTTGAGCAGCAGATCAGTTATATTGATAGATTGAAAGATTTTGATGCAGTAATCGCGACCGGCAGCAACAATACTTCAAGATATTTTGACTATTATTTCAGCAAGGTCCCGCATATCATCCGCAAAAACCGAAACAGTGTGGCTGTATTAAACGGTCAGGAAAACAGGGATGAGCTCAAAGCTCTTGGCCATGATATTTTTGATTATTTCGGACTCGGCTGCAGGAACGTCTCAAAACTCTATGTACCTCAAGGCTATGATTTCAGAACATTTTTTGAGTCGATTGAAGAATTTAAACCGGTAGCTGATCATCATAAGTACAATAATAACTACGACTATAACAAGTCGATCTTTTTAGTCAATCTCGACAAACACCTCGACAATGGATTTCTGCTATTAAAAGAAGATTCACGTTTTGTTTCACCTCTGGCAGTATTATATTACGAAGAATATCAGAGCCTGGAAAAAGTGGGATCCGAATTACTGAAAAATGAAGATCTGATCCAGTGCATCGTTTCAAATTCTAAATTGCCACTCAGTACAGTAACATTTGGTCAAAGCCAGTGCCCCGGTCTTTTCGATTATGCCGATGGGGTGGATACGATGAAGTTTTTGAGAGAACTGAGATAGGAGTTGTCTGTTATCTGAGGTCTGAAATAAGTTAGTACTTTATCTCTATGTTCTAAATATCAAATGAAGCTGAATCCAGTCTTGATTCCTGGCTCTTGATACTTGATACTTGAACTAAATAATTAACTTTGACCATAATGTATGTGATTAAAGTAAAGGGGGGGGCAAAAATCCCGGATTATGTTCAATTGCGTGATGAGAAATTCACACTTCTGGCGTATTTTCGTGTTGACAGGCCTGAAAAAGCACTGGAGAAAGCGGGACTTGCAGAGCAGGCAGATTACATCATGAATAAAATTAAAGAACTGCCTTTCGGGCAAATTTTAAAACTAGAATTATGATCGGGAACTCCGTTATAAAATTAGAAGCTGTAGATGTATATCAGCAAAAGCATCTGGTGCTGAGCAATGTAAATCTGCATATCAATCCGGGTGAATTTGTGTTTTTGATCGGACAAACCGGTTCAGGAAAAAGCAGTTTATTGAAGATTATCTATGGAGATCTGCATATTTCAAATGGAAACGGGCTTGTTGCTGGTTTTGATCTTAAGAAACTAACAGAAAAAGACATCCCTTTTCTTCGTCGTAAACTGGGAATTGTTTTCCAGGATTTTCAGTTACTGACCGATCGTACAATTGAACAAAATCTTGAATTTGTAATGAAAGCCACCGGCTGGAAGGATCAAAAACTAATTTCAGAACGCATACTTGATGTTCTGGAAAAGGTAGGATTACGTTCAAAGATCAAAAAAATGCCTCATGAATTATCCGGTGGGGAGCAGCAGCGCGTTGTAATTGCAAGAGCATTATTGAATGATCCTGAATTAATACTTGCGGATGAGCCAACAGGAAATCTTGACCCTGAAACATCAGAAGAGATTGTTACACTTTTGAAGCAGATTAGTCAGTCGGGTACTGCGGTTTTGATGGCCTCACATGATTATCATATCATAAGGACCTTTCCATCCAGAATTATCAAATGTGAAGCTGGAATGGTTCATGAAGATGTCAAAATATAGAGCGGAGATTAAAACAGACTAATCTCTAATTTGATTTCAAGCTCAATTAAATCAAAAATTTTATTGACGGCTAACCTGTCTTTGTTCCCTGCTCTTTAATCCTCTATCCTGCAAAAACACTGACAGCTTGACTGATTTTATCTTTGGCAAAAAAATTGTCATGAGTTTATATGAACTTTTCAGAAATATTGAATAAAAAGAAGAAGAACAAAATGGAAGTGAATCAAAATCCTGAAAATACAGAGCAAAATGAAACATTGCATGAAAATGAGACCGATAAAAATGAAGTTTCAGATGGTTTAGAAGAGGGATCAGAAGAATCGTCTCCTGAAAATAAAGAGTCCCAGGTTTCAGACGAAGATAAATTAAAGGCAGAATCTACTGAATGGCAGAATAAATACCTGCGTTTATATGCAGAATTTGACAATTTTAAACGCCGCACTAGTAAAGAGCGACTGGAATTACTGCAAATAGCAGGAAAAGATGTCATATCTGATCTCTTAACCGTACTCGATGATTTTGAAAGAGCGCAAAAATCGATAGAAACTGCTACAGATGTGGTAGCAGTGAAAGAAGGGGTAACACTTGTTCAACATAAATTAAAAAGTATCCTTAACCAAAAAGGTTTGAAGGAGATGGAATCAATAGGCAAAGAATTTGACGCCGATTTGCATGAGGGAATAACCAGTATTCCTGCGCCTTCAGCTGATTTGAAGGGCAAGGTTATAGATGAATTAGAAAAGGGGTATTTACTGAATGATAAGGTTATACGCTTTGCAAAAGTTATTATTGGTGCATAAAATAATATGCTGGCAATTATATTCAAATCAGAATTAATTGCTCAATTAAACAACGTGCATATTGTTGATTTATAAAAATGGCTAAAAGAGATTACTACGACATACTTGGTGTCACACGCAGTTCAAATGCCGATGAGATAAAAAAAGCTTATCGGAAAATGGCGATCAAATATCATCCGGATAAAAATCCCGGGGATAAAGCTTCTGAGGAGAATTTTAAAGAAGCTGCCGAGGCTTACGAGGTTTTAAGCAATCCTGATAAGAAAAAAAGATACGATCAGTTTGGTCATGCCGGAGGCGCATCTAGTCCGAATGGTGGTTCTTATGGCGGTGGCCACATGAATATGGAGGATATCTTCAGTCAGTTTGGAGACATCTTTGGCGGTGGCGGTGGTGGCGGGAGTCCCTTCGATAGTTTTTTCGGTGGCCAGCAGCAAAGCAGAGGCGGACGCCGTGCTTCCAGAGGAAGTAATCTTCGCATCAAGGTTAAATTAAGTCTTGAAGAGATAGCCAAAGGAGTTGAGAAAAAAGTAAAAGTGAACAAACAGGTTGTTTGTGATACCTGCGACGGAAGCGGTGCTAAAGATAAATCTTCATTTAATACTTGCAGTACCTGTAACGGAAGCGGAGCAGTAAGAAGGGTAACCAATACCATTTTAGGTCAGATGCAAACTACCAGCACCTGTCCTACCTGTAATGGTGAAGGAACACAGATTACTTCAAAATGTACTGTTTGCCATGGTGATGGATTAACAAGAGGCGAAGAAACAATCAGCATCAATATCCCTGCAGGGGTTAGTGAAGGCATGCAGCTTTCAATGAGTGGCAAAGGAAACGCAGCTCCAAGAGGTGGTATTCCTGGCGATCTGATCATTCTAATTGAAGAAATCCCTCATGAATCATTGAAACGTGAAGGAAATAATGTTATTTACGACCTCCATATCAGTTTCATAGATGCTGCCATTGGCGCCAGCGTTGAAGTACCAACTATTGATGGAAAAGCAAAAATCAAGATTGAATCAGGTACCCAGGGTGGAAAAATTTTACGCCTGAAAGGCAAGGGTGTTCCGGAAGTAAATTCTTATCATAAAGGAGATCAACTCATTTACGTTAATATCTGGACTCCAAAAGCATTGTCAAAAGATGAGCACGAAATACTTGACCGACTAAGAGAGTCTCCGAATTTTAAACCTCAGCCAGGGAAAAATGAAAAGAGCTTTTTCGATAAAATGAAGGAGTATTTCGAATAAAAAATCTAATTTCGATTCATGAAACCCATCCAAAACCGGATGGGTTTTTTTATGAATGTGGGCTTAGCTTTGGCTTAAACCAGGCAATTCAAAGTTTTGTACCTTGATGTATAAATCTATCTCTGATGAAATCCATAATCATTTGCTTGCTTCTAATAAGTCGGGCATTCCTTTCCTTTAGCCAATTACCTGAACCTTCTTTAAAGCCTGTAAAAACAAAGTCTGTTGTTAAGCTTTTAGGCAGTATTGATTCAAGCATGAATATTATGGCTGATAATTTTGCAATTCAGGTATTCCTTATTGGGAACCCACCGGGCAGCGCAATGCAAGCAGTAGGGCATGAAATCAGCCACAATTTACTTATTAATGTGGCAGAATATGATGAACACCCTAACTGGAAACTATTTTCTATAGGTTCATTTATTAACCCAAAAATATCTAAGGGGCCTGATTTTAAAGACAAATAAATGTTGAGCATAGAACATGGAGGATATGATGAATGCAGGAAAACAAATCTTGTTATTTTCTTCAATAAGGTTGTTATTGAAGAACCAGATCAGGATTGTTCCTTATCACTCAAAAATTTTACATCAATACTGCACATCTGCTACTTTTGTTGCACAAAATCCAATAGAAGTTTTAATAAATTAGCCGCTCCTTAGAGAAAAGGATAATCAATAATAAAAATGGAAATAAGCAAATTTTTAAGATTTAGAGGAATAAAATTTGTCCTGATTCTTTCATTACTTGTGAATGTTAGCTTTGCACAAAGCAAGGTAGATTCAGTTCAGAAAGTAAAAGAAATTGTGATCAGGGCCTACCTATCTGAACAGCCAATATTACAGGTTCCTTCATCTGTGAGTTTAATCAGTAATAAACAATTGAGAGACCAGCCCGGAATCTCTATGGTACCCGCCCTTAACTCGGTTCCCGGTATCAGAATGGAAGAAAGATCTCCCGGAAGTTATCGCCTATCCATTCGTGGAAGTTCATTAAGATCCCCTTTTGGAGTAAGAAACGTGAAAATCTATCTGGATGAATTCCCACTGACAGATGCGGGTGGAAATACCTATCTGAATCTGATCGATGTGAACAGCATCCATAATATTGAAGTTTTGAAAGGCCCGGATGGCAGTTTATTTGGAGCAAACTCCGGCGGAGTTGTTTTGATAAACCCGGTCGACAAAAATGCCGACAGTACCTGGGCATCTGCAGGTATCAGTAGCGGATCATATGGTTTGTTCCATGAAAAACTAGCCGTTCAGAAAAAATTCAAAAACCAGTACCTGAATATTAACCATTCTTATCAGAGATCAGATGGTTACCGTGAACATAGCGCCATGAGCCGTCATTATGCACAGCTGATGTATAGAATGAATTATTCAAAAGAGAATCAGCTTCGCGTACTTGCTTTTTACTCAGATCTGGAATACAAAACTCCGGGAGGTTTAACCCTGGCTCAATACAATCTTAATCCACAGGCAGCGAGACCGTCAACGGCATTCGCGGCGGGTCCGGTTGCACAAAAAGCCAGGATTGAAAACAATACTTTGTATGCCGGAATTGTGAATGACGCAAAGATCACCGGTAACTTACGACATGTTCTTGCTGTATATGGCTCAAAAACCGATTATCTGAATCCTTTCATTACCAATTATGAGATCCGTAAAGAATATACAGGTGGAATAAGAACATACCTCGAGCTATCCGGAAATGAAGATAAAGCAGTGAATTGGAAATGGAATGCCGGACTTGAATTACAGGGTACCAGTGCTGATATTGCCAACTATAATAATAACAGAGGAGTTCAGGGTAGTTTACAGGCACAGGACGATATTCTTTCGCGTCAATTTTTCTACTTCACACGTTTTTCTGCAAATATCGGCGATAAGCTTACTGCAGAAGTTGCCGCCAGCTTAAATTATTACAGGTATAAGTTTTCAAAGGATATCAGATCTTATGCAAGCAGATTTGAACGCAATTTTGATCCTGAACTAATGCCACGGTTTGCACTATCTTACCAGGTCTCAGATATGCTGGCAATTCGCTCTTCTGTCAGCAGAGGTTACTCACCTCCTACAATTGCCGAGGTTAGAGCTTCCGACAATAAGATCAATACAACCCTGGAATCTGAAACAGGATGGAACTACGAAGCCGGTTTCCGTTTACGTAACAGTAACGACCGTCTTTGGATAGATGCTTCTATTTTCCAGTACCGTCTTGAAAATGCAATTGTTCGTCGTGTAAACGCAGATGATACCGAGTTTTATTTAAATGCCGGTGGTACCCGTCAAACAGGTGTTGAAACCCAAACCAGCTATTGGCTTATCGAGCCGGGTTCAAAAGGCTTCTTAAGCGGCCTTCAGCTGCAAAACAGCTTTACACTCAGTAAATATTTTTTCAGGGATTATCAGAATGGGACAGCTAATTATTCGGGAAACCGTTTAACCGGCACGCCAAGAAGTGTGATAGTAAGTGGTCTTGATTTCCGCTTTCAAAAGAATTTCTACCTGTTTGCACAGCACAATTATACCTCGAAAATTCCTTTGAATGATGCGAACAGTGTATACGCTGGAAGTTTTGACCTTGTACATTTCAAAGCAGGCTGGAGAAGTTCAAAACCTGGAAAACCTGTACTTGATTTTTACGCAGGAATAGATAATCTTCTGAACGAAACCTATAGTCTTGGGAATGACATAAATGCTTTTGGAGGCCGGTATTTCAATGCGGCTGCGAAGCGTAACTTCTTTGGCGGAGTAAAATATACCTTATAATATTTCATGATTACTCATCCAATGACTCAGAGTCATCGGATGAGTAAATAATGCTTAATATTTGAGTTCAGCCAGTTTCTCAGTTGGATTCATCATGTAAGTTATAAGCGTACCATCGTTCAATAACTCCACCACTCTAAAGCCCCTGTAAGGTGTACCCCAATTGCCTCCAACATGAGAGTCGAATAAGAAGGGGATATTTTTCGCCATGAACACACCATCCTGATCATGTACATGACCGTGAAATCCTGCTCTGACATTTGGATATTTATGAATCAGTTCAAAAAATTCAGGGGTATCTATCGCATGATCAGTCCATTTAGCCTGGGGAATATGCAGGATCAGAAATACATTCTTTTTGCTTTTGTATTGTTCCAGTTTTTCCTTTAACCATTTCAGATCAGGTGAAACATAAGTTCCCTGGACATTAGAGGTATCTGCAAGTATAAATGCCGAGCCCTTAGCCTCAAAACTGTGATTCAAAGGCATTTTCCATACCTCATTCCAGAGTTCTTCTGTTACCATATCATGGTTCCCCCTTACAACATAATAGGGCACCTGAAGATTATCTGTTTTTTTCTTGACTAATGGTAAAAGATTCTCTTCGTTATGAATAATGTCCCCATTCAGCACACAGAAATCAATACGATTATTCTTATTGAACAAATTAATCTGATTGATCACCTTGTCAGTCATTTCATCAAATGCTGTATTCGGTTGCCCGTAATGAAAGTCGGATGCAAGCACAAACCTCAGCTTAACTTTGGCTTTCAGGCCATAAACCTCTTCTGCAGAAAGGTCAGTAATTCTGCCACTGAGCAATAAAACAGATGCCAAAGAAATCTGCTGAATGAATTTCCTCCGTGTCTGACTGTTTAAATTTTTTTCCATATTCTGTATAATTTTGTCAAAATGATTCATTAAAATCCCTTATTCAAAGGTGCATTTTAATGTTTGTATGCATATTAATTTCCTGTTAAGATTAAATCGAATTGCTCTATTTAAGTCTTGCCGACTTCAACTCCACAGTATCACTTTCCAGGAACTGAAGTTTATACCCTCCGGTATCAATAAGAGCCTTTGGGAAAAGTTTGCTAAGCTGACTGAACTCAGCTCCCGAAATCGCTGTCTGATACAGAAAAATCTGTCTCAGGTCCTTTAATGATTTCAACTGTGTAAGTCCTTTTGCTGTTATTTTAGTTCCAACCAAATTTAGGTAAGTCAGTTTCGGCAAACCATTCAATAATGCAATTCCCGCATCACTTACAGCAGTCCTTTCAATGGAAAGGCGGGTAAGAGACGATAATTTCACTATTGATTTCAGATCATTATCATCCAGATTGGAATCCCCGATTTTTAACCATATCACCTGTTTACTTAATTGTTCAAGTAATTGCAGATCCTTTGCAGTGATTGAATCCAGCGCTACAAAATTGACAGAAAGGTAATTACTGTTTAGTGCGACCGGTATAACTGCAATTCCGCGGGCGAGCAGTTCCTGAACTATCTTCGCATCTGCTTGTCCGACACTCTTTTCCGGAATATCTGAGATCAATGCCGTTTCAGTTTTTTCTTCAGATTGAAGGGACAAAAGAACCGGCTTGATCTTTTCAGTTTGGGCAAGCTCAGCCACTTTTTTATTAAAATCAGCTCCGCTGCTAACCCACCAATGGATCAGATCAAGTTCAGTTTTAGTCAGCTGCGGCTGTTCGAGAGGCGGCATATGATCATCACTCTCTTTTGACAATAGGATTCGTTTGATCAATTCACTTTCGTCTGTATTTCCGGCAATAATCGCCTTTCCACCCTTGCCACCCTTTAAAATAAAATCAGGCATGTCTAGTCTAAGTTTTCCCTTCTGCTTATTTGGGCCATGACATTTATAACATTTCGAAGTCAGAATTGGTTTAATCACATCCTGGTAAGCCATGGCTTGCTGAACATTCGGGATAGGTTTTCTTTTCTCTTCAGCCTGTCCTGAGCCTTCTGCAGAGAATGCCCGGGTCAAATAGTCTGACCCATGTGTAATTGAACCTCCAAAATGACCGGTAAGGATAATCAGGAACACCATAAGGGCGGTAATCCAGCTGATTTGTTTTCCCTTCCAGTTTAAGTACCAAGCAACAATTGAAATTATAGCGAGCGCTATACCAGACCATTGATGATTAAAGATCAGGCCTTCATCATAATCACCAGTGCCTGAAAGCAAATAGCCGCTAATACATGATGCAATCGCACTGAGCATCCCAATAAACAAAGAAATACTTACTGCTGAAGCCAGCGACTGATATTTTTCCTTTTGGGATAAAAATTGAAACAAGGCGGCGAGCAGCAATACCCCTATCGGGAGATGTACAAGCAAGGGATGAAAACTCCCAATAAAATCAATCAGGCTAAACAAAAAAACAGAAAGTGTGCTCATTCAGGGAGTATGAAATCAGGAATATCGTTTTCTAAGCAAATGCATCATGTGCACATTAATGGCCCATTGATCAGCCAGTGGCTGTCTGGTATATGGATAAGTGGGCATATAATCGGGTGGACCAAATTCTGTAAGAACAGTTATCCGCTCTCCATTTCTTCTTTTCCTTTCCACAATTTTATCCCACCATTCGAAATGCTGCTTCACGGTTTGCTCCCATTCAGGGGCACGAGGATCATTCACCTGCGGGCCTTCGGGGTGGCCAATTCTGGCGTGAATATGATCAGTACGAGCCAATGCCAGATCAATTGTCTCCTTCTGATCAGCCAGTAAACTCTCATGCACATTGCACCAGTGTGAAATATCCAGAGTCAGTCTCAGATCAGGGTATTTTTCAAGAAAGTTTCTGGTTATATGTGCAGCAAACAGCATTCTGCCACGGTGTGTTTCATGGCATATCAACAGGCCTGTTTCTTTTGCCAATGCCTGTGTATGCTCAATGAATTTCTTATTGTCATCAAAGCTGAAATAATCTTTTCCTGTGTGATTATTAATATAGAGTGGTCGCTGAATGTTTTGCTTTGCGGCTGCATCCACCATTCTTTTGTAGAATTCGAGATGCTCCTGTGGATTGGACTGAGACCCTCCGCAGAGGAAACCGATTTCCAGATCATGAGTCTTCAGAGCAGCAAATATTTCATCCTGTGCCTTTTTATTATTAGTAGGCCACCATAATTCTATTCCATCATAACCTTCCTTCTTAACCTTTGCGCAGAATGAATCAATCGTTCCCTGATAGCCCCAGCTGGTTGCCATGATTTTCAGATCGTAGTTCCTATTCACGGCAGATGAAGTCATTTCGGGTAATGCGAAAGATTCTAAGGAGGATAATAGCAGGGCAGCCGAACCTGCTGCAGATGCTTTAATGAACTTTCTTCTGTCTTGTCTCATATAATTGCTGCAAAATTCGTTTATGCTAAAATATCGGTGATCACTTTCCCTCCAACATCAGTCAAACGGAAAGGTCTGCCCTGAGATTCATAAGTGAATTTTTCGTGGTCAAAACCCAATTGATTAAGGATAGTCGCCTGAATATCAAACGCTTCTGTCTTTCCATTTACAATATCATATCCTATCTCATCTGTTTCTCCATAAGTGGTACCACCTTTGATGCCCCCTCCGGCCATCCACATATTGAAAGCAGCGGCATGATGATCCCTGCCTTTGAATGGCATATCCTTACCTTCACGGTTCTCCTGCATCGGAGTTCTGCCAAATTCAGCACCCCAAACGATCAGGGTTTCATCGAGCAAACCTCTTTGCTTCAAATCAAGAATCAATGCTGTAATCGGTTTATCCACACTCCGGCATTTGTTTACAAGACCAATATCAACAGACCCACTGGCAGAAGTACCATGAGTATCCCAACCCCAGTCAAATAACTGGACAAAACGAACACCCTTTTCAACCAGTTTTCTGGCCAGCAGCACATTGTTTGCAAAACTCGTTTTACCCGGCTCAGTACCGTACATCTCATGGATGTATGCCGGTTCATCGTTGATATTCATTACTTCAGGCACAGATATCTGCATTTTGTAAGCCATTTCATACTGTGCTATGCGCGACAGAATTTCCGGATCTTTATATTCTTCGAACTGTTCCTGATTTATTTTATTGATCGCATCAATTGATGCCTTGCGCAGATCCCTGTCCATCCCTGCCGGATCTTTTATGAACAAAACAGGATCGCCTTCTCCCCTGCATTGAACGCCCTGGTAGACACTCGGCAAAAAGCCGCTTCCCCATACACTCTTGCCTGCATCGGGATTATTGCCTCCGGAAGTTAATACGACGAATCCCGGTAAATTTTTATTTTCTGATCCCATTCCATAGGTTACCCATGCACCTATACTTGGCCTTCCCAGACGTGCTGAACCGGTTTGCATCAATAATTGGGCTGGTGCATGATTAAACTGATCGGTTGTAACCGCATTCAGCATTGCAATCTCATCAGCAACAGTGGCCAGATGAGGTAAATTGTCTGAAAGCCATAACCCACTTTTTCCATGTTGCCTGAAATTGGCCTGCGGACCAAGCATTTTAGGCACCCCCCTTATGAAGGCAAACTTCTTGCCTTCCAGTAAAGACTGTGGACATTCCTGTCCGTCGAGTTTTGCAAGTTCCGGCTTATAACTGAACATCTCCAGCTGTGAGGGTGCTCCTGCCATGTGCAAATAAATAACAGATTTAGCTTTCCCGGGAAACATTGGTGGCCTTGGTGCAAGCGGATTGGAAGCATCGAACATTGCATTCGGAGCAGAAGAACCACCTAAACCACAGCTTCCAAGCAAAGAGCCTAATGCCAAAGCTCCAAAGCCCATAGCCCCTTCCTTTAAAAAATGACGACGGGTATGTAATTGTAAAGCTGCATGTTCTGCTTCCCTTGCTAACCTTTGCTCCTGAGCATCTCTCTTCATAATCGATAGTATTTGAATACTTTGACCCTGTCTAATTCTTATTCAGCCATTCATCCATATTCAGCATCGCGCCGGCAACAATGACAAGTGATGCCGTTTCAGGATCTGCAGGCTTATCTTTTGCTCCCATTAATTGATTCATGGCTGTTTTATCCGTTTTATATTTCCTGAGGGCTTCTGCATACAAGTCGGATAGTGCCTTTAACTTTTTCGCTGAAATAGGCTTAAACATCATGGCTTCATAGCCTTTACTGATCTGAACCTTACTTTCCTTGCCTCCCAGTTCCTTCATGCGAAGAGCAAGACTTCTTGAAATGACCAGGGTGGTCGAGTCATTCAGAGAGGTTAGTGCCTGCAATGGAGTATTGGTTCTGATTCTTCGGGGCAGACACGATTCCCTTGCACTACCATCAAAAGTCATCATTGAAGGATAAGGGGCAGTACGCTTCAGGTAAGTGTAAACTGCTCTTCTGTACTGGTCTTCACCTGTACTCATTTTCCATTTTTCGCCATTATAAGGGGAGCGCCAGATTCCTTCAGGCTGAAATGGCATGACACTTGGCCCATACATTTTTTTGCTCAACACATTACTTACCTCTAATGCCTGATCCCTGAGCTGCTCTGCTGAAAGTCTGATTCTGGATGCTCTGGAATAAAATTTATTATTAGGATCGATCTTTAATTTTTCCTCAGTCACAGCAGAACTTTGCCGATATGTCGCAGACATTACAATCTCTTTTAAAAGACGCTTCATGCTCCAGTTATACTCGTTCATAAACTGCCAGGATAAATGATCAAGCAATTCTTTATGAGTAGGTGCAATTCCCTGTGAACCGAGATCTTCGAGTGTTTCGGCAATTCCGAATCCGAACAGTTGCTCCCATAAACGGTTCACCATGGTTCTGGCTACAAGCGGATTTTTTTTATCGGTTAACCATAATGCCATTCCCAATCTGTTTTTGGGCACATTTGCCGGCATTGGGTTCATAATATCAGGTACACCCGGCTCTACCTTATTTCCTTTGACCATCCAGTTACCCCGTTCAAAAACATGGGTGGTTCTGAACTGCTCCCTGTTATTCTCGATCATAATCGGCGTTTCATCTACTTTAGCCTGCATCAATTGATTGAAATTACTCAAAGCAAGCTCATAGCCAGGTTTTCCCTTACCAGGAAAGGGGACATCAAACTGGAACCATTCAAACTGTACACCTGTATCATCAGGGCTTTTTATCACCGGACTATAATATTTAAAAAACAGGTTTCGCTTTCCCTTTTCAGCAGGTATCGGTACAGTCACAATTTTCCATTCGCCCTTTGTATTTGCAAGCGGAACAGTTTTCAATAGTTTCCCATTCAATGTATCGAGATAAATAGACCATTTACCTCCATCAAAATTGGTTTTATAACGAAACATCAGCTGGGTCTTATCCTGTAGTACAACATCCTTCAACCGGCATGTTCCGTTATTTCGCAATCCGGCAAACCAGCTACTGATCAGGGCAGCATTCACAAACTGATCACATTGCAGTGAGTTAATTGTAGGCTGCCAGGTTTTAAGAAAGTTAAAATATTTTTTTGCCAGAGCTTCTGAGGCATTGCTCTTTAACCAGCCAGTCAATTGTACCAGTTTTAAACTGTCCTGAGAATCGTATTGCCGCAATAATGGATAATCAGCATTTGTATCTTCATCCCGCGTATTATTAAAAAATGCCATGAACTTATAATATTCATCAGCTTTAAACGGGTCATAAGGATGGCTATGACATTGAACACAATTAAAAGTTGTGCCCATTGTAGCACTCCATGTTGTATTCACCCTGTCCATGACGGCAGAGGTTCTGAATTCTTCATTATCAGTCCCGCCCTCATCATTAGTCATTGTATTCCGGTGAAAAGCCGTAGCTATGTATTTTGCATCATCAGGGTTTGGCATCAGATCTCCGGCGAGCTGTTCGATCAGAAAATCATTGTATGGTTTATCCGAATTATAAGCTTTAATCAACCAGTCACGGTATTTCCAGATAATTCGTCCGCGGTCGGCCTCATAGCCTCTGGTATCTGCATAACGGGCAATATCAAGCCAATTGGATGTCCAGCGCTCACCGTAGCGGGGCGAGGCAAGGAGCTCATCAACAAGGTTCTCATATGCTTTATCGGAATTATCCTGAAGATACTTTTTTGTAATACCGGCTGAAGCCGGAAGTCCGATAAGATCAAGGCTGAGTCTTCTTAACAAAGTTGCCTTATCAGCCTCTTCTGAGGGTTCCAATTTTTGTTCCTCAAGTTTTTCATAAATAAAGCGGTCTATATCATTTCTTACCCACTTATTTTCTACATCAGGAATATTTTGTTTTTTTACAGACACATAAGCCCAGTGCTCTCCCCATTTTGCTCCTTCTTTAATCCACTGTCTGAAAACTTCGATCTCCTCTTCAGAAAGTGCTTCATGCTTGTAGGGCATCCTTTCATCCGGGTCATTTTCAGTAATTCTTCTGATCAGTTCACTGCCTTCGGGATCACCAGGGATAATCGCTGGTTTTCCGGATTCTGTAAGTCCCAAAGCCTCTTCCTGAAAAAGAAGACTAAATCCGGCTTCCTGCTTCACTCCGCCATGGCAGGAGATACATTTTTTATTGATTATAGGCTTAACCTGTGTATTATAATCGATCTTCTGATTTGACAAAGCCAATTTATACAAGACGCTTACCACCAGCAGCAGCGCAAGCAACACAATAATTTTTCTTGAGTAAAATATCTTCATCGGTTTATCCTTATTTTAAAGATATAAATTCCACTCAAAAAAAAGACCGGTACGAAACATTTTAGGTACGAATCCTTCAGATAAGCTGCAAAAACCAGGGATAAACAATGTGTAATTTTCTTTCAGAACATATCATATTCATAACTACGGTATTCGTTTAGTTTACAAGATCCTGGCATAAACCTATGGACCTATTAAATAAAGAAAACTTCAGGTATCTTTATGATCATTGATCCGAGGAACAGCTATGATTAGATCATCACCATCTTTACAAAAAAGCATATATATATTATTCTTTTCATTTCTGGTAATTAGCGGACTCTATTTTGCACAGAATTTCCTGATCCCTTTAGCGATCAGTGCTCTTTTGGCCATGTTGTTTGTTCCTCTTTCCCGTTGGCTTGAAAACAAGGGTATTAGCCGAATGGTAGCTGGAGTAATCTGTGTATTGATCTTTTTACTGGGTACTGGTGCTATAATTGGTTTGCTTTCATGGCAGGCAAGCGGAATTTCCGAGGATCTTACTGAGATTACCCGGCGTATCAGTATGATTGCCGACGATCTCAGGGAATTTATCGCCAGGAATATTGGCATATCTACTGAAAAACAAAAACAATGGATGTTAAACCAAACGAATGGATCATCTGCAACCTTAGGCATGGCCGGGCTGATGCTAAGTTCGCTGATGAGCATTTTCATCCACTTTATTCTTGTCCTTGTTTACCTCTTTCTGTTCATCTATTACCGGTCTCACCTTAAAAAATTCATCCTGATGCTGGTTCCTTTGAGTGAAACAGACGAAACTGAAAAGATCATATCCGACGCTGGAAAAGTGGCGCAGAAATACATTTCAGGGCTTAGCAGTATGATTGTTATTTTATGGATCATGTATGCTGCCGGATTTTCAATTGTTGGAGTAAAAAGTGCAATATTCTTTGCTATTTTATGCGGTCTTCTGGAGATTCTTCCATTCATAGGAAACTTCACAGGTACTGTAATAACTGTACTGGCAGTAATTTCACAGGGTGGAAGTAACGGAATGATTATAGGTGTGATTGTAACTTATTTGATAATACAATTTATTCAAACTTATTTTCTAGAACCGCTGGTAGTAGGCTCTGAGGTAAATATTAATCCATTATTTACGATCCTGATCATTGTTTTCATGGAGATTGTTTGGGGTGTTGCGGGGATGATTCTTGCTATACCTATGCTTGGGATAGTTAAAATTATTTGTGATCATGTGACACAGCTTAAGCCATATGGTTTTCTTATTGGTCGCGCAAGATCAGACAAGCATCCAAGGATTGTCATAAAGCTTCGAAACTGGTTAGGCCTGAATAATAAGGTCTCAACAAACTCATAGAACCTGGAATACAATTTCAGGCAAAAACTGTGTATAATTAATACCGGAGAAAACTGTAACAAAAATCCGCTGAATTCCTCTAATTATGAATAATCCAACAATATGCTGAGCATCAGAAATATAGTAAAACAATACTCTAATCACAGGGCTTTAGACAATGTTTCGATCGAAATCGAGAAGGGCTCAGTTTTCGGATTGCTGGGTCCAAATGGTGCCGGAAAAACCTCACTGATTCGAATTATCAATCAGATTACGGCACCGGATCAGGGCGAAATATTATTAAATGGCGAAAAGCTTAATCCATCCCATATTTCCAAAATAGGATATCTGCCCGAAGAACGGGGTTTGTATAAAAAAATGGAGATTGGTGAACAAATGCTGTATCTGGCACAGTTAAAAGGCTTATCAAAGGCTGATGCCACAGCAAGGATCAGATACTGGTTTGAGAAAATGGGTATTCAGAGCTGGTGGAATAAAAAGGTGGAGGATCTGAGCAAGGGCATGCAACAAAAGGTACAATTTATTGCTACTGTTGTTCATGATCCTGAACTGATCATTCTGGATGAACCATTCTCGGGATTTGATCCGGTAAATGCCCAGTTAATTACCAATGAAATCCTTGAATTAAACCAAAAAGGTGCTACCATTATCTTTTCAACCCACCGGATGGAATCTGTAGAGCAATTATGCGACAGCATTGCCCTGATTCATAAATCGAAGAAAATTCTTGATGGAAAGGTTAAGGATATTAAGAATCTGTATAGAAATAACACCTACAGAATAGCTTATGCAGGAATTTTGAATCCGGTTGAAACTCCCTTATTTAACATCAATGAAGAGAAGAAAGATGAGGAAGCCACGCATCTGACGATTCAAATCAATCCGGGTTATTCTTCAAATGATGTATTGAAGTTCTTAATACCACAGGTTCAGGTCACCGAGCTGACCGAAATTGTGCCCAGCATGAACGACATTTTCATTCAAAACGTAAAAAACTAATCAGGAAATGAACAAGATTATACTCATTATAAAAAGAGAATATTTCAGCAGGGTAAAAAAGAAGTCATTTCTGATTATGACCTTTCTTGTACCGATGTTAATTATTGGTATGTACGCACTTATTTTTGCACTCTCGATGAAAGGTGGCGACAATATCCCCGCAGTCGAAGTCATTGATGATAGCGGAATATTTGACAAAGGTCTCGAAAATAAAAAGTCAGCAACATTTAGTAAATCTGAACTCACACTGTCAGAGGCTAAACAGAAAGTTATTAAAAATGAAGATGCCTTTGTGCTATACATCCCGGCGGATATTGCCAGCGGAGGAACGATTGAAATGTTCTCTCAGAAAAAGGCAGGACTTTCTGTGATCAGCACGATAGAAAATCAATTGAACGATCAGATGCGGACCAAACTACTCGCAGATGCCGGAATTGATGCCCTTACACTGGATAAAATAAAACCAAAATTATCTGTTGTTTCGAAAGAATTAACCCTCGAGGGAGAAAAAGACAGCAGCTCAGGCGCAGCAATGGCCGTTGGATTTGCCGCCGCTATTCTGATCTATATGTCACTTTTCATTTATGGGATTCAGGTAATGCGGGGAATTATTGAAGAAAAAACCAGCAGAATCGTTGAGGTTGTTATTTCATCTGTAAAGCCATTTCAGCTGATGATGGGAAAGATAATCGGAATCGGACTGGTAGGTTTGACACAGTTCCTGCTCTGGATCACCCTTTCAATAGGACTGATGACCGTTGCAAGTCAGATCATATTTAAAGGCAAAATGGAACAGATAAAATCTGAAATGCCGATGAGCAAACAGGCTGCTGCAGCAAGCAGTGATGGCCCCGGAATGGACATCATCAAGGCTGTTCAAACCGTTAACTGGACCTACATTCTTCCGGTATTCATTATTTTCTTTCTTGGTGGATACATGTTGTACAGCGCTCTTTTTGCCGCAGTAGGTTCTGCCGTAGACAGTGATACCGAAACCCAGCAATTTATGCTGCCCATTACCCTGCCACTGCTGTTTACCTATATTATGTCATTCAGTTTTATTGTTAATAATCCAGACAGTAGTCTTTCTTTCTGGTTGAGTATCATACCCTTTACCTCGCCAATAGCGATGATGGTCAGATTACCTTTCGGGGTACCAAACTGGGAGTTGGCATTGTCTATAGTTCTGCTTATCGGCGGATTTATATTCACCACATGGGTAGCATCACGAATCTACCGTGTAGGTATTCTGATGTATGGCAAAAAGGTAAGTTTTGCGGAGTTGGGGAAATGGTTTATGTATAAAGAATAAGTTGTAAGTAACAAGTTGTAGGTTGTAAGTATTAATACTGGTTAAGATAAAATTAAGTGCTTTTAGTGGAAAGCTTAAAGTGGAAAGCAAAAAGGTGAAAGTTAAAGGCAGAAAGTTAAAGTTAACAGGTCTCCTTTTAAAACTTATTACTTATAACTTAAAACCTACAACTTATAACTCCAAAAAATGAGTTCAATTGCAATCCTGGATCTGGGCACCAATACCTTTCAATTATTGATTGCAAACATCAATGATAATAAGCCTGTGCTTGTTCTTGAGGAGAGCATTGCTGTAAAATTAGGTGAAGGTGGAATCGAAAAAGGTTATATAATCGAGACAGCTTTTGATCGTGGACTTTCAGCACTAAAACAATTCAAAAAATCAATAGATCTGTATCAGGTTAAGCTGGTCAGGGCTGCAGCAACTTCAGCACTCCGGACTGCCGGCAACGGACTGGAATTTTTAGATAAAATCCGATCTGAAACTGGAATTGTACCTGAAATTATTTCTGGAGAGCATGAAGCGGAACTGATTTATCAGGGTGTCAGGGCAGCTATTAATATGGGCGATGAGAAATGTCTGATTATTGACATTGGCGGTGGAAGTGTTGAATTTATCATCTGCGATCAGGAAGAAGTTTTCTGGAAAAGGAGCTATGACATCGGGGCAGCCCGGCTCATGGAACAGTTTCATCATTCAGACCCAATTTCTAAACCGGATATAAATAAACTCAATTTATATCTTGAGAGTACTCTTTCTGAGCTCAGAAATCAAGTTAAAATTTATAAACCAGAACTGCTCATTGGTTCGGCAGGTGCATTTGAAACTTTTGCAACACTTATTAATCCCCAATTTAAGACCAGTTTTACAAATCCTGAAATAAAGATTGATTTGAGTGATTTTGCAGGAGTATCAGAGTTCATTTTGAAAAGCTCACATGCAGAGCGCAGCAGGAATCCTGCGATTATTCCTGTCAGGGTTGATATGATCGTTATGGCCACCCTGATCACAAAGTACCTTATGAATCAGTTTGCTTTTAAAGCACTTAAATTGTCAACTTATTCATTGAAAGAAGGCCTGCTGTACGAATACCTGAAAAACAAAACCCTGTGATCATTCAGATAACTTACACAACTCAGTATAAAGACGATGAGTGGGAAGGCCTACCACATTGCTGTAAGAACCATTGATCCTATCAACTGCTACCAAGCCTATCCATTCCTGAATACCATAAGCTCCTGCCTTATCCATCGGCTGACACGTATTAATATAATATCGTATCTGCTCAGCACTGACCTCCTTAAAGAACACTTCTGTAAGTTCATAGAAACTGCTAAGCTTATGATCCTTGAGCAAGCTTACTCCTGTAATCACATCATGTCTTTTACCCGATAACTCAGAAAGCATCCCAAATGCATGATCTTCATTTTCGGGTTTACCCAATATTTTACCATCAAGGGAGACAATTGTATCTGCCGTAATCACGATCTCATTTTCAATCAGCAGATCGAAAGCTTTTGCTTTTTTTTCGGATATATAAACAGCAATTTCAGATGGCGATAATCCGGGAGGATAACTTTCATCCACCTCTCTGAGAACAACCTGAAAATCAAATCCCATGAGTTTCAGCAGTTCTTGTCTGCGCGGTGATTTGGAGGCCAGAATAATTGGCGGAAATTGTTTGATCATCTGATTGGACTTTGCCAAAAATAAGAAAAGCGGCTAAAAGCCGCTTTAATATGTAGAAAAGAATCTTAAACTGAGTTCGTAATTATAAATATAGTTTACTATGCTTTTTCGGGCTTGTATTAAGATTTTTATCATTTGGAAATGTGCTGCTGTGCTCTTCTTAAATGCATTCCCGCTTTTCGCTCATACGCCACAGGCCTTAAGCACAGGCTGGTATCCGCTGCAATCGGGTTTAAAAACATCAGACAGTACAATTAAACCTAATCTATCCCCTACTCAATAAAAATGGGTTTATTAGTTATTCCTCATTCTGGCACGACGCTCTTCCAGAATAGCTTCATAGGCTTTCTTTTGTTCATCGTTTAGTAAAGCATTCACTTTAGTCGTTGTTTCTGCCTGCAAAGGTGCCATTTTAGCACGTAATGCCTGAAAATTACCACCATCTGTTAGAGTGGCTCTGACACTATCAACACGTTTTGCCGACCAGATAAATACATCCTTTAATTTAGTTTTTTGTTCAGCTGAAAGCTTTAGTGTTTCCAATTGAGCAATCTGGCGCTCGGCTCTTTCCTCTGGTGTACCCATTTGTCGGCCGCCCTGTGCATTGGCGAATGTTGCCATGCAGAGAATCAATCCCATGGCAATAATTAATCTTTTCATATCTGCTGGTTTTCTCCTTTTGATTGATAGTAGAGCAAAAGGTTTAAATCTGAAGGAAATAATCAAATTTTGCTACCGTCAGCAGATGAAGGATCCGCATTGATCCATAGATTCTGAATCTTCAATACTTTTTCAATGATATCTCTGACGCATGAATCACCGCCATTTTTTGGGGATATATAGTGGGCAACAGCTTTAATCTCCTCAACTGCATCAGCCGGACAAACTGCAAGACCTGCCATCTTCATAAGTTCCAGATCAGGAATATCATCCCCCATAAAGAGTACTTGCTCCGGCAATAATCCATTATTTTCTATAAACTCGTTATAAGCAGCCGTTTTCGAATCCAAACCGAGATAAATATCTGTAATACCCAATCCTCTCAAGCGATGCTCTACTCCTTTGGATCTTGCACCGGAAACAACTGCTATTTTAAATCCTCTCTTCACTGCAAGTTGCAGTGCATAACCATCTTTGATGTTAAACTGCCTCAAAAATTCCCCCGACTCAGTAACCAAAAGCATACCATTGGTCATGACACCATCAACATCAAGAATAAATGCTTTAATATGCTTCAGTTTTTCTAAGAACATGGTAGTAGAATTGAGGTTTGAAGTAAGAGGTATCAGGTCGGACTTCTGACATCAGACTTCCGATCTCCTATTGATTGTCGCGCCACTCGTAAACCCAGGCTGTCTGAATTTGCTCCAGATGACCTTCATTGGATTGTTCACGGGTACCTGCAAAATTTGGAAGACTCAAAATCCAGTCAAGAAGTTCGGTGAAACGTATTCTGTAGATCTGAGATTCTCCGAAATCATCGCCAAATTTCTCATAAAGGCCCATGGCTATATCTTCATAGTCATTCCAGTAAATCGGTAATTCAAAACTTTCCTTCGCCATTTCTCTTGTATAATTATTAATGTCCTAAAAACTGATTCTGATCCGGAAGCGTTACTTCAAGATCACCGTTTATTAACACACACTGACAACCCAGACGGGAGTTAATTCTTGGATTGACCGCACGATCGATAAAATCTTCTTCTTTATCGGATATTTCCTGAATATTATCCATCCCGAAATTAACATAAACCTGACAGGTACTGCATCCGCAAACGCCTCCGCAATTATGTTGTAATTCAATCCCGTTATCCAGACAAACATCAAGAACTGATTCGCCTTCTGCTATCGGAAGCTCTACGGCTGACTTTGAAGCCTCTTCAAAATTGATTTTTAATTTAAAAATGTTCATTAGTGCAAAAATAGCATTTTAAACTCAGCCCTGTGAGCGCTTGTGCAAATTGACTATGCTTTGACTAAGTTTAGTATAAAGTTCTGATAAGGCGGGATTATGTTTAAGAAGTTCGAGGTGTGACTGAATGGTAGCCTGGTCTTCCCTAATAGCCGGCCCCGTCTGGACAGAAACAGGATCATTCATTTCAATTTTACTGAGGGTTTCTTCAATCAGTGGCTTCAAGAGTTCATAATCCAAGCCCTTTTCTTCCAATAATTCCTGAGCGAGTCCAAAGAGATGATTGGTAAAATTACAGGCAAATACAGCAGCAACATGAAGTGTTTTACGTTGTTCTGAATTTAATTCAATTACTTTTTCTGATAAGCGATCAGCAATTGCCCGGATACCTGACAATACATCGGGGCTATTTGCTTCAATAATGATTGGAATCTGCCTGAAATCGACCGATTTGACCTTTGAAAAGGTTTGCAGCGGGTAAAACACACCAATTTTTGTGGATGCTCCTTCCAGAGCAGAAAGTCCGGTTGAACCGGATGTATGTACAAGCAATTGATCACTGAGCTTTAATTCAAGAGCAATTTCCCTGATTGCTTCATCCTTAACAGCGATGATAAACAAGTCGGCAGAGCGATCCAGATCAAACATATTGTCGATGGCTTCTGCTGCCAGAGTATCTGCTAGTGAGCTTGCGTGGGTTATATCACGGCTCCAAACCTGAGATATATCCTGGCCGGCCATTTTAAATGCACGACCTAAATGCGTGGCTATATTACCACTGCCTAAAATGACAATATTCATCAGACTGTTTTGATTTCCTTATTTCTCCTGAAAATGGATAGAATAAATCCGATCACCATAATGATCGTTCCTCCCCAGAATAAATTTATATACGGAAATTCAATGGCTTTTAATACTACCCAATCCTTCTCTGCTTTTGGTTTCTGATAGACCATCAGCTCAAGCTTGTCCTTATCAGGATAAACATTTGAAAAACGCAATTTCAGTCCCTTTTCATCGACTGTCTTTCCGAAATCAAATTTGGAACCATCTTTTAATAAATAGATAGGCTCAGACGGGTAAACTTTACCATCTGAAACAATATCTAACTGCAACCCAATGGCGATATCCCGCTCACCAACAGGAATATTCTGAATCTTTGCCTCACGGTTAATACCCTTAACCAATATATAACCTTCTCTGAAACGGACTGTGTCACCAACATTCACTTCATAAGTAGCAGGCTTTTCATATTTTTCATCCTCAGAATGACCCTCATGATCTTCATGGTCCTCTTCTTTCAAAGGCACGCTGCTTACATGGGTATAAACATCATGAAACAGGTAATGCCGGGTATCAGGAGAAGCAATGATCTGCCTCATTTTGGCATTTTGCTGAGCATTTGGATAAAGCGTAAAGTTCTCTTTAACGTCTCCGCTCTTCTCATCAATCACTTTGTAATTTATTCTGTAATAGGTATTTACACCCTGCGTTGAATCACCCAAATAAGTGACGGTATAACGATCCATCTTTGTAGGCTCATCCTTGTACAGGATAATGTTTTCACGGGGGTTATTACTCTTTGCGAACTCATCACCAAAACCAATCCCTGTATTATTGATTGAAATAATTTTATTCGTTGCGGCAGCGACAAGTGCTCCGACAAGCAATAAGGCAAAGCCAATATGTGCAACTGCAGATCCTGCAAGTCTCCACTTCCCCTTGAAAGCTTCACCCAGAATCTTGGCATTCGCAAGTATCGAAAATACTGAAGCATAGGTCAGTATGATATACATCACATTGGTATATATATTCATTAGGTAAACGGCTGCTGCGGTAATGAATACTGAAACAAGCAGGGATATCGAAATACTGACAAAGAACTTTTTAGGATCTGTCTTTTTGTATTTCAGGAATTGAGAAAATGCCGAAATGAAGGCAATTACTACAGCAAAAGGAACCTGCCATTTGTTGTAATGTGCAATAACATCCGCTGGCGGTGCAATTTCAGTTCCGAAAATGGCATTAAATACCGGCACTGAGGTAGTAGCAAGTATCTGAACGCAGGCGATTGATAATACCAAAGCACCTATAAAAAGCCAGAATTCGCGCGAATAAGTTTCTTCATCCTTTTTGGTTATTGGCAGTTCCTTCCAGCGGATAACCAGAAACAAAACAGCAATAAAGAGGAATGCCACCACATAAAGAACCAGATGCCAGAACATCCCTAAATCGGTAAAAGCGTGTACAGATGTTTCACCTAAAATACCACTACGGGTAAGGAAGGAGGCATAAAGCACCAGTACAAAGCTGATCAGTACCAGAAAAGTGGCTGTAAAATAAGAATGGCCTGCATTTCTATAAGCAATCAGAACGTGGACGGCTGCAATCAAAGTCATCCATGGAATGATAGAGGCATTCTCAACCGGATCCCAGGCCCAGAAGCCTCCAAAATTGAGTGCTTCGTATGCCCAGAATGAGCCCATAATGATACCTGTTCCCAGAATCATCACGGCAAAAAGTGTCCATGGCAAAGCTGGAGTAATCCATTCCGAATATCTTCTCTCCCATAGTCCGCCAATTGCATAAGCAAAAGGAACAATCATTGATGCAAAGCCAAGGAATAATGTTGGTGGATGTATGACCATCCAGTAGTTCTGAAGCAGCGGATTTAATCCGTTACCATCAGTTATCATGCTCAGGTAATCACCTCTTGCAAAGATTGGCCCTGGTACAGCATCTCTCAATAAGATAAATGGAGAACTTCCGATCCTGAGTCCGAAAACCTCAACCCCAACCAGCATTGATGCGATAAAGGCCTGAGATAGCATGATGGTAGTCATAACTGAATTTTCCCAGGTTTTGCCCTTTGAAAGTATAATTGTTCCTAAAAATGCCTGCCAGAACATCCAAAGCCAGAAACTTCCTTCCTGCCCTTCCCAAAAGGAAGAAATAATATAATAGACCGGAAGTATCTTTGATGAATGAGCCCATGCATAATGGTATTCAAACAAGTGATTATAGATAATGTAATACAGGCATGACCCTATTCCAATAACGGCAACTGTATTTAAACGGAATGCGATTCTTGCAATTCGTCTCCAGCCATCAGAACTTGCCTGCTTTGACTGGTCTTTAGAGAGTGCGCTAGTCGTTGCAAAATAATAGGCAAGGGTTGCCAGAAGAGCAGTACAAAACGACAGGATGATGAAGAACTGACCTAACTTCCCCGGAAGAAGGTTTTCTCCAATGTATTGTATTTCCATTAAGATTTAGATTTTTGCGGATGTAGCAGTAACCTCAGTAACCTCAACTTCATCCGTAGTATATTTAGAAGGGCACTTCATTAGAATTTTTGAAGCATGAAATTCATTACCAATCATTTTGCCCGTTAGTACAATCTGTTCTGAACGTTCAAAATCCTGCGGCTTGGAGCCATTAAACACCACTTTACACTCTTTCCCCTCATTATCTTTCATATAGAATGCAAAATAATTAGCATCCTGCTGTGGTTTATAAAAAAGCTCTTTTTCTTTATTCAGTTGTCCAACAACATGCAATTCTGAACTGCTCTCTGTGGCATCTGCAAATGATCCATAAGTACTTGAATCAGCGTATGTACTGATAATAATACCAATTGCTAATGCGATGATAACGATACCGGCGATGGAACTCTTTTTCATAATTATGCTTTTAACTAATTCAATCAAATGCAATTACAAAAGTACTAAATACTTCACTTTAGTAGTCAATATAACAAGAATGTTTCTATATTAGAATCATTCTAAATAACAAAGGGAAACCTTACAGCCTCCCTTTGTATAATTAAACAGTTCTGATCATGGCCAGATTCCCATATTCATGTAAGAAATGGCGACTTTATCGATAGAACCAACGAATGCCGCAGTTCTGAGTCCGTCAATTTTAGGATTAGCCATTTGTATATCACGTATCTCATGATAAGATCGGATCATGGTGTCTTCGAGCCCGGAATTGACTAATTCCAATTCTGAGGCTCCTTTAACGATTATACTCTTTTGAGCTGAATCAAGGGAAATGCCTGTGATCTTTTCAACCATATTAACCAGGTTCTGATTGGCATTTTCTTCATACCGCTTATCCATACGTCCAAATGCTACATGTGAAAGGTTTTTAAGCCATTCGAAATAAGAAACCGTAACACCACCGGCATTACAATACATATCAGGGATTAAAATACAACCCTTTTGGATAAGAAAATCGGCTGCATCCGGAGTAGTTGGCCCGTTGGCAGCTTCAGCAATAATTTTTGCTTTAATATTAGCCACATTCGCTATCGTGATCTGGTTTTCGAGCGCAGCAGGGACCAAAATATCACATTCCTGTTCCAAACCTTCGGCCGAATTGATAAATTCCTTTGTTGATCCGGCAAAACCAAGAATCGAACCGGTGGTGTTGCGATGGTAGAACACTTCATCCAGATTAAGTCCGTTAGGATTATAAATAGCTCCTTCAAACTCACAGATACCAACAACTGTAGCACCAAACTCAATCAGATATTTAATGGTATGGTAACCCACATTTCCCAATCCCTGAACGATCACCCGTTTACCGGATAGACCTGTACTAAGGCCAAGTTTATTCATATCTTCGGTGATATCAACACATTCGCGCACAGCAATAGCTACCCCGCGACCGGTAGCCTCCCTTCGTCCTGCGATGCCATGTAAAGCAATCGGTTTACCGGTAACACAACCCAATGCATCCAATTGCCCGGGATTCATGGTTTGGTAAGTATCTGCAATCCAGCTCATTTCACGCTCGCCTGAACCATAATCAGGAGCAGGGACATCAATACCGGGACCGATAAAATTCTTTTTAATTAATTCCACAGTATATCTGCGGGTTATGGTTTCAAGTTCGGCAACAGTATAATTTTTAGTATTGATCTTAATACCACCTTTCGCACCACCGAAAGGAACATTTACAATCGCACACTTATAAGTCATGAGTGCTGCAAGTGCCATCACCTCATCCTCATTTACCATGTCACTGTAACGAATACCACCCTTTGTTGGTGATTTATGATGTGAATGCTCTACTCTCCAGGCATCAATTACTTCAAAACCGTTCTCACGCCGGATTGGGAAACGGAAACGATAAACACTGTTACATGACCTGATCTGGTCAAGCAATCCTTCCGGGTGGGAAGTAAACTGTGCTGCATGATCAAAAAACTGGCAAACGTCACCAAAAAACGAAGTTTCTGAATGCGCTGCGTCTATAGACTTAGCCATAAGAAAATAAATTAATTTGAATAATTGGTTATATGCTGCAAAGTTGATAGAAATAAACCGATACTAAAAATGAAAATTACTTAGTGTATAGGATACAATATCTAATAAGCAGGTATAAACCTTATTTAAAGAACTTAAACAAGGTATATTTATTACTTCTGTTTTTCAATTTTTTTCAACCTGTTATCGATGGAAAAGAGATAAATGGCCAATCCGATGAAGACAACTGAAATAACCAGTACCACCACATAAATCTTTCCGGAACTTCTAAGGGAATCTGCCATCTCAACTCCATTGGAATTCTGTGCCAGAAGGTTTAAAGTAAATGACAGAATTAAGGCTAGTGTAAGGATAAATTTTTTCATCATTTTGTTGTTGGTTGTTGGTTATTGGTTGTTAGCAAATACTGCTAAATGTCGAATGATTTGTAATCAGGAACTCTCAATTCTCCACCCGATAGCTATCGGGTCTCAATTCTCCACTCTCAATTGATAAAGTTTTGCCTATTCTCAACCTTCCTTATCCTATACCTGATAGTTGTAATCCATGTACTGATCAAAATCCATCCCAATACAGCCGGGTAAAATACCGGGCGCAGCTCTGGTGCCATATCCTTGGTATTAAATCCGGGGTTACCACCATTTCCAGGATGGAGTGAGTCGGTCATCCGCGGAAGTATGAATAGTAATACCACCATGATCGGGAATGCGAAAATATTATATACAGCTGATATTCTGCCTCTTTTCTGTTCTTCTTCCAGAGAGTTTCTAAGCACAAGATAAGCCAGATAAACAAGCAAAGCAATTGCTGCACTATTTTGTTTCGGGTCATTACTCCAGGCTTCGCCCCAGGTATATTTAGCCCATACTGCACCGGTAACCAAACCCAGAATACCAAAAATGATTCCGACATTGGCACTTTCTACGGCCATCAGATCATCATTTTCATTTGAAGAGTTCAGATAACGGATACTGTACACAAAAGAAACAGTTAACATGACGATCATGGCAAACCACATCGGTACATGAAAATGAATATTACGGATAGTTTCGTTTAATATCGGCTTTGCCGGAACATGAAATAAAAACCCCGCAATAATTGAGTAGAGCACAAGAACTGTGGCCAGGATTTTCCACCAGTTTTTATTCATAAGGTTCTTTAATTAGTCCTTCCAAAGGTAAGGAAATAACAATAAAGATGTAGTGATCACGATGATATTTATGGCTATCAGAACACCGATCTCATCATATGATACCGAACGGTCCAAACCGTCCATTGCATTCTTCGATAACTTAATCAGCACCACCAACAGGGGTATTATTACCGGGAAACTCAATATAGCCATGAGCCCTCCTGCGTTGTTTGCTTTGGAGGCAATCCCCGAAATCATCGTGAAGACAGATGCGAAACTGACACTTCCCAAGAGAACTGCAAAAAAATAGAATAGTGGATCTCCCAGCAGATTTTTAAATACCAGGGTATAAAAACCTAGTGCGATAGCAGAGAGCAAAAGCATCAGAAAAACATTATAAATGATCTTGGAGATAATGATCGCTTGCGCACTGGTAATTGTGTAGTAGTACAACTGCCTTCCCCTGCTTTCCTGGATAAAACTTTTGGTGATTGCATTCACTGAGGCGAACAGCATAATGATCCAGAAGAGGGCATTCCAGGTCGGCGGACTTGTTATCTCACGGAAAGCCAGATAACATACAAAAACTGTTGAAACCACATATAGTAAAATGCCATTCAATGCATATTTTGAACGCCATTCAAGCATGATTTCCTTACGGATCAGAAATTTAACCTGATTCAATAAATCCATTGCAACAAATATAGAATTTGCTTTTCAGTTTCGGGTATTCATAATGGTGCAATAAATGAATCGAATATTTCTTTGTATTTTGTGTCATGTTTTTTTCAATACTTGATAGCCCTATCGGACAAATGGTCATTGAGGCGGATGAGCATGAGATATGTGCTATTGGTTTTCCTTCGGAACTACCTTTGGAGAATCCCAATAAACTCTCGGAAATGGCAAAAGAGCAGTTCAGAGAATATTTTGAGGAAAAAAGAAAGCATTTCGATTTTCCAATGGCCCAACCCGGCACAGATTTTCAACAAAAAGTATGGGATGAACTCAGAAGAATTAATGCGGGCAAACCCATAAGTTATGCAGCCTTAGCAAAAAGAATGAAAAATCCTTTGGCCATACGCGCCATCGCATCGGCAAATGGCCGCAATAATCTGATGATAGCCGTTCCATGTCATCGAGTTATAGGAAGTAATGGTGATCTGGTTGGCTTCTCGGCAGGATTATGGCGTAAAAAATGGCTGCTTGAACATGAAGCAAAAATGACCTCTATTGGCCAGTCAACTTTAACTTTCTAAAATGGATATTAATCCTTACCTGGATATAATCTTAAGGTGTATTGGTGTATACCTCTTTATGGTATTGGCTATACGATTCTTTGGCAAAAAAGAATTGTCGCAGCTTTCAACAACAGACCTGGTATTTATTGTTTTAATCAGTAACTCGGTACAGAATTCTATGGTAGGTTCCAATTCAAGTCTATCAGGTGGACTGGTTGCGGCCAGTGTTTTATTCTGCTTAAACTATCTTATGAAGCTTATCATGTACCATTCATCATCTGTAAAGGAATTGATCGAGGGCAAACCTGTCATACTGGTCTATCATGGCAAAATTGATATAGCTCACCTGCATCAGGAAAGTATTAGTATGGATGAGCTTGAAGAAGCAATCAGAGAACACGGAATTGACTCTTACAAAAATGTCAAACTTGCCATTCTTGAAGTTGATGGCAATATCAGTGTTATTGCAGGTGAACCTGATAAACTTAGGCCGCCCCAGAATAAGCATCGCAGGAAAAATAAAAATCTTGCAAATAAGAACTGATTGCGGATCAAGTCTGCAATTACAGTGCGGTCTGGAGACGTTGTCAGTGCGGCCTAGGACTGCACCCGTGGTGCCAATTCAACATGATAACGCACAAGATCATCTATTGGAGAACGGATGATTTTACCCACCTTCATTCCATACTCTGTGGCAGTTTCCTCGAGTACGTTTCTGAAATTATACCCGACAGAACCTATGCAATTAAATGTATAATCTTTGTAATTAGGATAGTGAGTAACCAGGTTTTCGAAGAAATCAACGAAGGATGTTTTTACAATGTTCCGTGAATATTCTGCATGAACATTATTATCGTATACGAACTTGGCAAAACTCGCACAAAAACGATTTGCCAATGGTTTGGTATAAACATTGTCAGTCACTTCATCAGGAGTAAGTTTATAAGTTTCCCAGAAGCGCTCTCTGACCACTTCGGGCATGTAACCCCTTAAATAATCAGTTAGTAATTTTTTACCAATATCACAACCACTACCCTCATCACCAAGAATATAAGCTGCAGAATCAATATTTAATGAAATGTCTTTACCATTATAAAGACCAGTATTTGTTCCTGTCCCCAAAATAGCGGCAAAACCACTATCTAAACCAAGTAAAGCCCGTGCTGCAGCAAGAAGATCATGTCCAACATAAATACTGGCTTTATTAAATACTGTAGACATAGCCTCTTCAACTATCTCTACCTTATCTTCAGTCGAACAACCGGCACCATAATAATTCACTTCATGAATATCAGAAAGATCGAGATCGCTTGGTAATCCTTTCCTGAGTGAATCAATTATATACTCAGCGCTTACAAAATATGGATTATATCCTTCGGTATTAAAATAGATTTTTTGACCAGATTTATTCAATAAACACCAATTGGTCTTGGTAGACCCTCCATCTGCAATAATGATCATAGTTTATAAATATTTTTAAAAAGCTAAATGTATGAATTTATACTAATTGTCCGATAAGAGAGTATTTGAAATTTACATTGCTCTGCTTTTATTATCAAGAGTTTTCAAGGCCCGAAATTAAGTCTATTTAGAAATTTCCCTTTTAAATAGCGGATTAATTTTAGCAATGCCGTAAAAAATGATGTATTTTAGCGATTGAGGCATATCTATTCATCGAAATATAAATTTGAAATGCCCGTTCAATTGTATTGTAGTAAATCTGCAAAAGGGAGTATCTATATTATTTAGGCTGTAAAATGCATCTCCGGGACTTATCCCGAAATTTTTCGCAAAAATTATGCAAAAACATACATATCAAACCGGTATAATAGGAAACTGTGCTTTTATTGCACATATTAACAAGAATACCAACATAGACTGGTTATGCTGGCCAAGATTTGATAGTTCATTTGTTTTCGGCGGATTTTTAGATAAAGACAAAGGGGGTGAATTTTCCATTTTACCATCAGGCAATTATGAATCCCATCAATATTATCTGGAGAATACCAATGTAATTTGTACAGAAATTACATCTACCGAGGGGGTTTACAGGATAACTGATTTTGCACCCCGATTTAATCAGTTTGATAGATTTTTTAAACCTTTAATGCTGATCAGAAAAGTTGAATTGATTAGTGGAACACCTCGGATAAGGGTTAAATGCAAACCAGTTTATGATTATGGGGAAAAGAAGTTAAAAGTATCTCGTGGAAGCAGCCATATCGAATATAGTGGCTCCGATGATAGAATACGTTTAACAACAAATATCCCCGTTAATTATATTATTGACGAACAGTTTTCGGTTTTAAATGAACCTAAATACCTGGTATTTACCTATGGTGAACCGCTTGAAGCTCCATTGGCGACAACTGCTGAACGTTTTCTTCTCGAAACTATCAATTACTGGAGACTTTGGATAAAACATTCTTCCATAGCAATATTCTATCAAAAAAATGTAATCAGATCTGCTCTGGCACTCAAAATCCATCAATATGAAGACACAGGTGCAATTATTGCTGCAAGTACAACCAGTTTGCCTGAATTTCCGGGCAGTGGGCGCAACTGGGACTATCGCTATTGCTGGTTAAGAGATACATTTTATGTTATTAATGCATTAAGTCATATCGGGCATTTTGAAGAAATGGAGCGCTATTTCAACTATGTTTCAGATCTTTCATTTTCAGAAAAAGGACGATATCAGCCATTGTATGGTATAACAGGAGAAAAATTCCTGAATGAGATCATACTGGAGCATCTTGATGGATATCAGAGTAATAAACCAGTTCGTATTGGTAATCAGGCATTTGAACATATTCAAAATGACATCTATGGCCAAGTTCTCATTTCTCTCCTGCCATTGTACACAGACCATCGTTTTGTTAATTCTGAGAGAAAGGATTCTGCACGCTGGATCAGCTATTTACTTTCGAAAGTTGAACTAACCATTGATGAAAAGGATGCAGGGATCTGGGAATTCAGAAATATTTCGAATACCCACTGCTACAGTAACCTCTTTCAATGGGCTGGTTGCTCTGCCGCAGAGAAAATGGCACGAGCATTAGGGGACATTGATTTGGTTGAAAAAGCAATTTCACTTAAAAACAGGGCTGCGGTTCATATTGAAAATTGCTATGATCCGATACGCAAAGTCTATACCCATGCCGCAGGAAGCCCGCATCTTGATGCAAGTACATTACAGCTTATCATGATGAATTACCTTGACCCAAGTTCTGACCGCGCCAAAGACCATCTCTGCATGCTTGAGAAAGAATTAAAAACGGATAATGGACTGTTTCACAGGTATTTACATTCGGATGATTTTGGCAAACCAAAATCTACCTTCCTAATCTGTGCTTTCTGGTATGTTGAAGCTTTGGCATGTGTAGGCCGGCTTGATGATGCAATCCGGGAATTTGAAAACCTGCTGCAATATTCAAACCATCTCCTCTTGTTTAGTGAAGATGTAGATGAAGAAACTGGGAGCCAATGGGGAAATTTCCCTCAAGCTTACAGCCATGTAGGTTTAATGAATGCTGCTTACAGGATTGCAATAAAATTAGACAGGCCTGTATTTATATAGACCATTTTGAATTACAGGCAAATATGTTTAGAATTCATTCAGAGCTAAGATGATGTAAAAATTGTCTTACATCGCCGGAATTACGAAGATAAAAACGGGCAGCTGATAAGCTGCTGCCTACCTTAAAGGTAAAGGCAGAATCTGGCAGGGCCTTGAAAATATCTTCATCGGTATGATCATCGCCTATTGCCATTATAAAATCATAATCTTTCTTGAACATGAAATTCAGGGCAGCTTTTCCCTTATTGATCTCAATATTTTTGATCTCGATCACTTTGTTACCCGGTAAAAGCTGAAGACCTTTATCTTTAGTAAGGTACACAAGGTTGTTTACAAGTTCAGAAACTCTGAGATCTCCCAGATCTTTTGGGACCTTCCGGAAATGCCATACAAGAGAAAAGCTTTTCTCTTCAATAAATGAGCCAGGTGTCCGTTCGACATAAGTGTTTAAAATCGGAAATATTTCTTCTTTCCAGGTATCGGTTAATCCCATAATGCTTGTCCAATTACCACCTATCTCCTTTTGCCAGACACCATGTTCAGCAATAATGTGAACGCCGGAATTACCAAACCATTCCTCCATCTTATTATGATCACGTCCACTTATCAGAACAATTTCGTTTGCCTTATCTGCACTTAGTTTTGCAAGTAATTGATATAGTCCGGAATCAGGACTGGCTTTATTTATGTCACTATTGAAATTAACCAGTGTGCCATCATAATCTAAAAAGATAATGCGTTTTGAGGCAGCAGAATATCTGGTAATTATTGTTTTTGCTATACTCTGATCAACATGCCTTGATTGCAGCGATCTTTGCAATTCCTTGACTTCTTGCAACTTATCCATGTATATCTTGACCCAATGAAAGATATTAAACTGAGAAACCACCTTTCTCATTTCCGCCATTTTGGTTTCCTGTTCAGCTAAAGTCATATTCAAGGCCTGAACTATTGCTCTGGTTATATCTCCTATATTATTCGGATTCACAATTAATGCATCAATCAACTCTTTAGATGCCCCTGCCATTTCACTAAGAATTAAAACTCCGTTATTGCCGGTTCGGCTGGCTACATATTCTTTACTGACAAGGTTCATCCCATCGCGCATAGGAGTTACAAGACCGATATCAGCGATCTGATATAAAGCTGATAATTCTTCAATAGATAATGATCGATAGAAATACAACACAGGCGACCATTGCATGGTACGGTAGGAGGCATTAATATTTCCTACCTTTTTGTCAATATGATCTTTCAACTCTTTATATTGAGGTACCGTATCCCGGGATGGAACAACAACCATATATAGCACCACCTTACCTATATATTCAGGATACAATTCGAGCAAAAGCTCAAAAGCTGCTAATCTTTGCAAAATGCCCTTACTATAATCCAGTCGATCTACAGATAAAATAATTCGGCTATCACTAAAATTTTCCTTTAGTAGTTCGATCTGTTCTAATACTGCATCGTCATTGGTAAGAGAAGAATACTTATTATAATCAATCCCCATAGGGAAAGCTTCAGCAACAACCGGACGGTCATCTACGGTCAAAATATTAGAATTGGAATTAATTGGCAGGATACGAATAGCCGCATTCATAAAATGCTGTACATCGTCATAGGTATGGAACCCAACCAAATCAGCTCCTAACATACCTTCAAGTAATTCTGCTCTCCAGGGAATTAGCCTGAATAATTCATAAGAAGGAAAGGGAATATGCAAAAAGAACCCTATAGTCAGATCAGCATTCTTTGCCCTGATCATTCCCGGTAGCAACAATAATTGATAATCATGTATCCAAATTGTGTCACCAGGTTCTGCTACATCTAATATAACATCCCTGAACTTTTGATTTACACTTTGGTAAAAATCCCAGTTTGATTGTTTGTAATTAACATAAGTTGAAGCATAATAATGAAATATTGGCCATAAAATTTCGTTGGAAAAACCCTCATAGTATTCTGAAATCTCCTCCTGACTTAAGAAAACAGGGAGAAGTTTCATGTCTCTCAGATTTCTGGTAATATCAGCCTTCTTTCCGGATTCATTCACCTCAATTCCAGGCCAACCAATCCAGATATTTTCACCATCTTTATAGATAGAACCTAAACCCGTTGCCAGTCCGCCTTCACTTGAAGAATAGGTATATTCCCCATTCTCTTCAGAAATTTTGACGGGTAACCTGTTTGATACTATTATTGTTTTACTCATGTGATTTTTTAGATTAATAAGCAGACCCTGGTTCCTTAAAATGAGCCAGATATGGTCAATTAAAACTTCATTAACCGGGATATTATTGGTCAGAAACGACCATTGTAAATTGCAATAATTGCTGATTTACAAAAGATTTAGGATTAATATAAGAAAAAATTTTTGATAATAGGTATAAAATATAATTTTAGGCATGAATGAGAACAAAATGATTGTTGACCTGCGAAGTGATACAGTTACGCGGCCAACACCAGGAATGCTGGAGGCTATGTATAGTGCAAAGGTTGGGGATGATGTATTTGAAGAAGATGAAACTGTAAATGAATTGCAGGAAAAAACTGCAGCCATCTTTGGTATGGAAGATGCACTTTTTTGTCCTTCCGGGACTATGACAAACCAGATTGCGATCAAACGTTTTACCAATCCGATGGAAGAGGTGATCTGTGATGAAACCGCGCATATATATCGGTATGAGGGTGGTGGAATCGCCTACAATTCTATGGCTTCTGTCCGCTTGCTTTATGGCGACAGAGGCCGTCTTAGTGCCGAGCTTATCGAACCTCATATAAACCCCGATAATGTTCATTATCCAAAAAGCAGTCTGGTTGTCCTTGAAAATACAGTAAACCGTGGTGGTGGAAGTTTTTATACTCTGGATCAGATTGAGCCGATCTATCATTTATGCCGATTAAAAAACATTTTCCTGCATCTGGATGGAGCCAGGATCTTTAATGCCCTGGCTGAGTCGGGAGATGATCCCAAGGAGTATGGAAGAATGTTTGATGGGATATCCGTTTGTTTATCAAAAGGTCTGGGAGCTCCTGTAGGTTCTGTGCTCTTAGGAAGCAGAGAAACCATTTATCATGCAAGAAGGATTCGTAAAGCGTTGGGGGGAGGCTGGCGACAGGCAGGTTATCTGGCAGCGGCCGGAATCTATGCCCTTGATCATCATATTGATCGCCTGAAAACGGATCATAAGAATGCTAAAATACTGGCTGAAACATTAATTAGTTTACCATTTGTAAGCAGTATTATGCCCGCAGATACAAATATTGTGATCTTTGAGCTCGACAAAAAACATAATCCGGATGAATTTGTTGAAAAATTAAAACATCATGGAATAAAGTGTAATACCTTCGGCAAACAAATGATCAGATTTGTTACACACCTGGATATCAATGATGAGCAAATAGAATATACCATTGATGTTTTGAAGAAAATGCATTAAACGTTGAGTTCGAATTAGCCCTATCAGCGTAGCGCCTAAATAAATACCTTTGTAAATGGAAAAGATCCTGATAGCCAACCGGGGAGAGATAGCGCTACGCATCATGCGTTCAGCAAGAGAAATGGGCATAAAAACTGTAGCGGTATTCTCAGAAGCCGACCGCAATGCCCTGCATGTAAGATATGCCGATGAAGCTGTTTGTATTGGCCCTGCTCCCTCTTCTCAATCATATCTTTCAGGAGAAAAAATTATAGAAGCCTGTATCAGTACAGGTGCTCAGGGAATTCATCCAGGCTATGGTTTTCTTTCAGAGAATGCGGCATTTGCCAGAATGGTAAAAGAGGCCGGTTTGACACTTATCGGGCCTTCTCCTGAAGCGATGGAGATCATGGGAAATAAGTTGTCAGCAAAAGCAGCAGCGATGAAATACAATATCCCTATGGTTCCCGGGACAGAGGAGGCAGTAACAGATATTCTTATTGCTCAAAACAGAGCTCAGGAGATCGGTTTCCCTATCCTCATCAAAGCAGCAGCAGGTGGCGGTGGGAAGGGAATGAGGATTGTAGAGAAGCCGGCTGATTTTGTAGAGCAAATGGATCTGGCTGTTTCTGAGGCCACATCGGCATTTGGAGATGGATCTGTCTTTATTGAGCGCTATGTCTCCTCACCAAGGCACATTGAAATTCAGGTTCTGGGAGATAATCATGGCAATATTGTTCATTTGTTTGAGCGCGACTGTTCAGTTCAAAGAAGACATCAGAAAGTTGTTGAAGAAGCTCCATCATCCATTCTGAGCGAAGAATTAAGACAAAAAATGGGTGAAAGCGCTGTAAATGCTGCAAGATCCTGCAATTATACAGGAGCCGGAACCGTCGAATTTATTCTCGATGAGAACCTTGATTTTTTCTTCCTGGAAATGAACACCCGACTTCAGGTTGAGCACCCGGTAACTGAAATGATTACCGGCATCGACCTGGTTAAAGAGCAAATTAAAATAGCCAGAGGAGAGAAATTAAGTTTCAAACAGGAAGATCTGAAGATCAGGGGACATGCAATTGAGGTAAGAGTTTATGCCGAAGATCCAGCAAATAATTTCCTCCCTGATATTGGCAGACTTCAAACCTATATCACCCCAAAAGGCCCTGGAGTACGGGTAGATGATGGTTTTGAACAGGGCATGGAGATACCTATTTATTATGATCCGATGATTGCAAAATTGGTTACTTATGGTAAAGACCGGACTGAAGCCATAGAACGGATGATCAGAGCGATAGATGAATACCGCATCACAGGAATTCAGACTACATTGGCTTTCGGGAAGTTTGTGATGCAGCATGAAGCATTTATTTCGGGTAAGTTTGACACACATTTCGTAGGTAAGTACTTCCGTCCTGAATATCTGAGTACTGAAAATGAGGAAGAAGCAATGATTGCAGCTTTAATCGGGGCAGAGTTTATGATGCAAAAAAGCAGTAGCTTAATAAATACCGACCAAACTCCTTCAGCATCTTCCTGGCATAAAAACAGAAAATCGTACTAACTCATAAAAAATAAAAAATGTTTACGGGTATCATCGAAACAATAGGCAGGGTCTCCAATCTGAAAAGGGATCAGGATAATCTTGAGATTACCATTGAATCTGACCTTTCAAACGAATTGAAAATAGATCAGTCTGTTGCTCATAATGGAGTCTGCTTAACTGTAGTAGCACTTGGAGAGGGCACACATACCGTGACAGCCATATCAGAAACATTAAATAAGTCAAACCTCGGTAAACTTAAAGAAGGAGATTTTCTGAATCTGGAGCGCTGCATGCAGATGAATGGCCGGCTTGATGGACATATTGTTCAGGGACACGTTGACCAGACAGGTATTTGTACTGAACTAATCGAAAAAAATGGTAGCTGGGAATATACCATTAGCTATGATGCTGCAATTGGAAATATCACCGTCGAAAAGGGTTCAATCTGTGTTAACGGTATAAGCCTGACAGTTGTTAACTCAAAAGAAAATTCTTTTTCTGTAGCGATAATACCCTATACCTATGAACATACCAATATGAAAAGCCTTAAGATTGGTGATACTGTAAATCTTGAATTCGATATTATTGGAAAATATGTTGCCCGTTTAACACGTCAAAAGATATGAGATGGGAGATGTGAGATATGAGACAGAATACGTGCGTGGGGGGTCTCCTATCACATAAAATTCTGAGCATAAAGACAGATAGGCCACCCCTTAGGTTTACCTCAAATGGCAAATAATCCTTTTGCCGGGCTGACCTTCCCAATGAAAAACAGCTGGTAGTAAAATAAACCTTGCCGGAGGAGGTAGCTTCCGGCTATTGGTATTTTGAAATAAAACGCGATTTCCTGCCGGAAATACTCCGGAGGAAAGGGCTGAACCAGCCTATAACACACGGGTATTGGTTTCAAAAAACAAATTATCTTGGCTCCAAGGTATTATATGACCAATTATAATGGTAATTTTTTGCCCTTTCTTTTCCAACTCAGGTTAAAATACAATCCTCATATAGAACTCAATTACATTTATAACCAAAACTCTTAAATTTTGCAAAATTAGTGGCAGTATAATTGCTTAACCTGTATTAATATTTAAAATAAAGAAATACTATGGATAAGCTGAAAAAATTTGAGTTGATGGAGAAAATTACGAACGAGCTGGAAGATTTGAAAAATAGTCAGACTGCAATCGTCCAAAAGATCGGTAAAATCGAGATCGACAATTTTGACCTGGGAAATAAAACACTTGAGCGGATTCTTCCCGAAATGCACCAGAATGTTGCTGACAATCTTGATAAAATTGCTGAGATCTTAATAAGCTTTGAAGAAGCTAAAGATGTCTATGGCAAGAAAAATAACATTGAAGGACTGAAAGAACAGGAAGCGATCAGGGAAGCAATGGAAGGCGGAGCAAAGAACTAATAAAAAGCTTATTGGGTGATTTGTGCTGGCGATTGAGGAAACGGGGAATAGGGATTTGATGGCTATTGGGCAGGAGATTGACTCATTATGACATTTTATACCCCGAAACTGATTTATTTGCTCAATTGTAATACCCTATAATTTGAATACTCGACATAGGCCTTCTGCTCAGCAGGAGGCTTTGAGTTAATATATCTTTTATAATAGCTTAAGGCAGTTTTAGGCTGCTTCAGTTTCTGATCGTAAATCGTCGCGATTGTATAAAGAGTCAGAGGTTTATTCTCAAAAAAGAGGCTTTTCTGATAGGCTTCGAGCGACTTACTGGTCAATTGACTTTTCTCCAGCACATCCCCTATCTGCGCATAATATCCGGCGGTGTTTTGCGAAATTGATTCCTTTATTGTTTTATTGAGATAATCAACCGATTTGCTATAATTATTGAGCGCTTTATAACTCATTGCAATGAAATACAGGGTCGACTCAGTCTTCATATCATTGGCTTCCATTCCTTCCAGAATATCGATTGCCTGCTGATATTTTCCGACTGAGTAATATGCTTCTCCAAGCATTTTGACAATGTTTGGACTGCGGTCACCATCCCTGATAATGACACTGCAGATGTCAATTACTCCATTCCAGTCTTTCATAGCATAAGCCAGCTCAGCTTTACCCCGCAACAGAATCAGATTGGTCGAATCAGCTTTTATTGCATCATTAAGCACCCTGGCAGCTGATTCAAACTGCTTCATATCCTTCAAAACTTTGGAATAACTGTAGGCTATATCCCCATCGGAAGAATTAAGACTGTTAGCTTTCTGAAGGTAGGCGCTTGCGTATAGAAGACCTTCGGAAGACTCGATCATATCACTTAACTGCTTATAAACCGAAAAATTGGTGCTATCACTCGCTAAAATCAGTTTATAATACTCTTTTGCTTTTACAAAATTACCCTTGCGCTGACTGATACCCGCCATGCTGAAAAGTGAAGAAATCTCTGAGGGATCCTGTTCCAGAATTCGGAGATAATAAGTTTCTGCTTCAGATAATTTACCGGCCATCCTCAGACTGTAGCCTATTCTGGATAGAATTTTTGAATCGGAAATAGGCTCTGGATAGATTTTCCTGAGGGTTTCGGCTGCTTCATCATAGCGTTGATTCTGCAGAAGTTCGAGTATCATCAAATTATCCGCCGCTGTATTCTGGGCAGAACATTTCAGTGAAAGGAGTAAAATAGATAACAATACTATGATTCTCATAGAAAAACCTCTGAAATGGTTCAATTATTCAATAGAGTTGATAGAACAAAGAATCAGGAGCCAAGATTCAGGACATAAATACTAATTTCAAATCAGCAGTACTTCTTCAGACTTCAGACATCAGAAGTCAGACAACATTCCTACTCTATCGCCTTCCCCTTCATTGCAGAAGAAATTGCTGTGTTCATCAGTCTCTCAGCAAATGGCCGGGTAAATTCATTTAGCTCATCAATACTTTTGTGGATCAGATCTTTGTCGCCTGAGCCTAAAGCAGACTTTAGATTCCCAATTAATTTTTGAGTATCAATTGCTTCCTGTGCAGAAACCTGTTCGCTGTTCTTCTCCAAAAAGCGTTCTACAGTATAGACCATCTGTTCCCCCTCTGTACGGGCTTCTATCAGCATTCTCCTGCTTACATCATCTTTAGCGTTTTCAATACTATCGATCAGCATTTTTTCTACCTGTTCGTCAGTAAGGCCATAGGTTGGTTTCACTTCAACTTCCTGTTTTACTCCTGAGCGCAATTCAATTGCCTCAACAGTTAGAATTCCATCGGCATTCAACCTGAAATTAATATCCACCTTTGGAAAACCTGCAGGCATTGCCGGGATTCCTTTCAAATCAAATTCGGCCAGCTTCCGGTTCTCGGACACAAGGTCACGCTCACCCTGAAAAACAGAGATTTTCATATTGATCTGCCCGTCAATGGAGGTAGTATATTGTCGTCCTGCCTTGGCGGGTACTTTGGCGTTCCTGGGGATGATCACGTCCATAAGTCCACCCATGGTTTCAATCCCCAGTGAAAGTGGCGTAACATCCAGCAATAAAATATCTTTTCTGTTCCCTGCAAGGATATCCGACTGAATTGCAGCACCTAATGCTACCACCTCATCCGGATTGATCTGATCATGAACTTCCTTCTCAAAGAATGCAGCAACCATCTTTTTAACCAATGGTGTCCTGGTTGAACCACCGACCATCACCACTTCCTGAATATCATCTGTCTTCAGACCTGCATCTTTCAAAGCATTTTTACAACAACTTATCGTTTGCTCAACACGGGAAAGAATTAGTTCTTCAAATTTCTGTTTAGTGATTGCACAAGGAATGTCATCCACAAAACCATTAAAGATATTCTGTGTAGTCAGTGCCTTTTTTGCCTCTTCAGCTTTCAAACGCAGCGCCTGATTTAATGATGAACCCTTTGCCCTGTCTCCTAACTGATTCTGTTCGATCCAGTAATCCACAATTGCCCTGTCGAAATCATCTCCGCCCAAAAAGGTATCCCCGTTGGTTGAAAGGACCTCAAAAATTCCGTTCTGTATTTTCAGAATAGAAACATCGAAGGTTCCGCCTCCCAGATCATAGACTGCGATGATCTTTTCTTCTTCAGGATCAAGGCCGATACCATAGGCCAGACTTGCAGCAGTAGGTTCATTAACGATACGTAAAACGTCAAGTCCTGCAAGTTTACCGGCATCGCGTGTCGCCTGACGCTGGCTATCATTAAAATAAGCCGGCACGGTGATCACAGCACGGTTAACCGAGGTTTTCAAGGCATGCTCAGCTCTTTCCTTCAGTTCTTTCAAAATCATCCCCGAAAGCTCAATCGGGGTAAAATATTTATCTCCTGCCTTAATCTTTACCAGACTTTCACTATCGTCGTCAATAATTTTGTAGGAAAATAAATTGCTATGCTCCTGAATATCTTTAAATGATCGACCTAAGAGTCGTTTTACAGAAAAGATAGTGTTCTGAGGATCAGATATTAAAAACTCTTTAGCTTCATTTCCTACAATAAGTCCACCGTCCGACTGGAAATGAACTACTGAAGGTACAAGTACACCCTTACCGGTATCATTTATCACTTGTGGATGGCCCTCAGGATTAATAAAGGCGACCAGGCTGTTTGTTGTGCCCAGGTCTATCCCAACAATTATATCTTCCTTCTGTACAGAACCGGTTGCAATATTAATAGAAACTTTAGCCATAATTGCTTATCAACAAGGCGCAAAGGTATGCAGTTTACCCACAATAAGGAACTATTCCCTTCAATTTGAGATTTTATTACAATCTGATTAGTTTTTAAGAATGCATGGGGCAATTTTCTATCTAAATAATCGTATTTTTAAATTAACCTAAAGCCGGAATATGAAAACACTTCTTTTAAATTACCTGCAATACAATCATTGGGCAAATGAGAAAATGTGTAATTATCTGTCAGGCGTTGATGAAGATGAGATCGTTGCAAATAAAAAAGCTGAATATCAGACCATCAAAAAAGTAATACTACATATTGCAGATGCCGAGCAAACCTGGCTAGCCCGCCTGAATGGAAAGAATATTCCTCATATGCATAATCTGGATGCTACAAGTGGCTTTACTGATATTTGCAAAACGATCAGAAACAATTCAACAGATTTTATCGATTTTATATCCGGGAAAGAAGATCAATTCTTCCTGTCCGGTACTGAATATATCAATTTGAAGGGAAAGACTTTCAGCCAGAATAATGCTGAAATCATCCTTCACTGCATGAATCACTCAACTTTTCACCGTGGGCAAGTGATATGTATGCTCAGGCATGTGGGATATACCGACCAGTCGGCAAGTGATTTCATAATGTTTTTGAGAGAAAAAGGCTGACAGGGTTTAGAAAGGCTGACAGGGTTTAGAACCCTGTCAGCCTTAAACTATCTGTTAAACACCAACCTCTTCCCAAATATCCCATCTGTAATTTTACCATTTTCATATACCAGGTTTCCTGATACGATTGTACTTACTACAGAAGATGCAAATGTTTGTCCCTCAAACGGGCTCCAGCCACATTTAGAAAGCACATTGGCTCTGTTAACTGTTGATCGTTTATTGAGATCGACCAATACAAGATCAGCCCAATAGCCTTCACGAACGAATCCGCGATTCTCAACCTGAAAACAGATCGCCGGACTATGAGCCATCTTTTCAACGATCTTCTCAAGAGATATTTTGCCCTGTTTATAAAATTCCAGCATGGCAATCAGTGCGTGCTGCACCAATGGTCCGCCGGACGGTGCCTTTGAATAAGGCTGTGATTTTTCTTCGATCGTATGCGGTGCATGATCTGTGGCAATAACATCAATCCGATCATCCAATACCGCTTTAAATATCTCATCCCGGTCTGCAGCAGTTTTAATAGCGGGATTCCATTTGATCCAGTTTCCTTTTTTAGCATAATCAGCATCCGAAAACCATAAATGATGGATGCAGGCTTCAGAGGTAATCCTCTTCTTTTCGAGAGGGATAGAATTATCAAAAAGAGAAGTCTCTATTGCGGTAGAAATGTGCAGAATATGCAAACGGGTATTATACTTTTTTGCAAGTCCTACGGCTAAAGAGCTTGAAATAAAACAGGCTTCAGCATTTCGGATCAGAGGATGCATTTCGGGTGTTAAATTATCCCCATACTGAAGTTTGAATCGCTCTGCATTTGCCCTAATGGTAGCCTCATTCTCACAATGAGTAGCAACCAGCATAGGTGTCCGGCTAAAGATCCCATCCAGGGTCTTTTCATTATCCACAAGCATATTACCTGTAGAAGAGCCCATAAATACCTTGATGCCACAGACATTTTTCGGATCTGTTTTTAGTACTTGTTCAAGGTTATCATTCCCGGCTCCCATGAAGAAAGAATAATTTGCGGCAGAAGTCCTTCCTGCGATCTGATATTTATCTTCAAGCAATTGCTGTGTAAGGGTATTGGGCACTGTATTAGGCATTTCCATGAAGGAGGTAATCCCACCTGCTATTGCCGCCCTGCTCTCTGTAAAAATATCTGCTTTATGGGTTAATCCGGGTTCCCTGAAATGAACCTGATCATCAATGCATCCCGGAAAAAGGTGCAGCCCCTCGGCATTGATAACCTTATCAGCAGCCATATTGAGGCTTGACCCGACTTGTTCAATGAGTCCGTTTTTAATGAAAACATCCCCTATAAATGTCCGGCCTTCATTTACAATTGTCGCAGATTTGATGATTATTGAGGACATTCTTTGAGTTTTAGATTAATATTTGAATGCAAATTTCGGTATAATTTTCTTTAGTTCTTGGTCAGCATAAGTGTAAATAAATTTCGCCTACCAGAATCGATAAAATAATGGAGTCAAGAAAAAGGTATAAGGATTAAGGAGAGTGAACCACTGATCTGGAATTGGCTGATTTTTCAGACAACAGGCAACCTGATAGCAATCGGGTGATAACAGACAACTGACCTCTTAAGTCCTAATCTAAATTCCAAATCCCTACCTTTGCACGATGTCACTATCCTTCGAAGATTTTAAGCTGAACAGGCAGATCCTGAATGCTGTTGCTGATGCAGGTTATACCCTACCTACTCCAATACAGGAAAAAGCGATCATGCCGATCTTATCCGGACAGGATATTATGGGGATTGCGCAAACCGGAACCGGTAAAACCGCCGCTTTTGTGCTGCCCATTCTGATGAAGCTGAAATATGCTCAGGGAAATGATCCAAGGGCATTAATCATCGCCCCTACCCGTGAACTGGCAATGCAGATCGAAGAAAATGTAAAAACCTTTGCTAAATATACTGATCTTCGGACTGTTGTGCTTTATGGAGGATTAGGTCCAAAAACCCAGATCGCTGAATTAAAAAAAGGGGTAGATATCATCATATCAACGCCGGGCCGCTTTCTTGATTTATATCTTGAAGGAAATATCAACACTCAAAATCTGAAATTTCTGGTGATGGATGAGGCCGATAAAATGATGGACATGGGCTTTATCGGTTCAATTCACCGCATTCTGGAAGTGGTGCCAAGAAAACGTCAGAACCTACTGTTTTCGGCTACTATGAGTGAACTGGTGCATAAGATATCGGGTGATTTCCTGAAACATCCCACTGTGATCGAGGTGGCAGAGCAGGCTACTCCTGCAGCAACAGTAAGTCAGGTATTGTATAAAGTTCCGAATCTGAAAACCAAGCTAAACCTGTTGCAGCATTTGCTCAGGGATACAGAGGATTTTACCCGTCTGATTGTTTTCTGTAAAACAAAAACCGTAGCTGATAATATTTTTCATTTCCTTGAACGGCGATATGGTGCTGATCAGGTAAGGGTTATTCATGCCAATAAGGGACAAAACACCCGGATTAATTCGATCAATGCCTTTAAGGAAGGGGAAATACGGATTCTGGTTGCAACAGATGTGGCTTCCCGCGGACTGGACGTAAGCAATGTAAGCCATGTGATCAATTTTGATGTGCCGATTATCATTGAAGATTATGTTCACCGTATCGGACGAACCGGCCGGGCTCTTCAAACAGGAGATGCGATCACTTTTTGCAGCCCTTCTGAGGAATATTACGTTGAAAAGATTGAAAAACTGATCCGTCAGACCATTCCAATATCCGAAATGCCTGAAAATGTATTCATCGATGATACTCCTTATGAGGAACGTCAGAATATCGCGCGGGAAATTGATCTGCAAAAACGTAGAGAAGATCCCGAATTCAAAGGAGCGTTCCATGAGAAAAAAGCTAAGAATTCGAAATCGGTAAAATCAGCCAAGGGAGAACCTAAGGCCAAGGCTAGAAATAATAAACCCGGTGCTGCCAGAAGAAAGAAAAGTGTCAAATTTGACTCTGTTCATAAAAAAGACCGAAAAAAATGAAGCTGCGTTTAACTCCGCTTAACATCGTCACTTCCCTCTTAATTGTAAGCACTATCTTCCTTCCACTTTCCCCGGATGGAAACTTATTTCGTAAAATAGGGGGGATTCCATTTATCATTCTGGTTATTCTCAGTTTTATCACAGATCAGGTATTCCGTAGATTTATACCAGAGCTAAAACGCATTTGGTTAATTGAACTTCTATTTCTCATCTTTGTGGCTGTTTTGATAATTCTGATTAAATTGTATATTTTCAGTTGAGGCACGATAGCTATCGGGTTGACAGTTGAGACCCGATAGCTATCGGGTTGAGAATGAAAAGACAAGCCATTAAAACCTAAAATACAGAGAAATAGAATCCCATAAATAACACCATACACAGGCTCAACTAGAACTTATTACTTACAACTTAAAACCTACAACTCGATAATGAAAAAAGCCGAAATAAAACTTACCATAGAACTAGACGATCAAAACGTACCTGAAAATATCCTTTGGGAATCAACCGACTCTCAGAACAAGGAAGCATTGCCTGTTAAATCAATGATGCTGGCTTTATGGGACCATAATTATAAGAACTCCCTGCGCATAGACCTTTGGACCAAGGATATGCCAGTTGATGAAATGAAACGTTTTTTTTATGAGACACTTCAGACTATGGGCGACAGTTTTTTAAGGGCAACTGGTGAAGAAGCAATTGTAGAAGATCTTCGTGATTACTGTGCTCATTTTGCTGAAAAAATGGAGCTGACAGAAGGCAATAACCCTCAATCAGATCTAAAAGGTTAATTCTAAATGCCATGACCTTGAAAAACTACATCGGAATCATTGGTGCTCTTCTGGTTATTGCCGGGGGAATGATGCCCATGCTGCATATACCAATTATCGGCAACTGGAATTACTGGGATCTTGATACGGTATTGGCTTCGATTGTCTATTCGCTCGCCATTCTATCACTGATAGCTGCTGCAAGCAATAAAACAGGTTTGCTGCGTTTTTGCGGATGGACTTTACTCCTTGTTCTGGCCTTTACATTCGGGGCAGTTTATTTTAAAGTAAGCAATTATTTTAATTTCATTCCATTGAAAAAGCTGGCGGCTGTTGCCGGCAGAATGATCCATTACAGATGGATTGGCTGGGCATTAATAGCCTTCGGAGCTCTTTTAATCATACTTTTTTCTGGAAAGAATAAAAAAACTCAAATTCATTGATAATTAGTAAATTAGGTATAGAAATTAAATCAAATTCTTAACCTAAACCTAAAAAAATGAATCAAATTCTTTCCCACGGTCTATTAAGAGTAATTTTTGCAATCCCGTTTGCAGTATTTGGCGTGATGCATCTTATGTCTGCCGACAAGATGCAGGGAATGGTCCCTTCCTATGTTCCGGGCGGGGTAATCTGGGTGTACATCACTGGTGTTTTATTAATACTGGGCGCTGCTGGTTTCATAATCAATAAATCGGTGCAACTTGCAGGCTACTTATTGGGTGGATTAATGCTGATATTTATACTAACTATACATCTGCCGGTGGTTATGGGTGGTGATCAGAATGGGATGGGAAGCTTATTGAAGGATCTTGCCCTGATGGCTGGAGCACTTTATATAGGAAGTTCTTCATCTAAATAAAAGCAGGAATTTATTTGATATTCGCTGCCAAACCCTAAGATCAAAAATGCATACTGAAGTTAAGAGAACTGGCAGATCATTCCGAAACTGGAAGTACTTTTTAAATCTGACTCCGGTAATACTGGTCATATTTGGAAACCTTTCGGGTGGCTGGTTTACGCTTTTGAATTTTACATTCTCTTTTATTTTACTTGGAATTGCTGAGATATTGCTTCCGGAAGACCATACAAACGATGATTGGATAGAGGATGAGTTACCGGATATCCTAATGATTTTATCGATTACCGGACAAATTTTAGCAATTTCAAGTCTCATTTATGGTATTTCAACAGGCATTATTCACGACCAATGGATAATCACTGCGGCACTCTCAACAGGTGGATCTTCTGGAACTCTGGCCATCGTTGTTGCTCATGAATTGATTCACAGAAAGAACAGGATCTGGAATTTTGCTGGTCGTTTTCTTTTATTTACAGTTTTCAACCCCTATTTTTATATACATCACCTTCGTATTCACCATAAATATGTCGGTACAGATCAGGATCCGGTAACTGCAAAATTCGGCGAAAACTATTATCATTTTGTTTTACGCTCCATTGGCGGACAGTTAAAACAATCCATGAAAATGGAAAAACAGCGTTGTGTGGCTAAAAAACTGGCTCCATACGGATTAAACAATTATATGATTAGTTGTATATCCGGATACCTCGGAATCATTTTGCTTTGCACGATCTTTTGGGCTTGGGAAGTATCAGTTGCAGTACTTCTCCAGGCCATTTTTGCAAACCTTTTACTTGAGTATACAAACTATATTGAACATTATGGTTTGAGCAGGATGGACAATGAGCGTGTGAATGAAAAACACTCCTGGCAGAGTGATAAACTGATCAGCCGTTTCCTACTGATAGACCTTAGCAGGCATTCAGATCATCACTTTCATGCTGCAAAGCCATTTAATCAATTACTGTCGTATCCTGAAAGTCCGGTTCTCCCGGGAGGTTATGCAAGTATGATGTTACCTGCACTGATTCCACCATTATGGTTTAAGCTTGTAGATAAAAGAATTCCTGAAGGTTTTCACCAAACAACATAAATAATTCCACATCTCCTGCCATTGCGGACCCCGATCCGCAATCACTTCCCAAACGTAATTTCCTTCTGGAACAGTTTGGCATATTTTCGCTTATCAAACTTATAGAGTTTAGCTGCTCTGTATGATACACCCTTCTGCTTCTCGTCCAGTTCTTTTAGAATCCCGTAATTGAGCATCTTTTTTCTGAAATTCCGCTTATCCAGCTTCTTGTTTAGAATGACTTCATAAAGATGCTGAAGCTGGGTCAGGGTAAATTTTTCCGGAAGCAACTCGAATGCAATGGGCTGATAACTAATTTTGTGTCTGATCTTTTCAAAACCTTTGGAAAAGATCTTCTCATGATCAAAAGCCAGCTTTGGCAAATCATTTACCGGAATCCAGACAGCTTTGGATGCATAATTGCTGACGGGCTTAAGATCCTTACTCCCACTTAATCTGATCATTGCATAATAGGCAACAGTAATTACCCTTCCCTGAGGATGCCTGTTTACATCCCCGAAAGTATAAAACTGATCCATATAAATTCCTCTAAGCCCGGTTAGCTCATAAAGAATACGTTCAGCTGCATGATCAATACTTTCATCCTGCTCAACAATATATCCGGGCAATGCCCACCAGTTTTTGAATGGTTCTTCATTTCGTTCAATCAGAAGAATCTTCAATTCTCCTTCATCGAAACCAAATATTACACAGTCAATAGAAAATACCGAATCGAACTTAGGCAGGATTGTTCCCAAAATGTAAAATTTAAAAACTAAATATATAAGGATTAGTCATAAAGAGTGAAAAAATATTCAAAAATTACTTAGTGTAAAAAATACACACTATATTCGTGCATATTATTCATAATCAGATTTGTCAGGAATAAGAAAAATAGGCGTTTTTACTTCTGGAGGTGACGCACCCGGAATGAATGCATGTATCAGGGCAGTTGTTCGTACAGCAGTATTCATGGGCATTGAAGTAGTAGGTATTCGGAAGGGATACCAGGGAATGCTGGATAGTGATTTTTGGGACATGGACGCACGTTCTGTTGGAAACATCATTCATCTAGGAGGTACAATTCTAAAAACTGCCCGCTGTCTGGAATTCAAGACAGATGAAGGAACGGAAAAGGCATACAATAATCTGAAAGCAAAAGGAATCGATGCATTGGTTGCAATAGGAGGTGATGGTACAGCCAGAGGTGCAGAGCGTCTTTCTTCGCGATTCGATATTCCGACCATGTGTATTCCAGGAACAATTGACAATGATCTTTATGGCTCCGATTTCACACTTGGATTCGATACTGCTACCAATACGGTTATTGAAGCGATTGACAAAATCAGAGACACTGCAGCATCGCATAACCGATTGTTTTTTGTAGAGGTAATGGGACGCGATTCCGGGTGCATTGCTTTACGCTCGGGAATTGCGGGGGGAGCTGAGGCTGTTCTTTTACCAGAACGTGAGACTGCTATTGATGAACTCATCGAAAAGCTATCGCTTGATGCCAGAAACAAAAAAACATCCAGTATTGTGATAGTAGCCGAAGGTGATAAAAGTGGTGGAGCCTATCATTTAGCTAAACGTGTTACAGAAAAATTTGATTTTTACGACGTCAAAGTCACTATATTAGGGCACTTGCAACGTGGAGGCAGTCCGAGCAGTTTTGACCGGGTTCTGGCCAGTCGCCTGGGCTTTGCAGCAGTCAAAGGATTGATCGCTGGAAATAGCCGGCAAATGGTAGGACTCCGGGGAAATTCAGTTGTGATGACACCCCTCGAGGAAGCATTAAATTTTACTCATTTTAAACTTGAGGACGATTTAATGGAAATGGTGAGTGTATTATCTATTTAATATATGATTGCAGTAGTTTATAGTGGATCAAGGCATGCCGATTGGAAGCTAGCTGAAAAAGGGAAAACAATTTCAGAATTCAGAACCCCTGGAATCAATCCGTTTTTTAATGATGAAAACTATATTACGCAATTCCTCAATAAGAATATCCACTTAATAAATAATGCCGAAAAAATTAAATGGGTATATTTTTTCGGGGCAGGAGCATCATCAAATGAGCGCAGGGAAATTGTAGCGAACGCCCTTGGCCGTTTCTTCAGATTCAGTAAGGTTATTGTAGACCATGACCTCAAAGCAGCTGCACTTGCGGCAAGCGGGGATGAACCTGGGATATTGGGCATTATGGGAAGTGGGTCAAATGCGGCTTATTTTGATGGTAAAAAAATAATAGAGAATAATTACGGACTGGGCTATATTCTGGGTGATGAAGGGTCGTCAAACTGGCTGGGACGCAGATTGCTGAAATCATATCTGAATGATCTTCTTCCTGACGAATTCGAATTTAAATTCAAAAAGAAATATGACCTCGACAGGACTCAGATACTCGACAAAGTATACAGACAAGCTCAGCCTTCTTTGTTTTTAAGTTCATTTGCCGATTTTCTTATGGAAAATAAAGAGGACAGCTTTGTAAAAAACATGGTAACTGATGGTTTTGATATTTATTTTAAAACTTATATCATCCCTCTTAAAGAACAATATCCGAATGTCCCATTACACATGATTGGAACAGTAGCAGCGGGATTCCAGGAATATCTTCATCAGGCTGCACAAAGCAATAACTTAAAAGTAAGCTCCGTTATTAAAGAGCCTATATATAACTTGTTAAAATATTATTCAAACAAAAATTAATAATGAATCATTAAGTGATTTGCATTAAAGCACTTATAAGACCTGTTTCATTCAGGGGATTCTAAGACAATAAAAACAAAAAAGTAAACAGATGAAAATTGGAATCAACGGATTTGGCCGAATAGGCCGTTTGGCTTTCAGAGCTGCAATTGAACGTGAAGGTATTGAAGTGGTTGGCATCAACGACCTTGTAGAGCCTGATTATATGGCATATATGCTTAAGTATGATTCAACTCATGGTAAGTTTAAAGGAACAATTGAAGTTGAAGGTGGCCACCTGGTAGTAAATGGAAAAACTATCCGGGTTACTGCGGAAAAAGATCCTTCAAACCTGAAATGGGGTGAAGTTGGAGCCGAAGTCATTATTGAGTCAACAGGTTTATTTCTAACTCAGGCAGACGCACAAAAACATATTCAGGCCGGTGCAAAGAAAGTTGTTCTTTCCGCTCCGGCGAAGGATGACACTCCAACATTTGTAATGGGTGTAAATCACAAAGACCTGAAAGCAGATCAAACAATTGTGTCTAATGCTTCATGTACCACCAATTGCCTGGCCCCTCTTGCAAAGGTGCTGAATGATGAGTTCGGGATTCTGGAAGGATTAATGACTACTGTACACGCCGCAACTGCTACTCAGAAAACTGTTGATGGACCATCAGCAAAGGACTGGAGAGGCGGAAGAGGTGCATACCAGAATATAATTCCATCTTCAACAGGTGCAGCCAAAGCTGTGACTCTGGTCATTCCTGAATTAAAGGGAAAATTAACGGGTATGTCATTCCGTGTTCCAGTTGCTGACGTTTCAGTGGTAGATCTGACTGTCCGTTTGAACAAACCAGCGTCCTACGATCAGATCAAAAAGGCAATGAAAACAGCATCTGAAGGTGAGCTTAAAGGAATTTTAGGATATACTGAAGAGGATGTTGTTTCAACTGATTTCCTTGGCGATGCGCGTACCTCAATATTTGACGCAAAAGCAGGTATTGCCCTCAACGATAACTTCGTAAAAGTTGTGGCATGGTATGATAATGAATGGGGTTATTCCAACAAACTAATTGACCTTGTTCAGCATATCGCTAATGTGAAATAATATTCTAATAGCTTTCTATACTAACCTGGACCCTGCTTTATGTTTAAAGCAGGGTTTTTTGTTTTGACTAATACCGCTTACTAATTGATATTAACCGTATACAGATTTTTCGATTATAAATAATTATTTTCGCAACGCTGACAGGGTTTTAAACCCTGTCAGCGTTAGGGAAATAATGGATAAAATAGTTTGGGGTATAATCGGTTGCGGTAATGTTACTGAAGTCAAAAGCGGACCGGCTTTTAACAAAGTTGCAAACTCATCATTGGCGGCAGTTATGCGCCGCGATAAAACACTGGCACAAGATTATGCGCAAAGGCATCATGTAAAAAAATGGTACTCAAACGCTAATGCACTGATCAATGACCGGGATGTTAATGCCATTTACATTGCTACCCCTCCCAATTCTCACGAGCAATATACCATCGCTGCATTTAAGGCAGGTAAACCGGTTTACGTCGAAAAACCTATGGCCCTGAATTCTTCTGAAGCACGGAGAATGCTGGAAGCATCAGAAAAATATTCATGTAAGCTCAGTGTTGCACATTATCGCAGAGCTCAACCCAGGTTTTTAGAAATCCGTAACCTGATCCGAAATAATACTCTGGGTGAAATTCTATCTGCAGAAATCAGATTATCCCAGGCACCTACTCCAGGTGTAGCAGATACATGGAGGGTAAATCCTTCAATCTCAGGGGGCGGACTATTTCATGATCTTGCTCCACACCAGTTGGATTTGATGCTTTATTTTTTTGGGGAGCCAAAATCGGTAAAAGGAAGTTCATCTAACCGGGGGAAGAATTACCAGGCAGATGATTATGTGACTGCGGATATTATTTTTGGAGATAATGTGCCTTTCAAAGGGACCTGGGATTACACTATCACACCCGATAAAGAACTTGATCTCTGTGAAATTAAAGGAACGAAGGGAACCCTTCGTTTTCCGATCTTTACTGATGGATGTCAACTGACGCTGGAAGGTCTAACCAAAGACCTCCATTTTCCTCCAATTCCGCATGTACAACAACCTATGATTGAACAGGTTGTAAATTATTTCCTCAATAAAGGCCCTAATCCATGTTCAGCTTCGGAGGCACTAATTGTAATGGAGATGATGGATCGGGTGTGCGGAAAACTCAAATAAGGGCCTTCCCCTAAGATCAATTAACCTTTTTCAGCACCAAACCCGCAAGAGGTGGAAGGTTCATTAGGCCTGATTGTACTTTTCCGTGCCAGAATATCTCTTCAGAAATAACATTTTGATCCAGAAATAAACCAGATCCATAAAAATGCGAATCATCTGAATTCAGTATTACCTTCCACTTGCCCTCTGCTGGAAGTCCTATACGCCAGGTCTTCCTTGGCACCGGTGTCATGTTCAAAACAATCAGAAGATCATCAGAAGGATTATTTCCCTTTCTGGTATACACAAGTACTGAATTTTCGGCATCCCCACCTTCAATCCATTCAAACCCCCCAGACTCAAAGCTCTTTTCATACAAAGCAGGTTCTGATCGGTATAACTTATTCAATACCGTAACTGTCTCTTTGATGCCCTGGTGCGGTGCATATTCGAGCAAATGCCAGTCGAGGGACTGATTAAAATTCCATTCCGCAGATTGGGCAAACTCACAACCCATAAAAAGGCATTTTGTGCCCGGGTGAGTAAACATATACAGATATAATAACCTCAGGTTGGCGAACTTCTGCCATTCATCGCCAGGCATTCTGTCAAGTAATGAGCCCTTGCCATGAACTACTTCATCATGTGAAAATGGGAGCATGAAATTCTCCGTAAATGCATAAACAGTACTAAAAGTTATTCCCTGATGATTGTATTTCCTGTGGACAGGGTCCTTCCCAAAATAGTTGAGCGTATCATGCATCCAGCCCATCATCCATTTCATCCCAAAACCCAATCCACCCATAAAAGTAGGCCTGCTTACACCACTAAATGCAGTGGATTCTTCAGCAATGGTTTGAACATCCGGAAAATTAGAATAAACCGCCTCATTGAATTCCCTGATAAAACTTATTGCTTCCAGATTCTCTCGTCCACCTTCATCATTAGGTATCCATTCACCATCCTTTCTCGAATAATCGAGATATAACATTGATGCTACAGCATCTACTCGCAAACCATCGGCATGATAACGGTCAAGCCAAAATATAGCATTGCTGATCAGAAATGACTTCACTTCATTTCTTCCATAGTTGAATATATAGGATTTCCAGTCGGGATGAAAACCCTTCCTCATATCTTCATGCTCATATAAATGAGTTCCATCGAAACGATAAAGGCCATGTTCATCACCGGGAAAATGAGAAGGTACCCAATCGAGAATCACTCCTATTCCGGCTTGGTGCAATTGTTCAATAAGGTACATCAAATCCTGCGGAGTTCCATATCTGGAAGTGGCAGCAAAATATCCGGTAATCTGGTAACCCCATGAAGGATAGAATGGATGTTCCATTAATGGAAGAAATTCTACATGGGTGAACCCTGTTTCTAAAAGGTATGGAATAAGCTTCTCTGCCATTTGGCGATAGCTTAAAAACTCATCAGGCGACTCAGGACTACGTGCCCAGGATCCAAAATGCATTTCATAAACCGACATGGGTTTATTCAGGGCATTTATATCATACCTTGATCTCATCCATGGGCCATCCTTCCACTCGTACCAGGTATCCCAAACGATAGAGGCTGTAGATGGCGGCTCCTCCCATCTTAATGCAAAGGGATCAGCTTTTTCAAGACTCTCTCCTGAATTTGACTGAATATAATATTTATAAACTTCCCCGGTTCCAATCCCTGGAATAAAAGTTTCCCATATACCGGATTCATCCCATCTGACCTGCATGGGATGAGAGGCCTTATTCCATCCGTTAAAATTACCCTCTACGAAAACCTGGTGGGCATTTGGAACCCATACTGCAAAATATGTCCCATTAACTCTTCCATGTTCAACAACATGAGAACCTAATTTCTCATATAACCTGTAATGTTTACCCGATCTGAAAAGACTGATATCAAAATCCGAAAAACGGGAATACCATGACTCTGTTGATACAGATTCGTTCTTTACAGCCTGAATGGCATTAACTTTTTTTGCCATAATTAGGGTAGATTACATTACATGAATATTTAATTAATGACTACAATATATCAGGCAAGGATTTCTATTCGTCTGAAATTCTTACTCGACTTTATTCTAACACGCTTCAATTCATCAAACTCCAGATCATTAGTAAATTCTTTTCCATCTATCAACACTTTAGAAGGGCTAAATGGCAAGCCAATTATCTTCAAATCATAGGTTTCATAGCGAGGTGTAAATAAACCTTCTACGGTTTGTACTATCGTCATGGATTTATGATCGCCATTCACCACATACTTTTTCTCAAGGTAGATATTCTGCTCAAAGGCAAAGGTATCATCGTGATCCTCAAAATAGAAAGAATTCACTTCGTAGTCGGAGTAATAAATCTGAAAAACCAGCTCATCAACTTCATACTCACCTACATACTGCATCAGGGGTGATTCAGGAATAACAGAACCCGCCTTCACAAAAATTGGCATTGAATCAATAGGTGCAGATACCAGATGTTCCTGCCCACCGGCAAAAGGTTCATGGGTCCAGTAATCATACCATTTACCAACAGGCAAATACACATTTTTACTTGTCGCACCCGGATCACTAACCGGAGCGACTAATATTTTATCTCCAAAAGTAAATATATCCTGGATACTGTGTGTGAGCACATTTTCCTGTTCCTGCATGACCAATGGCCTGAGAATCGGGAAACTATGCCTGTGATGCTCCCAAAAAGCCGAGTAAATGTAAGGAAGCAATCTGTACCTGAGCTCAATAAATTTACGGTTGATATCTTCATACTCCTGTCCAAAACTCCAGGGCTCACGCTCTGCAGTATCCCCAGCTGAGTGTGCTCTCATGAATGGTGAAAATACTCCCATCTGTATCCAGCGTGCAAATAACTCACCATCAGGTTCACCACTGAAACCACCAATATCTGTACCACAGAAAGAGATACCTGATATTGATAAACGCTGGCATTGCACTATGCCTATTTTAAGGTGTTCCCATGATGCCACATTATCCCCAGTCCACACTGTGGCATAGCGCTGAACACCTGAATAACCTGCTCTGGTAATAGTAAATGGCCTTTTATTCTTTTGAAGTTTTTTCAATCCTTCATAAGTGGAGCGTACCATCTGCATACCATAAATATTATGAGCTTTGCGGTGCGATCCATGAAATCCATCGTAATTATGACGCACATCAACAGGAAAGGTACCTGATCCGAAAACGGCAGGCTCATTCATATCATTCCAAACTCCGGCTACTCCTGCATCCACAAGCTCCTTGAATAATCCTCCCCACCATTCCCTTACTTTAGGATTTGTAAAATCTGGAAACTGGCATCTTCCAGGCCAGACATGCCCTTCCATAAAGTAATCATCACAACGCCGGCAGAAATAATTATTTTGCTTACCCTCCTTAAATATCCGGTAGTTTTCGTCAACCCTGATTCCCGGATCTATGATAACCACCGTCTTGAATCCATCGTCAGCCAATTCCTTCATCATCCTCGCGGGATCAGGGAAATACTTTCTGTTCCAGGTAAAGCAGCGATATCCATCCATGTAATCTATGTCGAGATAGATTGCATCACAAGGAATCTTCCGCTCGCGAAAATTACGGGCTATATCTTTTACCTTCTTCTCAGGATAATAACTCCAGCGGCACTGATGAAAACCCAGTGTCCATTTTGCCGGCATTTGATGAGTGCCTGTCAAACTATGATAACGCTTTAAAACGTCCATCATATGCGGACCATGAATGTAATAATACTGCATTTCGCCACCATCAGCCCAAAAGCTTACTTTATCCTTTTCCTGACAGGCAAAATCAAAATGGCTTTTGAAGGTATTATCAAAAAATATCCCATAGCTGATACCTTGATTAATGCCCATATAAAACGGGATGGTTCTGTAAAGCGGATCCTGCCCCTTCCCAAAAGAATAAGCATCTGTGTTCCAATTTATATAACGGTTACCCCGCAGGTTGAAATCACTCGACTTATCTCCTAATCCGAAAAAACTTTCTTCTTCATTGCATTTTTTTGTCGCGTATACATAATACCCACCAAAATCAACATTCTCTTCCCAATGCATCGCATTCAGATCCTGATTAATTAAATGGCCATCAATATCTTCAAAGGATATAAAAAAATCGCTCTTATTAATTTTACAGGCTACTGTATTTGTTTGAACACTATAAGTATGCTCATCTTCAATACAGGAGAAAACTGTAACTTTTTGTTCGGTATGGCTGAGAGCGTAGGAAAACTCTTCAAGGAATACTCCCTGTGGAGCAAGTCTGACCCGTATTATTTCATCACTTACCACACGTACCTCAACCTGAGCACTCCCGTCAGAGAAGAAAAAACTATTGCCTTCCTGCCGGTACTCTTTTACATCTGCCAGATACTTCTTAACTATGGGCTCAAGCCCCACAATAGGATTATTTACGTGTTGAATATCATCCTCAAGATCATTGACATCCAAAATCGTAGATAAGGGATCCTTACTTACTTCCATATTTTATTCTTTATTATATATTAAACGTCTTCTCCTGTTAGATATATGAGAAGCCGGGGCTAAAGTTTAACTTAAACAATTTTGTATACCGCTTAAATTCATACTAAGCCACATAGTTAGAAATAAAAATCGAATCTGCCATATTTCTATATAAATAAGTCCCGTTCCATTACATGGAACGAGACTTATAAATTGGTTAGTATAAAATTTTCAGATCATTTAAGCAGAACCCTATAGAATTCCTGATCTTACTGATTAAATGTAAATCCAATATAATACATACCGCCCATCTCAGGGTTTCCGTATGATGTTACATAGTATTTATTGAAGATGTCTGATGCTCCGATCTTAACCATACCCTTTACTGAAGGAATTTTCAGATTTACCTGTGCATCTACAGTTCCAAAAGATGGAACCGCTCCTGAGGCAAAAGATGATGCCCAGTAGAATGAATCCTGCCAGCGATATGAAACATTCATACCTACATTCTTTGCAACACTGCGATTACTGATTCCCAGGTTGTAGCGTACTTTTGGAGTGTTAAAATCATTTACATAAGTAGCAGGGAGATCCCCAATCTGGTTATATGAAATATTTCCATTCAGATTGAATTTTCCGACTAAATAATCCAGTCCAAGTGCCATTCCATAAGCAGAAACATCACCGGCAGCATTCACCGGTACACCAAACTTGGTAAATGCGGTTCCGTTTTGCTGGAATACCTCAATTGCAGTAACAAAATCCTTGTAGGTATTATAATATCCGTAGGCATCAACCAATACATTACTTCCAAGTAATCCTTTGTATCCAAGTTCGTAAGCCTTAACACTTTCAGGTCTTACTCCTTTAGGATCGAATGTATAGGTCTGAAGCAAAGCAGGGTTTGCCGCACCAGCTGAAGCTGAAGCAAGGAAATTCCTGTAGCTGACATCTGTAAATGGTTTATTAGTATATAGGTTATACTTTTGAACCATCTCAGGTAAACCACCAATTAAACGGGTTGATCCACCACCAACAGAAAGGTCGATATACTGATTTTGTGTGGTTGGATTACGATATCCGGTTTGGTATGACAATCTGATGTTATTATTAGGCGCAACGGTATAAACACCCGTAATTCTAGGTGTAAACCGTCCTTCAAAATTCATGTTTTTATCATAGCGACCAGATACAGCAAGTTTGAATGATTCACTTAGCTTTTTACCCATTTGTATAAAGGCACCGGTCTCATCTATATCAATTGTACGGTTAAGGTCATCAAATACAGTACCTGCGGAATTCAGATCATATCTTCTGAATGATGCACCAACCTGAAGATCCAAAGCACCTTTCAAAGCATTTGTGAAATTATACATCCCCTCATAATGCCATAGATTACTTTTATCATCAAACTTTGCTCCTAAACCTGCACTGATAGTTGTGTTCATAATTTTGTTTTTGGCAGCTGCGAATTCTGCAGATCCAGGTTCAAACCTACCCTGATCGGCAACAGAACGTGCCATTGCATGTGCCTGAGCATCAGGTAAACCGGCAGAACGTGCACCTACATAATTGCCGATATATTGAGGAAACCATGTGGTACTTGCTTTTGATGTTTCATTAATATAACTTCCAAGGATTGAAGAAATGTAAGAATCTCCTGAACGTTCCTGCGTGGTATAACCACGAACAATAAAGTCTTCTCCCTTTAACTCCAGTTTGTATTGTCCGATACTGAAATTACGGAGTGAATAACGATCTGAACCAGTATAAACAGATGTACCGGAACCCCAGTTAGCCTGAAAAATGGCCTGAACTGTGTTACTTAATTTATAATGTAATGAAGTCGATGTTTTTAATGATTTGGTATTATAGTCTACAAGATTAACCTCATTATAACCAGTTCTTGATACCGCCTGATCAGGAATAATTCCTGCTCTCAAACCGAAGTTGAAAGGAAGAACATTTTGTATTGTGGGCCTTAATGCAGCCGGAAAAGCACTCAAAAATCCACCAATCTGTGCTGGCGTAGCCGTTGGAGGAAGAGAGGCATTGATCATTCCGATTATATTCGGAATTGCACCTCCTGTTGCCGCTGCGACACCTGCATTAGTTGCAGTTTGAACTGAGTTTGCAATAATTCTCATATTCTGACTCACTTCATCACCATAGCTATTTATACCATCATAATTTGGATCAGTGCTCCTGTCACCGTTTTTAAAGGTTCTTGCGGTACGGTCGAAGTTAGAATAGTTCGATGCCTGCCAATCGTCTGCCTGCAGGAATGAAAATGTAGTCTTAAATGCAAATTTATTCCAGGCCTTAGCAACCCGTACTCCTGCTTCTTCAAATGGCTGTGTATCCCGCAGCGGATCATTTACATGGTTTATTCCTTTCTTGATAGAAAAGCTGACACCTTCTGAAGTAAATGGATCTTTTGATGTCATTAACATTGTTCCATTGATACCACCTGCACCATATAAAGCAGAGGAAGCACCTGGTAGTAATTCGACATTATCTACATCCAGTTCAGATATACCTATAATATTACCCACTGAAAAATTCAGACCGGGAGCCTGATTATCCATACCATCTACATACTGGTTAAAACGGGTATTACCATTGGCATTAAAACCTCTGGTATTGATTGATTTAAAAGTTAAACTTTGAGCACTCATCTCAACACCTTTCAAATTATTCAGGGCGTCATAAAAGGTCGGTGATGCAGTTTCGCGTATTGCGGCCTGTCCGAAACGCTCAATTGAAACCGGAGATTCCAAAATCCGCTCCGGGGTACGTGAAGCGGCAATTACAACTTCCTGTCCAAGAATAGACTGAGATTCTAATGCAAATACCAAGTCAGAAACAGATGCATTTATTTCCTGCTCTATTGATTTATAACCAAGATAACTGATCACGATCGTAAATGGGGTACTCTCAGATGTACTGAAAGTAAACTTACCATCTGCATTTGTAGATGCCCCAATTGATTTTCCTTTTACATTAATGGAAACCCCGGGTAAGGTTTCATTTGTTTGTCTGTCGGTGACAGTTCCCGAAATAGTAACGCTTTGAGCAAAAGCCATTGATATGGTCATTGTAAGCAGAACTAAAAAACAGGCAAAACAAGTAATGATTCTGTTCATAACTCTCAGATTTATATTGGTTAAATACATTTTAACTATACAAAATACTGTAATATTTTAATTCAAACAAAGGATTTTGATATTTTTTTTATGCTTGCATAGTAAAATACTGGCCCTACTCTTAAATAACAAAGGATTTGAGCTTTTTTTAAATTCCATTAAAGCAAACAATATTTTGAATTAACTATTAATTTTTAACATATTTAATCTTTTAAAAAATCTCATGAAAATAGTTAAAGCAGCCATTTCAGGTCTTTTTGCCTTTGCGTTGATTTATGTCCTCAATAATAAATTTGGGGATATTCCTCCTCTCGCCAGATTCCTTGATCCATTTAATGGTTTCTGGGCAAATGCTGAAAGTAAAGTACAGGATCCTGAAAAGAATTTGACAATTGAAGGTTTAAATGGCCAGGTTGAAATCCATTTTGATGATCAGATGATCCCTCATATTTTCGCTGACAATGATCATGACCTGTATTTTGCTCAGGGCTATATCACTGCAAAAGACAGACTATGGCAAATGGATTTTCAGACGCGTTTTGCTGCCGGAAGACTCTCGGAGGTTGTAGGACCTAAAGCGATTGAGCTCGATCGATACCAGCGCCGTATGGGAATGAGCTTCGGAGCTGAGAATATGGTGGAAGTTATGATGAAGGACCCTGAAATAAAGGCGATAATGAATGCCTATTCTGCAGGTGTAAACGCCTACATTCATTCTTTAAAATCTGCAGATTATCCAATTGAATTCAAGCTTTTGAATTATGAACCCGAAGACTGGCAACCATTATACTCTGCCTTATTATTGAAACTCATGTCGGCCACCCTTGCCGGAGGTTCCAATGAATTTTACATGAATAATATACTGCAGAAGTATGGGCCGGAGATTACGAAAAATCTTTTCCCTGATTACCCCTTCAGAGAGGATCCAATCATACCTGTTGGAACGAAATGGGATTTTGATCCGGTAAACATCCCGCAAATGCCTGCCATTAGTGAAAATAAAACGGCGTCTAACATACAAACAAAAGAAAAAGAAGAAGGTATCGGAAGTAATAACTGGGCGCTTTCAGGAAAGAAAACGGCTAGCGGCTATCCCTTACTCTCCAATGATCCTCACTTAGACCTTACCCTGCCTGCTATCTGGTATCAGATCCAGCTTGTATCCAATGATATGAATGCCTGCGGGGTTTCGATTCCTGGTTCACCTGGAATTATCATTGGTTTTAATAAGGATGTGGCATGGGGAGTAACGAATGTAGGCGCTGATGTTCTTGACTGGTACAATATTAAGTTTAAAGACGCTTCAAAAAAGGAATACTGGTACGATAATAAATGGAACCCTGTAAAGGAGAGGATTGAGAACATAAAAATCAGCAATGGTGAAATATTGACTGATACTGTTTTGTATACTCATCATGGCCCTGTAGTTTATACCAGTGAACAAAGACCTGATAATTTTCCAAAGATCAATAATATTCCGACCGGACATGCCTTAAAATGGGTCGCCCATATTGGCTCAAATGACGTCAGAACCTTCATCTCCCTTAATAAGGCAAAGAATTACGCCGATTATCGTAAAGCGCTTACTTATTTTTCTGCTCCTGCACAGAATTTTGTGTTTGCCAGTATTGAAAATGATATTGCGATCACACCTAATGGCTATTTCCCATTGAAATGGAAGGGACAGGGCAAATTTTTGCTAGATGGAACAGATCCTGCAAACGACTGGAAAGGCAGGATTCCGGCAGAACATAACCCAACTGTAAAGAACCCTGAACGGAATTTTGTAAGCTCGGCAAATCAGTTTCCATCTGATCAGAGCTATCCATATTACCTTAACTGGGAATATTCGGGTTACGAGCGTTCACACCGCATCAACAAAAGACTATCGGTAATGACTCAGGCAAATGTTGATAGCCTTCAAAATCTACAGAATGATAATTACAGTATCCTTGCTGAAAATATTTTATCAACCCTGGTCAGCCTTGTTGATTCCGAGAAACTGAATGCCAGTGAACGAGAAGGATTCAATATTGTTAGCCAATGGAATAAATTTTTCGATGCTGATGAAATCGGGGCAAGCATATTTGAACTTTGGCATAAGAATCTGGGGCTTCAGATCTGGCAGGACGAATTTGGAGATCCGAAAACGCCAATGCGATACCCTTCCCGCGACAGGAATGTAGAGCTACTTCTAAATGAGCCCGATGCAGTATGGTGGGATAATGTAAAAACTGCAAAAAAAGAAACCCGGGCTGATCTGGTTAATGCCTCTTTTAAATTTGCTATCGACAGTCTCCAGCGAAAATTCGGTCCTTTAGATAGTGACTGGGCATGGGCTAACTTGAAAAAGACCCATGTTCCCCATCTGGCCAAGGTGGCAGGATTCGGATCGAAGTTCCTTTATAATGGAGGCTCAAAAACATCGGTTAATGCAACAAGTGAAAGCAATGGCCCTTCATGGCGAATGATCGTTGCACTTGGCAAGGATGTAAAAGCTTACGGTGTATTCCCCGGAGGTGAGTCAGGGAATCCGGGCAGCCATTATTATGATGATATGATCGATACCTGGTCGGATGGTAAACTAAATGAACTGGTTTACCTGAAAACAAAAGATGAGAAATCAAAACGCATTATTACTTCCTGGAAATTAAGTAAAAAATAAACCGGCTAAAATCTTAAATTAAAAAATCATGCTAATACTTATTATTGCCGTAGTTTCTCTGATCTTACAATTTTTTCTTCCATGGTGGATCATTGCTCCCATTTCCTTTGGTATTTCTTTCTGGATGGCCAGGTCGGGTAAACAGGCCTTTGGGTCAGCTTTTCTGGCTATATTCCTTTTATGGATAGGTATGGGATTAATCCATACTCTGCCAAATGAAAATATCCTGGCTAACAGAGTCGGGAGCATGTTAAGTCTGCCCGACACTTCATTTAACTGGATAATTGTGCTGTTACTTACTGGAATAATCGGCGGACTTGCATCCGGGTTTTCAGGACTATCAGGATTTTACTTCAAAGAAGCGATAAAGAAAAGTTGACAGTTGATAATTGATAATTGACAGTTCAATTTGGTAGATAAAAGGTTTTGTGGATATGATCTTATTTTTTATTATATTAGTATTTAATCAAATCAATAATCCCTTCAAAGAATTTCTTGCAAGCCTTATACCGACCTTATAGGGTCCTTATACCGACCTTATACCGATACAGACAGGGTAGGACAAGGGTAGGACAAGGCTTGAACGACACTCGAGTCGGGTAATCCCTTTGCTTTTTACTTGAACAAGGAGCAAAGAACAAGGAATAAAGACTATTAATAGTTCATTTGATCTCCACCCGATAGTTATCGTCTCAACTCTCCCTTCTCAACCCGATGGCTATCGGGTCTCAACTAGCAACGCATTTCTTATCTTTGTATGTGCAATACATAAACCCGGATCATATTTTCTCTGTTTCTGATTCTCTGGAATTTGAAAAACTGTCTCTTGAGATTTTCAACTATCAGGTCGGGAATTGTGAGGTTTATGGACGCTTTGTCAGTAATCTTGGGATTGATATCCGGAAGGTAAAAGACTACAACAGTATTCCCTTTTTACCAATAGAATTCTTCAAAAGCCAGCAGGTTATATGCGGAGAAAATAATGCAAAAACTATTTTCAGTAGTTCGGGTACGACAGGAATGACCCAGAGTAAGCATTATGTAAAGGATATCGATATCTACATAAAAAGCTATAGAAAAACTTTTAGTCTGTTTTATGGCGAGATCAGTAAATACGCTGTTCTGGCCCTGCTGCCCTCCTATCTTGAGCGGGAAGGATCATCATTAATTTATATGGTTAATGATCTGATCAGCTTAAGCAATCATCAAAAAAGTGGCTATTTTCTCGACAATCATGATCTTTTGAAACAGACACTTGAGGAACTCAAGGCTTCTGAAACACCTACCATCCTGATTGGCGTAACCTATGCTCTGCTGGATTTTGCAGAAAGTCACTCCATTGAGTTTCCGGAGCTGATCGTTATGGAAACCGGTGGAATGAAAGGAAAGCGCAAGGAAATTCTTAGAACAGAACTCCATGAAGTCTTATGTGCGGGTTTTGGAGTGCAGCGAATTCATTCAGAATACGGTATGACTGAACTGCTCTCACAGGCCTATTCTAAAGGATCAGGGATTTTTCAGACTCCCCCATGGATGAAAGTGAGAATCAGGGATACTAACGATCCGCTTACTCTATTAGGAAATGAATCCACCGGCGGAATCAATATTATTGATCTTGCAAATATCCACTCCTGTTCGTTTATAGCTACCCAAGATCTTGGAAAATGCTATGATGATGGAAGTTTTGAAGTCCTGGGCAGATTCGATCACAGCGATATCAGGGGGTGTAATTTGCTGGTGCAATAATAGTATTGAGATGTGAGATTTGAGATATGAGAAAAGAACAAGAACAAGGATCAAAGACTAAAGACCAAAGAAATTATGGCTGCTTCATTTAATATGAAGCAGCCATAAAACTTATTACTTATTACTTATTACTTATTACTAATAACGTACAACTTACTACGCTCCCAACGTCCAGCCCTTACGGTACTCCCGTTTAACGAACTGATTGGCTTCATCAAAGTTGGTAATTTTCATATTTGGGCCGTCCCAAAGTAGCTTTTTATATCTTCCCGGGTAGGTGAAACCATTCCCTGAAGCATTTGCTTTACGGACATCA
>NZ_DASWXT010000033.1:0-7829 GCF_036405355.1 Daejeonella sp.
GGTTGGTGCAAATAACTCATCTGTAGATGCTGCGCTTGAAACCTATCGTAAAGGCGCTCAGGTAAGCATGGTGATCCGGGAACCGGAAATTGGTGAAAGGGTAAAATACTGGGTCAGACCTGACATCGTAAACCGGATAAAGGAGGGCAGCATTAAAGCCTATTTTAATTCAAACTTGTCAGAGGTCAGGGAAAATGAAGTTGATATAATTGGTCCGGATGGAAAAATCACTCTCCGCAATGATTTTGTTTTGGCCATGACAGGTTATCAGCCTGATCTGAGTTTTCTTAGAAAATTAGGAATCAATATCTCAGATGATGAAAAACAGGTACCGGAGCACAATCCCGACACAATGGAAACAAATATGAAAGGGATTTACCTCGCCGGAGTTATCTGCGGAGGTATGGATACACATGTTTGGTTCATTGAGAACTCGAGGGTGCACGCGGAGAAAATAATTAAGCAGTTGAAAATTGACAGTTGATAGTTGACAGTTGACAATTAGTAATTGTGCTACATTGGGAAGATTCTACTCCATTCCAAAATTCCTACGACCACACTATTTATTCTTAACAACCAATACTCCGTTGTCAATTGTCAATTGTCAACTGTCAATTGTCAACTCAACTAATTAAGTTCAAAATCTCCGTCAAAGGCTGATCACTATCAATCAATATCCCTTTCACTCCTGCTGCCTCACCGGCGATCACATCTCTTTCTCTGTCGCCGATAAAATAGGATGAGCCTGCATCGATGCCGAAACGGGCAATGGCCTTTTCAAGCATTAGCGAACCGGGTTTGCGGCAAAGACATTTCCCATTGTACTCTGGATGATGCCTGCAGTAATAAACATCAGTTAAATGAATCCCCTGATCAGCATAAGTCTTTCTGAGATGATCATGCATCAAACCCAGCGTATCTTCCGAATACCAGCCCTTGGCTAGTCCACCCTGATTGGTAATAACAATCAGTAAATAACCACGTGATTGCAATTCTATCAAAGCCGGAAAATTATGTTCCAGCACTTTAAAGTCCTCGAACTTGCATACATAATCCCCTAGTTCTTTATTTAAAACCCCATCCCGATCTAAAAAAACGGCTTTTTTCATTTTATTTCTGATATACTGTTAAATAAGTATCTTTAATTTAGCTGTGAGTTGTGGGCTTTGAGTTGAGAGCTGAGAGCTGAGAGCCCATAGCCCATAGCTGATAGCTCATAGCTCATAGCTCATACAACAAAAATACTCTCTTTACATTTAACTTAACAAAAATATATGTCGGACACTACAGAAAAGAAAGAGTTTAAGCCCTACATCAGTTCAGATAGCAAGGTGGCTGAATTCACCGTAAAATCAGTGTTGCTTGGGGCAATATTCGGGATCATATTTGGGGCAGCAACCGTTTATCTTGCATTAAAAGCCGGATTAACCGTTTCAGCTTCAATCCCAATCGCCGTACTGGCTATCTCTATTGGCCGAAAATTCTTCAAAACAACCATCCTTGAAAATAACATCATACAGACGACGGGTTCTGCCGGAGAATCAATTGCCGCAGGTGTTGTGTTCACCCTGCCGGGATTTCTGTTTCTATCAGCAGGGAGTAACAGCGAATCCTTTTTCTCTTACTGGCCAATTTTCTTCCTTGCTGCTTTAGGAGGAATTCTGGGAACCCTGATGATGATTCCACTCAGGAGATCTCTGATAGTTGAAGAACATCAAAGTCTGCCTTATCCCGAAGGAACTGCATGTGCATCGGTATTGATTGCAGGCGAAAAAGGGGGCGACTTTGCTAAAACAGCATATTACGGACTTGCCTTTGCATTTGCCTATGCTATTCTTCAGAAGATATTCCATCTGATTGCAGAGGCTCCTGCCTGGGCAACAAACCAGGCAAACAAATTCTTTCCTTCAGCAACTGTAAATGGTGAAATCACTCCTGAATATATGGGTGTTGGTTATATCATCGGACCAAAGATTGCCGGAGTACTGGTAGCAGGCGGTGTACTTGCCTGGTTAGGACTTATCCCCTTGCTGGCAACGCTTGTTCCGGCAGAAACAATTGCCTATCAATTAGTTAAGCTTGGTTACCTGAAAGATGTATACAGTCCCGGAGGGCCGGGGGGATGGGATCCTTTAAACATGGTCTTTGCCAATACAGCTACAGCAATCTACCAGGCCTATGTAAAACAGATCGGGGCAGGTGCAGTGGCAGCCGGTGGATTTATAACCCTTCTTAAAACGATTCCTACAATTGTTTCTTCATTCAAATCAAGTCTGGCATCGATGAATAAGTCGGGTTCAGAAAAGCAGACCATTAAACGCACAGACGATGACCTTTCATTTAAAATTGTAATTTTTGGAAGCCTTGGACTTATTTTACTGATGGCTTTATTACCACAAATACCCGGTGATTCGGTATTAAACAAATTACTGATCGGGGTTTTGGTAATCATCTTCGGATTTTTCTTCGTGACCGTATCCAGTCGGATCGTAGGCTTGATCGGGACCTCCTCAAATCCGGTATCCGGAATGACTATCGCCACTTTAATGGGAACCTGCCTGATTTTCATCAGTATAGGCTGGACCGGCCATTTATATGAGCCAATGGCATTGGTTGTAGGAAGCATGATCTGTATTGCTGCAGCCAATGCCGGAGCAACATCACAGGATCTTAAGACCGGATATATTGTCGGCGCAACACCAAGGTATCAGCAATTAGCACTGTTTGTCGGCGCAATTGTTTCTGCCGTTGTGATCGGACTCACACTTTCTGTATTAGACAGACCAACTGCTGAAATGACTGCTCAGGGAATAACCCATGCAATCGGAACTGAAACTTATCCCGCTCCGCAGGGAACCCTGATGGCTACCCTGATCAAAGGACTACTTTCATTTAACCTCGACTGGCAATTTGTACTCGTTGGTGTCTTCCTGGCAATCACAATCGAGTTATGCGGGGTTAAATCACTTTCTTTTGCTGTAGGAGCTTATTTACCGCTCTCTACTACCCTGCCAATCTTTGCCGGAGGTGCCATTAAAGGTCTGGTAGAGATGAGAACTAAGAAGGATGGCAAAAAATCAGAAGATGATGAGCTGGGCAAAGGAAACCTGTTTGCTACCGGACTGGTTGCTGGTGGTGCTTTAATGGGCGTTATTTATGCCTTCCTGATGGCATTTGAATCAACCGGTGGTCCGGTAGGAAGCTTGAACATGGAAGAGCACCTGAGCGGCTTGCTTGGAACCGGAGGATATCAGATCTTAGGATTTATGTTCTTCCTGTTCATGGGCTGGACTTTATACCGCATTGCAATTAGCAAAGAAAAGTAATTCATATAGAGCAACATAGGGTAAAGAACAAGCAGAAATACCTGTTCTTTACCCTATATCCATTTTTTAAATTAAATTTGAATTTTGAAACAAATTGCATGAAGATGCATCCAATAGCCTTCAGAGCAATACTTTCTTAATTTTTATTTAATCTCTATGAAAAAAATTCTACTTGTATTTACTTTTCTTGCTATAATTCAACAAAGCTATGGTCAGGGTTGTGTCGCAGTAAGGCATTTTGGGGTTTGTTCTGCCGATATGACTCACAACACCTTTGAAAAAGGTGATATTCAGGCAGGTGTAAACTACCGGTATTTCAAGTCTTTCAGACACTTCAGGGGGACTCATGAAGAGCCTGACAGGGTTACGAACGGAACAGAAGTAATCAATCACTCCCATAACTGGGAATACAGTGTAAACTATTGGTTATCGGGCAAAACCAATTTAATTCTTGGTATCCCAACCCAAATCAATACGAGATCATCTCTTTACGAGCATGGCAGAACAGAGCGGCATATGTCCTTTTCACGAGGATTGGGTGACATCAGGTTTGGTATTCAGCAATGGATCGTTCAACCTGGTTCAAAATCATGGAATATCCAATTGGGATCATCCCTGAAACTACCTACAGGTAATTTTAATTCCTCAGATATCTTTTATAATGTTGGCGTGAACGGAACACCGGAGGTTAGGCCTGTCGATCAATCGATTCAGTTAGGTGATGGTGGATTTGGGGTAATTCTTGAAACGCAGATGTATGTTAAACTCAGTGAAAAGATCTACCTCTCAACCGGAGCATTTTACTTAATAAACCCAAGAGAAGTAAACAATATCAGAACATTCAGGGAAAAATTAAGTCCGACACTTGCTAATGAGGCTATTATGTCAGTTCCTGATCAATTTTCATCAAGATTAGCCGCAAATTTTTCTCTTAGCCCTTCTTCAAATATATCCCTGGGTGGCCGGTATGAGGCTGTACCTGTGAATGATTTTATTGGCGGAAGTGCAGGTTTCAGACGCCCGGGCAATATCCTCTCGGTTGAACCGGTATATTCTTACATGAAGAATAATCTATCACTCAGCCTTGGCTTGCCTATCGCTGTCAGAAGAGAACGTCCTCAGAGTTATACCGATCTGGAATATCAGAGAACTACCGGAACCTATCGTATGGGGGATGCAGCTTTCGCTGATTATGCCATTAACGTAGGTATTCAATATACATTTAAGAAAAAAACAGAGGCAAAAGGTGCTCCGGTGTTTGAAATTCCCAGAGAATAACTAAAAGAGAATTAATTAAGCATTCTTTAAACCCTATAGATTGAGGGATAGACCCGGTTTTATAGCACTGTCGGAAGTGTTTAAACCTGATTGGAGCGGATACCGGCCGGTGGGTTAAGGCCTGTGGAGTATGAGCGAAAAGCAGGAATACCATTAAAAAATGCACCGCAGTACATTTCAAAATAATAAAACCACAAATACTAAAAAAAGCAATTAAACCCGGCCTTTAACTATAACAATATTGAAATCATGCTATTCAGGGAATATTCCCTGTGGTTGTTGTTATCACCGACCAGAGTGAAATAGCGAATCTAAGAGTGGAACAGATAACAATTCTATTTCCCGGTTCTCACATTTGCTAATTTGCTAATCTGCTCATTTGCTAATTCTCTCATTTGCTAATTCTCTCATTAACCTTTAGGGAATATTGCTTACACCACCTGATACAATGAATTTCATTGCTTCACTGGCGCTCATTTTAAGCGGTTTGACACGATCTGCATTCACAATGCATAATTGTCCGGCGAAGGAATAAGATAAAGGAAAATACACCGCAACCTCACCCGGGTAACCGATTTTGGAAAGGTCTTTTTGAGTCAGGAAGCCAATTTTCTTCAATCCTGTTTCATTTACTTCTACAACTACTGGCTCGTTGAATTTCTTATCATCACCTACAAAAGCCTCAGTAAGATCTTTGAAAGAGGTATAGATTACATTAAATACTGGCAACCTTTTGAACCAGGAGCCGAACCACTTTTTGATTGGATCAGTCACAAAGTTTGTCACGACAATCCCAACCACAATCAGAATCACCACAACACTAAGAATACCTAATCCGGGAATATAGATAGGTTTTCCGGTCTGGTCTACCCAAATTACATCACTTAAATTAAGTGCCGAATCCAGCTTGGAAACTGCCCAGTAAATAAAAAATAAAGCCGCGGCAATTGGCAGAATTACCAGGGCGCCCCTTACGAGGTAATTAAATAAAGCTCTGACTATTCTATTCATAATAATAAATTCGTTTCACACGCTGGGAAATGCCCGTCAATACCTCATAAGGTATCGTATCCAACTGTTTTGCAAGATCTTCGACTCTGATCTGATCATTGAACACAATCACTTCATCCCCTTCGGCAGCATCAATACCGCTAATATCCAGCATGCACATATCCATACAAATCTTTCCGATCGTTGGGACTTCCTTACCTCTTACGATCATTTTACCCTTTCCATTGCCCAATCCCCTACGGTAACCATCTGCATAACCGATCTTCACGGTAGCAATTTTGCCTCCTTCAGGCATCTTCCCTTCCCTGCCGTACCCTATTGTATCGCCAGCAGGAATATTCTTGATCTGTGATATACTTGTTTTCAGCGAAGTTACGGTTTGTAAGGGAGATTTTGAATCATAAGCCGAATCTATCCCATAAAGGCCAATACCAAGGCGGACCATATCAAAACGGGAATCCGGCCAGCGGCTGATCCCGGATGTATTGGCTATATGCCGCATGAATGTATAGTTCAGGCTTTTACTGATCCGTTCAGACAGCCTGAAAAAAAGATCGATCTGATATCTGGTGAATTCATCATGCTCCGGATCTTCACTTGCCACCAAATGAGAAAACACACTCTGGATACGTACTCCCTGTGTATTGATTAGAATCTCAATCAGTTCATCCAGTTCATCCTCCATGAAGCCAAGCCGGTGCATACCGGTATCCAGTTTAAGGTGAATTGGATAATTCTCCAGATTCTTCCGGTTCAAAACCTCTAATAACTGATTTAAAACCCGTACACTGAAGATCTCCGGTTCAAGTTTATGCTGGATGATCGTTTCAAACGCCATTGCATCCGGACTCATCACCATAATTGGTAAACTGCATCCAGCATTCCGTAATGCAACACCTTCATCAGCATAGGCAACCGCCAGATAATCTACCTTATTGAATTCCAGGAGATTGGCTATCTCAAAACTGCCACTACCATAAGAAAACGCCTTCACCATGGCCATTATTTTTGTCCCTGCCCCTAATTCCAGCTTATAATGATTCAGATTATGCTCCAGCGCATTCAGATTAATCTCCAGAACGGTTTCATGAACCTTTTGCGTTAAAAGCTGACTGATTCGCTCAAATTCGAAAGCCCTTGCACCTTTTAAAAGTATGGTCTCATTATGAAACTTTATTGAGGCGAAATGTTCGAGGAAATCCGCTGTGCTGGCGAAGCATTCGGTCTCAAAAGGATAATCAGCAGCATACTTACTGATATGCTCCCCTACGGCAATTAAGCGGTCGACTGATTTATTCTCCAGCAGATTCCTTACCTGCTCATACAGAGCTTCAGAATCAGTCCCGGGTATATCAGAAAGGATCAATGTGCGTCGCTGATGTTGGTTCTGCTGTTTCAAAAAATCAAGAGCAATAGCCAGTGAAGAGAGGTCGAGACTGTAAGAGTCGTCGATTACAGAGCAGTTGTTGATACCATTCTTAAGTTCAAGCCGCATTCCTACCGGAATCAGTTTTTCAAGCCTCTTATCAGCCTCTTCAGGCTCATAACCTAATGCAAGTAGGCTTGCCCAGCAAATGATCGCATTTTCAATGGAGGCCTGATCAGTGAAAGGGATCATTGCCTGAACATCCTTTCCGTTGAAACGCGCTCTCAGAAACTGGAACCTTTCCTCAAGTACCTCATCATCAAAAACCTCTAAATTTGCCTGTCCGCGATAGTTCCAGGTGAATTTATTCTTACCGGGTATATCACCATCATACTGATCCAGGTATTTATCTGAATAAATAAACAGATCCACTCCCTCAAACAGCTTCAGCTTTTCCCTGATCTTATCATTAAGGCTTTCAAAACCGGCACTATGAGCCTCCCCGATATTGGTGAGTATTCCGATCGTAGGCCGAATTATCCTGGCCAGATTCTCCATTTCGCCCGCTATGGATACTCCGGCTTCAAAGATCGCCAGATCATTTTCCTCATTCATTTCCCATACCGAGACCGGTACCCCGATCTGAGAATTATAACTTTTAGGACTCCTGACAATATTGCTTTCAGGAACCAGAAGCTGATAGAGCCATTCTTTAACAATGGTTTTACCATTGCTACCGGTGATACCGATGACCGGATAATTGAATTTTGAACGATGAGCAGCTGCCAGATCCTGCAAAGCCATTAGCGTATCGCTAACCCTGTAAAAATTAGCATCAGGATAAGCTT
>NZ_DASWXT010000034.1:0-16586 GCF_036405355.1 Daejeonella sp.
CATTTGATCTTTCCTTCGTTCAATGCTTTTGTTTCTGATTCTGAAAGGCTTAAATTATCAATACTTTCATCACCCTGTTTGTAATAAGCACTTGAATATTTTTGTTCGCCCGGCAGATCTTTTTCCTTTTGTTTAAGAACAGATTCCCAGTTTAGTGTAATGTGTTGTTGAGTAGGTGCTACCACATCCTGCATACCTGTTGTTGCAATCGTCAGTCCTACATTGTAACTCTCGCCTTTCAGGCTATAGATATAGTCTATGTATTTTCCTTCAGAATGAGTTAACCTCATCGTCAATGATGAAGAATCAGATTTAGCAACGCTTAATGACTTGCCGGATGGAACAAAATAGAGATCGTTTGTATTAATATTCTGTCCTGCAGATCCAAAGATCAAACCGAACTTATTTCCTGCACCTTCGAACATGATCAAAGGCTCCTGTGTATAGGTTTTAAAGTTCTTCAACTCTACTGAGGCAATTCTTCCGCCTCTCGGACTGATTCTAACCTTTAAGAATTCATTTTCAAGGATAACAGGTTCATTACTTCCTGACTGAGCCGCCCCGAACGGACCGGATTTTATTAGGGTTGAATCAATTGCCGGTGCTGTAACAACTTTTGCAGTATCGGGCAAAGCTACTGCCGGTGCAGCTTCATTTTTTGTTACCCTTGCTAGAGAATCCTGAGTTTGTTTGGCTTTTTCTCTTTTGATATCTTCATCAGAGGGTTGCATCAGATAAGTTGACCCAACTAATATGATTAATATCAAAAAGAGTCCTGTGAAAGTATTTCTATCCATTATTTTTTAGGCTTTATTGCTAAAATGCTTTACCTCTTTTTAGAGTAGCTTAAAGCGGCGGCGACAAAGTTAACAAAAAGTGGATGAGGATTATCAACTGTTGATTTTAATTCAGGGTGAAATTGGCCACCAATAAAAAATGGGTGGTCTTTTAATTCTACTATTTCAACCAGATTGTTTTCAGGATTGATACCTGATGCGATCATTCCTGCTTTTTCAAATTGTTGTAAATAGGAATTGTTGAACTCATAGCGGTGACGGTGACGTTCAGTAATACGACTCTTTCCGTAAATTGCAGCTGATTTGCTTCCTTTTTTCAGATCACATGTATAAGAACCCAGTCGCATTGTCCCGCCCTTATTTTTAATCTTTTTCTGTTCTTCCATCATTGAGATTACCGGATCTTTAGTATTCTCGTTCATCTCAATACTGTGCGCGTCCTTAAGCCCCAGAACATTGCGGGCAAATTCAATCACAGCACATTGCATACCCAGACAGATTCCAAAGAAAGGAATCTGATGCTCTCTGACATATTTGATGGCTTCAATTTTACCTTCAATACCACGACTCCCAAATCCCGGAGCAACCAAAACTCCATCAAGCCCTTTTAGTTTTTCAGCAACATTTTCTGCGCTGATATTTTCAGAGTGTATTGACTTCACTCTTACTTTACATTCATTTTTTGCACCAGCATGAATAAATGCCTCGGTTATCGATTTATAGGCATCAGGAAGTTCAACATATTTTCCTACCAACCCAATATTAATTTCTGCAGTCGGATTTTTAAGTCTGCCCAGGAAATCTTTCCAGTTTTCCAGATCAGGTTCGTTTTTATTTGGGAGCTTTAATTTGCTCAGAACGGTTTTGTCAAGCTGCTCTTTAAGCATTAAAAGTGGTACATCATAAATGGTTGATGCATCGATAGACTCAATAACCGCATTGATATTTACATTGCAGAAAAGTGCTATTTTCTTTCGTAATTCCTGTGGAATATGATGTTCGGTACGGCAAACTAAAATGTCAGGCTGAATTCCATATTCAAGTAACATCTTAACAGAGTGCTGTGTGGGTTTGGTTTTTAACTCACCTGCAGCGGCCAGATATGGAATTAGTGTAAGGTGGATGACCAAAGAATTACTCGAACCAAGTTCCCAACGTAACTGACGCACAGCTTCAATGAAAGGAAGCGATTCGATATCGCCAACAGTTCCTCCCAGTTCCGTAATTACAATATCATAATCACCTGTTTCGCCCAATATTTTCATATTGCGCTTGATCTCATCGGTGATGTGTGGAACTACCTGTACTGTTTTACCCAGATATGCTCCTTCACGTTCCTTGTTGATCACATTCTGGTAAATTCTACCGGTAGTAATATTGTTAGCCTTTGAAGTTGGAACATTCAGAAAGCGCTCATAATGACCCAGATCAAGATCTGTTTCAGCACCATCTTCAGTTACATAACATTCGCCATGTTCATAAGGGTTCAAAGTTCCCGGATCGATATTGATATAAGGATCGAACTTTTGGATGGTTACCCGGTAACCTCTTGATTGAAGAAGTTTAGCCAGAGAAGCGGAAATAATACCTTTTCCTAACGACGAAGTAACGCCGCCCGTAACAAAAATGTATTTGGTCATGATATCTGAAGGATTTGCTAAGAATGCTTTATTATTTGATTGGTTTTAAACCTTGTCTCAACTAATAAAAAACATCGTTTTGTACGGGATTCAAAAGTAGGATATTTTTTGATAATTATATTATTTGTTGAGAAATTGGGTGGTGTTAATAAGTGGATTTAATTGACAGTTGACAGTTGACAGTTGATAATTAAGAGATTGTCGTAAAATACAACTACCCGTCAACTGTCCATTGTCAACTGTCAACTGTCCATTGTCAATTCTTTTACCTATTTTTGCGTTTATTTAAATATTAATATTTCATCTTGACATTCAGCGATTTCAATTTTGATCCTCAGTTATTTGAAGGACTTCAAAGTATGGGTTATGTTAAACCCACCCCAATTCAATCTCAGGCAATTCCACTTATTCTCGATCATAAAGATCTTATCGCTTGTGCCCAAACCGGTACCGGTAAGACAGCATCCTATCTCTTACCAGTTCTGCAGCATATCAGTATTTCTGAAAAGAAATATACCAAAGCACTGATTCTGGCTCCTACAAGGGAACTGGCACAACAAATTGATCAGCAGGTTGAAGGCCTGGCCTATTTTGCAGGTATTAGTTCCATAGCCGTATATGGCGGGGGAGATGGTATGATTTACGAACAACAACGTAGGGCAATGATGGATGGGGTTGATATTGTGATTGCTACCCCGGGACGATTAATTGCCCATCTGGCATCGGGTGTAATTAAGTTGGATCATCTTCAGTATCTGGTTTTGGATGAAGCTGATCGCATGCTTGATATGGGATTCTATGAAGATATTTTAAGGATCATCAGTAATCTGCCAAAAGAAAGACAGACTTTGCTTTTTTCGGCTACGATGCCTCCAAAGATCAGAACACTCGCAAATACAATATTAAAGAATCCTGAGCAGATCAATATTGCATTATCACAACCTGCTGCGGGTATTTCCCAACAGGTTTACATGGTTTATGATAATCAAAAGATAAAACTAATCAGCACCCTTCTTAAAGGCGGAGAATACAAAAGTGTCCTTATTTTTTGTTCAAGAAAGGAAACTGTAAAAGACCTTAACAGAACCCTTAGAAAAGAGGGAATCAAATCAGAAGCTTTCCATTCTGATCTGGAGCAGGAACAACGTGAAACAGTCCTGAGAGCCTTTAAAAGCAGAACATTGCCCGTGATTATTGGTACTGATGTATTGAGCAGGGGAATAGATGTGGAGGGAATCAGTCTTGTCATTAATTTCGACGTTCCACCTGATCCGGAAGATTACATTCACCGTATAGGAAGAACGGCCAGAGCAGAAACTACTGGTACTGCCATAACATTTGTGAACGAAAAAGACCAGCGCAAATTTTCCTTCATTGAAAACCTGATTGGCCGGGAAATACCAAGAATGACTTTGCCTGAAGAATTAGGGGAAGGACCTGTTTATAGTCCGGGAATGAAGAGACCATCAGGCGGTGGAAATAACCGTAATGGCAGGAATAAGAAAAAGGTATGGGTTAACAGAAAACAGGCATAGTTCAGATTTTTTCTGGATTGGTAATTTTCAAAATGATTCTGCTTAATTTTGTATTAAATTATACCTGTAATGCATGTTCTGGAAAATGAATTCCTGTCTGTAGGTATCCTTAATAAAGGAGCTGAGTTATGTTCTATATCCAATAAAATTAATGGCCTGGAATACTTGTGGCAGGCTGAACCATCAATCTGGGCATTCCATGCACCCAACCTGTTTCCGGTAGTTGGAAACTGTATTAATAATCAGATTCAAATTGACGGAATAAAATATCCAATGCAAAGACATGGTTTTGCAAGGCATTCCGAATTTGTTTTATCAGAGAGTTCAGCTGCTCATGCTGTTTTTACTCTTGATTATTCTGAAAACACTTTAGCTGTATATCCCTATAAATTCTCATTCCAGGTATTTTATCAATTACAGGATACCGAGATTACTATTGTTTACAAAGTGATTAATAAGGATAATAAACCTATCTTCTTTTCCATTGGTGCACATCCAGCTTTCAATATTCCATTTTCTAAGGATGGAGCATATGACGATTATTATATTGAATTTGATCAGGATGAAGTATTAGTTAAACACCTCTTTAATGATACAGGTTTTTTTACAGGTAAAACAGAACAGGTATACCTGGACAATAGGAGACTGAACCTTAGTAAAGAATTATTCAGCGATGGTGCGCTCGTATTCAAAGAACTACTTTCTAAAGAAGTACTGATCAGAAATCATCAATCACCCAATTTTGTATCTGTTTCCTATGAAGATTTTAGTTCATTGGGGATATGGGCGGCTCCTGATGCACCATTCGTTTGCATCGAACCCTGGCTAGGATATGCCGATAGCGCTGGTGAACTCAGGGAGTTTTCACAAAAGGACGGAATTCAAAAACTGGAAACGTCTAAAGTTTTTGAATGCAGTTTTACAATTGGGATAAATTAGGTTTTAGTGGAGGTTCTCGCTTTTGCGAGAACCGATAATTATCGGTTGACAGGCGTTGTTTGTGGGTGAGGAGATTAAAGTCCACTTATATCCCATTTTGCAAGATTTGTTAGTGGAGGTTCTCGCTTTCGCGAGATCCGATAGCTATCGGATGACAAGCGTTGTTTATGGGTGAGGAGATTCCAGCCTTCGCTGGAATCGAACTGCTAAAACCGATAATAAATACTGTAGAGATTTTAATGATTTTTTATCTTTTTAAATGCCTGGAAAGGGGCATGAGAAAATAAATTTATCAAAAAGAAACCTCTATTGGCATGATCTTGCTGTGGCTTAGTTCTTTAAATTAGTAGGTAGCCTAATCCGATTCCAGCGAAGGCTGGAATCCCCCGTATATCCCACCTGATTTGTCATTCCAGCGAAAGCTGGAACCTCCCAACTCTTAAATAATGACATAGAGCGCACCCGTATCGCGTGTGTTTGTTCATTTAATTCATGAAACGCAGGGCAGGTGTGCACCAGCAACTCCGGGCTGCCCTTCCCTATGAAACACAGCTCCGGGTAAAATAAACCTTGCCGGAGTAAGTAGCTTCCGGCTAGTCGTAATTTTAAATCCAACGCGATTTCTTGCCGGAACTACTACGGAGGAAAGGGCTGAACTAGCCTATAACACACTGGTATTGCTTTCCAAAATCAAATATTTGGCTCCAAAGCCTTATCCGGATAATTATAACCCTATTTTATAATCAAGCTCATGTTGAAATCAAAACAATTTTAATCCTATACTAAATATAGCTCCTAAATGCCTAAAACACAACAAGGAATTCCGCTGGTTTTGAAACAAATAATCCAAATAATCTTATTCCTTTTTCGATAACCTTTGCCTGTCCTGCTTCCTGCTTTCACGGATCATGTCCTTCATATTATCCATCTCCGGACCTTCTTTAAGGGCTTTCCAGTCACATTTCTCATCAAAGGGATCAAGAGCTTTCTGAGGGTCAAAAAATCGGCTGTCGGCAGGTATGGCCTTATAAGGTGTGAAATCAGGAACATCAGTAAACATATCTGCCAGGTCGCTGGCACCAGCGTCATATTGGTTGAGGTAGGGAATGCCTAAAATATTCCAGAAGGTTTTAAATATACTTCCAAAGCTCGTGTGAGTATGACTTGAGTAGTTTTTTCGGGTATAAGGCGAGATCACCATCAGGACACTCCTGTGAGCATCAACATGATCAACGCCATTTTGGGCATCATCTTCTGTAATGATGATCAGCATATTTTTCCAGTAGGGTGTGTTGGATAAGAATTCAACAATCCGGCCTACAGCAAGATCATTATCAGCCATATAGCTCTCTCTGAAAGGATAACCCGCTTCCGGGCGTTCTGCTGCACCATGATCATTAGGAAGTATAACAGTCAAAACAGAAGGCATTGCCTCTTTACCAATTCCCCATTTTTCATTAAACTCCTTTTCAAAAACACTTACCCTGAATTGATCAGGAATGGCCATGTTATAGGTCGGGTAGGTGTATGATGTGCGCGCAAACAAAGGTTTAGGCATTGGATAATTAGCGAGGTGTTTTATTCCGCCGTATTTGTAATGATCCTTATAATCGCCAGGCTCGAACATTACCCCAAAGCCGAAGTTAAAGTAGCTTATCTTATTTCTTGCCATATGCTCCCACATAGAACCGGCCTCATTATAATCTTCCGGATAAATTGCACCTGCCGAACCGTTAATCCCAAGATTTCCGGGTGCATTCGAATCACTGCGATACGTTCGGTTTGAGCCATATCCTGCAGCAGTTGTTGCCTCAACCCATTGGTTGGGATAGGTGTTTACAAGCCAGCGATGTCCGTCGGCAGATACATCAGCATCAACATAGAAGTTATCACTAAATGAAAAAGTTCTTGCAAGTTTCAGATGATTGGGCATTACCGAAGCCGATTCAACTGTAGCGGTACCTTTACTGTTACTGAATGTTACACCTTCTCCATATCTTGCAATAGAAGGATCGCCATTTCCGTTTTTTAGCTGACCAAAAACTTCATCATAAGTTCGGTTCTCCTTAGAAATGAACACAATATGTTTAATTGGGGAATCTTTTTGTCCGGGGAAAAGAGGAACAGGATTATTACTTCTCCAGGAAAAGGAAGAATCGGATGCCTTTCTGATCATGAAATTGTTCTCAATGACTTTCCTGGTTAACTCTCCCAAATCCTTATCATCAGGGATGTCACAAACCTGTACTGAACCAAACATCAGACTACCGATATATGAACCTGCGGGTCCACTTTTAAAGGTTTCCCCTCCATTTGGACCACTTCCGAATCCTTTAGCATTAGAGATGATCAGTTTTTTGTTATCGGGCGATACTTTTAATTTTGCAGGGAACCACCCGGCAGGAATATGTCCAATAACTTTTAACGTAGGAACGTCAATAACGGCTATGGCATTAATTCCTGACTCAGCAACGTAAACCCGCTTTTCATCCGGTGAAACTGCAAGTCCGAAAGGAATAATTCCTCTTATCTTGCTTAAACGTTCTTCAGGGGCAAGTTTAATATGGTTTACAATCTTTTGTTTCCGGCTGTCGAGTACCGTAATATTATCATTGTTCCCGTTGCTGATGAATACATAATTTCCGGCAATAACTATCGAGTTAGGACTTGAACCCCCAACTGCAGGAATTCCATCAACCATTTGCCCTATCATGTTCCCTGTCTTTATCTTTGCAATTACAACCGGTTTAAGCGGATCTTTGACCTGTAAAGCCCATACTGAAAATGCTTTCTCCGACTGCACAGTGCCAAGTCCCGGGACCTGAACAGAATCAGTCTCAATTCCTTTTTCAGCTTCAGGTGTATCATAGGCAAAAGCGGGAGCATCTATTGAACCCCTTTTCCAGATACCGTTTACTTTCTTCCTGATATAACTGTATTCAAACATGCCTACATTGGCTACATAGACTGTTTTTTCATCTTTTGAAAGGCTTATTCCAAATGGGTAACGCCCAACAGGAGTTGAAGAAATCAATTTTTCCTGGAGCAGGTCTATCGTGATCATTCTGAAACCAATCTGATCTACTGCATAAAGATAGCGCCCATCCTTCGAACCGACCATATCACCAATATATCCATGTGAATAATCAAATTGGCTGTTTTTAAAACTGCAATTGATCGCTCCTAAAGCTTTTCCACTTGCAATATCAAATTTGTAAACTTTATTGCTTTGCCCGCCTGCAACATAGACTACTTTATTATCCGGCGAGATCACCAAACCCATAAATGCAGATTCAAGAATTCCGGTATCGCCCTTGGGGTTTTCTGGTATCTGGGTGATTTGTGGGTTATCTGAAAGAATATTTTTTAAAATACTAATTGAGATAGGGCTGGTTCCTGAATTTGCTGTGATTGCAATGTTTCCATCACTACTTATCGCAAGTCCGTAGGGGTGAGGGGCAACCATATGGGTTTTTCCCAGCGGACTTATACACCGGCCATTAGGAATAACAGTCTTGCCTTCCTTTTTGATTGTCACATATTCATCTCCGGCAGGCGCAGAAATTATATAATCTCTTTGCTGGGCAAATAAGATATTAGTTAAACAAACAATCAATAATGAAGTAAAGGCTGTTTTTAAAATATATTTGAAACAGGCTCCGGTAAATTTGGATTTCATAAATCTTTATTTGGAATGCAAAATATAAAAAATCATTTGTCTGACTTGAGTATCAAACGGACAAGATACTGATCCATATCGTCCTCATAGATCATTTCACACTCCCATCCGCCTTTTTCTGCTATTGCATTTAAGGTCTCGAAATCAACATATAACCACTTAAACCAATTTCCTTTAACTTTTTGATATTCATATTGATATGATATTTCACCGTAATAATTACTGGATATAAATTCATCAGGTTTATAGAGGTAAGCAATATCAGATGAATCGAAAATAAGCTGTCCTCCGGGCATTAATAAATCTTTTATATAGTCCAGAAAATAGCGCAGACCAGGTATGTCTTTGCAGAGCCCGATACCATTCATTAGCAACAATATGGTATCATATTTTTCAGAATCATATTGCAGTATATCTGTATTAATAACCTTTTTAACACCCCTGTGTTTCATTATTTCACAGGCTTTTGAAGAGATTTCCAGTGCAGTAACATCAATTCCCTTAGACTGCAGAATCAGTGCATGACTGCCAACTCCTGCACCAATATCGAGGGTCTTTCCCCTGCACATATCCATTGCAATGATCTCCATTTCGGGCATATCTGCCTCAGGTCTGAAGAAAATATCAACAGGCATATCTTCGGGATGCCCGTAGCTGTTGTACAGCCAGAGTTTACTCTTTAATTTGCCCCGGTACTGATCCAATAATGCCTGTCCGTAGATATCCATTTATATTATGTCACAGAATCAATTCGATAAAATTGATTCTTAATCCTGACTTCGTCAATTTTTTCTAATATTGGATAAAAATACTCCTTATGAATTGTTCTAAATTAATTTTTATTGAATTTTCATAAGATTATGTTTCTGTTAATTGTTTAGCTTATCAATTTATTTGAAATACTAATAAAATTAGTAAATTGCTTAATAAATTTCCAGAGGATAAAAATCATAAATTGAATATTTAACCGGAATATATGTCAACAGAAGTAAAATGCCCATCCTGCGGTCACTCGTTTCCACTTGAGGAAGCCATTGGTAAGGAATATGAACAGGAATTGCGGGATAAGATGATTGCCTGGCAGAAGAAGAAGGATGAGGAATTTCTCAGGAAGGAAGAGGATTTTAAGGTTCAGCAAAAAGCGCTTTCTGTTAAGTTTGAACAGCAGCTGGCACAGGAAAAAATCAATCTTGAAGAAGCGGTTCGAAAAAGTATTGCTGTTGATTTTGAGAACAAACTGAACTTTTTAGAGAATGCTAATAAAGAAAATCAGGAAAAATTAAAGCTGGCAGGGCAGAAGGAGCTGGAGTTTTTAAAGAAGGAGCAGGAACTTAAAACGAGAGCGGAAGAGATGGAGATCGAGATTCAGCGGAAAATGCAGGCCGAGCGGAATCAGATTGTTGAACAGATCAAGAAGCAGGAACTTGAAAAAAATCAGTTGAAGGAAACTGAACATCAATTGCGGATAAAGGAATTTGAGAAGCAATTGGAAGATCAGAAGAAGCTGGTAGATGAAATGCGCCGCAAAGCCGAACAAGGCTCTATGCAGCTACAGGGAGAGGTTCAGGAATTGATTCTTGAGGAAGTGTTGAGGGTTACATTCCCATTCGACCAGATAGGAGAAGTAGGTAAGGGAGTTCGTGGAGCAGATTGTATCCAGGTGGTCAGGAATAAATTTGGCCAGGATTGCGGTAAGATTATTTATGAAAGTAAACGCACCAAAGATTTTGCGAACGACTGGATAGATAAACTTAAAAAAGACATGCGTAAAGAGGGAGTTGATGTTGCAGTAATTGTAACCCAAACTTATCCTAAAGGCATGAACTGTTTTGGAGAGCGGGATGGTGTCTGGATCTGTTCTTTTGAGGAAGTAAAGGCTGTGGCCTATGTTTTAAGAGATGGTATTCTGAGACTTTATAATTCTTCCAAATCTCAGGAAAACCGTGGTGATAAAATGCATATGCTTTATGATTATCTGACCGGGACTGAATTCTCAGAACAATGGAAAGCCATTCGTGAAGGTTATATGAGTATGCGCTTATCCATCCACCGGGAGCGTGATGCGATGGAGAAAATGTGGAAAATGCGCGAAAAGCAACTGGATAAGGTCTTGCTGAATGCATCAAGTATTAAGGGTTCTATTGAAGGGATTGCCGGGGCTGATACGATTTCGCTGAGTTTAACGGGTGAGGAGGAAGATCCTTTGCTGCTAGAGTAGGATGTTTTTTAAGTTATAGATTTTAATATCTCAATACTCAATACTAACTACTCAATACTAACCACTACCTTTGCATTTCAAAATAAAAAATCTGTTTGCATGGTCTTGTTAGAGAAATTAAAGCTGAGTAAGCCCTTGGTCAGAGCGATGACTGATGCGGGTTATTTAGGTCCCAAAGAAATTCAGCTTAAAACGATGTCGCGCATTCTGGGTGGACAGGATGTGATTTCAGTAGCACCTGAAGGTTCGGGGAAGACAACAGCCTATGTTCTTGGATCGTTAATGCGCTTAAAATACGGCCTGGAGGAAGCACCACGCGCTTTGGTTCTGGTTCCGGATAAAGATCATGTATTAGCTGTCGTTGAGCGGTTTGAACTGTTAAACAGGAATCAGACCATCCGGATAGTGGGATTATATTCAGAAGGAGGGATGGAGTCGCAGATGGATGCTCTTGCAGATGGGGCTGATATTGTGGTTGCCACTCCCGACAGGGCAAGGGCAATTTACCTCAAACTCGGATTGAATCTGAACAAGATTATCATGTTCATTGTCGATGATGCCGCAGAGATCGTTAAACGTGGGATGCAATTGCCTGTAGCAGAACTAGCCAGAAGTATTGTTAAATGCCAGCATCTGGTATTTACTGAGGTTCTGCATGATAAACTGCATCTTCTGATCGATCAGTTCATGAATCAGCCGGCTTTGATCGAAGTGAATGATCTGGGTGAACCTAAATTAGAGACTATTGATCAATTGCTTTATAAAGTACCTGATTTCAAGACAAAGGTAAATTTGCTCAATCTTCTCCTCAGGGATAAGGATGTTTTCAGTAAAGCAGTTGTGTTCGTCAATACCAGACTTACAGCAGAAAAAGTATTCAAGAGCCTTTTTAAATACCTCGACAAGGATATTGCGATTTATAAGCCATTATTCTTTGATCATCCCGGTTTTGATCTGATCGATGATTTTAAGCAAACAGATGATGCCAGAATATTGCTTATTGCAGATGATCTGAAAGAATCAATTCAGCTCGATGGAATCCCTTTTATTTTTCACCTTGAAATACCTGCAGATGTCGAGACATTTGTCGGCAGGATAGTCAAGAATAGTTCAAATGCTGAGAACGAACAAATGGCCCTCAGTTTTTCAACGGATATTGAACTTGCTTTGATTAAGAAGATTGAACTGGCTATTGGTAAGATTCTTCCAATTGCAGAGCTGCCTGAAGATCTTGTCATTGAAAAAGACAAACCCAAAAAGGCTGTCAAAACCACAAAGATCACTCAGGATACTGAAACACTGAGTGGAGCAGCTTTTCATCCCAAAAAGGAAAGTAATGCTAAAGATTATAATTACAGTTCGAGGGAAAAGGCGAAAATGAAATTTAAGAACAGATAATTTCAATCTGCGTTTCAAAAATCAATTTTATGAATAAAATTATCCTGGCATTTTTAATGGTATTATCCTGGATCTTTGCTTCTGATCTCAAAGCACAGAAGCATCCCCAAAAGATCCTGCTATTTTACAAGACCGCAGCCTACAAACATGCTTCCATTCCGGCAGGGATTGCTGCTATTACCAAACTAGGAAAGGAATTTAAATTTCAAACCGACACTAGTTCTGATGCAAGTCTGTTTACTGTTGAGAGCCTGAAAAAATACGATGCAGTAGTGTTTTTAAGCACCTCAGGGGATATGCTGGATAGTGTGCAGCAAAGATCATTTGAAAATTATATCCATGCTGGAGGTGGCTACATGGGTATTCATGGTGCCTCGGCCGGGGGATATAACTGGCCCTGGTATGGTAAACTCGTAGGAGCAATATTTAATGGCCACCCGGTACAACAGTTTGCTACTTTCAATGTACTTGACAGGAAAAACCGATCCACGAGACATCTTCCAAAAAAGTGGAATATTAAGGAAGAACTTTATAATTTTAAGAGTATCGGCAATGATATTAGAGTACTAATCAGTGTTGATGAAAGTACTTACAAAGGAGGAACCAATGGCTCTTTTCATCCAATGGCATGGTACCGCGAATTTGAGGGGGGAAGATCTTTTTATACAGCACTGGGTCATGCTGATGAAAAATATACAGACCCTTTGTTTCTTAAGCATATATTGGAAGGGATTCGGTATGCTATGGGAAGAAAGAGATTTACAAGTTGAAAGCTGACAGCCCAAAGCCCAAAGCAACAGTTTATCCATACTGATTCAAACGTCTTTGGCAATCGTTTTTATAATTTCTGCCGATAGGTAACTCCTTGCCATCTATCTCGATTTTACTGGAGTTAAAACTTTCAATCTTATTCATTGAAATAATAAAGGAACGGTGTATTCTCAGGAATTCGTCTTCAGGCAATAATTCTTCCAATATGCTGATCTTCTGTTTGGAGATTAATTCTCTGTCTGTTAAGACAACTTTTATGTAATCTTTCTGACTCTCGATCCACAAAATATCTTTAACATCTATTTTAACCATCTTTCTATCCACCTTGAGATAGAGATAAATATCCTGGTTTCTCGAAGGCATAATCCCGGTTTGAATATTCTGCCTTGAAGTAAATCCAAAATGCTCATAAACTTTCTCCATAGCTTTCAGGAAACGGTCAAAGGATACAGGTTTAAGCAAATAATCCAGGGCATTCAGTTCAAATCCTTCAACAGCATAATCATGGTATGCGGTTGTAAAAATTACTTTTGGAGGGTTTTTCAGACTTTTTAAAAGTTCTGTCCCAGTAAGTCCGGGCATCTTAACATCAAGAAACATCAAATCGGCTTTTTTTTGCTGCAGCGTATTAAATGCCTGTATGCCATCCCCGCATTTCGCAATGATCTCTATATCACTGAAATTCTTGAGATAGGTTTCAATGACCTCTATTGCAAGAGGTTCATCATCAACGATCACTGTTCTTATTTTCATGCGCTAAAAAACAATATGCTTATCCGTCTGTATCTCTAAAACTGCAAGAAACATATCCTGTTCATCAAATAGTTTGAGATCATAGGCATCAGGATATAAAATCTCAAGTCTCTTCTTTAGATTGGCAAGACCTATATTGCCTTTATTCTTTTCACTGTTATCAGAAATAGTTTCTGGTTTACTATTTGATATTTTAAGTTTTAAAATGTTACTTTTTACAGTCAGATCAATATTGATCCAGGCATCACCTACCTTTTCACCAGCACCGTGTTTAAAAGCATTTTCAACCAGTGGAAGCATCAGCAGCGGGGCAATTTCAATATTATCAACATTACCACTGATGCTTAGGTTTAATTCCAGCCGGTTATCATACCTTATCTTTTCGAGTGCTATATAACTTTCAATTAGTTCTATTTCGCGTTTTAAAGCGATTGAATCTGTATTACATTCATAAAGCATGTACCGTAAAATATCAGATAATCCCATTACGATAAATGGAGATTTCGGAGACATCTGTATTGTAAGTGAATACAGGTTATTGAGTGTATTGAACAGAAAATGCGGATGGATTTGTCCTTTCAGGAAGTTTAGTTCGGCTTCCATTGCAGCCTGCCGGCGTTCATACCACATCTTGAAAAACTTGATGCTTAATGCAATCCAAACAATCAGGTTTGAGCCTTTGATTGCATTGACAAAGTAGTAGGGTTTTTGAAGCTTTTCAAAAAAGTCACCTTCCATTTTATCCCAGGTGAATTTTATCCCAATTTCTTTTTGGATTTTAAACAGGTAAGGATCCACGAAGAAAATATCAATCAGACGTGTAAAAAATCCAGTGACCAGAATAAGGCCTATAAGTGATGCGAAAAATCGCAGATACTCCCTGGTGTATAAATATTTAGGAATTAAATAATAGGCAAGAAAATAGAAATAGCCAATATGTACAGGGAGATAGAAGAGGTTATTTCTTAAAGGAATCAGATAATTGGGTTTATCTGCTCCAAAATAAAAGGTGAGTAAGGCCAATGCAATGATCCAGAATATTAGATGCTCAATGATCCTCCTCAGTTTTGGCCTTACTAAGAGTCTGTGATAGAGATTCATACTCAAAAATACTTTTTTATTACATGCTGCAGAATGAGAGTGGATGATTATCGATGTAAAGTTCAATTCTGTCGATAAACGACCTCCGGCAGCGCTATTGGAATCTTTTTTGATGATAAGCGTCCTTTAACGATGATTTCGGACTGTTTAAATGAGTTCCTGGTGTCTGTGTCGGTATTTCTTTTTTCAAGATCGTTCGAAATACAATTTTGGATAAAATTTAAAATTATAAATGCGGCACGATTAAATAAGTATTAAACCCGAAAGGAAATTTTTGTTCTAATAATCAATTTATCCATCCCGCAGGTGGGGATCAATAAACAATAAAAATAAATGAAAATGAAAAAAATATTCACAGCAGCAGTTCTGTTCTGTTCAATTCAGGTTGGTATTGCTCAGGAAATCACAAGCGACAAATCAAAAGGAACATGGGTGGTTGAAAGCAATGTCCTGAGCCCTAAAATCCAGGTGATCAAATTCTATAATTCCAGAGAGGAATTGATTTATCAGGAAGAAGTTAAAAATAAAAGAATCAGGATTGAAAAGGAGAGGGTAAGGAAGTCTCTGGACAAGGCTCTGAATTACGCTCTTGTAAATGAGAAAGTACTGGAACGAGATAGTCTTACGGCATCTATAAGGCAGCTTAGAAGAGACAACCGATAGCTATCGGGTTGAAAATCACTAGTGTCCGGGGAATGCTTGAAATGAAATTTCATTATTTTAGGAGGTTCCAGCTTTCGCTGGAATGACAATCCGAAGGATGGAATAGGGAGATTCCGGCCTTCGCCGGAATCTGAGTGATATCATTACAGGGGCTTTTTGGGGCAAGCGATCCTGACGAATTCAGGATCTCCCCAATACTAAAAAAATGCATGTCATCCGATAGTATTGGATTCAGCGAAAGCTGGAACCTCATTTTGCTTATCCTAAAATTTTAGTAAAACAGCAGGCATGCTTTAAAAACGTTAATAAATTCCCATTTTAATTTATAGCTAGCGCATTTGGTTAGAAGTTTTATTTTAACCGGACATAAATGATTGAAATCTGATTGTTTTTTTACCTCATTATGGCACAATTGTGGCATGGAATCTTGTGTTTAGTGACACATTCCGGCTAAATTGATTGATATTTGTCGTGAAATTTGATACTTTGATTAAAGAGATATTTTCTCATGATAAGTGCAAATTAATCCGGTACCTGTATTGGTGCGATTTATCATAAAATTCCAATGAGTAAGAAGAAGATTGTAGTTGCAGTAACAGGAGCGAGTGGTTCAATTTATGCAAAAGTTCTATTTGATAAATTAAAGGATCTGAAGGATCAGATTTCCGAAATTGGTATCATCATGTCTGATAATGCCAAAGATGTCTGGTTACATGAACTCGGCAATAAGGACTATTCATCTTATAATTTCAGGTTTTATGAAAAACGTGATTTTATGGCTCCATTTGCTTCGGGATCTGCGGGTTTTGATACTATGATTGTATGTCCATGCTCTATGGGGACCCTGGGTCGCGTAGCCAGCGGTGTCTCTGATGATCTGATTACCCGTTCTGCGGATGTTATGCTTAAGGAAAGACGCAAATTAATCCTGCTGGTCAGGGAAACCCCATATAGCCTGATTCACATCAATAATATGAAAACTGTGACCGAAGCCGGAGGGATAATTTGTCCGGCAACTCCATCCTTTTACAGTCTTCCCAAAACTATTGAAGAAGTTGCCGCAACAGTGATTAACAGGGTGATAGATTTAGT
>NZ_DASWXT010000035.1:0-32813 GCF_036405355.1 Daejeonella sp.
GATTTTCATAAGAATAATACCATCCAGGTTTTTTTGGAGGAAATCGATGCGATCAAAGAGATCACTGAATGTCATCATGTTACCGGTCAGTGTGATTTCCTGCTTAAGGCCTATGTCAAGGATATTAAATCATACGAGCGCTTGATTATGGATAAGATCAGCAAGATCAGTGTAGTTAAAACCTTTCAGACCATGATGATCATGTCGACGAATAAGAAAGAGCCGGCGGTGCCTTTGGAATACTAATTTGTCTATTATTCAATTTGTCTATTTGTCAATTGGAGGACTACTTTGACAATTAAAAATAATTGTCATGGACAAATCAACAAATTGACAAATCAGCAAATTCCTACTCTACCCTCCAATCAATCCCCTTCTCCCCATTCTTCTCCAGGTACTCATTCGTCTTGATGAAGTGATTGCACCCAAAGAATCCGTTATAAGCTGAAAAAGGCGAGGGGTGGGCGGCCATTAAAACCTGATGCTTATTCTGATCAATTAGTCCGGCTTTAGCCTGTGCATATTTACCCCATAATAGAAACACGATCCCTGTTCTTTGCTCCGACAGGATTTGAATTGCCTGATCAGTGAATTTTTCCCATCCCTGATTCTGATGGGATCCCGCCTTTGAGGCTTCAACAGTTAAAGTCGCGTTCAATAATAATACCCCCTGGTCTGCCCATGAACTCAGGTCGCCGTGTTGCGGAAATTGAAAGTCTTTGTATTCTGCCTGAAGTTCCTTGAAAATATTTTGAAGGGAGGGTGGAATAGGAACCCCTTTCTGAACCGAAAAAGACAAACCATGTGCCTGATTGGGGCCATGATAAGGATCCTGGCCAATAATAACAACTTTTACTTTTTTAAATGGAGTATGATTAAAGGCATTGAAAATCAAACTATTCCCGGGGTATATTATTCTTTTTTGCTCCTGCTGAGATTGAAGAAAGGAACGAAGTTTTTTCATGTACTCTTTCTCAAATTCTGCTTCCAGAACATCCTTCCAGCTTTCCTCTAGTTTTAAAGGCATAATTTATTAGATAGATATTGGTTAAACGCTCAAATAAACGGATATTTGCAACAAATTTAAGAGATAAGAAGACAATGCCTAATTTCATCAGATTGATAATTGCAGCCATAATATTGGGTGCATCGGTAACATTAATGGTTTTTGGATTTTGGGGATGGGGGATTCCTTTGGTTTTTCTTGCCATTCTTGTAGCAGTAACATTCTTTTATCATGAGAAGATGTTGATTGCTCAATACTTTCTGCGTAAAGATGATATGGATAAAGCAGGGGAGTGGCTTAAAGGAATTTCGAACTACGAAACTCAGCTATTTAAAGGCCAGCACGGCTATTATAACCTATTGATTGGATTGATCGAATCGCGTAAGGCACCACTTCAGTCAGAGAAATATTTCAAGAGAGCGATCAGTTTAGGAATGACCATGGATCATAACATTGCACTGGCCAAATTAAGTCTGGCTGGTATTGCAATGGCAAAAAGAAATAAACGTGAGGCAACTATTTATCTGCAGGAGGCCAAGAAGGCTGATAAGAATAAATTGCTTGCTGAGCAGATAAAAATGATGAAGGATCAAATGGGACAAATGGATCGTACGGTGCAGCAACGCAATTTCCGCCAACCCTTTTAATTTTCTTACTTATCCCTCAAATTGTCAAAACGGATTGAGTAGTCGCTGCAGCAAAGCGGACTTCCCACAAATTCTGGTTCATCATAGCTCTTCTTTGAACTGAAGAAATATTGTTCCGACTGAATCCGTTTAAGGAGTTGATGAATAAAGGAAAGATCAAAATCCTCTTTGTTAAGTTTGATCAGGTATTCCTGTTCCGTGATTTCAAGACTTGAATTTTTCATAACTTTCATATTAATTGGTTTAATACAAAAATAATAAAGGCCGACCTGCTTTATGCAGGGCGGCCTTTATGTTTATGTTATGATTTTGTTAACTAAACCATTCCATTACAGTATCCTTTGAAGGCATGGCGATTTCCAGCTTCATTTTTTTACGCATCCCGCCAAGGTCGTTAAATACCTTATTCGGATTGCCAGCTTTCAGTTCTTCAACGGTTTTAAAGCCCATTTTATTCAATACGGGAACCCATTCTGATGGTATGCCAATCGCAATAAAATCGTCGGCGGTAGCTATTTTTGCTTTTTTCTCAGGTCTCATCTGAGGGAAAAACAAGACTTCCTGTATGGTACTCTGATCGGTCATTAGCATAACCAGACGGTCGATTCCAATTCCAAGTCCGGAGGTAGGTGGCATACCATATTCCAATGCTCTCAGGAAATCATCATCCATAGCCATTGCTTCTTCATCTCCACGCCCCGCAAGCAAAAGCTGATCTTCAAAGCGTTCACGCTGATCGATCGGATCATTCAGTTCAGTATAGGCATTGGCGATCTCCTTGCCCATCACAAACAGCTCAAAACGCTCAACCAAACCTTCCTTGCTGCGGTGTTTTTTCGCAAGAGGAGTCATTTCGATCGGGTAATCGGTAATATAAGTTGGCTGAATCAGATGTTCTTCGACCTTTTCACTAAAAATCTCATCGATCAGTTTGCCTCTGCCCATAGTCGCATCAATTTCGATATTGAGTTTCTTACAGGTAAGGCGTAATTCATCCTCATTCATATTTGAAACGTCGATTCCTGTAAATTTTTCAATAGACTCATACATGGAAAGCTTCTCATAAGGACCGGCAAAGTCAATCTCATGTTCAGCAACCTTTATTGTTGATTTTCCGTGTACAGCCAGAGCCACTTTTTCAAGACATTCCTCTACCATCGCCATCATCCAGATATAATCCTTGTAGGCAACGTAGATTTCCATTGATGTGAATTCAGGGTTATGGGTACGATCCATTCCTTCATTCCTGAACATCTTGCCAAACTCATAAACTCCATCAAAACCGGCAACAATAAGTCTCTTAAGATATAACTCATTTGCAATCCGCAGATAAAGAGGCATATCCAATGTATTGTGATGAGTATTAAAAGGACGTGCAGCTGCACCACCATGTATCGGCTGCAGGATAGGGGTTTCCACTTCCATCCATCCCTGATCATCAAAATAGGAACGCATGGTATTGATTACTTTTGATCTTTTGATAAAGATTTGCTTGAAATCCGGATTAACTGTCAGGTCGACATAACGCTGCCTGTAGCGCATTTCCGGATCAGTAAATCCATCGTAGATATTTCCATCATCATCCCGCTTTACGATAGGGAGAGGCTTTAAAGATTTAGATAAAATCTTCATTTCACTTACATGAATTGAGATTTCGCCTGTCTTAGTGGTGAAAACATATCCGCTGACACCGACAAAATCACCAATGTCGAGCAGCTTTTTAAATACGGTATTGTAAAGTGTTTTATCTTCCCCCGGACAGATCTCATCGCGGTTGATATAGGCCTGTATCCTGCCTGTAGAGTCCTGTAACTCTACAAAGGAAGCACTGCCCATTATCCTGCGGCTCATTATCCTGCCTGCAAAACGGATATTCTTATAGGAAGTCTTATCCCGCTCGTAATTATTTTTAATGTCCAGCGCATTGACATTTACTTCAAATGCTTCAGGTGGATATGGGTCAATACCCAGTTTACGTAGCTCTGCCAGGGCTTCCCGGCGTAAAATCTCCAGTTCAGATAATCCGATGCTCATTTATTTTCAATTTCTGCAAAAATAGGGTTTTCAGCGCAAAAATGCTAAGGAAGCTTATCATACGGAAAACAAAACCAAAAGAGGTACAATTTCCCAATGAATATTGAAATGTCTTTACTCTTTATTCTTTGATCTTTTAGCTTTCGGCTTCTAGCTTTCAGCTTTCCGCTTTCAGCTTTCCTCCGTATCCTGCAAATACATCTCACTGATATCTTCCGAATATTTATTCTCGATTACCTTGCGTTTGGCTTTCATGGTAGGGGTAATTTCACCCTCCTCAATGCTAAATGGAGTTCGTTTAACAAGGAAAGATTTCATTCTTTCAAATTTGGCTAGCTCAGTCGAATATTTGCGTATATCCTCATTCAGCCAATCCAGAATCTTCTGATCCCTGATGAAGGAATCTTTTTCCTGGAAAAATTCTTCATTCAGGTGGAAAGTTTCCTGAAGTACTTCCTTTGATGGGATTAAAATAGCTGTAACGTATTCCCGTTTATCGCCAATCAGAAAGATCTGCTCTATCTTGGAGCTCTTCAGATAGGTGTTTTCAACCGGCGTAGGATAGATATTCTTTCCATATGCATTTACCAGCATATTTTTTATCCGGTCAGTGATCTGCAGGTTCCCCTTGTAATAGCGTCCAATATCCCCGGTATGGAACCATCCATCCTGATCGATAACCTCGGCAGTTTCCTGAGGCTTATTCCAGTATCCCTTCATTACACAATGTCCTCTTACAATGATTTCGCCTTCAGGACATTCAAAATTTTCATCGAATGTATCATGCGTCTGTATGGTCAGGATTTTCTTACTTTCCACATCCTGAATCGCTACTTCAATACCCGGAATAATACGGCCCACGGTTCCATAAACCTGGCGGTGGTATTCTGTCACCGCCATAACAGGAGAAGTTTCAGTAAGCCCGAATCCTTCCAGAATCTTAATGCCCAGGTTTCCGAAAAACTCACCGACATTTTTAGGCAATGCTGCTCCGCCCGAAAGCATGAACTTTAAGCGGCCACCGGTTTTTTCTTTGATCTTACTGAATACGAGCTTTTCTGCAATCGCTTTCTTCATGCTTAGTAATACTCCAGGCGTTTTTCCAGCTTCCTGAACTTCACGGTAGTGTTGCCCTGTTTCAATTGACCAAAGGAATATTTTGGATTTCAATCCACCGGCTGAGGTGCCGTTTTTCATCGCTTTATCATGAATCCGTTCCAGTAAGCGTGGTACACAACTCATAATAGTCGGCTTCACTTCTGCCATGTTTTTTGCCAATAGCTCTAGGCTTTGAGCAAAAGCGATTTTACTTCCTACAGCACAACAAACATGATAGGTAGCTGTTCGCTCAAATACATGTGACAGAGGCAGGAAGGACAGGAATACATCATTCTCATTGATCACAGGAATCTGCTCCAGACAAAACTTTACATTTTGTACAAAGTTGGAATGAGTTAACATAACTCCCTTTGGGATTCCTGTGGTACCAGAAGTGTAGATCAGAGAAGTTAGGTCACCTGGTAAAATTGCAGCCCTGGCTTCCTCAATTTTATTTCCTTGCCTCTCCAGTGCATTCTTCCCTTCTTCTATGAGACCACTGAAACTGATCACTCCGGCATTCAATTCTCTTTCGGGAAGGTATTTCTCATAATCATCAAATACCGGGATGATGCGCTGTAATTCAGGACAGTTATTGGCAATCTTAATTATTTTACGGAAAAGAAAAGGATTTCCTACCAGGATCGTTTTAGCAGAAGAATCGTTCAATATATATTCAATCTCTGATTCGGATAGGGTGGGATAGACCGATACGTTAACAGCACCAATTTGCTGGACTCCCTGATCATAATATACCCAATCAACCGAATTCTCAATGATCAGCGCCAGCCTGTCGCCTTTCATAATCCCCATCTCAAGAAAGTAGGAAGAGATGGCATCAGCAGTATCCAATACCTGTTTATAACTGATCTCTACCCAGCTTTCCTTAACCTTATGCATTAAAAAGGGGGTATTCTCATCGTGGACGTACCCGACCACGTTCCGCAGCAGGTCAGGTATAGTGGTGGACTCTGTTATTGGATTCATCTTAAGCATTTTGGGAAATATTTAATTAACAAGTATAACAGATTACCCGTTAAAATGCAAAAGGCTCTATTAAGAGCCTTTTGCATTGATATACAATCTGTTATGTGTAACAGATTGTTAAAAATTTGAATTATACCGAAAAACTTTCCCCGCAACCGCAGGTTCTGGAAGCATTTGGATTATGAAAATTGAAACCCTTCCCATTCAGTCCGTCTGAGAAATCAAGTTCAGTTCCCGCCAGATATAAAAATGACTTCATATCCAAGGCTAAACGGATACCCTGATCCTCAAAAAACTGGTCGCCCGGTTTTTCTTCATTATCAAAGTCCATTTTATAAGATAAACCTGAACATCCGCCTCCCTGAACAGAAACACGAAGAAAATAACCCGCATCGAGTCCGTTCTCTTTCATGAGTTCTTCAACCTTGTTTTTCGCTTTATCTGTAACTGTTACCATTTTATTCTGCTTATCATCAGCTCTTAGACCTTAGGACTAAGTGATTTATTAGTGGTGTGATTTTGCTGACTCTAATGCTTCCATCCCGTTTTTAACACGGTAATCATTAATAGCAGCTTTAATCGCATCTTCTGCTAATACAGAACAATGGATTTTCACCGGTGGAAGAGCAAGTTCTTCTACAATATCCATGTTGTCGATCTTCATTGCATCATCAATTGATTTTCCTTTCAACCATTCAGTTGCAAGGGAAGAAGATGCAATTGCCGATCCGCAACCAAAAGTTTTGAATTTCGCATCGGTGATCATATGGTTTTCGTCGACCTCGATCTGCAGGCGCATTACGTCGCCGCATTCAGGTGCACCAACCAAACCGGTACCTACTTTAGTACTGCTTTTATCAAGCGTACCAACGTTACGCGGATGGGTGTAGTGATCTATTACTTTTTCTGAATATGCCATAATTTTTTAATTTGAAAATTTGATAATATGTCAATTTGAAGTTGATTAATTTGTATTATTTATGCAGTTTGAAGCCCATTTTCAAATCTGCAAATTATACAATCAACTTAGTGTTCTGCCCACTCAATCTTATCCAAATCAATTCCTTCTTTAAACATCTCCCAAAGTGGTGAAAGGTCGCGAAGGTGATTAACTGCTTTTTTAGTTTGTTCAATCGCAAAATCTACTTCTTCTTCTGTTGTAAAGCGGCCAAGACCAAATCGTATTGAAGAATGTGCAAGATCATCAGATAAGCCCAGGCTCTTTAATACGTATGAAGGCTCAAGTGAAGCTGAAGTACAAGCCGATCCTGAAGAAACAGCCAGATCTTTCATTGCCATCATTAAACCCTCGCCCTCAACATATTTGAAAGAAATATTGGCTACATGAGGTAAACGATGTTCTACATTTCCATTCACATAACTTTCTTCAAGTTCAGTAAGTGAGGCCTGTAATCTATCGCGAAGCTTAGATAAGCGTTTTGCTTCCTCATCCATTTCAAGGCGGCAAAGTTCGCAGGCTTTACCTAATCCAACAATTCCGGGAACATTTAAAGTTCCCGAACGCATTCCTCTTTCATGGCCTCCGCCATCCATTTGTGCGGTTACTTTAACCCTTGGGTTTTTACGACGAACATATAATGCGCCAACACCTTTTGGCCCGTACATTTTGTGTGCAGAGAAGGCCATCAGGTCTATTCCATCAGCATTTACATCAACCGGGATTTTACCAACAGCTTGTGTTGCATCAGTCATGAAAAGTGCCCCATGTTTATGAGCAATAGCGGCAATTTCTTTAACCGGCTGAATTACGCCGATTTCGTTATTGCCATACATTATCGCAACCAATATTGTTTTCTCGGTCATGGCTGCTTCAAGCTCTGCCAGATCAATCAAGCCATCCGATTTAACCGGAAGATAGGTAACCACACCTCCCATTTTTTCAACGTGCTTGCAGGCATCCAGAACAGCCTTGTGCTCTGTAACACAGGTAATGATATGATTACCCTTTTCCTTATACATTTCAAAAACACCCTTGATTGCAAGGTTGTCTGATTCTGTTGCACCTGAAGTGAAAATAATCTCTTTTTCGTTTGCTCCGATCAGCTTTGCAACCTGCTCACGGGCATAGTCAACACCCTCTTCAGCAGCCCATCCAAAAGCATGATTCCTGCTTGCGGCGTTTCCAAATTTAGCATTGAAGTATGGCAGCATCGCATCAAGAACCCGGGGATCCATTGGAGTTGTTGCATTATTATCTAAGTATATCGGCAAATTCATTTTTATTCTTTTTAATACGATACAAAGATATGAAAATATTTTCTGCTTAATTTTCAATTTGTCTATGTCAGTATAGATAAAATGGTCATTTTTATGCCATAAAACAGATTCATGGACAAAATCGAACATATTGGAATTGCCGTCAGGTCATTGAAAGAGGCCGGGTCTCTTTACGGGACTCTATTGGGCTGCAAGAGCTACAAAACCGAAGAAGTAGTATCCGAGCATGTAATTACAGAGTTTTTTAAAGTCGGCGAAAGCAAGATTGAACTGCTCGAAGCCAGTTCTGCAGAAAGTGCGATCGCCGGTTTTATTGAGAAACGGGGGGAAGGGATTCATCATATCGCTTTTGCAGTTGAAAACATAGTAGATGAAATGGCGCGCTTAAAGGCTGAAGGTTTCAAATTGTTGAATGAAGTTCCAAAAAAGGGAGCAGATAATAAGCTGGTCTGTTTTGTTCACCCAAAATCAGCCCATGGGGTGCTGATCGAACTTTGCCAGGAGCTTAAATAAGCTGTTTTTATATTATACTGGTTAAAGGATGGTTTATACTTATCCTGGTAGGGCTCTGGTACACAATTATTATATTTTGGAAAGCAATCCCTGTGTTTTATAGCTTAGTTCAGCCCTTTCCTCCGGAGTATTTCCGGCAAGAAATCGCGTTCTGTTTCAAATTACGAATAGCCGGAAGATACCTCCTCCGGCAAGGTTTATTTTACCAGGAGCTGTATTTCATCGGGATGGAAAGCCCGACTCCGCTTGTGCGCTCGTCGCTTGCACCAACAGGACTGATCGAAATTGCCAGGAGATCTAACGACCAAAAGCAAATATTTTTTCATTCCCCGAAGGTTTGCCAACATAAAGATCCCGGATGATCTCAGCCGCAATTACGCTGAAAGTTATTCCGTTCCCGCCATAGCCCAAAGCAAAATAGGTGTTGGGATGTTCGGGATGGACACCAATATAGGGAAGTCCATCCTTTGTTTCACCAAATACCCCGCACCAGTGAAAGTCAATCTCCAGATCGATCTCCGGAAATAGCTTTTTGAATTTCCTTAATATAGTTTTATTCTTTTGTCCCATTTTTCTGTCCCGGCTTTCCGGATTCAGGAAGGCTTCATCTTCCCCTCCAACGATAACCCGGTTGTCGGTACTGGTCCGGATATAAAGGTATGGTCTCGCGGTTTCCCAGATCATGCAGCTTTCAGGCCATAAATTTTTCAGTACCGGTTTGCTTATAAATACATAGGTTGAATTTAGCTTCATGACCTTCTCCTTCAGAAAAAACTCAGACTCATAACCCGGTGAGCAAACCATTTTCTTTGCCTTTATCTCATGCCCCCGGTCGGTAAGCAGACGTATCCCATCTTTTTTATGATTGACGTTTACAATCTCAGTATAGCTGTAAACCTCCAGACCTGATTTCTTTTTATGATGATCCAACAGAAGCCGGCAGAGCATATAGGCATCAACCTGAGCTGAGGTATCTGTATAAATGGCCGAATCCCGGTCAATGCCAAATTGTTTTTTCAGCGTTTTTTTATCCAGAAATTCGATCGGGAGTTTATGCTTCTTACGGAATTCATACTCAAGCTTTAATTTTTTTGTGCCTTGTTTATTGGCGGCAAGCTGCAGACTGGGCTTCATTTCAAAGGAACAATCCAGTTTGAGTTTGGAAATGATTTGCTTTAAGGTGCTGATCGATTTCAGGCATAATGAATAACTCTTTACCGCATTTTCCGTCCCGATCTGATCAGAAAGCTCATGCAAAAATACGTCAATTTCATACTGCAGCTGGGCAGTACTTGCCGCTGTGCTGCCCGTACTGCTCATTCGTTTGTCAACTACAATGCATTTAGCACCAGCTTCACAAAGAAAATGCGCAGCCAGCGCTCCGGTTATGCCCGAACCTATGATCACAATTTCAGTTTCGATGTTTTTTTGAAGAATATTAAAATTCGTCATTAAGCCATCTTTTATAAGCCACCAGGGAAGACCGGATTTCAGATCCATAAATACTAAAGCTTGAATTCTCAATAAAAATTTAAATTTACTTTTTAATAAGTGTATTTTATTCTATATTTGCACCTCTTAAAAAGTATTGAAGATGAAAGCTGAATTGCATCCCAAAAATTATAGATTAGTTGTGTTCAAAGACATGTCTAATGAATATTCTTTCTTAACTAAATCATGCATTGATACCAAAGAAAGCATTAAATGGGAAGATGGTAACGAATATCCCCTTGTAAAATTAGAGATATCACACACCTCTCACCCTTTTTACACCGGTAAAATGAAATTGGTTGATACCGCAGGTCGTATCGATAAGTTCCGTTCACGTTACGAGAAAAAATAATTATTTATTTCGATAATATTTAAGGTCCCGGCTCATAAGGTCGGGACTTTTTTTATTTTTGTTCGATGAGTGTAATTCTTTTTGACGATCAGTTTCGAAGTAATTTGCTGCCCCTGGTCTATACCAGGCCGGTTTCTGAACTTAGGGTCGGAATTTTGACTATCGCTGATAAGTGGCGGAAACATCTTAAAACAGATGCAGCTTATTTAACTGAAAGTTACCTTCAGGATAAATACCCGCTCAGATACTTTGCAGTGAATCTTTTTATCAATTCGGCCGTTTGCCCTGATGATGATCTGATTGAGGCACTGGATACTATTAAAGAAGGGGAGGCACTCCTTGCAGGTCAATTACTGATCGCAGTGCGCCTGGCTGAAAGTGATGCCAGGGAATTTAGTCCGCTCCATACCGAAAAATTCAAACTGATTGAATACAGCAAGCCCTTTGTTCGGATAGCTTATCCGGATCATATTTTCACGATCAATGATACCGAGATCAGGAAGGACTTTAAACTGATTACCAAAGGCCGTCAATCAGCAGCTATAAGCAGTACCAATACAGTTCTGGGAGACGATATTTTCATTGAAGATGGTGTTGATGCCGAATGTTCTACTTTCAATACCCGTACAGGACCAATCTATCTTGGCAAAAGAGCCCTGGTGATGGAAGGATGCCATATCAGGGGTTCATTTTCCCTTGGGGATGATTCTGTTATTAAAATGGGGGCAAAAATCTATGGAATGACCTCTGTAGGGCCACATTCTAAGGTTGGAGGAGAGATAAATAATTCAGTGATCTTTGCAAATTCTTCAAAAGGCCATGAAGGTTACCTTGGCAATTCTGTGATCGGGGAGTGGTGTAATATTGGTGCCGACAGCAATAATTCGAATATGAAGAATAATTATGCTGAGGTAAGATTATGGGATTATCCTACCGCGGGGTTCCGCAAAACAGGCCTGCAATTCTGTGGTTTAATTATGGCAGATCATGCAAAATGTGCGATCAATACGATGTTTAATACCGGTACAGTGGTGGGTGTGGGTGCCAATATTTTCGGTTCAGGCTTCCCGAGAAATTTTGTACCCGACTTTTCATGGGGAGGAAATTCCGGTTTTGAAGTGTACAGTTTAAAGAAGATGTTTGAGACTGCGGCTAAGGTTTATGAACGCAGAAATTCAAAATTTAATGAAACCGACAGTGCTATTTTAAAACGGGTTTTTGAGATTACAGAACAATACAGAAGATTTTAATTCCAAATACATAACATGAGAAAAAGTATAGTAGCCGGTAACTGGAAAATGAATATGGGTCTGAAAGAAGGCATAGCTCTTTTCTCAGAAATTAGCGAATTGGTCAAAGCGGAAGTTAAGGGCGATCAGGGTGTGGTTATTTGTCCACCCTTTATTCACATCAGCAGCCTGGTTCAATCTTTAACAACTAATGATAAACTTGCTGTTGGAGCCCAAAATTGCCATCAGTCAGATAGTGGTGCCTTTACAGGTGAAGTTTCGGCATCAATGCTTTCTTCAGCAGGTGCGGCTTATATTATTATCGGGCATTCTGAACGCAGACTTTATTTTTCAGAATCGAATGCTCAATTGGCACAGAAGCTGGATGCAGTCTTAAAGAACAACCTTATTCCGATATTTTGCATCGGGGAGACCCTGGAGCAGCGCAATGATGGTTCTTATTTCGATGTGATTAAATCGCAACTGGCCGAGGCTGCTTTTCATCTTGCTGAAACAGATTTCAGTAAGCTTATAATTGCCTATGAGCCGGTATGGGCCATTGGAACCGGCTTAACAGCCAGCCCGGAACAGGCTCAGGAAATTCATGCCTATATCCGGACCCTGGTAGCCGATAAATACAATCAAAGCCTCGCAGACGATCTGACCATACTCTATGGAGGCAGCTGCAACCCTAAAAATGCTTCCGAATTATTTGCACAGCCCGACATTGACGGGGGACTGATAGGGGGGGCTTCTTTGAAAGCCCGCGATTTTGTGGATATCATTAAAGCCCTGGATCAGAAATGACCTATTTAGAGCTGGTTTTTACACTTCAATCTGCTGAGGAATTCCATAAGGATTTGCTGATCAACGCCTTGTCTGAGATCGGCTTCGATACCTTTGAAGATACAGATCAGGGATTTAAGGCTTATATCCCCGAATCTGAACTGGATCAGAGTAAACTGGATAGCTTAGCTGCAGACTTTGCAGATATGTTATCTTTTACCTATACCCAGAACAAAATCCCCCATCAAAACTGGAATGAGGTATGGGAAAGTAATTTTGAACCGATACAGGTAGCCGGTAAATGCTATATCAGGGCAACATTTCATGAAGCTCATCCTGAATTTGAACATGAGATCGTCATAGATCCCAAAATGGCTTTTGGCACCGGACATCATCAAACTACCGCATTGATGATGGAATTTATGCTGGAAGAGAAGTTTAAAGGCAAGAAGGTACTTGATATGGGCTGCGGGACAGGTATCCTCGCAATTCTGGCCTCTAAATTAGGAGCAAAGGAAGTGCTGGCGATTGATTATGATGAGATCTGTTATGAAAGCACGATTGAAAATTCAGAGCTGAACAAGATCAGCAATATAATAGCCCTTAAAGGTTCTAAGGAGGTAATTCCTGATCAGAAATTTGATATCATTCTGGCCAATATTAACCGCAATATTTTGATCGATCAGCTGGAGACTTATGCCCAGGCTTCCATGCCCGGAACCTTGCTCTTTCTGAGTGGCTTTTATGAGGATCCCGATCTGGAAATTTTGAAAGAGAAGTGTGAAAGCCTTGGATTCAGCTATTTAGAGCATAAAGAATTAAATAATTGGGTTGCTGCTAAGTTCAGGTTTCATTCCTGATCTGGTATTTGCTTAGTTTTTTTAATGAAGAAAATATTTTTATATTTAGTATAATTATTGTCGTGTTTTTTCGTTCAAAATAGAAATTTCATGTTTTCTACAGTATTCTATTGTTGCAGATCCCTGGGTTAAAATCTTTTCTTTTAACCCTTTAGAAATTAAATCATTTCTATTGAAAATAAATTAATATAAAATATATGAATTTATTCCAATGAATAGAACTTTTTCCAGAAATATACGTTTAACAGTTAGATTCTCCTAAAATGGTTTTACAATCACCATAATAAGAATCTTATTATTCGGCATTGGTTCTGCTAAATAAAATTAACATAAGCGAAAAAAATCGTTTCCAATGACAATAATTATTTCAAAAATTCGCTTTTAAATAGAATACACCTACCATCTATCCTATAAAAACAATACAATGAAAGAATTAAGTAAAAAAATACGCTTATTGCGGCATCAGAAGAGCTGGAGCCAGGAAGACGTTGCCAAACGTTTAAAAATTTCAATCCCCGCTTTCTCCAAAATAGAAACCGGTATTACTGATGTAAATGTATCCAGACTCGAAGAAATAGCCCGAATATTTGATATGAGTTTAGTTCAATTATTAACATTCAATGATTCAGAAGAACAGGAGAAGCATAACTCAGATCTTGAAGACTTAACCATAAAACTTCATGAGCGGGAGATAGAGCTTCTCGACATGCAAAAGAAGATCATCGAATTGTATGAAGAGCTTCGAAAATTGAAAGCATAGTCCCGTAAATTCCAGAAAAGTCCCGCATGTGCGGGACTTTTTGATTTAATATATCTGTATCAGATGTCAGAAAGGTTAAAATAAGAAGGTAATAATTGCCTATATAAGGCTCTGGGTTCGCAATGATTAGATTTTGGAAAGCAATGCCAGTGTAGTATAGGCTGGCTCAGCCCTTTCCTACGGGGTAGTGCCGGCTAGAATAAGCGTATGATTCAAACTCCCATTAGCCGGCAGCTACCTCCTCCGGCAAGGTTTATTTTACCCGGTGCTGTATTTCATCGGGACGGGTAGCCCGGTATGCTGGTGCACGTTTACTGCACATTCCAGAAATTAAATAAAGAAGCACGTGCGACACGCCTGCGCTCAATGTCATTATTTAAGGATTACGATCCTGACGAATTCAGGATCTCCTCCATTATTAAAAAAATGCATTGTCATTCTGGCGAAAGCCAGAACCTCTTGCCCTTAAATAATGACATTGCGCATGCGCTAGAAAGGGGCTGGCATGACCGAAGAGACACAGACCTTGCTATCTGACAAAGGAAATTTACTCAATCAAAAATAGCCCGGCAATTCTATATCAAACTCATGTTAAAACATTTTCCGCATCGTGGCATGCCTTTTACCAAAGGTAGCTCCGGTAGCCTCATGAATGGACAGCATCTTGTCGTTAAAATCACCAACCCATGATAATTCCAGCTCAAGATACTGGTTCAAAGGGAGCACATATTCTTTGAGTTTGATGAATAATGCCGATTCCAGGCCGTGTTTCTGAAAGGCTTTCTTCGTACCCATTACCACTGCCCGCATCCGGTTTACCCCTTTCCAGCGATAGTAGAGGAATTTTAGCTTTTCTATTAAACCGAGTTTGCCATTGAAGCTTTTAATCATTTGATTCGCATCCGGAAGAATCACAATTACTGATGCCGGTTCATTATTGATGTATGCGAACCAGATCAGCTTCTCATCCATCACCGTTTTCATTTTATTGAAAGTTTCCAGAATTCCTTTGGTTTGAAGCGGAACAAAGTTTTCAAAATCCTGCCAGGCATCATTGTATATTTCAGCAAAATCCTTTGCATAAGCCTCCAGCTTGTTCACTTCAAGGTGTTTAAAGCTATAACCCGGTTTATTGGCAACCCATTCGGCGATCTTGGTAAATCGCTCCGGAAAGGGTTTATTTACCTCAAGGTGATTCGTAATCTGCTCATAAAGCGTTTTGAATCCATAAGCCTCAAAAAGCGCTTTATAATAGGGGTGATGGTAATTCATTCCATACGAAGGTGTGGTAAATCCTTCGATCAGGAGTCCCCAGAAACTGTCATTTTCTCCAAAATTGATCGGCCCGTCCATAGCTTTCATGCCCTTTTCTGCCAGCCATTTTTCGGCAGTGCTGAACAGTAGCTTAGCCGCTTCCGGATCATTGATACATTCAAAAAAGCCAATCCCGCCGGTAGGCTGTTCGGGCTGATAAGCCTTTTTCTCATTCACGAAGGCGGCTATTCTTCCGATTAATTTGCCATCGTCTGATTTCAACACCCATCGGGTACATACACCATGCTTATGCAGCTCGTTCTTTTCGGGATCGAAAACAGCTTCAATATCTTTATCGAGCGGACAAACCCAGTGAGGATCATTCCTGTAAATTTCGCGCGCCACATCCAGAAATTCGCTCGCAGTTTTCTTATTCTTGACTTCGGTTAAAAGCATCGTGTAAATGGGGTAAAATAAAAAAAGCATTCAGAGAACTGAATGCCTGAATATTAGGGCTGTAATTCCTTAAAAATCGTCATCATCGTCATCGAAATCATCGAATGCCGGAATGTCATCGTCGAGCGGAAGGTCAAATTCATCTTCATCATCAAGAATAGGACGAATCGGTTCTATCGGTTCAGACAAATGGGTCTTTTTCTTATCGGGACTTTTTGATCCCCCGCTTTTTGTTACTTTCTTTGGCGACTTCATTGGTGCAAATTACACGTTTTTAGTTTTAATATAATGTTCTTATAAATTTAACAAGATTTTGAAATTCCAAACCTCTTTTTTAATTTTTATTTATTTGCGGTTTTACTCACTCTGATCACCGATTATATTGCTTTCGGAAACCAGCTCAGTAATCTGCGGAAGATCTTTTGTTGAATTAATTCCAAAATAATCCATAAAAAGGCCACTGGTAGCATAAAGCAGCGGTTTTCCAACACTTTCCGACTTCCCCGCGATACTGATCAGCTCCTTTTCGAGCAATTTCTGTACCGTATAATCGCAATTTACACCCCTGATCTGCTCAATCTCCAGCTTGGTAACAGGCTGTTTATAAGCAATGATCGAGAGTGTTTCCAAAGCTGCCTGACTCAATTTCTTCTTAGAACGCTGAATCTGCAGCTGATTGATCACCGGATAAAACTCCTTCCGGGTCAGAAACTGATAACCTCCGTTCAATTGAACCAGCTCTATAGCCAGATTCAGGTCCAGATATTTCTGCCTGATCTGCTCAATCGAAGCATTGATTGCTGCTATTGAGATCTGCTCCCCCTCACTGAGTTCTGCGAGAACCTGCTGTATTTCCTCTGCAGAAATACTCTTTTCAGAAGCAAAAATTAAAGCTTCAATGAAAGGTTCAGGCTCTTTAAAACTCATGGACAAACATAACATATTGCGATTCAAACGAAAAAAAAATCTTCAAAAAAATGTTGTTTTTCTTATTGAGAGCCTGCTTTTTCCATTTTCTGAAAAATAATTCAAATCCGTTCCAATCCGGGCCTCGTAGGTAAACGCAATCAACAGAACATTTAAAATTATTCTCAGACATGGAAAACCTAACAAAAAAAGATGAGCAGATCATTCTGCCAAAGCAGGATATCTTAACGGCACCGCTGCAGCGCCGTTCCTTCCTTCGCTATGCCGGAGCCGGAGCAGCCGGAATCGCATTACTTGCAGCAGGCTGTAAAAAAGACGGAATGATGATCGATGATGCTGCAGGCGTAAACCTCGGCAGCGGCGATGTCGGCATCCTGAATTATGCCTATGCTTTGGAGCAGCTGGAAGCAGCATTCTACATCAAAGTAGCCTCCTCATTCTATTCAGGTATCACCGAAGCCGAAAGATCATTGCTTTCGGATATCAGGGATCATGAGATTGCCCACCGCGAATTTTTTAAAAATGCTTTAGGTTCAAATGCGATCCCCGGTCTGGAGGTTGATTTCTCAATGATCAATTTCAGCAGCCGCGACAGTGTTCTGGGAACCGCCAAAGCTTTTGAAGACCTGGGTGTTTCTGCTTACAACGGTGCAGGGGTTTTGATTAAAGACGCAAACTACCTGACCCTTGCCGGTAAAATTGTTTCTGTTGAAGCCCGTCATGCGGCATTAATCCGCGACCTGATCAGCAATGGAAGTTTTGCAAACTCTGAAGTGATCGATAATAACGGACTCGATAAATCCCGTCTTCCTTTAGAGGTGCTTGGTATTGCCGCACCTTTCATCAAAACAAAAATCAACGCAAACGATCTGCCTAAATCTTAATCCTTACAGCTATGAATATCCTGAACATATTAGAAGAAATTGAAAAAACAGATGCCGAAGTATATGAGCGCATCAGTCCGAGAAGAAAAGCCATGGCCCAGTTTTACGGCTTTGGAAAGAAAGTAGCCCTCGCATCTATACCTTTTGCCCTTGGTACGATGTTTAAAAAAGCCTATGCCCAAACTGCAAGTACAGATGTTGAAGCCGTATTGCAGTTTGCCTTAACGCTTGAATACCTGGAAGCAGAATTTTATACCAAAGGAGTAGCTGCTGCCGGATTGGTGCCAGCAGGAGCAGCATTAGCTGCGATCACTACGATCCGTGATCATGAAAACCAGCATGTGGCCTTTTTGAAAACAGCATTGATGTCTCTGGGTAAAACCCCTGTTTCAAAGCCAACCTTTGATTTCTCGGCAGGAAACGGATCAAATACAGGTCCTTTTGCGAATGTATTTTCCAATTACGATACCTTTCTTGCCGTAGCGCAGACCTTTGAGGATACCGGCGTTAGAGCCTATAAAGGACAGGCACCGGCATTAATAGGCAGCGGAGGCGTACTAACCGCTGCATTGAACATCCATTCGGTAGAAGCCAGGCATGCCGCCCATATCAGGCAGATGCGTAAGGCACGAGGCGCGAATGTAAAACCCTGGATCACCGGACAGGAGACAGGAATTGGAGCAATCGTACAGGCATCCTATGCCGGCGAAGAACTAGAAGACCAGGCCGGAATAAAAATTGCCGGTATCAACGGACAGATGATCTCTGTCGCTGCGGCCACCGAAGCATTTGATGAACCATTGACCAAGGCTCAGATCCTGGCCATTGTTGATCCCTTTATCGTTTAGTGTTTGTTTTGGGTTTATTGGAAAAGAGAGCCGGGAGGCTCTCTTTTTTTGTTATATGGGTATGCTGATGATGACTTCGGTACCTGAATCTCCGGTTTGGGTTTGAGTGATTTGGATGGAGGTTTTGTTGATTTTATTGAGTAATTGTACTCGTTCGTGAATTAGTTCTAAGCCTCGGCTTGTGTGCTGGCCAGGAGCTCTGGATTTACTAGAATTTGAAATACCTATTCCATTATCTAGAATTTTGATCCTTAGCAAGTTGTCTATACATGTGAAATTAATCTGAATCCAACCACCATCCTCCTTCGGCAACAAGCCATGCCATACCGCATTTTCTATAAATGGTTGTATTAGCAAGGAAGGTATTATTATCTCCTCTGCTTCAATGCCATCATCAATAGTTATAGAATAATTCATTTTCTCAACAAATCTGATTTTTTCCAATGAAAGGTATAGATTTAGATATTGAATTTCTTCAAATAGAGTTATGTTATTTTTTAAACATATTTCAAGATGCTTTCTCATTAGCCTTGCAAATCCCGTGAGAATCTGGTTTGCGGCCTTTGACTCATTTATTCCAATAAAATATTGAATTGTATTAATGACATTAAAAACAAAATGTGGATTCATCATCGCCTGCAACGCTTTTTGTTCAAGAGTTGCTATAGTATTCTGGATTTTTAGTTCTTTTTTTTGCTTTCTTTTTTGAAAAAAATAAAATATTACTGTTCCAATTAGTGCTGCTAGTAATACGATTGAAATGATTAAGGTTATTAACCACCAGTATTGCGTTTCTTTAAATTTTTGCTTTGCTATAGTGAGCTCATTTTCCTGAATTTTTTGCAATTGCAAATAGTAAGAAGATGTTTTCCCAATGTTATCAGACAGGTTTCTCGAAAGTTGAAGGCTATCATGATAATGGACTTCTTTTAAATATTTTAAAGCTTTTGGGTAATTTTTTCTTTTTACTTCAAGTTCATAAGCTTTATATAAATAGTAGTAAACAGAAGTATTATCCCCCATCATCCTGGAATATTTGATCCCCTCATTTATAGAAATCTCAGTTTTAAAATATTCTGCCTCTTCTAAATAAATAGATGCCAATGCTAAATTGGAACCGACAATTACTTTATATAAATCATGCTTTTTTGCCTGAGTTATTGCCTCAAATAATCGCTTCTTTGCTGTTTCAAAATCGTTTAGTTTGTAATAACTTACTCCTAAGTTTTGTAGTGACGTTATGAAATTAATTGTGTCACCTGTTTTTGCGAATATTTCTTTACTTATTTCAAGGTATTTAAGCGAAATTTTATAATCTCCCTGAAATCTTAAAATGGTTGCAATATTTAAGTAAATACCTGCTGTAAATTCATCAATATTTAATTTATTAGCTATGGATAGAGCTTTTTTATAATAGACTAGTGCTTTATTGTAATTTATTTCCTTGTAGAGGTTGCCAAAATTATTATAAACTCGGGCCTCGTTTTTTTTATCATTTAAAACTTTAAAATATTTTAAAGCTTCTATATAGCTTTTGACTGCCTTTTCAGTGTCACTGAGATAATATAATCCAACACCTTTTATTCTATTCGCTTCAGCTATTCCAAAGAAATAATTCAGCTTTTTTGCAAGAATTAATGCACTGTCAGCAAGTTCAACTGTCTTTTGTGGATCAGTAAGCCTAATGTTAAAGGCAACCTTATTTATTCGGTTTATACTTGTTGTATCTTTCAAGCTTAATTGTATATCCGATGAGAAAGAAAAATACTTTTGTAGAATGGATTGATAACTCTCATTCAGCATTTTAGGTATTATAACTATCGCTGTCAGAAGAAGAATGATTAATGAAGCCCAAAGGATTTGCTTTCTTTTCAAATCTGATTTTTATACAGGAATATATTGGAACTCAGGTCTGTTACAAGTAATTTGAATATTTAATTTACCATTTCTTTTTCATTGTACAAAAAAAGCGGCGAAACGCCCCAATCGCTTCAACCGCTTTTTTTCAAAAGAGAATCTTTATTATTATTGAGAGAATAATTCTCAATAAAAAATAGAAAACTCTTCAGGTAATTTATGTAATTCAGAATTTTGCTTATTTGTGAATGTATAAGCGGTAGGTAATTTCAAATAAACGGTAAGATCAGTTCAATTCTAACCTTAGAATTTTCTCATGATTCACTCATTATTATAAAAAAGCCTCACTGTTTCCAGGAAATCTGATACTCTTCTTCTCGAAACGGTGTGTTCGGAAGTGTCAGACATACTGACTATCAAACCGTTCTTGTTAGAATAATTTTTAAGATGTTTCAGATTAATTATAGTTGATTTATGTATTCTGCTGAACCCTGTATTAATAAGAATTTCTTCATATTCTTTAAGATGCTTAGAAACAACCACTCGGCCCTGATTTTCGAGATGGAAGATGGAGTAATTACTATCTGCTTCAACATAAATAATACTATTTACATTGAGGATGTTAAATCCATTTAAATGAGGTAGATTTAGTTTGGTGATTTTTTTTATTTCGTTCAGGTTTTCTTCTAGGCTATTTAATTGTAAGGAATGGTCAGGACTATTTGGATTATTGGTCTGATTTAGACCTTTCCAAGTAACCGCTTTTTCAATTGCTTCATTGAGCTCATCGATATCAACGGGTTTCAATAAATAGTCAACCGCACTTGCCTTTAAAGCCCTTAAAGCATATTGATTATGAGCTGTTGTAAAAATTACTGATCCGGAAATTTTTTGCAAATCCGGCAATAAACCAAATCCATCCTCATTGGGCATGGCTATATCAAGAAATACTAGATCTATTTCATTTGATTTCAGCATTTGACGGGCTTCTTGTACTGATTTAGCTATTCCTCTGATCTTGACTTTTGGACAATAGCCGTCAATTAAAAAGAAAAGAGATTTGCGAGAATACTCTTCATCATCTACAATTATGGCATTTAACAGCATTTAAATAGCAATAAATATATTGTACTCTAATTTACAGGTATTTAGAGGAAAGAAATGTTTAAAATGAGTAAACGGTAGATATTAGTGAGTATCAATACCCAATCACCTGCTGTTCAGTCATTTCCGGTAAATCCCTGAACTGGTATTGCTGTGTTCTGAGTTGAGGCTCAAAACCTGCTTCGCGAATCGAATCCTGTATACCCTGGGAGGTAAAGCGATGCGGGGCACCGGCAGCCGAAACCACATTTTCTTCGATCATAATCGATCCAAAATCATTCGCTCCGGCATGAAGACAGATCTGGGCAACCTGCTTGCCTACGGTTAACCAGCTGGCCTGGATATTTTTAACATTGGGCAGCATGATGCGGCTCAAAGCGATCGTACGGATGTATTCATCTGCGGTAACCTGGTTTGTAATGCCCCTTACCTTACGCAAAAGCGTACCATCATCCTGGAAAGGCCATGGAATAAAGGCTATAAATCCTTTCGCATCAGCAGGCTTTTCGGCCTGTACTTCACGCAGCCAGACCAGGTGTTCAAAACGTTCTTCCAAGGTTTCTACATGCCCAAACATCATCGTTGCCGAGGTAGTCAGCCCTAATTGATGTGCCGCACGCATCACGTCCAGCCATTCCTGTCCCCCGCATTTGCCTTTGGAGATCAGCCGGCGCACGCGGTCGTTCAGGATCTCTGCTCCGGCACCGGGTAAGGAATCCAAACCGGCAGCCATCAAAGCTTTTAATACTTCGGTATGGCTCATGCCTTCGAGTTTTGCGATATGGGCTATTTCGGGCGGACCGAGGGAGTGTAATTTCAGGGTAGGATATAATTCCTTTAATTGTTTGAACAGACCAACATAGAAAGCCAGACCGAGGTCGGGATGATGCCCGCCCTGTAAGAGCAATTGCTCGCCCCCATAACGGAAGGTTTCTTCGATCTTAATTTTATAGGTCTCAATATCAGTGATATAGCTTTCATCATGTCCCGGCCGGCGGAAGAAATTGCAGAACTTGCAGTTCGCAATGCAGACATTGGTCGTATTTACATTGCGGTCGATGATCCAGGTTACTTTTCCGTGAGGTACCTGCTTCTTACGCAGCTCATTGGCAGTGTACATCAGTTCGGATGTTGCCGCATTCTTGAACAGAAATAATCCTTCTTCGGCAGAAAGAAATTCAAAATTCAGAGCCCGGGTAAGCAGATCGGAGGTTTGCATGCACAAAGATAAGAGAATTAGCAAATTAGAGAATGAGCAAATTAGCAAATGGAGGGAATTTGACAATTGGTACAAGATTCCTTGCCTGCATTCATTTGGATCTTTACAGGGTGGAGCTTTTTGCTTCAGGTCAGAAATTATCTAAAGTGTATTTGTAACTATTAACTAGTGTTTATTTATGACGTAGTCTGGTTGTAGCCTAGTCGTCTATTAGTCGTCTATTAGTCGTCTCCAATTGTCACAGAGACGACCAATAGACGACTAAAGTACGACCAAAAGACGTCGAATATGGAATGAGTTTAAAAACTTTAGATATTTTTTAGATGCAGTTTCTAACTCTTATGCATTTTTCTTAAGTCTGAATCTCAAAATGTTTTTATCCGGAAACAAACAAGGGAGAAGTGTGGCCATATTTTTTCCACAAGCGATTAAATCCTGTACCCATCTGTTAATAAGTATGTTAAACCCTGATAAATATTTTTTCTTTGAGAAAGAAGAATAATTATATTTACGGACCTAACCAATGAAAAATGACCTACAAAGAGCAGTATCTGTATCTCAAGCAGAAAACAGCTGATTCCTACAACCTGTGGATTAAAGCGCAAAATCAATTGGCAAGCGATGAAGATGGCTTTCTGAATGAACTATTATGGGATAATCTGGAAGTCAGTGCATCCGACCTTCAAAAAGCTCAGAATGAGTTTAATAAGTTCTGCAGCATTATCCGCAAAGGAAAATTCAGTGCCCATGATATTTTGGGTGAGCAGCAGGCTTGCGCTTAATTAGTTGACACCCGATAGCTATCGGGTTGACAGTTGATAGTTGACAATGGTGAATCTGTCATCATGAGAAAAATTTTTCTCTGGAGTTAAATTTCTATTGACAAATAGACAAATCAGATCATAAAGTTTTACGTTTTACGTGCTACGTTTTGAAAAATCTCATTTCATGAGAACAATTTTTCTGTGGAGTCAAATTTCCATTGACAAATAGACAAATCAGTTCATCGACAAATTCATTCCCCCATTCCATTACAACAGATCTCTCCTCGCGGGAAAATCATCATAACATAAAAAATCATTGTCGCTTGTCGAGATGACGCGGGCTTAAAAATCAATTCCCACGTCGGGATGAGGCTTGATGGAAAGCAGGATTCCAATTCGCTCATTCGCTAATTCTCTCACTTGCACATCTGTTTGGGGCAAGGCTATGACTACACAGCCCAAAAGGCAAATTGGGTTCTTTTTGATAGTATTTATTTAAGTAATTGCTTAAATACACAAATTGACTATATTTGCAATATGGACAACAATTATTGCATAAGACAACAAGCAGACATTAAACAAATAAACCGCTGTAAGGACCGGGTTTCAGAACTCAACGGCTCGTTTGACTATTTATCGAGCGGAATTGAATTAGCAGGAAATAAAGTAAGACTGAAAATCCTCTTTCTGCTTTATGAAGAAAAACGACTTTGTGTTTGTGATATAAGCGACATTCTTGGAATGACAATTTCAGCCGTTTCACAACACTTGCGAAAACTCAAAGACCGAAAACTTATTGAAACTGAACGAGAAGCTCAAACCATTTTTTACTCGTTGACAAAAGAGTATGAAAAAATGCTGAAACCGTTTTTTATAATACTTGACGAAATGAGCCTTGAAGAAACGTCCGAAAGAAATTTTAAAAAATAGTTTGCGAATTCGATGACACTTTGAAAAAATTTAAGATGCAGTCATCAAAATGAAATATTACAAACAAAATGAAAACAGACAACAAACTAATCGGAGCAGGACTTTTGACAGCAATTGCCGCATCATTATGTTGCATTACACCAGTCTTGGCTTTAATAGCAGGAACAAGCGGACTTGCTTCAACTTTTTCTTGGCTTGAACCATTCCGATCATATTTTTTGGGTTTGACAATTTTGTTGCTTGGTTTTGCTTGGTATCAAAAGTTAATACCTAAGAAGCAAATTGACTGCAACTGTGAGACAGAAGAAAAATCAAAATTCATTCAGTCAAAAAAATTTTTAGGAATTGTAACAGCCTTTGCAATTGTGATGCTTGCCATTCCTTACTATGCTCACATTTTCTATCCCAAGACAGAAAAGCATGTCATTGTGATTGACAAATCAAATGTTAAGACAGTTCAGTTTTCTATTAGCGGAATGACCTGTGCCAGTTGTGAAGAACACGTAAACCACGAAGTGAATAAACTTTTGGGAATAATCAAATCAACTGCTTCATACGAGAACGGAAACGTAATCGTAGAATTTGACAACTCAAAAACGAACATTGCCGAAATTGAAAAAACAATCAACGGAATAGGCTATTCAGTAACAGAAATGGAGGACAATTAAAATGGAAGTCATATTACAATCAACAATCACTTGCCCCAACTGCGGACACAAAAAAGAAGAAACAATGCCGACGGATGCTTGCCAGTATTTTTATGAATGTGAAAAATGCAAGAGCGTTTTAAGACCCCAGCAAGGCGACTGTTGTGTTTATTGCAGTTATGGAAGTGTAAAATGTCCGCCAATTCAACAAGACAAAAAATGTTGCTAAGGAAGGACAAGTGCTTATTAGCACATTTTTTTTTTGCAACAGATCTCTCCTCGCGGGAAAATTATCATAACAAAAAATTATTTTCGCTCGTCGAGATGACGGATGCGGGAAAATAGTCATAAAATGTATAACCGTTTTCGTTCTATGGGATGACGGATGCATAGAATGGAATTCCCCTGTCCTGAATAAGCAGAATTCCAATTTGCTAATTCTCTCATTTGCTCATTTCCTAATTTCTCTCCATATTTTTTCTAAATTAGCCCGCCTAAAGCTTTCGCTCCCTTATGGTTTCTTTCGAACGTTTCACGCTTGCCAATGGCCTTAAAGTATTGGTCCATGAAGACCCTACAACGCCCATGGCGGTTGTTAATATATTGTATGATGTAGGTGCCCGCGATGAGCATCCGGATCAAACCGGTTTTGCACATCTATTCGAGCATCTGATGTTTGGAGGCTCGGTGAATATTCCATCCTATGATGAGCCACTGCAGCGCGTAGGGGGTGAGAATAATGCCTTTACCAGTAATGATATTACCAATTATTACATCACTTTGCCCTCTGTAAATCTTGAAACGGCTTTCTGGCTCGAAAGCGACCGGATGCTGAGCCTTGCCTTTTCAGAAAAAAGCCTTGAAGTGCAGCGCAATGTGGTTTGCGAAGAGTTTAAACAGCGTTATCTCAATCAGCCTTATGGCGATGTCTGGCTGAAACTGCGTCCGATGGCTTATAAACAGCATCCTTATCAGTGGGCTACGATTGGTAAATCCCTGGATCATATCGAAAATGCGAATATTGAGGACGTTAAGGCCTTTTTTGCCCGCCATTACAATCCTTCGAATGCGATCATGGTCGTTGGAGGGGATGTGAAACTGGAAGAAGTTAAACGCCTTTCAGAAAAATGGTTCGGAAATATCCCGGCAGGGGAGAAGCTTGCGCGTTTGCTGCCTATGGAAGATGATCAGACCGAAGAGCGTAAAGAAACTGTTAATGCCAATGTGCCTCTGAATGCAATTTACAAGGTGTTTCATATGCCATCCCGGACTGAGGCAGGCTATTATCCCGCCGATCTGATTTCAGATGTTTTATCAAGGGGCAATTCTTCCCGCCTGTTCCGCAATTTGCTGAAAGACCAGAAATTATTCAGTGATATCAACGCATACCTCACCGGGAGTCTGGATGCCGGATTGTTTGTTGTGGAAGGGAAACCATTGCCGGGTATCAGCATGGAAGTGGCTGAGGCTGCAATCTGGAAAGAACTGGAAAAAATTAGTACCGAGCTTGTCCCTGAAGCCGAATTGACCAAGGTGAAGAACAAAATGGAATCGACTATGGTATTCTCAGAAATGAGTCTGCTGGATAAAGCGATGAATCTGGCCTATTTCGAATTGCTTGGGGATGCGGATCAGCTCAATTCAGAGACTCAAAAATATCTGGATGTTAGTGCTGAAGAGATCCGCGCTCAGGCTGCACATATCTTCCGTAAAGAAAACTCATCCACTCTATACTATTTAGCAAAATAACATGATCGACAGAGCACAAGCGCCGGCATTCGGACAGGTTGAAAATATAGAGCTGATCAGGGCAAAGCCCCTGGTTCTGGCTAATGGATTAAAGGTTTTTAGTATTGATGGAGGTGAACAGGATCTGGTTCGTATCGAGTTTATATTCGCAAACATCGCTTACGATTCAAAAAAGCCCTTGCAGGCTTTCGCCTGTAATACGATGCTGAATGATGGTACCAGTGAATTAAGCTCGACTGAAATTGCCGACCGGGTGGATTATTATGGCTCATTCCTGCAGACAGATTATACAAATGATCATTCATCCGTTACACTTTACAGCTTAAACAAGCATTTGGCGAATACCCTGCCTATTGTTAAGGCGATTATTACCGATTCAGTTTTTCCGCAGGTAGAGCTCGATACACTGATCCGCAATCAAAAGCAAAAATTGAGTGTAAACCTGGAGAAGAATGACTTTGTGAGTCGCAAAACCTTTAATCATGTTCTTTTTGGGGATACTTTATACGGCTATGATATTACTTCTAATGATTATGACCAATTAGACCGGGAGCAGTTATTGTCCTATTTTAAGACTGCCTACCAGCCCAAAAATTGTACAGTCATTGTTTCAGGCAAAGTGAAAGATGAAAGTATTAAGTTGCTGGATGAACTGTTTGGAAAAGACTGGAATAATACATTTGATGTTAAGGAAAATAAATTTGATTTCCAGGCAGGTTCAGGGAAGGAACATTATGTTGAGAAGGCAAATGCTTTACAGTCGGCAATTCGGATCGGGCAGATCTCGATTAACCGTAACCATGCTGATTTCCCGGGTTTGCAGGTTGTAAATACAATATTGGGCGGTTATTTCGGTTCGAGGTTAATGGCCAATATCCGTGAAGACAAAGGCTTTACCTATGGCATTGGTTCTGCTTTGGTTTCCTTAAAAAACAGCGGTTATTTCTTTATTGCTTCAGAAGTAGGGGCAGATGTTTGCACGGCTGCGATGATAGAAATTGAAAAGGAAATGGCTATTTTAAAGAAGGAAGCAGTGAGTGAAGAAGAACTGTCATTGGTCAGGAATTATATGCTGGGCTCCATGCTGGGCAGTCTTGAAAACGCGCTTTCTCATGCTGATAAGTTTAAAAACATCTATTTCTCGGGGCTGGGGTATGATTATTATCAAAACTATATTCAAACTGTGAGGAATATAAGTCCGGAGGAGGTGTTGAATCTTGCGAATAAGTACTTGAATTTTGATGGTTTTCAGAGGGTGATAGTTGGGAAAAAATAAGTTAATTTGGGTAAACGAGTCTGTCCCGTGTTTACGGGATTTCATTTAACAATCCGTAGAGACGCTTCGCTTAAACTACGGACAGGTGGTAAAAAATGAATTTATTTGGTCGGTGTTTTAACTGATCAGTTGTAAACGAGTCTGAAGACTCTTATTCATTTAACAATCCGTAGAGACGCTGCGCTTAACTCTACAGATGGGATAATACCAACCAGAGGGAAATATGAAGTTCTTTATTAACTATCACTAAGTTCCCTCCTGCGTCGGGATGACATCCTGCTCTGTAAAACGCTTAATTTTCAATTCTCCATTCTCAACTCTCAATTAATTTCTTACCTTTGCCCTGCAAGTAATAACCCCTCAATTATTTGCCATGCAACTCGATCCAGAAAAATTCGTTTCAGAAGGTCTTACCTACGACGATGTACTTTTAATCCCTGCTTATTCTGAAGTTTTACCCCGTGATGTAGACACCAGTTCTTATTTCACACGTAAGATCAAGCTCAATGTTCCGATCGTTTCGGCGGCTATGGACACGGTGACCGAATCAGTTCTGGCTATCGCGATTGCCCAGGCCGGCGGTATTGGGATGCTTCATAAGAACATGACCATTGCCCAGCAGGCTGATGAAGTGAGAAAGGTTAAAAGATCAGAAAGTGGCATTATTCAGGATCCGGTTACACTGGATGAAGGGGCTTTGATTGCGGATGCCTTTTTGATCATGAAGGATTATAAGATCGGGGGGATTCCGGTAATCAATGCCGACAGGAAATTGGTTGGGATTATTACGAACAGAGATCTTCGTTTTCAAAAGGATATGAAGAAACCTGTCAGAGAGGTGATGACCAGTTCAAATCTGATCACAGCACCCGAAGGTACAACCCTTCCTCAGGCAGAAGAAATTCTTCAGGATTATAAAATAGAAAAACTTCCGGTAGTAGATAAAGATGGTCGCCTGAGCGGACTCATCACCTTTAAGGATATTCAGAAATTTAAAAATTTCCCCAATGCCTGCAAGGATGAGCATGGCCGTTTAAGGGTTGGTGCTGCAGTTGGGGTTACACCCGATACGATAGAACGTGTGGATGCTTTGGTGAAGGCCGGTGTTGATGTTATCACCATTGATACCGCACATGGTCATTCGCGCGGGGTTATAGAAAAGTTGAAAGAAGTAAAAGCTAAATATCCTGATCTTCAGGTTGTTGTTGGGAATATTGCTACCGGTGAAGCTGCTAAAGCCCTTGCCGATGCAGGCGCTGATGCGGTTAAGGTGGGTATTGGTCCGGGTTCAATTTGCACAACCCGTATCATTGCGGGTGTTGGTGTTCCTCAATTATATGCCGTTTATGAATGTGCCAAAGCTTTAAAGGGCCGCGGTATTCCGGTGATTGCCGATGGGGGTATCAAACAAACCGGAGATATTGCAAAAGCCATTGCAGCCGGAGCAAGTTCGATTATGGCGGGTTCATTATTCGCGGGGGTTGAAGAATCACCGGGTGAAACGATCATTTATGAGGGAAGAAAGTTCAAGTCATACCGTGGAATGGGATCAATTGAAGCGATGGAAAAAGGATCGAAAGACCGCTATTTCCAGGATGTGGAAGATGATATCAAAAAGCTGGTTCCTGAGGGGATTGTAGGAAGGGTTGCATTTAAAGGTTCCCTTTCTGAGGTCATGTACCAGCTTATCGGCGGACTCAGAGCCAGCATGGGTTATTGCGGTGCCGCAACAATTGATGATCTGCAAAATGCCCGCTTCGTGAAGATTACCGCTGCAGGAATGCGTGAAAGCCATCCGCATGATATTACTATTACGAAGGAGGCACCGAATTACAGCCGGTAGAGAGCTGACAGTTGACAATTGACAGTTGACAGTGGAGCGTTTTACAGAGTAGGATGTCATCCCTGCCCGTCCGGTCAGGCGGGCCGACGCAGGAGGGAACTTAGCCAAGTTGGACAATTTTTTATTATTATAACCTGGTAATTTTAATCTGAAATCAAAATAGAGTATTGAGTACAAATTGTCCTGTACTCAATACTCACTACTCTATACTCAATACTAATGAAAGCTATCTCTGTTTTTTGTGGTTCCAATTTTGACGGCAATCCGGTCTTATTGAAGGCGGTGAATGACCTTGCTGATGCAATGATTGAAAAGGACATTGCCCTGGTCTTTGGTGGTGGCAGGGTAGGTGTAATGGGTCTGATTGCTGATGCGGTTCTAAAACGCGGTGGGAAAGCGATTGGTGTAATTCCGCAATTCCTGATGGATAAGGAAGTGGGCCATACCGGACTTACTGAATTGATCATTACCGAAAATATGCATCAGCGTAAGCAAAAGATGGCTGATCTTTCGGATGGGGTAATTACAATGCCCGGAGGCTTTGGAACTATGGAAGAGTTTTTCGAGGTTTTGACCTGGTTACAGCTTGGAATCCATGGAAATCCGATCGGTTTGCTGAATGTAGATGGGTTTTATGACCCCTTATTGTTGCAAATTGACCTCATGGTGGAGAAAAAATTCCTCAAGCCCTTAAATCGTGAATTGGTACTGTCAGATCATGATCCAAAATCCTTAATCGAACGAATGGAGAAATTTGACTCAAAACCCGATGATGTTTGGTTTAGAGACAGAAATTTAACCTGAGACATACTTTCCTGTATTTTTTCGAGTTTATATTAGAGCAAAAGAGGATAAATGGAATGATTTTTGTAGTAGTAAATTCATCAAATTATTTTCGTTAATTCCTTAAAAATCAGCTAAATTTTGCTTATAATTAACAATTAGCTGGCAGATTTTGTTTAAATTTGCAAACTTTTATACAGGAGTATTTATTCATAAATGAGACAACTCAAGATAACCCAATCCATTACCAACCGTGAATCACAGTCCCTGGACAAGTATTTACACGAGATTGGTAAAGTAGACTTAATAACCGCAGAAGAAGAGGTAATATTAGCACAAAAGATCAGAGAGGGCGATCAGGCAGCTCTTGAACGTTTGACAAAAACCAATTTACGTTTCGTAGTTTCTGTAGCCAAACAATATCAAAACCAGGGTCTGACTTTGGGAGATTTGATCAATGAAGGAAATCTTGGTTTGATCAAAGCTGCCAAACGTTTTGATGAAACCAAAGGTTTTAAATTTATTTCTTATGCTGTATGGTGGATTCGTCAATCCATATTACAAGCTATCGCAGAACAGTCAAGAATTGTTCGTTTACCTTTAAACCAGGTAGGATCTTTAAGTAAGATCAGTAAAGCATTTTCAAGATTGGAACAGGAATTTGAGCGTGAGCCATCACCTGAAGAATTAGCAGATAATCTGGAAACGACCGTTGAAAAGATCTCTGATACTTTGAGTAATTCAGGTCGCCATGTTTCTATGGACGCCCCTTTTGTTCAGGGAGAAGAAAACACTTTGCTGGATGTACTTGAGAACAGCGATCCGAATACAGATAGTAACCTGATCAATGAATCTTTATCTGAAGAGATCAAACGTTCATTATCGACCTTAACTGAACGTGAGCGTGAGATCATTGTACTTTTCTTCGGACTCAGTACGAATCATCCATTATCACTGGAAGAGATTGGAGAGAAATTCAATCTTACCCGCGAGCGTGTAAGACAGATCAAGGACAAAGCTTTGCAGCGTCTGCGTCATACCTCCAGAAGTAAAATACTGAAATCATATCTGGGATAAAATCCCTCAACGATGTAAATGAAAAGATTGGGTCAATGATCCGATCTTTTTTATTTTTGAAGCAAATTATTTTATAGACATGCTAAACGTATACGAGAACGAGTTCAATAGCTGGATCGACAAAGAGAAAAAGGCAATAGAATTGATCAATGTAGTTGGTAAGCTTTGGTTTGACCGTTCAATAGAACTCCTGCTCTTCCGGAAACCACTTTTTGATATTGGGAGCAGTGAAATTCTCGCACATCATCAGTACGCCAGGACCATTGTCAATAAGAATATTTCAATTTATGAGACTCTTGCAATTGCTCAGGCGATTGCGAAGTCTAATCTGGCGCCTTCCCGTATTGATATTGGTCGTTTAGCGGCCGAATGGATTGATGCGGATGGTAAGTTTTCGAATATTGAAGATTTTGTTATCAAAAATCTGAGTCATCACATCGGCAAGGACAAAATTAAAATGCAGTCGAGGGATGTTGTTCTCTATGGCTTTGGCCGCATTGGCCGGATTGCCGCAAGAGAGCTGGTGATGCAGGCAGGAAAGGGGGAGCAATTACGCCTCAGGGCTATAGTTACCCGTTCTTACAGTGATGAGGATCTGATTAAACGGGCCGATCTTTTGAGAAATGATTCGGTACATGGTCCATTTTTAGGGACTATCACCGAAGATTTTGAAAAAAAGGCTTTAGTGATCAATGGTCAGCTTATTTTCATGATTGCTGCGAAAGACCCATCCGAAGTAGATTATACAAGCTATGGCATCAGCAATGCGCTATTGATTGATAACACCGGGGTATTACGCGACAGGGAAGGACTTGGGAAACATCTGGCATCCAAGGGGATTGAGCGGGTACTTTTAACTGCTCCCGGTAAGGGGGATGTTCCAAATATTGTATTTGGGGTTAATCAAAACGATTTTAATAAAGAGGAGACTATTTTTTCTGCTGCTTCCTGTACTACCAATGCGATAGTACCGGTGTTAAAGATTATTCAGGATGCTTTTGGGATTGAAAAGGGACATATTGAAACGGTACACAGTTATACCAACGACCAGAACCTGCTGGATAATTATCATAAAAAGTACCGCAGGGGTCGCTCGGCGGCCTTAAATATGGTGATTACTGAAACCGGGGCTGATAAAGCGGTTTCGAAAGTATTCCCTGTTTTAGAAGGGAAATTAACAGGGAATGCGGTACG
>NZ_DASWXT010000036.1:0-41921 GCF_036405355.1 Daejeonella sp.
ACGGATAATACTCTGAAAAGCATTGAACTCTCAATACTAAATCATTTAACGACTAATGATAAGAACTTTTCTTTTGAACGCCAAATGCGGATTGACCATCTAAAAAAATCTGTCCAAACTGAATGAAGGATAGTCAGACATGGGTTAGGGGTTTGATGAGCAATCTATGAGGGCATAACCAATATAGGCCTGGGTTGGTATTTCAACATTATTCCTTTTAGGGAATTTAGTGCGTATAGTAGCTTCCGCATTTTTGTAAGCTCCCCCCAAATCAAAACATAGCTAATTACTAAATCTTGTTCCAATTGTAATTATACCCTTTCTGGTCATGACCGAAGCGGCAATTAAGCGGTGTTCAACACTTGTCCAACACTTGTCCAACCCTGTCCATATCGGTATAAGGTCGGTATAAGGTCCGTATAAGGTCGGTATAAGGTTCTTCTGAAATTGTTTGGGGGTTTGCCTGATCTGAGCCATTACTAATATAATAAAAATGAATGAAAAGACAAAATATGATTTTGTGGACATTAGATTCTGGCTCCTCCATCAATAAATTAGAGTTTAACGTGCCGGGCTGCCCGTCCCAATGAAAAACAGCTCCGGGTAAAATAAACCTTGCTGGAGGAGGTAGCTTCCGGACATCGTAATTTGAATCAGAGCGGGATTTCTTGCCGGAACTACCCCGGAAGAAAGGGCTGAATTAAGCTATAGCACACAGGTATTGGTTTCAAAAATCAAATTATTTGGCTCCGGAACCTTATCTGATCAACTGTAACGATATTATTTTACCCTTCCTGAAACCGAACTCAGTTAGTTAAATATTAACCTAAACTTATCATACCGATAATAGTTAAAACCTATTCTTGGTAGATATTATTTTTATATGAAACCAGGAAATATTGACCAGATAATTGATACTGTATTTTCTTTATATGAGCGTTATGGTAAAGCTGATTATATCGGGGAGCTGGTTTCGCAGATTGAACACATGTCGCAGGCAGCTGCACTTGCTCAAAATGAAGGTTATGATGATGAGGTAATTCTTGCTGCTTTTTTTCACGACATTGGACATTTATTCGTGAATATTGCTGATGAGGAAACAATGGATGGCTTTGGCAGAATGGAGCATGAGCGTATTGGTGCTGATTTTTTACTGGATCTTGGTTTTTCGGACAGAATTGCAAAACTTGTGCAAAGTCATGTGACGGCAAAAAGATACCTCACATTTAAGTATCCTGAATATTATGAACAGCTATCCCAGGCCAGTAAGGCAACTCTGGTGTTCCAGGGTGGAGTAATGGATGAAGAGGAGGCGCAACAGTTTGAACAGGATGAAGAACGGGAACTGATGATTAAATTGAGGAACTGGGATGAATTGGCAAAAGAGGTAGATATTCCGGTGAATAATATAGATGAACTTAAATTGATCGCCAGAAGACATCTGGAGAACAGGTTGATCTGAATTTGATAGTATTTTAAATAGTTTACATGGACTCGAGAAGAGAATTTATTAAGAAAGCATCTGTTTTATCAGGGGCAGCAGGAGCATTTTCCGTATTTCCGGCCTCTATACTTAAAGCTCTGGCTATTGAGCCTCAGGCAGGAAGTACTTACCTCGATGCTGAGCACGTGGTGGTTCTTATGCAGGAAAACCGTTCCTTCGATCATTGCTATGGCACGCTGAAAGGTATTCGTGGTTTTAATGATCCGAGGGCTATTACTTTACCGGATAATAAACCAGTATGGCTGCAAACCAATGCCGCCGGACAGACTTATGCACCCTTCAGGCTCAGGATAAAGGAAACTAAGTCAACCTGGCTCGGTTCCCTGCCTCATTCATGGACTAATCAGGTAGATGCGGGTAATGGGGGTAAGCATGATAAATGGCTTGATGCAAAGCCATCGGGACGTAAAGGCTATGGATCATTGCCATTAACCATGGGATATTATAACCGTGAGGATATTCCATTTTATTACGCCATGGCGGATGCATTCACCGTCTGTGATCAGAATTTTTCATCTTCCCTGACTGGAACAACTCCCAACCGTCTTTTCTTATGGACTGGTACTGTTCGGGCAGAGCAAAACTCTGCTTCTCCGGCAATAGTGCGTAATGAAGATCTGAATTATGAACGCGAAGCTAATTGGAAGACCTTTCCGGAGCGGCTTGAAGAAAATGGAATCTCCTGGAAAATCTACCAGAATGAAATCAGTCTTCCTACCGGACTTGAAGGTGAAGAGGATGCCTGGCTGTCGAACTTTACAGATAATCCAATTGAATGGTTCTCCCAGTATCATGTTCGTTTTTCAGCGAAACACATCGAATTCCTTGAAAAACTGGATGCTGAATTACCCGGGGAGATTATTGTGCTGGAGAAAAAAATAGCTTCATTGTCTGAAAGCGAAGACCTTAAAAAGCAAACTGCCCTGCTGAAGAAAAAGCAGGATCTGCTGATCAGAGTAAAAAAAGACAGAGAGAGATATACAAAGGAGAATTTTGAAAAGCTTTCTGCAAAAGAGAAAAGTATTCATGCCAAAGCCTTTTCTACAAATAAAAATGATCCTGATTACCGTAAACTTAAGACCGTTAATTATGATGACGGGACACAAAAGCGGCAGGTAAAAGTCCCAGCAGGTGATATTCTTCATCAGTTTAGAGCTGACGTGAAAAATGGAGAGCTTCCAACGATCTCCTGGATTGTTTCTCCTGAGAATTTTTCAGACCATCCGGGTGCACCCTGGTATGGAGCCTGGTATATTTCTGAAGTGATGGATATTTTAACCCGGAACCCTGAAGTTTGGAAGAAAACAATCTTCATCCTTTGTTATGATGAAAATGACGGGTATTATGATCATGTTCCGCCTCCGGTTCCGCCAAACCCTAATGTGCCGTCCAGTGGAAAAGTTTCGGAAGGTATAGATCCGGCTATTGAGTTCGTAACGTTTGAGCAGGATAAAATAGGAAGACTTGAAAAAAATGCAAGGGAAAGTCCGGTAGGTTTAGGTTACCGGGTTCCTCTGGTAATCGCGTCACCCTGGAGCCGTGGAGGGGCAGTTTGCTCTCAGGTATTTGATCATACTTCAATTCTTCAGTTCATGGAAAAGTTTTTATCTCATAAAACAGGAAAACAGATCGAGGAAAGTAATATTTCTGCCTGGAGAAGAGCAGTGTGTGGTGATCTGACCTCAGTCTTTAAACCCTATCATGGTGAAAAGATCTCCTTACCTGAATTCCCGGGAAAGGATACCTTTATTGAAGGTATTCACCAGGCCCAGTTTCAAAAAGATCCTTTCGGATATCATAAATTAACAAAAGAAGAAATCGGACAAATTATCAGAGATCCGGCTTTATCTCCATTAATGACCCGTCAGGAAAAAGGAACAAGGCCTTCTTGTGCACTCCCTTATGAACTTTATGCAGACGGTAAATTAATTGCCGGGCGTAAATTTGAACTGTCATTCAAAGCGGGAAATGAAGTTTTCGGACAAAAATCGGCAGGAGCTTGTTTCCTGGTTTATGATAATATGCGTAACAGAAGTTCCTATACGGTAAAAGCTGGTGACCGCATTTCTGATCTTATGAACATTGATCAGGATTATCGTTTTGACCTTTATGGCCCGAATGGTTTTTTCCGCTCCTTTAAAGGGAAATCAGATCAGGCAGGAATTGAGGCGGTTTTGACTTATCAACGAGAACCTGATGGCAAAAAATTGAGTGGCAATATTAGTTTCAATATTATAAATAGTGATCCTGAACGATCTTATGTGATAAATGTTAAAGATAATTCTTATCGCAGGGCCACAATATCAAAACGGATTACACCTGCCGGAACAGCCGGATCTTCCATTCAGCTTAGGCTGGATCTGAGCAGCAGTTCTGCTTGGTACTATTACAGCATTAACATTGAAGGCCAGACAGGCTTTGAGAGGACTTATGCCGGCCGGGTTGAAACCGGGGCTAATGGGATCAGTGATCCGGCCATGGCTTAATATAAACAGGGCGATATTAACCTTTAAAAAAACAGAGGGCCGGAATCTGATTTCCGGCCTTTTTATTTTCAATCATGGGCCGGAATATTCCCTGTGTTTTAAATGCTTCATTACCTTACTAGACCCCTAACAATATGGTCAGGCAACGCTTTAACAGATCTTTAATCGGGACAGAACTTAGACATAATTAATCGGGCAGATAAACTTTTTTCCTGAGGCTTCTTACTGCAATATCCGGTGAAAATAGTGGAACGGCGCTTTTGCTGATTTTCATATCAATATAATACGGATTGCTGATTAATAATCCGTTTACATAAGGTTAATCTTTTGTAATCTTATCAGCATAAATTCTTACTCCAGGCTTTTTTTCAACACTTATTTTATCATTTTATTAAGCATAACATAACCTAAATTTTGCTTAGGCTTAATACTGCGGCTGTACTATTGCTTCGAAAAATCAATCACATATCACACAAAAAAATTAACAAATGAAGCAACTTTACACTTTTAAAAAAGTATGGATTGCCACAGCAGCAATCTTACTTTTACTTCCCGCTTTATGTTTTTCACAGGTCAAAATTTCGGGTGTTGTTACTGATGAAGTACAACTACCATTACCTGGTGTAAGCATAATGATCAAAGGGACAGCAAATGGGGTTTCAACCGATGCCAACGGCCGTTTCAGCATTGAAACTACTACAGGTACAGTTCTGGTTATCCGTTATTTGGGTTATCAGGCTCAGGAAATCACTGTAACTAACCAGCAAAATCTTTCCATTCAATTAGTGCCGCTTAACACTAATTTGAGCGAGGTAGTAATTACTGCATTAGGTATCAGCCGTGAAAAGAAACAATTAGGTTATGCTACCCAGGAGTTAAAAGGGGAGAGCCTTACAGTAGCCCGTGAAACCAATGTGGTAAACCAGCTTGCAGGTAAAATTGCAGGTGTTACAGTTGTTGGCAGTCCATCGGGGATTGGTGGTTCGGCCCGGGTAAGCATACGTGGGGAGAGGTCGGTGGATCTGAATAAAAATCAACCTTTATATGTTATCGACGGAGTTCCTATCAGTAATTCCCTGACCAGTGGTTCAGGTAATGGTAATCAGGAAGTCGATTTTGGAAATGGTGCAAGCTTCCTCAATCCTGATGATATTGAAAGTATGAACGTTTTGAAAGGCCCTGCAGCTTCAGCTTTGTATGGTTCTCGTGCGGCAAATGGTGTAATCGTTATTAATACCAAGTCGGGAAAAGGTTCAAAAGGCATGGGAGTAGAGGTGAATAGTAATTATACAAGGGAATCAGCATTGCTTTTACCCGAATATCAAAACATTTACGGACAAGGAAATGGTAATGGAGGAGCATTTGCATTTGTTAATGGGGCAGGTGCAGGACTTACAGATGGTACAGATGAATCCTGGGGACCGGCATTTAACGGTCAGTTATTCCCCCAATTTAACTCTCCAAGAACCCTTAACGGACAAGTTATTCCTTTCCTTGGCGGTGATTTGAATGCACCGGCAGGCAGTGTGATAACTGCAACACCATGGTTAAACGACAAAGACGGTGTAAAGAATTTCTTTCAGACAGGTGGAACGCTTACAAATAACCTTGCATTGACTGGAAGTAATGATAAAGGAGATTTTCGATTATCATTTACTAACCTCGACCAGACCGGTCTTGTTCCAAACACGGATCTGAAAAGGAATACCTTATCCTTTGGAGGCAGTTATAAGCTTACAGATAAGTTTTCGGCAAGAGCCTTTGTAAGTTATATAAAAAGTGAGAGTGGCAACCGCCCTTCAATCTCTTATGGTACTGAAAACATTATGTACTTATTTAATTGCTGGTTGCCCCGCTCTGTTGATGTATCGGCAATGGAACGCTTATACCAGCCGGGACTTGAAAGCCAGCGTCAGTTTAGCTTTAATTATAATTACCATGATAATCCTTACTTAACCGTTTTTCAAAATACAAACGGACAGAATGTAGACAGGCTTATTGGTAATATTACATTGAACTATAATTTTACAAATTGGCTAAATCTGCAGTTCCGTACAGCAACAGATTATGGTAATGAAGTGAGGGCTTATAAACGCTCATTCAGTACCCAGCGCTATCCATTCGGAGAGTATAGACAAACAGGAATCATAACAGAAGAACGGAACACTGACTTTCTGTTAACTGCGAATAAAGATATAAGCAAAGAATTAACCTTTTCTGCTTCTTTGGGAGGAAATCAGCTAAAACAAAAAAGTGACTTTGATGAAAGTACTGCTGGTCAGCTGAACCTACCGGATATTAATAAACTTACCAACTCCCGTATTCCGCTTGTTGTAAATCAGGCTCTGTCAGAAAAACGTGTAAACAGTTTATACGGCTCGGCTCGTTTTGGTTATAAAAACCTTTACCTGGATGTTACTGCAAGAAATGACTGGTCAAGCGCCTTAACGCTTCCTGATAACCTCAAGTTGTTAGGAAATGAGGATAACTCTTATTTCTACCCTTCAGCAGCATTAAGTGCGGTAGTAAGTGATATGCTTACTTTGCCTAATTATGTCAGCTTTGCAAAATTGAGAGCAAGTATCGCCCAGGTAGGAAATGATACAGATCCCTTCACTTTTACCCAGGCTTACAATCCGAGCACACCTTTTGGAGGATCACAGGTTTATGGTGAAACCGACCGTCTGGCGAATCTGGGTCTGAAGCCTGAGATCAGTACGGCTTATGAGTTTGGAACAGAACTTAAATTTCTGAATAACCGTGTTGGACTTGATCTGACTTATTATCAGAGTATTACTAAGAATCAAATTCTCAATATTCCTCTATCCCTTACCAGTGGTTATAATACCCGCTCTATTAATGCCGGAGAGATTAAGAATTATGGTTTCGAAGCACAACTGAATTTAGTGCCTGTTAAAAGCAAGAACTTTACCTGGAATACAGACATCAATTTTTCAACGAACAGAAGTAAAGTAGTTTCACTATCAGACGGGCTGACCAATTTTGTAATGGCCTCGAGAAGGGTCAGCATTGAAGCCAGAATAGGTGAGCGTATGGGTGATATGTATGGTATTGGTTATGCAAGGGTTCAGAATACGGACTCCAAACAACCTTATTATGATGCCAGTGGTAAGAATGTGGGACAAATGGTGTTCAATAACGGCCGGCCTGTACCCACTACAAACCGTATAAAATTAGGTAATTATAATCCTGACTGGCTTGCCGGAGTTTATAACACTTTTTCATATAAAGGACTCAGACTTGGAGCTCTGTTTGATATTCGTCAGGGCGGAGAAATTTACTCTGAAACACAAACAGTTGGACGTGAAGGAGGAATCATTATTGAGACTCTCGAAGGAAGAGCAAACGGTTATGATCTTTCAATAGCCGGAAATGGGGTGATTGGTTCAGGAGTAATCATGAATACCGATGGAACATTCAGACCAAATGATGTGAAACGCACTGCAAGAGAGTGGCATAGTGCATACACCGGCGGACGGAGTATTGCCGAAGGTGTGATCTATGACGCCTCTTTTGTTAAGCTGAGAGAAGTACAAGTATCCTATAATATTCCTGCAAAACTGTTTTCAAGGCTTCCATTCAAGGGTTGTACAATTACTCTTGTTGGCAGAAATCTGGCATTGTGGTCAAAGGTTCCTCATGTCGATCCGGAGGTGATGTCTTATTCAGGCGGAACAGCTTTACCGGGAATTGAATACATGTCGATTCCATCCTCAAGAAGCTATGGGCTTAATCTTAATATTAAGTTATAATTCCCTGAAAATAGTAAAGATCATTAACAGGCTACATATGGTAGCAATAAAAAATATACAATGAAAAAGAACAAATTTATTCTGCTTACCGGTGCATTAAGCATCTTTTTCCTGGTATCTTCCTGTGATAAGGAATTTGAGGAAACAAATACAAATCAGAATATTCCGAATTCTGTAACCTCCGATCTGCTCCTGGCGGGTGTGATCAGGAATACGGTAACTGATCAGGTAAATGAGGCCTGGGGGATCGGGAATATAGTAGCCCAGCATACGGCAAAGATTCAGTTCGTAAATGAAGACAGGTATTTATGGGGAGAGCGTAATGGTGTATGGAATAGCGTTTATTCAAACATGCGTAATGTGCAAAACATCATAGATGCATCCAATAAAGCAATCCCGGTTCAGAATAATTATCTGGGTGTAGCTCTGGTAATGAAATCGTGGTTGTTTTCACTTGCAACTGACGCATACGGCGATATACCTTATTCGGAAGCAATTCAGGGAAAGACAGGAGGTATTTATACACCTAAATACGATAAACAGGAAGATGTTTATAATGGGATAATTGCTGATTTAAAAAAGGCAAATGATATTTTAGGAACAAGCAATGAGACGGTAGCCGGAGATCTTATTTACGGAGGATCAACTCTCAAATGGAGAAAATTTGCGAATTCCTTACGTTTAAGATTGTTGCTCAGACTTTCTAAGAAAAAGAGCACAGCTGCTGATATGCAGGCTATTCTGAGCGATCCTGCGAAAAATCCAATCTTTGTTAACAATGCTGACAATGCAGAGTTAAAATACCTCGCTGCGGCTCCAAATCAATGGCCGCTTTATGGTACTCGTGTAGGTTCTTTTGATGAGTTCAGGGTTAGTAAAACTCTGGCTGACAGATTGAATGCAATCGGAGATCCCCGTTTAAAGGTTTTTGGTCGTCCTTCTCAATCATCGGTTGCTGCAGGAAATCCTAAGATTGAAGGTATTCCAAACGGATTGGGTGATGTTGCCGCACTGAATTATAACGGTGGCCCTCAAGGGGTTTCGCGTGTTGGTTATAGCTATGCATGTCTGGTTTGCAACGATATCGGTCAGGCTGTTCCTGTACCGGATGTGGCCAGAGGTGCTATAATGACCTTCTCTGAATTGCAGTTTATTCTTGCAGAAGCCAGAGAAAGAGGTTTTATAACGACTGGTTCTGCAGAATCATATTATACAACAGGGATACAGGCAAATGTTGATTATCATGCAAGCGTTACCCCGGCGGCTTACGGTATAAACCTTAGCCTGCCAGCTAATTACTTTACCCAAAATGCGGTAGCTTATACAGGAAGTACAGACGAGAAATTGGGGAAAATAGCGCTTCAGAAATGGGTATCACTCTATTTCAACGGACTTGAAGCCTGGTTTGATTGGAGACGTACCCGTATGCCGGCTATTGTACCAGGACCTGATAATCTGAATAATAATAAGGTGCCGGTTCGGTACATTTATCCTTTGTCTGAACAATCACTTAATAGAGTAAACCGGGATGAAGCCGTAGCAAGACAGGGGGCTGACGACCTGAATACTGAAATCTGGATCGTTAAATAGAAAATGAACCTGAAGTTAGTTATATTTTTACCTGCAATCCTGTTAGTTACAGGATTGCAGGTTCTTGGACAACAGAAGTTAAAAACCAGGAATGTCGTGCTGGTCACGCTCGATGGGATGCGCTGGCAGGAGGTTTTCAGAGGTGCCGACAAGCAATTAATCAACTCCGACTATACCCGCGATCAGAAAAGAATCAGCAGTAAGTTTTGGCTTGAATCAGCACAGGAAAGACGTAAGGTATTATTGCCTTTTTTTTGGAGTACCTTATCCCAGAATGGTCAGCTTTATGGTAACCGGGATTTAGGGAATAAAGCCGAAGTAGCCAATCAATACCACTTTTCTTATCCCGGCTATAATGAGCTCCTTACCGGTTTTCCGGATGATCGTGTGAACTCCAACGACAAAAACTATAATCCGAATGTGAATTTGCTGGAATATGTCAATAAGCAGAAAGGATTTGAAGGAAAAGTTGCATCATTCAGCTCATGGGATGTTTTTCCATATATTCTGAATGATAAACGTTCCGGTCTGCTGGTTAACTCCGGTATTCAGGATCTGAACCTGAAAAACATGAGCAAGGAACTAACCTTACTTAATCAGCTTCAGCAGCAGTCATTATCACCTGTGGGGGATGATGTTCGTCAGGATGTATTCACCTACCAGTTTAGTAAGCAATACATGAAGCAATACAAGCCAAGATTAATGTATATCGCTTTTGATGAGACTGATGATTACGCCCATGCCGGTGCTTATCATTATTATCTGAAGCAGGCTCAGAAAGAAGACGCAATGCTGGCCGACCTCTGGAATTATATTCAATCTGATCCGTTTTATAAAGATCAGACTACATTGATCATTACTTGTGATCATGGAAGAGGGGAAACGCCATTGGCAGCCTGGAAAGACCATGGTGCTAAGGTTGAAGGTTCTGAATACACCTGGGTAGCAGTAATTGGTCCTGATACTCCGGCAAAAGGTGAAATGAAGGCCAGTGAGGATATTCTTTATCACAAGCAGATTGCTCAGACAATTTCTGTCTTGCTTGGTCTTGATTTTAAAAGTGCTTCGGGCCATGAAACCGGAACTGAAATAAAATCCTTCTATAAATAATACTTGTTTTCCTTTATATTTTTATTTTCAAAGGCCGGGTTTATGATCCGGCCTTTTTATCTCGAATTATACGGCCCGAAAACGGCTTTTATTTCCCGTTTAGCTGAAAGATCATCAAGGACATACACCCTATACTGAGTACCACGGTTAAACACACGGATCACGATATGACCCTGCTGACTCCGATAAAGCCGGTCTACCCGGTCTCCGATCACCAGCCGGTTTGCTTCCAGCATATCCGTAGTAAATACATCCCGTTCTCCAGGGTATAAGCTTTCTGAAGTGACCCTTCGCAGCACATCATCTCCCGGATGATCGGAGGACCAGCTTTGCTGTATCCATACTCTGGGCCTTAGATTACGAACATAAACAGGGCTCTGAGAATCCCGGTTGCCATGATGGTTAAATGTAGCCACATCCACCGGACCAATTACCGGTGCAACATTTGCTTCCAGACTGTTTGCATCCCCTTCACCCCAGGCATTTATCCCTGCAATATCTCCACCGGTAAAGTAATCAAAAGGACCATATGAAATCTTTAAACAGGTACTGAGTGGATTCTCACCAGGATATTGGCCTGCCTTGAAAAGACTTGTAAAATCATTGTCGGCATAACCAGTCCAGATATGCCCGTTAACAGCAATGTTTCTTGTTGTCCATTCCGGATAGCTTTGCGGAGATTTTTTTAATGAAATCTGATTCCTTGCTCCGGGAATAAGTTCCTGATGGATGAGCCTATTATGACTCGACTGATACTCAATAAATTTCCAGTATTCCTGCAGCGTCTGGACAATATGGTATTCATCCTTTTGTTCCTTAAGAAGGAATTCCGGAGAATTGAGATTGATTGGAAAATCCCTGCCACGATCAATGAGTGTCGCAATCGGAATCTTATCACCAACTTCCGTTATACCGGTCAAACGGTAGGCCCCATTGGATGCCAATGGCCTGTTCGGATCCCATTCCCCAAAATGATCATCATGATAATGAGTCAGCATTGCGAAATCAAGTGATGGTTTTCGATTGCCAGGCATAAACTGTGAGACATAGTCGGCTATCCATGCACCGGCAGAGCGAGATGCATCGGGTTTTCTCTGGCTGTTGCGCGGTGATAAAGTCCGGGGATGAGTATCCGAAATATCTCCGGCATCAATTAGCATTGTTGTACTATCCGGAAATATAAAGAAAGCAGAATTCCCACGACCGGTGCTGATGTGGTGAATGTCCATAAAACCTTCCTGCCATGCGGGCAAACTTTGACCTGTCTGTGCACTAACAGAACAGATGCTAAGGCATAATAATCCGGCTGCAATTTTTCTGAGCATTTTATAAATTTTGCCGGAAAGGTATCGGGGGCTTATTAATATGGAGTTAAGAAGGCTTTATTAATTGGTTATCTTTCTGGGAGAGCGCTACCTAAGAAATAGCCATTAAGCATTGAATATCAATAGCCATATTTATTTTGTAACACTCTGGAAGCTATGGAATCTAATCATCGAAGTCCCAAAAACAATCAAATGAAACTACCATTTAGGTCCCAAAAAGAAACTGAAGAGACAGTGCCCTTTGAAAAACAATTAAAGAGTAAAGCACGCGAATGGCTTGATGCAATAATTTTTGCTGTGATCGCTGCAACCATCATCCGGGGACTTCTTTTTTCTGCCTACGCGATACCCTCGGGCTCAATGGAAGGAACACTTCTTACCGGCGACTACCTGTTCGTAAGTAAGTTTGCTTATGGGCCGAGAATGCCAATTACGCCGGTTTCTATTCCTTTTCTTGAAGCAAGAATTGGAAAGGATAAGTTCAAAACTTATTGGGATGGTATTCAGCTTCCATATTTTAGGCTTCCGGGTTTAGGAGAAGTGAAAAGGGGAGATGTAGTAGTTTTTAACTATGCGCCTGATGCGGGTAATAATCCAGTGGATATGAGGGTGCACTATATTAAGCGTTGCCTGGGTATTGCTGGTGATACGGTATCGATTGTTGACTCAAAGGTCTATATTAACGATAAGCTGTTTAAAAACGCACCTCAAACCCAAACATCCTATCTGGTGAAAACCGACGGAAATGGGATGAATCCTGAATTACTGAAAGATCTTAAGATTGAGGTTTATCATCAGTTGAGTCTTAATGATTATATAATGATCATACCTCCGGATAGTTATGATGATTTTAAGGGCCGTCAGAATATCAGATCTCTTACCGAGATCATCTCACCGAAAGGCCTCTATGATGAAAGCATATTTCCACATAATCCTGCATTCAGGTGGAACCAGGATAATTTCGGACCACTTAAGATCCCGGCAAAGGGATGGACAGTTAAATTAAACGACTCTACAATGGCTTTGTATGGACAAGCAATTGAGAAATATGAGAATAATAAAATCAGCCGCTCAGGTAATGATGTGTTCATCAACGGAAAGAAGGCTGATACTTATACATTCAAAATGGATTATTACTGGATGATGGGCGATAACCGGCATAATTCTGAAGATTCCCGTTTTTGGGGGTTTGTTCCGGAAGATCATATTGTAGGAGAAGCTTTGATTATCTGGATGAGTAAGGACAGCTCAGCATTGTTGCCGGATAAGATCCGCTGGAACAGGATACTGCGAACAATTAAATAAATTTCCTGGGAATCTCCCGATTCCCTCCAGTAGATTATAGACCGGCCTTTCTATTAGCAAATACACAATTTCAATAAATCTGTTTGCCCCTTCATTTAATATCCTTAATTTAAACCTAAGATTTTGATATTAAGGATATTGACAATTATAAACAGCCAAAATAAAATACGATGCACAGAAGAAAGATGTTAAAAATGCTTTCCGCACTTCCGGTGGCGGGTATGTTACCCCAGGGGCTTTCTGCGATGAACTCTGCAGATTCAGTCAATCCGGTTAAGGGTTTAACGGATGTTTCGGGCATGGCTTTGAGCAGTTCAGTTCAGAAATCACCGATCATCAACGCTTCTGAGCATGTTTGGTTAATGAATGATCCCCGCTTTCCGATCGATCCTGAAATCTCCACCTGTCCGGGAAGTAAACCTCCCCGCGATTATTCGGGCGAGCATCTGATCGAAGAGATGAATACTTATGGCATTGATAAAACAGTGATTTCACATGTTTGCTATTATGGCAGAAACAATGATTATACGGTCCATTGTGTAAAGACCTGGCCTGATCGTTTTGCCGGATTCGGGCTGCTGTTCGGGAACCGTCTGTTCGCACCCAATGATCCTAAAAATCCGGAGCGACTTGAAAAACTGGTCAAAGTGGATGGACTCACCGGTTTACGTCTGAGTCCGATTCAGGATCCCCAAAGGGTCTGGATGAATGATCCGGGTTCTTATCCCTGGTGGAAGAAAGCAGAGGAAATAGGGGCAACCTTCAATATCTTTCTGGCACCACAGCAAATTGGGCAGGTGGCCGATATGGCTGAGCGTTATCCGGGAGTGAAAATTGTAATTGACCATCTGGCGATGATGGATATTACAAAACCTGATTCGGAAGGCATTATTCCATTATGTAATCTTGTGAAATTTCCGAATGTGTATATCCGTACCTCCATGCATAATCCATCCAAACAAAAACCCCCTTACCGTGATGTATGGCCTTACCTCAAACGGATTTATGATACTTTCGGCCCACAACGAATGCTATTTGCCAACTTTTTTGAATACCTGATAATGAAGGATATTATCCCATTCTTTACTGAAGAAGATAAGGTCTGGATACTCGGTAAAACTGCAGAAGGGATTTATTTTAATCGCTCTTAATAGATTTTACTGGTCGGGAGTGATTATTCTTTTTCTCCAGAACTAATTCTCAAGACCACATTGCCGATCTTTTGCCGGCTTTCAACGTATTGATAAGCCTCCAGTATTTCGTCCAATGGGTAAATCCGGTCGATAAGGGGTTTGAATTTGCCTCTTTCAGCAAGTTCTTTCAGAAAGATTACATCCTCTTTTTTTATATATGGCATAGGGAAGAGAACCCTTTTGCCTCCTGATAGGAGACCGTACAATGCCATCCAGATATTTTCGCCGTTTTTACCCAATTCAGTAGAAATGTATACTCCATTTTCCTTGAGCAGTTTTTTACAGGCTCCGAATGAGCTTTTTCCAACCGCATCGAAAATGAAATCATATTGCTGCCCGGTCTTTGTAAAATCTTCACGTGTATAGTCAATTACATGATCGGCACCCAATGAACGTACAAGTTCCAGATTTGCGGTATTGCAAACTGCTGTCACTTCGGTATCGAAATATTTCAGTAGCTGCACTGCTGCCGAGCCGATTGCGCCTGTAGCTCCGTAAACCAAAATGTTTTGTCCGGCCTCCACTTTAGCAGCCCGGATATTACATAAGGCATAATGAGCGCCCTCTGTCAGCGCAGCCGCTTCCTCAAAACTCAAATTCTGAGGCACCAAAGTCATAGCATCCTGTTCATCCCTGATCAGGTATTCTGCATGCCCGCCGAAATGGGTATCATTGTAACCGAAAATCCGATCCCCGGCTTGATAAGTGAGTACCGATTCCCCGACAGACTCAATCGTGCCAGAAAATTCACAACCCAATATTTGCTGTTTGGGTTTAAAGAGTCCGCTGAAAAACCTGCTGACGAAATACTCCGCACTTCTGAAACCGCAATCTGTACGGTTCACCGTGCTGGCATGAACCCTGACCAAAACTTCGTTCGCAGCAGGAGAAGGTTTGCTGATTTCACGGATTTGAACCACTTCAGGCGGACCGTATTGGGTGTGGATGGCTGCTTTCATTTTCTGATGTTTATACCTTAAATATAAGCTATCCGGCATTTATATCAATAGTATAGCCCAAATACTAATGCTGTTAATTAAATGTGTTTTAGTATTTTGGAAATGTAAGCCAGATGCATTTGGGAGCTGCAGTCCGGCTTTTCGCTGTAGCTTTGCCTTTGGCTTTTTCGTTGTGGATAATTATCAATCCGGCAAAGGCTGCCGCTGCAATCCGGTTTATGAACAAAGGATTGGGGTTTCAAATCTGGTTCAGCCTCCTTTCATAGCAGCAGATTCCTGGCCAGCTAAACGGGATCGAAACGGCAGCTTTTTGCCTGCCTGATGCTCATCTTAAAACTCAAGTATCAAAGGCAAAAACTATAGTGGAGAGCCCGGCTAATGGCGCCGACTTGTGGATTCCTTGCTTTTCATATCTATCATTTGACCTTGATCGAATTCCTCATCTATCTTCAATGAGGAAGCCGAACCTCTCCAAACCTACAATAAGCTTCTCCAGGCTGCTATATTTAGCTTATTTAAAATAATTCTAAATAATATTTGCTTTTCTAAAATGACTTCTTACTTTTGAGCTTAATTATAATCAGTCTAAATAATAATAAGAAATATGAAAACAATTACCCTCTCCTTAATGGGTGTTTTACTCGGGTTCAATGCCTATACGCAGGAAGTTAGAAGTCAGGATTCTTTAAGCCGAAGAGTTTTGGAAGAAGTGATCATCAAGGATTTTAAAAACCGCTATAAAGTTGACAGCAGCAGCACGGTTTCTAAATTACCTTTAAAGTATATAGAGAATCCGCAGGTTTATCAGTCAATCTCGAAGAATCTTTTTAAGGATCAGGTTGTTACTAATTTGAACAATGCATTGAAAAATGCAACAGGTATTACACGTTTGTGGGAATCAACGGGCAGAGGAGGTGATGGGGCAGAATTTTATTCTATGCGTGGTTTCGCTGTGCAGCCTACACTGGTGAATGGAATGGCAAGTATCACGAATGCCGGACTCGACCCGGCGAATATTGAGACTATTGAAATTGTTAAGGGACCCTCAGGAACCTTGTTTGGCGGAAATGTAATTTCCTATGGTGGCTTGATCAATGTAGTTACCAAAAAGCCTCACGATCAGTCGAGAGGGGAGATTAACTTTACCAATGGTGGCTTTGGCTTAAGACGTATTACAGCCGATTATAATTTACCATTAAGCAAGCAATTAGCAATTCGGGTAAATGCTGCAAACAGTTCAGAGGATAGTTTTCAGGATGCCGGTTTTAGCAAATCTACCTATATCGCTCCGTCCTTATTGTTCAAAGCTACTGATAAGCTTCAATTCCTGATCAATTCTGAGATGCGTTTTGCGGAATCAGCCAATGCACCGATGATCTTTCTGAGCAGGTATTCACCTTTATCCTTCCAGACTATGGATTTGTTTGAGAAGAGTTACCGTAAGTCGTATACCGCTAACAGTTTGTCAATCTCAAATCCATCATTTGGTTTCCAGGGTCAAATGCTTTATACTTTGAGTAGGCAATGGAAATCGCAGACTATTTTATCGTCAAGCAATACCACAAGTGACGGATATTACCATTATTTATGGGATAGTGCGAATGGGTCTGATTTTACCCGATTTATTTCAAAACGCGATGGGAAGACCAGGGCCAGCGGAATTCAGCAGAATTTTAATGGCGATTTTCTCTTAGGAAAGCTCAGGAACCGTCTGGTGATTGGATTAGATTACCTTGAAAAAACCATTGATAACAGCAGTTCAGGCTGGGTGGCACATGGTCTGGTGTCTCTGAAAGATCAGACAGATGATGGAAAATTAACCCCGCAGGCTGTGGATCAATCCTTATTAAACTCATTTGAAGGGGTTTCATCTGTTAAAACCAAAATCAGCAGCGTTTATGCTTCCGATGTGATTAATCTTTCAAAGAATTTGTCAGCTATGTTAAGCCTGAGACTTGATCATTTTGAAGGGCAGCCCAATTACTATTCTACAGAAAAGATCAAGAGTCAGTTTAATCTCTCGCCTAAATTTGGCCTGGTTTATCAGGCTATTCCCGAAAAATTGTCACTTTTCTCCAATTATATGAACGGTTTTACGAATCTGGATCCGGCACAGGTCGCCAATGCAGATGGAAGTAATCCTAGGGTTAAAATATTTGATCCTGAGCATGCTAATCAGTGGGAAGCTGGTACCAAAGCAAATCTTTATCAGGATAATGTGTCATTAACTCTAAGCTATTATTCGATCCTGGTTGACAATAAAGTGATGACCGATCCAACTAATATCAATAATTCGATTCAGGGTGGTGAAGTGAGTTCCAAAGGCTTTGAAGCAAGTATTGTGACTAATCCGATTAAAGGACTGAATATTATTGCCGGCTACAGTTTTAATAAGAGCGAAGTGACCAAAGATGCCCCTGATGCGGGATATATTGGCTTGCGTCCGGAAGAGGCAGGTCCGGCCAGACTGGCTAATTTCTGGGCTAATTACAAGTTTACAGAAGGAGCATTTAAATATGTTGGTATCGGCTTAGGAGCGAACTATGCAAGTGAACACAAAACACTGAATCGTTCGAATATAGGAACATTTAGTTTGCCAAGTTATGCGGTTTACAATGCAGTAATGAGCTATAGCCGCGCCAATTTCAGCTTAAATCTGAAACTGGATAATATCGGGAATAAGAAATATTACACAGGCTGGTCAACCATTACACCTCAGCGTTTACGGTCTATTGCTCTGGGCTTAAATTATATGTTCTGAAGTGAAGAAAAGTACTAAACGAATTTTTGGAAAAATACACCTTTGGCTCGGTCTTTTGATCGGGCTTTTGGTATTCATATTGGCAATTACAGGATGTATTTATGCTTTTCAGGAGGAAATTCAGGACTATTCCCAAAGCTACCGGCATGTTAAACCTGAGAATAAGCCCTATCTAAAACCATCTGATTTTCAGGAAATTGCTTCCAGAACTTTGCCAGGAAAGAACCTGCATGCGATTAAGTATAATGGAAAATCACGATCGGTAGAAGCTATATATTACCATTACGAACCTTTATATTATTATGTAGCCTATCTGAATCCATATACCGGGGAAGTATTGAAAGTGAATAATATGGAAGAAGGCTTTTTTCACTTCATACTGGATGGCCATTTTTACCTCTGGCTTCCCCCTGAAATTGGTCAGCCGGTTGTTGCTACGGTTACTGTTCTGTTTATCCTGATGCTGCTCAGCGGACTGATCTTATGGTTACCATCTAAAATCAGGCAGTTAAAATCGAGGCTTTGGTTTAAATGGAGTAAAAGAACCAGATGGAGAAGAAAAAACTATGATTTGCATAATATCACTGGGATTTATGCGATGCTTTTCGGACTTTTCTTTGCAATTACCGGACTGAACTGGGGCTTTCCGGTTTTTGCGGAAGCATATTATAAAATGCTTGGAGGGAAGCAGGAACTGCTGTATACCGAACCCGAATCTCAGCCTGGTTTATCTTTAGATCAGGCTAAAATCCCCTTGAATTTAGTTTGGAAGAAAATGATGAAAGAGTACCCGAATGCAGTCAGCATTGAAGTACATCCACCCGAAACCTCATTGGCACCGATTGCCGCCAATGCAAATTTTGAACAGGGGACTTACTGGAAAACGGATTATCGTTACTTCGACCAATACAGCCTGAAGGAAATGAATGTCAACCATATTTTCGGGCGGCTCAGGGATCAGAAATTTGCAGATAAGGTGATCAGGATGAATTATGATCTGCATACCGGTGCAATCATCGGACTTCCCGGCAAGATCATTGCTTTCGTAGCCAGTCTGATCATTGCAATACTACCGGTTACAGGTTTCATGATATGGTATGGACGAAGAAAAAAAGAAAGGAAGGTGGCTCGGGTTTAATGGAATTCAGGACGTCAGGATTCTTTTTTAGATTCTGTCTAAGTTTTTGGAAATGTAAGGCAGATGCTTTTGGAGGCTTCAGCCCGGCTTTACGCTATAGCTTTGCCTTTGGATATCATTTATAAGCAGAGCGGTCGTGCCGGCAAAGGCTACCGCTGCAATCCGGTTTATGATCAAAGGATTGGGGTTTCAAATCTGGTTCAACCTTCTTTCATAGCAGCAGATTCCTGGCCAGCTAAACGGGATAGAAGCGGCAGCTTTTTGCCAGATTAAATTCAAACTTAAACGCAATCAACAGAGGCAAAAACTATAGCGGAGAGCCCGGCTGAAGCAAGCGACAGGTACAGACCCTGCTTTTCAGATCCTAATAATTTCTTAATCGGAATTAACCATAATTATCATCAACCCTCAACCAGATACCGTTCCTGCCCTGATCAAATCGCTTCCTCTCTTAATTACATTCCCCGTCAGGCCGGCAAACAGCTCCTTCCTGAACCTGTAACCCCGATGCAGGATGCTCCTTTTTCCATTCCCCAAAGGATTTCTCGAGATTTTGCAGGAAAACAGGAGTCTCCTGAGCACCCGATACTGCATATTTACGGTTGAATACAAAAAATGGAACGCCGCGAACGCCAAGCTGCTGACTTTCATAAATATCCATTCGCACATCTTCTGTATAACGGTCACTCTGCAGAACTTTCCTGAGTTCAGTTTCATCCAGGCCGATGCTCTTGCCCAGATTGATTAAAACATTGATATCGTCTGTATTTTTTCCTTCGGTAAAATAAGCCCTGAAGAGTAACTCCTCAGCTTCATCCTGCTTGTTTTTGCTCAGTGCAAAGTGGGAGAAACGATGTGCATTCATTGAATTTGCAATAATGGCCTTATTGAGGTCATAATGCAGTCCCTCGCCAGCAGCCATCTCTGTAACCTGCTGGTTCAGTTGTTCTGCACGTTCCAAACTCATGCATTTGACCTCTGAAAGATACTGATTTACATTTTTTGAGGGATCGGTCTTCAGGTCGGGATTCAGCTGAAAGCTTTTCCAGATTACTTCTATATTTTCTTTTCCTGGCAGCTGATCAAGCGCTTTTTCAAACCTCCGTTTCCCGATATAACAGAATGGACACATAACATCACTCCAGATTTCTACCTTCATTTTTTCAGTATTCATAATGATTGCATTTTATAACAGCAGCAAATTTAGACTTAGCGGAATAGATATTAGTCAGAAGAATATCACGGAACAAAAAAATTGACATGGATAAGATAAAGATCCTTGCAATGTAATCCGTATGAAAAGGTTTAATTTTAATAACTCATCACAGAATTATCTGGAGCATATCTTTAAATTTAATAATATAGAATTCACCTTATTATATTTATCCCAAGCAATCGGCTTATAAAATCATTAGCATGATCAGTAAAAAAATCTTATCGGGCATATTATTTTACTCCCTATCCTTTACCGCTTTTGCTCAGAAGCCCCAAAACTTAAGTTATGAAGCCATTCCCGGTACAAAAGCCCGCAACATCATATTCATCCTTTCTGATGACCACCGCTATGATTTTATGGGTTTTACCGGCAAAGTTCCGGGCTTAAAAACCCCTAATCTGGACCGGATTGCGAATGAAGGTGCCCATTTTCAAAATGCATTTGTCAGCACTGCACTTTGTTCTCCAAGCAGAGCTTCTATTTTAACCGGACAGTATGCTCATACCCATACGGTAGTTGATAATCAGGCATCAGCCCCTTCTTCACTGATTTATTTTCCTCAATACCTTCAGAAGGCAGGCTACCAGACTTCCTTTTTTGGGAAATGGCATATGGGCGGGGGTGGTGCCGATCCGCGGCCCGGATTTAATCGCTGGGTGAGTTTTGCCGGGCAGGGGGATTATTATAATCCCAAAATCAATGTCGATGGGAAGATGATTAATTATACAGATAGCAGCTATGTTACGGATGTGCTAACTAATTACACGTTAGAATGGCTGGATAAACGCGATAAAAGCAAGCCTTTTTTCGTTTATCTGTCGCACAAGGCGGTACATGCTGATTTTTATCCGGCAAAAAGGGATAAAGGAAAATATAAGGACATCCGCATTCAATATCCGGTGTCTATGTTCTCAACTGCCGGCAAGGATAGCAAGCGATTTAACCGTGGCGATCAGGCTGATTCAAGTGCATATATATTTAATTATAAAGATATCCCGCAATGGGTGAGGGCACAGCGCTACAGCTGGCATGGAGTTGATTTCATGTATCACGGACAAACCGATTTCGATAAATTTTACGTGGATTACCTCGAGACCTTAATGGGTGTGGATAGCAGTGTGGGCAGGGTACTTGATTACCTGAAGGCTAATGGTCTCGATAAAGAAACCCTCGTGATTTACATGGGAGATAATGGTTTTTCATTTGGAGAACATGGTCTGATCGATAAACGTCATGCCTATGAAGAGTCGATGCGGGTACCTTTGCTCGCCCGTTCACCGGCATTGATCAAAGCGGGAACCAAAGTGAAGGAAATGGTACTGAATGTGGACATTGCCCCGAGTATTTTGGAAATGGCTGGAGTTAAAAAGCCAAAACAAATGCAGGGGACATCTTTTTTGCCATTGATGAAAGGAAATCCTGTCCAGAACTGGCGGAAGGAAGTGTTTTATGAATATTACTGGGAGAATCCATTTCCGCAAACACCCACGCAATATGCGGTTCGAACCGATCGCTATAAATTCATCCGTAGTCAGGGAGTTTGGGATATTGATCAGTTGTATGATCTTCAGCAGGATCCTTATGAACTGAATAATCTGATCCGCAAACCCGAATTACAGGACCTGGCAAAGGATCTGAACAAAAAACTCTGGGACTGGCTTTCGGATACACAGGGTTTGTATATTCCTTTAAAACCTATTGGTGATAAGAAGTTTGACCATATTTATAAGGGAACCTGGTGATAAAGAGATAATACTATTGTGGTAAATATTCGATGGATCCGATAGCTATCTGATCCCGCGAAAGCCGGGACCTTCTAGTTCTCATGAAATTCGATTTCAAGCTTACCCTGGACATAAGTGAATAAATTAATTCAATACTTTTCCTGGCTGTCGATTATTATTACCCATTTTCTTTTGAAGGTCATCTCCAAGATCTTCCCTCGCCTGATCAGCAAGTGTCTTTAGTTCTTTTACGATTTCCGGAAAATAGGCCTGTACATCATAGCGTTCACCGGGATCTCTGCGAAGGTCGTAAAGGGCCTCTTTCATGATAACATTTTCGGGTGCTGCACCTGGAAAGCCATCAACACCTGGTGCCTGATCGAGATAGGAACGGGAAGGGTGCTCGAAAACGAGTTTCCAGTTATCACGACGGACAGCCTCCAGTGAATTTTTGCGGTAATAATATAAAAAGTTCTTTCTGGGACTTGCCATCAGGTCGCCTTTTAAGATCTCACCAAGGTCAACACCATCGATCTTTTTGTCTGGAAGCGATGCTCCTGTCAGTTTCGCAATGGTAGGAAGAAGATCAATTGTGGAAGCTAACTGGTTGGACACCAATCCACCTGGTATTGTTCCCTTCCACCGTATTATACCCGGTACTCTTTGTCCCCCTTCGAAAGAACTACCTTTTCCCTCTCTCAAACCAGCAGTGTTCCCGGCATGGTTCCCAAAATTTAACCAGGGGCCATTATCGCTTGTGAAAATTACCATCGTGTTTTTTTCGAGACCTTCTTTTTTGAGTGCATTCATGATCCTTCCAACATTATGATCAACCTCCTGAATCATATCTCCATACAATCCCTGCTTGCTTTTACCCCTGAATGCTGCAGAAGCATTAATCGGAACATGAGGCATAGGATGCGGAATGTAAGCAAAGAACGATTTCTTTTTATTTCTGCGGATGAAACTGATGGCTTCGTCTGTCAGCCTGCTGGTCAGCAGAGCCTGATCTTCAAGGGTACTAATGGTATCGACCGGGGCATAATTTCGGATCAATGGCAGAGGAGGGAAACGATATTTATTGGTTCCGGGTTTTGCAGGCAGACCATCAAAATTCACTGGCCACATATCATTAGAGTATGGAATGCCCAGATATTCATCAAAACCCTGATTCAGAGGCAGGAATTCCGGTGAATCTCCAAGATGCCATTTACCGAATATTCCTGTTGCATATTTTTTCTGTTTAAGGAGGTCTGCAATGGTCATTTCCTCCCTGGCCAAACCGATCGGTGAAGCGGGGAATAATGCTCCTGAGATGCCTAAACGGTTAGGATAGCAACCGGTAAGAATTGCGGCACGCGATGCACTGCAAACCGCTTGTGCCGACAGGAAATTAGTAAAACGAATGCCTTCTGAGGCTAGCCGGTCAATATTAGGGGTGTTTATATCGAGTGCTCCATAACAGGAAAGATCACCATATCCCATATCATCCATGAAGATTAAAATGATATTGGGACCGACAGGTGCTAAAGTTTTAACAGGGGTACTTGATTGATTAAGTGTGAATATTAATAAGGCGATCAACGCAATTTTTATTTTTCTGATCATGGTCTTTTTATAGTTTCAAGCAGGACTGAATATAAAATTTATAATTGGTATGAGGAATACCAGTCAAGAGTAAACTTTGCATTTTACTCAAATACCTGGGCACCGCGCAATCCCCCTTTGGTCCAATGGACTTCTTCGGAGAGGGGGGCGCTTATGGCCAAGCGCGTAGGCAAGGGAGTCCGTAATAATTGTCTAAAATATCTTATTCAATAAAATTTGTTTCATTCTATTTATTTCTGATATTGAACATACCAATCAGTTTGGTATTCAGGTACTTTATGATTGCCTGAAGATGTTGGAATTTATAATTGATTGCAATGAATTTTGACGGAATCAGCACGAAATTGAGAAAGATTATATGTTAAATTAAAGATTAAATACTATTAAAATAGTGTAAATTTCCATTAGATTGATGTTTCATTTTAAATTATTTTTATCGTTTAAGAACTGTATAGCTAGTTGAAACCAACAGATACCAAAAATCCGGAATACTTCCACAAAGTTGTGGACTGTCAATATGCCTGCCCCGCACATACTCCGGTACCTGAATATATCAGGTTGATCTCAGCAGGAAAATATACCGAGGCATATATGATCAATTGGGAGTCGAATGTTTTCCCCGGGGTACTCGGGCGAACCTGCGACCGTCCCTGTGAACCTGCATGCCGTCGAGGCAGAATTGAAGAAGAACCTGTTGCAATTTGCCGGCTTAAGCGGGTAGCTGCAGATAATAAGGACGATGTCAGGGCATTCATGCCTGGTATTCCTTCAGAAATGAATGGAAAACGCATTGCTTTGATCGGCGGCGGACCAGCATCATTAACCGTAGCCCGCGATCTTGCCCCTTTAGGATATGAGATCCACCTCTACGATGAACATGCTGCAGGTGGGGGAATGATGCGCAGCCAGATTCCTTCCTTCAGGTTACCCGATGATGTATTGAACGAAGAAGTAGGATATATTCTCGATATGGGAATCCATACCCATTTCAATACCTATGTATCCAGCATGAACGAAATTCTTGAAAAAGGATACGACGCAGTATTTGTTGGCACAGGTGCTCCGAGAGGTCGTGATCTGATACTACCCGGTCGCGAAGAAGCCGGTAAGAACGTACATGTCGGAATAGAATGGCTTGCAAGCGTAGCTTTCGAGCATACCCACAAAATTGGTAAAAAAGTGATTGTACTGGGAGGTGGAAATACCGCCATGGATTGCTGCCGTACTTCCCGCCGCCTTGGTGGTGAAGAGGTGAAGGTTGTGGTACGTAGTCCCTTTGCAGAGATGAAAGCCTCCCCATGGGAGATTGAGGATGCAATGCATGAAGATATTCCCATCTTTGAAAACCATGTACCTAAAACCTATGTGATCGAAAATGGCAAACTGGCCGGAATGACCTTCGAAAAAGTAAAAGCCGTTTATGATGAGCAGGGCAAACGCAGTCTTATTCCATCCGGCGAGCCAGAAGTATTTATTGAAGCCGATGACGTGCTTGTCGCTGTTGGTCAGCAAAACAGTTTCCCATGGATTGAAAAGGATACCGGTGTTGATTTTGATCAGTGGGGAATGCCGCTTGTTGATGCATTAACTCATCAGTCGACTAACCAGCGCGTTTTCTTTGGTGGTGATGCGGCTTTCGGACCAAAAAATGTAATCACAGCTGTTGCTCACGGGCATCAGGCAGCCATCTCCATAGATCTGTATTGCAGAGGAGAAGCACTAACCGCGCGCCCTGCACCATTTACCAATCTGGTTTCAAAGAAAATGGGGATCCATGAATGGAGCTATGATAATGATGTGGTTAATGACCAGCGTTTTATTGTTCCCCAGGCTGAAAAGAAAGCTGCTTTATCTGATCGTAAGCTGGAAGTTGAGCTCGGTTTTGATATTCAGACCGCAATTAAAGAAGCTCATCGCTGCCTCAATTGCGATGTGCAAACTGTATTTGAAAAAGATAAATGTATCGAATGCGATGCATGCGTTGATATTTGTCCGACTTCCTGCATCACATTTACCGTAAATGGGGAAGAAGATGATTTACGGACACGACTCAAAGCTCCGGCTTTAAATATAACTCAGGACCTCTATGTATCCGATACACTCCCTACCCAAAGGGTGATGGTAAAAGATGAAGACGTTTGCCTGCACTGCGGCTTGTGTGCTGAGCGTTGCCCGACATCTGCATGGGATATGCAGCAATATTTATATAAAGTTACCAAAGCAGGTTAAGAAATGCCTAATTCAAAAGTTAATGATTTTGTCATTCGTTTTGCGAATGTCAATGGTACAGGGTCTGCAAGTGCAAATTACCTGTTTGCAAAAGCTATTTTCCGGATGGGAATCCCCGTGACACCTAAAAATATATTTCCTTCAAATATACAGGGACTTCCAACCTGGTACGATGTCAGGGTGAGTGAAAAGGGTTATCTCGGTCGCCGGGAAGGGGTAGACCTGATGGTTTGTGTGAACCCTCAAAGTATGCCTGATGATGTGCTTTCAGTGAAAAGCGGTGGATATTTCATCTACGATTGTACCAAGGCACTGAACCCGGCATTGATCCGGCCTGATGTGACCTATATCGGACTTCCTCTGATGGAAATGTGCCTTCGTGAATTCACCGATCCGCGGCAGCGGCAATTGTTTAAGAATATCATTTATGTTGGGGCACTTTCTGCCCTGCTTGATATCGAATTTTCGGTACTGGAACAATTGCTTGCCGAGCAGTTTGTAGGCAAGGAGAAGCTGGTTGCGATGAATATCAAAGCCCTGAATCTGGGTATTGCCTACATTCACAGCAATTATGCATATCCTCTGGATATTCGTTTGGAAAGACGCGATTTGGTTGGTGATAAGATTCTGATTGATGGTAATTCGGCCTGCGGACTTGGTGCCGTTTATGGTGGTGCTACGGTCGTCGCCTGGTATCCGATCACACCATCAACTTCGGTGGTTGAGGCTTTTGAGACTTATGCAAAAAAGTTAAGGGTCGATAAGGAAACAGGGAAACGAAATTATGCAATTGTGCAGGCAGAAGATGAACTTGCCGCAATTGGGATGGTAATCGGTGCAAACTGGAATGGTGCTCGTTCATTCACGGCTACCAGCGGTCCGGGACTATCTTTGATGAATGAATTCCTCGGCTTGGCTTATTTTGCAGAAATTCCAACTTTGCTGATCGATGTACAACGTACCGGTCCTTCTACAGGTATGCCAACAAGAACCCAGCAATCTGATATTTTACTGGCGGCCTACGCTTCGCATGGCGATACCAAACAGGTTCTGGTATTTCCATCAACCCCGAAGGAATGTTTCGAGATGACTGCCGAAGCGCTTGATCTGGCAGAGTCTTTGCAAACGCCGATCATCATGATGACCGACCTGGATCTGGGAATGAACGACCATATGTCTGAACCTTTTCAATGGGATGATACCCGGAAATACAATCGCGGTAAAGTGCTTAATGCAATTCAGTTAGAAGAATTACCGCGTTTTGGACGCTATCTGGATGTAGATGGTGACGGAATTACATACCGCACAATTCCTGGAACACACCCAACCAAAGGCTCCTTCTTTACACGCGGTACTTCGAGGGATGAATATGCTGCATATACCGAAGATGGACGTGTTTATACCCGCAACATGGACCGCTTGCTCAAAAAATGGAATACTGCAAAAGATATGGTACCAGCCCCATACCTTTATCAAAAGGAGAATAAGAGTGCTTTTGGTTTGATTTTCTTTGGAACATCTACCTATTCAGCAGAGGAGGCAATGGATACAATGGCTTCAAGCGGACTTAATTTTGATGCAATGAGGCTGAGGGCATTTCCTTTCAATCAAATGGTAGAAGATTTTATTAATACACACGAAAAGGTATTTGTTATTGAGCAAAACCGCGACGGGCAAATGCGCTGTCTGCTGATCAATGAGCTCAATGTTAACCCTCATAAAATGATCCCGGTTCTCAATTATGATGGGATGCCAATCACAGCGCATGCAATCATGACGCTGATCAATAAAAATTTATCACCTGCACTTAATGGTGCAACCAGTAAAATTCTGTCATGACATATATACGTCCTAAATTCCGCCATCCTGATCTGCCAAAAAATGATCTTGGATATACTACCAGGGAATATGAAGGTTCGCTTTCAACCTTATGTGCCGGCTGCGGACATGATTCGATCAGCGGAAGTATTCTTCAGGCTTGTTTTGAATTATCGATTCCACCTCACCGGATAGCCAAATTATCAGGTATTGGCTGCTCTTCCAAGACGCCAAACTATTTCCTTGGAAATTCGCATGGATTTAACTCGGTACACGGAAGAATGCCTTCGGTAGCCACCGGCGCCAATATGGCAAATCGTGACCTGATTTATATGGGTGTTTCTGGAGATGGGGATACAGCTTCGATTGGTATGGGCCAGTTTGTGCATGTGATCCGTCGTAATCTGAACATGGTTTATATAGTGATGAACAATGGCTGCTACGGATTGACCAAAGGCCAGGATTCGGCTACTGCCGACGCGGGTTCAAAGAGCAAAGCGGGTTCCGTGAATCCATTTCAGCCAATTGATCTTGCCGGACTGGCGCTTGAACTTGGTGCAAGTTTCGTTGCCCAAAGTTTTTCGGGAGATAAGGAACAACTAGTTCCGCTGATCAAAGCGGCGGTAAGTCACCCGGGATTTGCATTCATCAATGTAATTTCACCATGCGTAACGTTCAATAATAACCCCGGCTCCACAAAATCATACGACTACGTACGTGAGCATATCGAAGCGACTGGCAAAACCGACCTTGTTCCTGAGAAATCTGAGATATTGGCTAGCTATGAATCAGGCACCGGGACTGAAGTGATGCTGCACGACGGTACCTTTATCAAACTTGAAAAGCTGGCGGCTAACCGCGATCCTTTTAACAGGATGGAAGCGATGAATGCGCTGCGTAATGCCAGAAACCGGAATGAGATACTGACCGGCTTGCTTTACATCGAAACCGATACCGAAGATCTGCATCATACGATAAACTCAACCGACCGGCCGTTAAACACCCTTGAGGAAGCAGATCTCTGTCCAGGTTCTTCAGTTCTGGCTGAAATCAATGAGGATTTAAGATAGAAATATTTATTTCTCAAGGAAATCCTTCAATTTTTATAGATTTGAGGCTGAACAGGGAAATTAGCTCAGCTGGTTTAGAGCACTACCTCGACAAGGTAGGGGTCGCTGGTTCGAACCCAGTATTTCCCACGAAAAAGGCTCCGGATAATTCCGGGGCCTTTTTGTTTTTCCTGCAGTCATTGTAATTCCGTACAGCATTCTCTTAATGGTTTTATTGCTTCTATAAATAAGGCAGCTGTCATTGTAGGACAGATCAGGAAGATCTGAAAACCTTATCAAAGTAACATAAGTTCAAAATCAACTTTTTTGCTGATTTTGAAAGTTATAATTAGCTTTGTAGCTGAGATATTTAATAACTAAGTAATATGAATCCGGAGGAAGAAATTATCAGGATGAGGAAATTGAGCCAGCAATATGCTTATACCTCTATACAACTTCATGAAAGCATCGGGAGAAAAATTGGATTAATTGGAACGGATCATAAATACCTGGGCTTCTTAATCCAAAAAGGACAAATGACAGCGGGGGAACTTGCCGTACTTACTGGATTGTCAACAGGTGCTGTTACAGGATTAATAGATAGGTTTGAGAGCAAAAAACTTGTGAAAAGACAATCCGACAAAACGGACAGAAGAAAAATAATCATAATCCCCAACATTGAAAAAATAACGAAACTGATTACGCCATTTTACAAGGATTTTCAGGACAGCACTGACGAACTTTTCTCCTCATTCAGCACTGCAGAATTAAACATCTTAGAAAAATACTTTAAAAATGCCCTGGAAATAATGGACAGGAAAATTGAAAATGTAAACAAAAAATAATCCTAAAAATTACTATGAGCAAAGAAGATCAGACAAACCCTCATATCGCAACTCCTTTTGCCCAAACATATTTTCACGGGACAAAGGCTGAGCTGAAGATTGGCGATTTGATAAAAGTTGGCTTTAAATCCAACTATGAGGACAGAGAGCTAAAGCATGTTTATGTCTCATCAACATTGAATACCGCTGTTTTGGGAGCAGAACTCGCTTCAGGGAATGGAAGGGAAAGAATTTTTTTGGTAGAGGCAACAGGTGACATAGAAGATGATCCAAATGTAACAGATAAAAAGTTTCCCGGTAATCCTACGATGTCTTACCGTTCGGAACATCCTTTTAAAGTAATCGGAGAAGTAACTGTCTGGCAGGGACGCAGCCCCGAACAAATTAAAACAATTAAGGACGGATTGGAAAAACTCAGAGAACAGGGACTGAACATAATTCTTGACTAAGAAACAGTTAAAAATTTTAATTTTCCTGTTATCGCTGTAACGCATTCTCTCTGAAAGGAGTTGTTGCCATGCCACTTTTCCCGGGTTTGATGTGATTGTCTACATTTTAGTATCCCCTATGATTTGATTTTCTTTTAACGAATGGTTAATTATTTCCCTGCAGATCAAACATAGAATCCGTTAAACTAAAACTTTGGCATAGTTTGGCACGAATTGGTATAAATCGATATTATAAAATGCCAACAAAGCTATCTGGAGAGTACGATAAGACAGACAGAAAGGAGACAAGCCAGCAGTCCTTTGCCACTTCGTCCTGGAATAATGTTAAGAACAAGTATAGTTCTACATATTACTTCCTGTGTAGATCCTTCGATCAAAGTACCCTTTGATCGAAGGATCTACACACTTGGTATAATGTTGGTACGAAGATGGTACGAAGATTGTCACGTTGTGTGACGTACTGAAATAGCTATACAGATTGATCTGTCCCGAATCTGTCTGCCTCCTGTCTCGAAGGGATTCCGAGTAAATTTCCCGTCTGAAAGTAAAAGGCTTGACCGAAAGTGAATTGGTTTAATGTTGGCTTCCTTAAAAGATAAAAACGTACCTCATCTAATTGAATATATAGAAAATTGTTCTCATGACCAAATTGTTCATTGTTGATATATAACTGCTGTTGGAGTTCAAAATCGATTTATTGAAGTTTGGCTTAATTCCTTGTTAGTATAAATATCTCTTTGTAAGGAAGCCTCAGAACAAGATGTATTTCTATGTAGGATTTTTACCAGACAGGGTGTAATTTTCTTTGGGCTTTGGATATCTCTCTGACAATAAGCATATTTAACCAAGGTTTTAATATGAGCTTACAATAATCGTGATGTCGAATTTGATTAATAAAGAAAATGACTAAACCAGAAATAGCCACCGCATTTTCAAACGGAGAATTTGACAAAGCAAAAAATTTCATTGCCGATGATGCCATTTGGGAAGTAGTTGAAGAGGATAAATTCATAGGGAAAAATGCAATTGTTGAAAATTGCAATCAGGTGGGACAATACTTTAAATCTGTTACGACCAAGTTTAAAACATTGAATGTGATTTCGGAGGCTAATAAGGTTGCTATAAATGGGACAGCCGAGTTTATACGGGATGGAAAACGGGTTTCTTTCGTTTCTGCCTGTGATTTATACGAGTTCAACGATTCTGATCAGATTCAGAAAATTACTTCTTATTGTATTCAGTCGAAATAGAGATTTAAAACTAATTGTAAACCCTGATATCTCATAACACTGTATCAAATGAGAACAGAGTTAATTCAAACATTGCATCCGCAAGCCGGTAAAGCGAACAAGAAGATCTCTTTAGAGAAGTACAATTTTATACGGGATCATCTTCTAAGCATTTTAGCCAGGCTTGAACCTACACATACCGAGCTGATGGAAGAATTATATCAGAGAGTAAAGGACAATTTTGATGGGGGAGTTCAATGGTATGGAGAAACTGTAAAGCTTGATTTGGAAGCATGGAATTTAATTGCAAGAACTCAAACCAAACCGGAAAGGTATATTTTGAAAAAAACAGTGATTCATGAGTGCACTGCAGATGGATACATTTTGTCCGACAAACCGGTCGGACTGGAGAAAATGGTTGATGGAAAATCATCAATCCCGACAATCGGTCTGGTTGATTTACTATAAAATTAAGTCGGGTAAACCTACCCTGAAATATGATGATGCGGTGGATGAAGCCCTTTGCTTCGGATGGATAGACAGCAAGGCTAAACCGATTGATGATGAAAGGTTTATGCAGTTCTTTAGCAAACGAAAAGCTAAAAGCGTTTGGTCAAAAATTAACAAGGAGAGGGTCGGGCGCTTAATAGCAGAGGGACTAATGACTGATGCTGGTTTTGAATGTATTGAGATTGCAAAGCAAAACGGGTTCTGGTCGATATTAGATACGGCTGAATCTCTCGAAATCCCCGATGATCTGGAAGCAGAATTCCAAACAATCCCTGATTCAAAGGATTATTTTCTCAGTTTAAGCAGATCTGATAAACGGAATATTTTGCAATGGCTGGTTTTGGCAAGAAGAATTGAAACCAGACAAAAGCGGATTTCAGAAATCGTCGAATTATCCGCGCAAAGGCTAAAACCTAAACAGTTCAGATAAGAGACACTGATCTTTTCTTCAAAGTCCGGATAATTTATTAGCCTTTAGCGATAGTGCGTAAAAATTAAATTTTGTATTTTGTTTTTAAATTTTGGAGCTTATGAACAAAGAATATTCTAATGGTGAAATCATCATCAAATGGCAGCCTAAACTTTGCCAGCATGCGGGTATTTGCGTAAAAACATTGCCGCAAGTATATAAACCGAAAGAATCCCCCTGGATTAGGATTGAAAACGCCTCAACAGAAGAGTTAAAAGCTCAGGTGGATAGGTGTCCTTCGGGGGCTCTGACCTATACTTTAGTTAAGTAAGGAGTATCTGAGCTAAATCAAAATAGCAGATATATAATATTTAATAATCAAGCAATTATAGCCTATGGCAGCACCAGCTAAAAACCCGTTTACCTGGGTAGAAATTTATGTAGATGATATGAGCAGGGCTCAGAAATTTTACGAAGCACTTTTGCAAATTAAATTAAACGAATTGCCAATGCCCGACAGTGTGGGTGAAATGCAAATGCTTAGTTTCCCCTGGGCAGAAAACGATAGGAATATTAGCGGAGCGTTGGTAAAAATGGAAAATATGGGTCCGGGTGCAGGTGGTACCCTGGTTTATTTTGCCTGCGAGGATTGTTCGGTTGAAGAAGGAAGGGCAGAAGCAGCCGGAGGTAAAGTTTTGCAGCCTAAAATGTCACTTGGTGAGCATGGATTTTGCTCAATTCTGATGGATACTGAAGGAAATACGATTGGATTGCATTCGATGAATTAAAACCTTCTGATTAGCTGGATAATCATTACATTCAAAAGGTATGAACCTTGAAATACTGACCTTCAATGAAAAATTAAGTCCGCATGACAAGGAAATATGCGACTTACTTGCTTCGGTAATCGATGCTGAGCTTTCTGATGCTGAAAGTAAAATCTGGCATGCCCATCCGGTATGGTTTTTAGACGGGAATCCAATTGTTGGTTACAGCAAACAGAAACCGGGGGTTCGCTTAATGTTCTGGAGTGGAGCCGGTTTCGATGAGGAAGGACTAAATATCAGAGGTAAAAAGTTTAAGGATGCCTCTGTATTCTATAATCATGTTTCCGATATTGAAACTAATGATTTGAAGCGTTGGCTGCAGAAATCAAGGGAAATTCAATGGGATTATAAAAACATAGTCAAGCGTAAAGGACATTTGGAACGATTAATATAAATCCTGCATTATGAAAGGGGATAAAATAATAATTCAGGCTATTGTTTCTGCAGATATTGAAAAAGTTTGGGACTATTACACCCTGCCTGAACATATTACAAAATGGAACTTTGCAAGCCAGGACTGGCAATGCCCTTATGCTTCAAATGATATGCGGGTAGGCGGAAAATATCTCGCAAGAATGGAAGCCAAGGATGGAAGCTTTGGTTTTGACTTCGAAGCTGTTTATGATCAAATAATTGTTGCTGAAAGCTTTAGTTACACCATGCCTGATGGGAGGGAAGTACAAGTAACTTTTGATGATGCTGGAGGGAAAACGGAAGTCTCTGTAAGCTTTGACGCTGAAACGGAAAATCCTGTTGAAATGCAAAGGGCTGGCTGGCTGACAATACTCAATAATTTCAAGAAGTATACTGAGATGAATTGATATTTGTTTGGTTCTACTGTCTTTGCGTGGGCTTGTACAAGCCTTTATTCAACCTATTTAAAACGATCCGTTTACCTACACGATCAATCCAAACACATTTTTTTATCAATTCTTATTGATAGAGTGTTTTGTGTTGTTATATTTAGACTCAGTATCCGGTCATGTCCGGAGCAATACTCCGGATGAAAGAATACTCAGAAAATCAAACTGCATTAAAATCGGGTCAGGCACGTGTAGCAGCCACCGGCTTTTTAAGTCTGTTCTCCCTGATTGGGATCATGTTTTACGGACTGACCTTCTTTTATGATTTCTGGGTTCAGGAGTTTGGATGGACGCGCGCAACCGTAACTTCGGGTAATGCATTTGCTAAAATTCTGGTCGGATTATTCGGATTTGTGGTGGGTTACCTGATCGATCGTTTCGGACCAAGGAAAATGATGCTGGCTGGTATTCTAATGGCCGGCGGAGCAGTTATCGGTTTGGGATTAATGACTTCCCTCTGGCAGTTTTATGTGTTTTATATATTCAGTGCTTTGGGTTATATGTGCGGCGGACCATTGCCTAATCAGGTCTTAACCTCACGCTGGTTTGATAAGGCCCGTGGTAAGGCGATGGGCTTTGCTTATCTGGGAATCGGAATCGGAGGGATGCTGGCGCCTCAGATAGCAAAAGCTTTAAATGTGGAATTCGGATACCGCCATGCCCTGGTCATTCTGGGTGTGACAATGATCGTTTTGTCATTTCCTATGGCCTGGTTTGTCAAAGATAATCCTCCTCATACCAGAGATTCTGCCGCAACTGATAAGCCTGAAGAACCTAAACGGGATATTAAAGCTATTTTAAAAACAAGAGCCTTTTATTTATTGCTGATTGGAAGTATGTGTTCCATAGGAGCGGTAAGTGCAACCAGTCAGAATTTGAAATTATTCTTCAGTTTGGATCTTAAATATTCTCAAACTCAGGCTGCAAACGTGCTCTCCTTGATCCTTGCTGCCAGTATTTTCGGTCGCTTATTTATGGGCTGGCTTGCCGATAAAATTGAAAAGAAATATGTCATGCTGCTGATCTATTGCCTGGTTGCCTCAGCAATCCCACTGCTTTATTTTGCAACAACGCCGGGGGTGATCTATGTCTTTGCGATCGTTTTTGGAATAGGCCTGGGAGGTGATTATATGATCATCCCGTTAATGGCTGCTGAGCTGTTTGGCGTTAAAGTGATGGGCAGAGTTATGGGTATTGTCTTAACCGGTGATGGTCTTGCCGAAGCTATTATGCCCTGGATGGTAGGATGGATCAGGGATATCAGCGGAAGTTATGCCAATGGCTTCTCTGTTTTGATCGTTTTAGCAATTGTTGGTATCATTACAGTTATCCTAACACCGAAGCGGATGTCTGCGAATTAATTACACTTACGGAATCAGACTTATGAAATCACCTCTGGACGTTTTGAAAGTCGATTTCGTAAGTCGCTCAACCAAGATGCGACTGACGAATTTATCTTGCATGTTGCCTAAGTAAATTCTTAACCCGGTAGCTATCGGGTCTGTATTTCTCGGACTTGCGAAATTACCTGACCGAGCGGAAAGTAGATTTCGTCTTCACATTTGTGGCGACTGACGAATTATACTTGTAATATGCCCGGGTAAATTCGTAACCTGATACTTATCGGTTCACAAAATAAAAAAGAGACTGACTAAGTTTATTGGATGGTGCCTCGGTATATTCGTGAATCTTACTTTCCCGTAGTCTTAACCCCGGTCTGTTCAGCAAGTCTTCTCACTTCCATGATAATCACATCCTCAATATCCGAAACCCATGGTGTAGTAAATATGGGCGAACGGCTTGCTTCGTATCCACCTTCTTTCCATACGGTGCTGGTTGGAATATAAGCCATCACATCATTACTATATCCAAAAACAAATATATTCTGTCCGTAAATTTTTTTCAGTTCATTAGCGTATCCTACCAGTACTTCGCCACCCATCGTAATAAGAGGCTGTTCTCCAAGCTTCCAGACCTGCAGAGGATAGGGATAAGAAGTCATTAATTTTTCCCCTTTTTCAAGCTTCGAAAGCAGCACTTTTGCACTGGCTTTTAGATAATCGGCCGTTTTGGAGGTATCACTCATCAATCCTTTCAGTTCCTCTTTTGTCGGACTCGCCCTCTCAAACTTAAGGTCAATTTCTGAATAGGAAAGAGTTAGCTCAGATGAAAGAGCCTTCATTTCTTCTTTCAAAACCCGGTCGACCGAGGCTGCCAGTGTTTCACCATATTGCACGGCCAGTGCCACTGTCCTTCGTGGCAGCGGATTCTGATCTGCCCCCGCTCCCTGAAAGAATAATGCTATTGCTCCGGGATACCTTTTTTCGAGTTCGATCTGCGCAAAACCGGCATAATCCCCCGACCACTCATAGGTCCCGAGAACTGTATTGTGGCAGGCATAGCCGAAGGCAATGGCCATGATTTTCCCTTTCGCATTAACTACTTTAATGACAGGTACTGCAAAGTCATTTGGCCCTTTTAATTCGGTTTGAAGAGCCAGATTGTTTTCATTGTTATTTCTTCTGTTTACCTGAAAGCGGCTGATCCCATTTTCGGAGTAAAGTGTTGCTGACTGCAGGTTTTTCAAGGCTTCGCCGACTAAATTAACCAGCTGATCCTCCAGTTTTTTAGCATAGCGATCGATCTTGTCTAATTCCTTTTTCTCAAGTGTGAAAATATGTGGTGCAGATTGAGTCTCCGGACCGGTATGTGTATGAGAAGCATTGATCAGAATCTGAGATCTCGTTAATCCGAATTGTTTTTCGATACGGTCTCTTACGGGTTCAGAGATTACTTTTCGGATAGCAACCAGATCCAGGGAGATCATAACCGCCCGTTTCCCACCTGCATCTTCCAGAACCAGTGCTTTTGCCCACAAATCTGTCAGTTTTCCTTCCGAAGGCTTATTCCGGAACGCATAGCCAGCCATCCACATGTGCTCTTCAGGTGTGATCTTTATTTTGGCAACTCCCGCCTTCCATGTAGTATTGATTTGGATTAGATTTTCTGCAGCACTTGAAGCAGCGCTGACTAGAATTATTGATAAAATTATGGGGAATGAGAATAGGTTTTTCATTTGTTAGTGTTGATTGCAGCTCTTTAAATATAAGATTTTATGGGCTGAAATGTGAGTATATGTTAATTCTGTAGTGTCAAAATTGATACTTCGCTTCAGCTGACAGACAATCAAAGCAAAAGAGTGATATTCAATAATTGCTAACAGGCTCAATACTATGTTTTAAGCATGCTGGCATAGTGTTTGATATTTATACAATATTAAGTTGCGATTTTGGAAGTAATTGACATTGCTTCAGGTTACATACTCAACCAGGAGAGATCAGTGATGAATTTCATGATCCCTACATCACCATTAGTAAATAAAGATCAATCAGATGAAAAAGTATTATGAATTAGCCGGAATGAGTTGCGAATCATGTGTGAACAACATAAAACAAGCATTAATGGAACTGCCGGATGTTACAGATGCGGAAGTAAAATTGAAACCTCAGGGGGTATTACTTACAATGACTGAGTCCATAGATACTAATGTTCTCCAGGATCAGGTCGGTAAAGCTGGTAATTATACCATTTTAAACTCTCTAAGTGATGGGGATGGAAGTGATGATAATACTCCCATAATAGAGCGTAATACTAGTTTCAGTAACACCCATCCTGAAAGGAACGACAGACCATTTGGAATAGACCACGAGCCGGGAGTTAAATAACGCCAAGTTTTTTTGAAACAGGTCTGAATTCGGTAACCTGTAGAGGTTAAGTGCAATGTCTCTATCTTGTTATTGGCTGGTGTGTGCGTGCAGCGATTTCTGGTTTATCAAGATGCCTTCGCGTTATGCATGTTAGCTGGAATGCTTTTATCATGTAATCTGTAGATACGCTGTTCCTAACTCTACAAAGAGAAAAACTTAATTCTACTGACAGCAGTAAGAAACTATGCACTAAGCTTCTGTCTGAAACAACCAAATTCTATAAACATTTCAAAAAATTATATAAAATATATCAGAATTTTATACCAATCTTTGTAATCAATTACATGAAAAGGCTTTTAATCACCGTTTTAGCTGTCTTCTACCTGGGTGTTTCATCCGGGGCGACTGTGCATTTCCATTATTGCATGGGAGAGCTGATCGAATGGGGGCTTTCTGGTGACAAATCAGAAAAAGCAGCCGATTGCAGTAATTGCGGCATGAAGAAGGGTCTTTCTGAGGACTGTTGTAAAGATCAGAAACAGGAATATAAGCTAAAGGAATCTCAAAAAGCTCCGTTAAGCACCTTTCAACCCCTTGTTTTTGCTTTAGCACCAATCTCTTACCCTGACTTTAGCCAAATCTTACCGGGAACTCCTGCGGATCTGATCCCTGAGAGTAATGCTCCCCCACGAACATTGAAAACAGCTGTTTTCATTCGAAACTGTAATTTCCGTATCTGATTTTTATTTCCTCCTGGTCTGATTTCCTTTCGGACTGATTTCGTATGCTTTTTATTCTGATAGACTCATTGGAATAATAGTCATTCGATGAATTATCGCATCTATTCATTTTATTATTAACAATAAATATTATCGTCATGAGAAAATTAATTTATTCAATCGCAATTTTAGTTCTTTTATTCAGCGCTGCCTGCAATAGCTCAGAAAAGCCTGCGGCCGTAGAAGCTGATTCATTATCCACTCAAACAGCCGGAGTAGGATATACCTGTCCGATGCACCCTGAAATAAAAAGTGATAAGCCGGGTACCTGTTCAATCTGCAAAATGGATCTTGTTAAAGATTCGGATCACATGTCAGACAGTATGATGACTGATAGCAGCAGTCACGATCATAAGCACTAATTACAATGGTTGAAAAGATCATTTCCTTTTCTTTAAGGAACCGTTTCATTGTCTTGCTTTTTGCAGCCGGATTTTTTGGATGGGGACTCTATTCGGTCAAAACGAGTAAGATTGATGCTATCCCCGATCTTTCGGAAAATCAGGTTATTGTATTTACTGAATGGATGGGACGGAGTCCGCAGATCATTGAAGATCAGATTACTTATCCTCTGGTTACCAATCTTCAGGGATTGCCCAAAGTGAACTATGTTCGTGCCAATTCCATGTTCGGGATGAGTTTCATCTATATCATTTTTGAAGATGATGTGGATGTTTACTGGGCAAGGTCCAGGGTATTGGAGCGCCTCAATTCGATCGGCAATGTTTTGCCCGAAGGTGTTAGTCCGACGCTTGGCCCAGATGGTACCGGAGTCGGTCATGTACTATGGTACACCCTTGAAGCTCCGGGTATGGACCTTGGAGAACAGCGGGCAGTTCAGGACTGGTATATCAAATTTGCTCTCCAGAATGTAGCAGGAGTGAGTGAGATCGCTTCATTTGGTGGTTTCCAGAAGCAGTATCAGATCAGTATTGATCCCAATCGCCTGACTTATTATAAGCTGAGCATTCAGGATGTGATGCAGGCAGTTAAGAGTAATAATAATGAGGCAGGAGGCAGGAAGTTTGAGATGAGTGGCATCGGTTATATTATTAAAACCAGTGGTTACCTAAAATCAATTGAAGAGATCGAAAATCTGGCGGTACGTACTCAAAACTCTATTCCTGTGAAGATAAAGGATATCGGTACCGTTCAGATGGCCGGAGAAAGCCGCCTTGGGATTTTTGATTATAATGGTGAAGGAGAGGCGGTCGGGGGGATTGTGGTATTACGTTATGGTGAGAATGCCGATGAAGTGATCCGCAAAGTGAAGACAAAAATGACTGAAGTAGCTAAGGGTTTACCCCAGGGGATGAAGTTCAATATTGTTTACGACCGGGGTGAATTGATCGCAGAATCAATATCTTCTATTAAAACCACCCTGATTGAAGAGATGATCGTGGTATCGCTGATCGTGATCATTTTTCTGTTTCACTGGCGAAGCGCAATCAGTATCATTATTCAGATCCCAATCACCATTGCTGCCAGTTTCATTTTGCTGAATGCATTTGATATTTCATCGAATATCATGTCATTAACCGGTATCGCATTGGCGATAGGTGTGATTGTCGATAACGGAATCATCATGGCAGAGAATTCTTATAAAAACCTTGCAGTCAGGCAGGCAGAATTAAACGAACAAAGAAAAGGAGGAAATGCAGATGTGGAATAGATCGAAACTAAAGAAGAATGATGATTATGTTAAACTTTCTAATGAAGAAAGACTAAGTATCATCGAAAAAGCCTGTCAGCAGGTATCAAGAGGCGTATTTTATTCAACAATAATTATTATCACCTCTTTTCTGCCGGTATTTTTACTTACCGGGCAGGAAGGGAAATTATTCCATCCACTGGCCTATACCAAAACCTTTATTCTGATAATCGATGCGGTACTGGTGCTTACGCTGGCTCCTGTAATAATTTCATTTTTTATGAAAGGACGTTTCCGTCAGGAGCATGATAATCCGGTCAACCGAGGTTTGGAGAAGGTCTATCTTCCGGTGATCCGGGCTTGTATCAGAAACAGAAAAACTACACTTGGAGTTAATATTCTGGCCTTACTGATCTCTGTTCCCATGATGATGAGCCTTGGACGAGAATTTATGCCGCCTCTGGATGAGCAATCGATCTTGTTTATGCCGGTTACATTGCCTGATGTTTCCAATTCAGAGATCAAGCGAATTCTGCAGGTTCAGGATAAAATCATCAAATCAGTGCCGGAGGTCGACCATGTTTTGGGCAAAGCAGGGCGGGCAAGTTCAGCAACTGATAATTCTCCGATCAGTATGATCGAAACGATCATTTCGCTGAAACCAAAAAGCGAGTGGAGGCCCGGAATCAGTAAAAAAGACATCATTGATGAGTTAGACGCCAAACTTCAGATACCCGGTGTGGTGAACGGCTGGACACAACCTATCATCAACCGTATCAATATGCTTTCAACTGGTATCCGTACCGATGTTGGTGTTAAGGTTTATGGGCAGGATTTGAAACAGATCAGCCATATCTCTGAAGATGTTCATACTATGCTGAAGAATATTGAAGGGGTGAAGGATCTGTATGTGGAGCCTGTTAGCGGCGGGAAATATCTGGAGATTGACATCAGACGCGACCAATTGGAGCGTTACGGATTAACTGTGGATGATATTAATGCGACAGTTGAATCGGCAATTGGGGGTGCACCTTTTGCATCAACAGTTGAAGGCCGGCAACGTTTTAATATTCATTTGCGACTGGGTCAGGAGTACCGGAACAGTATCGACCGTTTGAAAAGAATTCCACTGACTTCACCCGATGCGGGAACTATACCATTATCAGCCGTTACAACGATCCGTTTTGTGGATGGACCACCAATGATCAGTTCTGAAAATGCAATTCTGCGAGGCGCTGTTATGTTCAATGTTCGTGAGCGCGATCTGGGACATACAGTTCAGGAGGCTATTGATAAGCTGAATAAGGACCTGAAACTGCCCAATGGATATTTTGTAGAATGGAGCGGTCAGTATCAAAACTTGATCCGCGGACAGCAAACCCTGATCTATATTCTGCCTGTAGTGATTTTTATCATCTTTCTGGCACTATATCTTGCTTTTAAATCAATCAGAGAGGCATTTTTAAGTCTGGTGACTATCCCTTTCGCACTTATAGGAGGTGCTTTCCTGGTTTATTTCTGGGGAGTGAATCTCTCAGTCGCTGTTGCGGTTGGCTTTATTGCGCTTTTCGGGATCGCTGTTGAAACAGGTGTTGTGATGGTAATATATTTGAATGATGCGATGCGTCAGTTGGTTGCTCTGAAGGGCAATTCCAGTGAGACAATTACAAAGGAGGATCTGAGAGAATACGTGATCAATGGAGCTGCGAAACGTTTACGGCCCAAGATCATGACGGTTTGTGTTGCATTATTTGGACTGATACCAGTTTTATGGTCGGGAGGGGTTGGAAGCGATGTGATGCAGCCAATTGTGCTGCCTATGATTGGGGGAGTACTTACTTCATCCACCCATATTCTACTGGTT
>NZ_DASWXT010000037.1:0-2793 GCF_036405355.1 Daejeonella sp.
TTTTGGAAAAGAAGAGCTGGAACCTGGTGAATATATTAGTTATTTTACTGGTACTTTTTTCAATTGGCTGGTTCTTATGGCGTGGAGGAAGGTAAAAATTATGGGTGATAGGTCGGGAGTTGGGTGGGAATTTACCGGCTCGCCTTGAAGAATATATTTTGTTCCTAAAATGTATTTGATTAAAATTGATCAATAGGTACAATTAATTGATCAATAATGAATTATAAAAACTGGCTAATACTGATCTTGAATCTGGTCCTATCATATCAGCTTTCCAACGCCCAACAAGTCCTTCCTCTTTATCCCGGAAAAATTCCCAACTCCAAATTAAGTGCCAATGAGGAGCAGATAACTGCAAATGCTTTAGTTGATACTGTAACCAGAAAAGTATCTGTTCCAACTTTAAGTATTTTTCTGCCTTTAAAGAACCAATCTAATGGCACGGCTGTCATTATTTGCCCGGGAGGAGGCTATGGCGGATTACTCACTAAACGTGAAGGTAGTGATGTGGCCAGGGCCTTTACAAAATTAGGGGTAACGGCTTTTGTCCTCAAATACCGACTTCCGGATGATGGAATTATGGAAGATAAATCAATTGGACCTTTACAGGATGCTTTACAAGCTTTAAAAACAGTGCGTCAGAACGCCGGTAAATGGAATGTTGATGCAAAAAAAATCGGGATAATGGGATTTTCTGCCGGGGGGCACCTTGCCTCGAGTGCAGGTACTCATTATAATACCCGCATTATTGAAAATCCTGAAAATACAGATCTTCGACCAGATTTCATGGTTCTTGTTAATCCTGTTATCAGCTTTACAGATGAAATTGGTCATATCGGCAGTCGTAATAATCTTTTAGGAAAGACACCATTAGTCGAAAAGATTAACTTTTTCTCCAATGAACTTCATGTAAATCAATCAACTCCTCAAACTTTTCTTGTGCATACGGCGGATGATACTGTAGTTTCTCCCGAAAATAGTTTCAGATTCTATTATGCATTGCGTAAGAATAAGGTCAATGCAGAACTTCATATTTATTCTGAAGGAGAACATGGATTCTTAAAGAAGCCTGTTTTTGAAGAATGGTTCGGGAGAACAGTTAATTGGATGAGGGATAGGGACTTGATAGAGCAGGAAATTGGAACCCGATAGCTATTGGGTAGGAAATAGGGAATAGGAAATAGAGAATATAAAAAAGGGAATAGTACAGCGTTTAGTTCCATTCCCCATTTCCTATTTCCAATTGCCTAACAGGAAATACGAAACAGGAAACCGGAAATAGTACAGCGTTTATTTCCATTTCCCATTTCCCATTCCCCATTCCCAAATCAGGAAATGAGTATAAATATTTGATAAGCTTATAAATTATGAAACATCATAGAATCCTGCTATTTATAATTTTACCTCTTATAGCGAGCACTATAATTACGGCATGCAGCAATAAGAGCATAGATTTTAAACCTAAAAAAGGTCAGCGAATTGTGATTATTGGGAATACGTTTGCCGAGCGCCTGCAAAATTTTAACTATTTCGAACCCCTTCTTTACAAGAGCTTTCCTGATTTAAACCTTACTGTCCGGAATATGGGCTGGAGCGCGGATGAAGTCGGTCTGCAACCGAGACCCTACAATTTTGGTACCCTGGATGAACACCTGACATTACAAAAGCCAGATATTATTTTTGCATGTTTCGGATTGAATGAGGCTTTTAAAGGACCGGATAGCCTTGCAAATTTTAAGCACCGTCTTTCAGGGTTTCTTCTGCATCTCAAACAGCAAAAATACAACTCAGTCACAGCGCCCGAAATCATTCTCATTTCTCCAATCGCCCATGAAAAACTGGGCGGTAATTTACCCGATCCTAAAGAGCATAATGCCAATCTGGAATTATATACAGCGGGTATGGCTGAAGTTGCAAAACAACTGGAGATACCATTCATTGACCTTTACAAGCCAAGCCGTGATTTAGCAAATGCTGCTGATTCCATTACAATTAATGGGATACATCTTAATGATAAGGGATATAAAGCTATTAGTGAATTAATGGCTGAGAAATTGAATTTCAAATTCGATAAATGGAAAGATGAACCTGATTATACCGGATTAAAGTGGGTAATAGATCATAAAAATCAGCAATTCTTCTACAAATTCAGAGCTGTAAATGCCGAATATATCAATGGAAGCAGGAAAGAGCCCTGGGTACAACCGGCAGGTGGCCCAATCTCTTTTCCAACAGAATTATTGAAATTAGATCAGTTGGTTTTAAGCCTTGATAGTATCGTCTGGACTGGTACTAAAAATAGTTCCGGCATCGATACAAAGAAAGTCAGACATCTGATTAATGATAAAGAGGAGATAATCGCTAAAAAGCCTCAGAATGCCCCATTGGAAGAGCAATTTGTAGTTCAGGAGGGCTTTAAAGTTGAGCTCTTTGCTTCTGAAAAGGACTTTCCAATTGAAAAACCGGTTAAGATCACCTTCGATCCTAAAGGGCGATTATGGGTATCAACTCTGCCATCATATCTGCAATACTATCCCGGAAGTCCGCCAAATGATAAAATTATAATTCTGGAGGATACCAACAGCGATGGAAAAGCAGACAAGCATACCGTATTCGCAGACAGCCTTTACATGCCCCTGGGATTTGAATTAGGAAACGGTGGAGTGTTTGTTTCGCAGCCGCCAAACCTGATGTTCTTAAAAGATACCAATGGCGATGGAAAGGCTGATGTGAAAGAAATTATTCTTCATGGTTTTGGTACTGAGGATGTACATCATTCAATCTCGGCACTTA
>NZ_DASWXT010000038.1:0-31790 GCF_036405355.1 Daejeonella sp.
GAAACGGTGGAGTGTTTGTTTCGCAGCCGCCAAACCTGATGTTCTTAAAAGATACCAATGGCGATGGAAAGGCTGATGTGAAAGAAATTATTCTTCATGGTTTTGGTACTGAGGATGTACATCATTCAATCTCGGCACTTAACTGGGGGCAGGATGGTGCATTGTATATGCATATGGGTACTTTTCTTCATACCCAGGTAGAAACGCCTTATGGACCTCAGCGATCGGCTTATGGTGAAACCTGGCGATATGATCCGCTGACGATGAAACTGGAACCCTATGTTTCATATCCTTATGCCAACCCCTGGGGAAATGTCTTTACACGAAATGGCACACATCTGATTGGAGATACCTCAACAGGGATGAATTATTTTGCTCCGCCGCTTACAGTAGCTACTGATTATCCAGTAAAGCATGTCGAAATGAAGGATATGCTAACCCTTAAGATTAAGCCCAAAACCTGCGGGATGGAAATTGTGTCAAGCAGGAACTTCCCGGATAATTATCAGGGTAATGTGCTTTTTAATACATTTCTTGGATTTCAGGGAATCACAAATCATTCTTTGTCTGAATCAGGAAGTGGGTTGATAGGGAAGGAGGAGGAACCGATTCTGCAATCCAAAGATCCACAGTTCAGACCTGTAGACCTTCAATTTGGTCCGGATGGAGCCCTTTATTTAGCAGATTGGTTCAACCTGGTCATCAATCATGGTGAGAGAGCATTGCGTGATCCTGATCGGGATAAAACCCATGGCAGGATCTGGCGTATTACTTACACAGGCAAAGAATTGCTGAAGCCTTTGGATATGAGTCGGCTTAAGATCGATCAGTTACTTGATCAATTAAAGGAATACGAAGACAGAACAAGATACCGCGCCAGAATTCAACTGACAGAGTTTCCTGAACAGGAGGTTTTAGCTGCCTTGCCAAATTGGATTCAAAAACTAAACAAGGCTGATAAGAATTATGAGCAATACCAATTGGAAGCTTTATGGATGTACCAGAGATTGCATCATACAAACGAGGTTTTATTAATAAGCTTATTAAAAGCTAAAGATGCAAACATCAGGGCTGCTGCGACCAGAGTTTTATTTTACTGGAAGGATGACTTGAAGAATTCCCAGGCCAGGTTAATATCAATGTCTAAAGATCCCTCTCCAAGAGTACGATTGGAGGCGATTGTATCATTGAGTCATTTCAGGAATGAGGCCAGTCTGATGGCTTTACTGTCTGCTTCAGAAATGCCAATGGATGACTATATCGTTTACGCATTAAAGGAGAGTTTTAAACATCTGCAGCCAGTCTGGATAGCTAAGTTTAAGAATGATAAAGGTTTTCTGGCAAATGAGCCTGAGAAGGCAAAATTGCTGCTGCAGCCGCTTTCTTCTCCAGAAGTATTAACCATGCCGGGCTATTTTAAAAAGGACCCTGATGCGGCAATTTACACGAGAAAACCTTTGTCAGAGAAATTCTATAATGATTTTGCAGATGTGAAGGCGGTTTCGGATTTCAGAAAAACATTGAATACTTTATCCGGTGCATCAGAGTCGGTAGGAACTGAAATTAAAGGAAGAACCGTCATCCAGTTATCAACTTTAAGCGGCAAAATGGCCTATGATAAGCTTCTTATTAACATTAAAGCAGGCAGTTTAATTTCCCTTATTTTTAAGAATCCTGATGAGATGCCTCATAATGTTGTAATCATAAAACCCGGTTCAACTGAGATTGTTGGAAAAGCTGCAGATGCGATGGCAAGCAGGAAAGATGCTTATGAGAAGAATTTTGTTCCTGCTATCCCGGAAGTACTTTATTCAAGTCCACTGGTTCCTACTGGCGGTACCTTCAGACTTGATTTTAAAGCACCCGACAAGACGGGTGAATATCCATTTATCTGTACTTTTCCGGGGCATTGGAGGATCATGAAAGGGATGATTAAGGTAAATTAGGGCTGGAGAGAATGAGGTCTGAAGTCTGAGGTATGAGATATATGGTGTCTGGGATATATTATCTTTGAGAGTTAAGCTTTTAAACTATCACTCCAGATATGAAATATTGATCTAAGGGTACTGTATAGCTATCGGCTTTTAGCTTTACGCTTTCAGCTTTATGCTTTCTTCTTAAAACTCTCCTTCCCGCTGAAACTTTTGTTTTATGTTTTCATTGAACTGCTTCCTGCTATGATGAATACTTTCTAAAATTTCATCAGAAGTACGCCCTGCTGAATCGCGTGCTGCAGGAATTATAGTGTTACATTCATTGGCATCCATAAAACGCGCTGCCTCCAGTAATCTGCTTTGCTCTTCCGGTGCAATCACTATAAAACCATGTTTGTCGGCGTGAATCAAATCACCCGGCTTTACTTTTCGACCGAAGACTTCTACTTCACAGTTCCACCTGACGCAGCTCACATAAGCATGCCCTACGCAAAGCCTTTTTGCCAGTGCTTTAAATCCGGCATTCGTCATTTCATCCAGATCGCGTATAGCACCATCAGTAATAGTACCTACACAGCCAAGTGATTTATGGACATTGCTATTTACTTCACCCCAGAAAGAGCCAACAATACTTGATTTATCCAGGTCTTGTACTACCACAATTTTTGGTCCCGGAGTATGAGCAATATATTGCAGGTATTCCATGTAGGCATTGGGATTTGAAATCTTATGCTGAGGATTACTTGGTTCAATAACCAAAGTAATTGCATAACCTACCATTGGACCCATCTGTGGCATAAAATCGCGGGTTTCTTCAAGATTGAATGCATCTTTTGCCCGATTTTGTTTGGTAATCTGTTCCCAGCCATTATAAATTGTGGGTGTATTCCAGCGTTTGAGCTGGATAAGATCGCTATGGGTTACCCGATAGTTATCGGGTTGGCGGTTATTGTGTTCGTCCATAATTTAGAATTTAAATGCAATATAATTATTCAGACCTGCTTTAAGCCTTGCTTTAACCTGTTTTTATGTTAAAAATTTTAGCTTCAGATGGTTTACCTGATTGTTCCCGCAGCCAAAAAAATTAAATAATGGTATTGTTACAATTGCAGGTAAGATTAGCTGCATTCTCCAATTTTGTAGTACAATCAGTTTTAAACGCCCTCTGGATTTGATTTTGACAAATATTTTAAGCTTTAGTTCTTAAAAATCAAATTGAAATTAGAATATGCCTGGTTTTGCAAAACGGGGTATTCATTTGAGTGACCTATATCATCAGGGTATTTTTCTATATTTCAAGAATTAAATAAAAATAAAATGAGAACAAAGTTTTTACTATTTACCGTTTTGGTAATTTTCGGCATCAGGGCTAATGCACAACCAGCCGGAACATCATCAGGGAAACCTTATGCCTATATTATTAAAGGTGGACATGTTATCGATCCAAAGAATAATATCAATGAGATTATGGACATTGCCTTCACTGCCGGAAGAAGAGGAATGGCAGCCCGTCCTGCAATGCCCGAACGTCCTGCAGCAAATGGACGCCCGGCACGTCCGGCAATACCAGCCCGTCCGGCAGTTCCTGCTTCTGAAGGAAAAATTGCATTGATTGCTAAAAATATCAATCCCGATCTTGCTGATAAGATTATTGACGCCAAGGGGCTATATGTAACTCCGGGTCTTATTGATATTCATGTTCATTTCTTTTGGGGACATGATGGGAGCTACCTTAAGAATGCACCAACTGCTTTACCAGCCGATGGTTTTACTTTCCGTACCGGGGTAACCACTGTTGTTGATGCAGGTTGTACAGGCTGGAGAGATTTTGAGCTCTATAAAAAGCGTACCATTGACGCATCCCAAACCCGTGTTCTGGCAATGCTGAACATTGTCGGTACCGGAATGGATGGTGCAGGAGAAAACAATATTGATGAGATGGATCCACAGAAAACAGCTGAAATGGCAATGAAATATCCAAAGGATATCGTTGGGGTTAAACTGGCTCACTTTTCAGGACGGACCTGGGTACCAACTGACCGTACACTTGAAGCTGGCAGACTTGCAAATATTCCGATTATGGTCGATTTTGGTTCTGCGGACCCGTTTTTACCATTAGATTCCTTATTTAATGTGAAATTTCGCAAAGGAGATATTTATACCCATGCTTTTGGTGGCAATGGATCAAATGATCCTAATGGCAGGGAGTCTATTGTTGATATGAACGGTAAAGTGAAGCCTTTTGTTTATAAAGCAAGAGAAAAAGGAGTGATCTTTGATGTTGGATTTGGTGGGGCAAGTTACCTTTATAATCAGGGTGTTCCGGCTGTTAAGGCAGGATTTTATCCAAATACCATCAGCACCGATTTGCATACAGGAAGTATGAATGGCCCGATGAAAAGTATGGAAAACATAATGGGATTATTTATGGCTACCGGGATGCCTTTAAAAGAAGTAATTGCTGCAAGTACCTGGCATCCGGCACAGGCAATAAAGCGTGAGGAACTTGGAAATTTATCTCAGGGGTCTGTAGCTGACATCGCCATCTTCAGAATTAATAAAGGTGATTATGGATGGCCTGTAAGAGGAGGAAAATTTCCCGGAAAGGAAAGATTTCAAACTGAGATGACCATCAGAGCAGGTAATGTGGTTTATGATCTGGATGGACTTTCGCAGCCAGCAGGACCAAGTCCGGCAGGCAGATAACAATTTCTAATAATTTCTGATAAGGCGCCTTCTGAATTTTGGCGCCTTTTTTTATGCCATCTTCTTAAGAAACTAAACTCTTTATAAAAGAATATAAAGTATCCCCCATCTGGTAATAGCCAGTATTGTCCGGATGTACCCCATTGCCCCAGGTCTCAATGATTTGCGTACTTCTTGCATTTGCTTTCATTGTAGTTTTCTGAAAATTATTGGTCCTGTCAATGCAATGATTAAAGCCGATACAATATAACCTGGAATTCCTCATTTCCGGGGTATCGTAATTGCTTAGCAGGAATTCAACCAGTTTCTTGTAGTTTTCAATATATCTTCTTAAAGTTTGACCTGATGCATAATTCACAGCAAATGCATCCTGTGAGATTGAAGGTGGAATGGTAATGCAAAGTCCGATATTGATCCGGGGAATAACCGCTCTGAATTCAATAAGCATTTTGTCAAAATCGGCCTTAATACTTTCTAACTTTTGGCCTGAAACATTAAGAAAAACATCATTGATTCCTAAATGCACTGTGATCAGATCGTCTGCTGTCATGCTGTACCCTTTATCATTCAGGTATTTCTTAAAGTCCAGTCTCTTCGTACTCAAATTCCAGAAAGGATTAGCTGCTGTCATTACCGAATTTGCATATGGAATTAAAGTGTCACCATTACCTGAAACCTTTGTCAGAGTTCCATTTACAGATGGATTATCAATCCCTTTGTTCCTGCGGACAGCCACATATCCACTTCCACCGCTCAGGTTTATTTCAGAAATGGTGAATTCCGATTTGCCATCTGAATACACTGAACCAATACCCGGGCTCTCTGTTAATCCACTTAAGTGGAGCTGCCAGGTGCTTTGACCGCCATCTCCGGCATACTGGCTAAATTTCCATCCTCCTCTGCCTTCGTGTTTATTGGGTGTATTTCCACGGCTTCCAAGAAATGTCATTGATGGACTTGCCATCGCCTGGTAATCAGTATTGATAATGCTGATATATTGACCTCCTGCTGTTGTACTGTCGCCAATGCAAAGAACCTTTATTGAAGATCCTGCACCTTTATTCTTGCCGGTGATGATCAGTTCAGATGTTTTTGAAGCAATTATTGTACCGGCAAAACTAACTTCTATCTTAAATTTATTTTTTCCTGTATCAGCAGCCTGTGGATTAATTCTCCAGAATTTATCATACTGTCTACCCTTGGGGCAGGTAACATCAATAGCCAAAAGATCATTCGGAAGATTTGAAAAGATCACATTATCGAAGTAGATATTGGTTTCAATTCCTTCGGATGCATAAATAACAGAAGGTGTGAGGATATTCACCTCTGCATTCAGAATTGAAGGATCTATTGAGATGTTATTGCGTTTGAGTTGTTCATTTTCATTCAGGATTTCTCTTGTATTGGCTGATGAAGCCCCCAGAGGAATTAAAACAGAGGCTAGTCCTGCATGTGCAGCTACTCTGAAAAGTGCTCTTCTGGAAATTTGTATTTTTTCTTTTGTCATGGTTCAGGATTGTGGGTAATAGCTAAAAACTAATCTATGTTGTTTTATTAAAAATAAATCAATTTCCCATATTTTACATCCTGTTATTTTCTCCCAAAGAATAATCCTATTTTTACTCCGTTATGGATAACCAGGATAAAAAGCGACAATTAATAATTGATTCTGCAATCAAGCGCTTTGCCCATTTCGGTTTGTCGAAGACAACCATGACAGAAATTGCCTCCGATCTATCGATGTCTAAAGCTTTGCTTTACTATTACTTTCCTGATAAGATCAGTCTTTACTCTGCAGTTCTTGAGAGTATTATTGTTGAAATGGAAAATGATTTAAGCAGAGGGGTGGAGAAGATCAAAACCATTGAAAAGGCAATTTTTTATGTGCTTGAGAAAAGGCAGGAGTATATTCTGAAATACTATAATATCCTGGATTATATCCGTACCTCCGGCTCAGATTTGCCAGAAAATATTCAAAAGATCATTCAGGATGCCAAATCTTCAGAGACAAGGATCATTGCATCTGTTTTGCAAAGAGGAAAAGATGCAGGGGAAATAAAGATTTCGAATGCTAACGATTCTGCAGCCTTACTGATGGATGCCCTGATTGGGATGCGATACATCGCGTTCAGTAGTCACAAGATCTTCCAGCCTCAGGGTGATCAATTTGATTCTCTCCTCCTTCGCCAGAAAAAACTGGCTTCAGTCTACCTGAAAGGCCTGCGCTAGTCAGCCTTTTGTCACATTTATCTTAATGATCATGATTTTTTCATGAAAGTTTGTGCAGCGTTTTTATTGTTTTTACTTTTGACTATTATATTAAAAAGTCAGTAAGTAAAAAGGTTAAATCAATGACTGATACTAAACAAGAATTGATCATAGAGAAGGCGCTTCAGCGATTCGCTCATTTTGGAATTCAAAAAACCACGATGAATGAAATTGCCGATGACCTGGCTATGTCCAAACCCCTGGTATATTACTATTTCCCTGATAAAACCACTTTAATCATAGCAGTAATAGAACGGATAATAAGTGAATATCAGGGCAGGCTTTCTTTGATTTTTGGGCAATCAAAGAGTATTTCTGAATCGCTTAGTTCCATGCTTGAACTCCGCATGGAGTTTCTTGAACGCTATTTTATGCTTCATCTGGAGGATAATACTGAGCAAAGTTTATGCAGGGAAGATGTGAAAAATTCCATTATTAAGATCCGGGCCAATGAGATCAAACTTATTGCTAAACAATTTGATAGGGCTGTTCAAGAAAGAGAGCTGCTGCTTGTTGATTCCAATCATACTGCGGAGCTGTTTATCAACATGCTTGCAGGTTTAGCAATGTGGACAATGGCTGAACAAAAGAAGCAACTGATTCCGGATTTAGCATCATTTAAATTGCTTTTAAACAAGCAAAAGGAATTGGCGGAGATCTTTTTAAGAGGGATAAGTTGTCCTGTCCTGACCTGAATCAAGTTTAGGATGACAAAATAATGAATATGAATAATCAAAAAAATGAGAACTAAAATCAAACAAAAAGTGACAGTTTTTGCCTTTCTACTCCTATTAGGTTTTTCGGCCGGGGCACAAACTGTCAACATCACTTTAAAGGATGCATTGAAATATGCAATTGAAAACAATACTGAGATACGAAAAGCAAGGCTTGAAATTATCAAAGGACAGCTGCAAACGGAGGAGATTAGGGCAAGAGCACTTCCGCAATTAAACGGTAAAAGTTCATTAACCGACCAACTGATCATACCTCAACTGGTAGTTGGTAATCAGATATTCAAAATGGGTCGGCAATGGACGGGTGATGCCGGACTAAGCTTTAGCCAGCAATTGTTTAATCAGCAGGTTTTTACAGGTTTGAAAGCCGCAAAAGCAGGAGAGTCCTTTTATAATCTGAGCGCTGAACTTACTGAAGAGGATATTATTCAACAGGTTTCTACAGCTTATTACCAGGTTTTGGTTAGTCGGGAGCAGTTAAAAACCATAGAAGCCAATATTCAATCGATTGGCCGTATTGAGAATACAGTTGCAAATCAGTTTAAAAATGGACTTGCTAAAAAGATCGATCTTGACCGTGTTCATGTAAACTTAACTAATGTGAAGACTCAAAGGGACCAACTCGCCAATGGCATAAGGCAACAGGAGAATATATTAAAGTTCTATATTGGAATGCCAGTAGATACCCAAATCGAAATACCTTCTGCAGAACTGAATAAAATTTCTGAGGATGCATTAAGTCGTTATAGTAATTTTAAAGTAGAAGACCTGACCCGATATCGTCTCCTGATGAAGCAGGAGGAATTGTTGGTCTATCAGAAGAAAGCAGCGATTGCTGAATATTTTCCTACACTAAGCATGACAGGCAATTTTGCCAGAACCAGCACCAGCGATCGTTTTGATATAATTGGTGGACATAATTCAAGCGCTGTCAAGTATAATGCATCCGCAATAGGGCTTACTCTGAACATACCAATTTTTGACGGTTTCGCAAGAAGATCAAGGGTGAAGCAAGCAGACATTCAGATTCAGCAAATTCAACAGGATCTTAAAAACACCAAAAACTCATTAAGTATGGCCTATAATAATGCCAATCTGGAACTGAGGAATAATATCAGTACTATAAATGCGCAACAGGAAAATGTAAAACTTGCCGCTGAGATATATGCCAGCACTCAAAATAATTACAATAACGGGCTTGCTCCACTTACGGATCTTTTGAACGCTGAGACTTCTATGGTTGAGTCGCAGAATAGCTATAACAAGGCTTTACTCAATTATAAACTTGCCGAAATACAATTAATGCAATCTAACGGAAATATAAAAACACTCTTAAACTAATAAAATGAAACTATCATGATTTTGCCCAAATCCGTAGGACTATAATTATTAAATCATGATCGCTTCATCACCATAAAAAACAATAAATAAACAGATGAAAAAGAAAGGAATATTATCAATTGTCGCAGTTCTGGCAGTCCTTGCATTGATTGCATGGGTATTGGATAAAAATAAAAAGAAGAATGCAGAGATTACTGCGATTGTTTCTTCCGGAAATACTGGGTTGGTCGCTGTGAATACAGAAACAGTCAGTAAAACTACGATCAACTTAGATTTCAGCGCAAACGGAATATTTGCTGCTAACCAGGATCTGACCATGGCCACTGAAAATGCCGGACGGGTAACACGTATTTTTGTGGATGAGGGTTCACGTGTTTCAAAAGGACAGCTTTTAGCCAGGATTGATGCAGATCTTCTGAATGTTGATGTTGAAACAGCCAAAGCGAATCATCAGAGTGCCATAAGGGATCTTGAACGCTATGAAAGTGCATTCAAAACAGGTGGTGTAACTCAGCAACAACTGGATAATGCCCGTTTAAATGTACAAACCACACAGTCTAGACTTCAATCTGCTAACCTTAAATCAGCAGATGCAAATATAAAGTCGCCGATCTCTGGAATTATTAATAAGCGTTTTGTTGAGCAAGGGTCTTATGTGAATGTTGGTAATCAATTGTTTGAAATCGTGGATGTATCCAAATTGAAACTGCAGGCTACTGCCAACGAGAATCAGGTAGTAAACCTTAAAGTTGGATATGCGGTATCAATCAAATCAAATGTTTATCCTGGTATTACTTTTAATGGAAAGATTACTTTCATCTCCCCCAAAGCAGATAATAGCCTGAATTTTCCTGTGGAAGTGGAAGTCAGCAATAATTCAGATGGAAAACTTAAAGCCGGTATGTACGGCACTGCAGTTTTTGATTTCCCTGATCAGGCTGCGTCTCTTTCAGTCCCACGCAGTGCGTTTGTGGGCGGTGTGAATAGCAATAAAATTTTTGTATTGGAAGGGAATAAGGCGATTGAGCGTAAGCTTACTGCAGGAAGGACCTTTGGCGATCGTGTCGAAGTAATTGAAGGCCTTAAAGAGGGAGAGCTGGTAATTACCAGTGGGCAGATCAATCTGGTTAATGGGACTGAGGTGCAAAAACTCAAATAGGTGATGCATAGGCTTATGATCGGAATAAACAACAAAAATGTTGAAGATTAGGTTCATAGCCGTTAAAAAACAATTATAAACAAATGAAAATAGCTGAAATATCCATTAAACGTCCAACGATCGTAGTGGTATTGTTTACTGTATTGACCCTTCTGGGTATAATGAGTTACAAGTCCCTTAACTACGAAATGCTGCCTAAGTTTTCTCCGGCAGTGGTATCAGTTGCGACTGTTTACCCCGGGGCTTCACCAAGTGAGGTTGAGAATACCGTGACCAAGAAGATTGAGGATGCCGTATCCTCAATGGAAAATATTAAAAAGATACAGGCAACATCTTACGAAAGTTTATCACTTGTAACCATTACATTGAATAGTGGAACTGATGTGGATGTCTCATTGAATGATGCGCAGCGTAAAGTAAATGCGATTTTATCCAAATTACCAGATGACATTGAAGCTCCTTCACTGAACAAGTTTTCACTTGATGATCTTCCGATTATTACTATGTCTGCAACTGCCGGAATGGATGATGCTCAGTTTTTTGATCTGGTAAAGAATCGTATTGTTCCCGGACTTTCCCGGGTTGAGGGGGTGGCTCAGGTAAACATCATTGGTGGACGTGAACGTGAAATTCAGGTCAATATTGATGAGAAAAAGCTGGCTGCCTATAACCTTCCCTTATTATCAGTTCAGCAGATTATTCAATCTTCTAATCTGGATTTTCCGACAGGAAGTATTCGTACAGAAAACCGGGACATCCTGGTTCGCTTATCCGGTAAATATGCTTCAGTTGATGAATTGCGTAATCTGATTGTATCCGATAAAAATGGTATTCAGGTTCGTCTCTCTGATATAGCAGAAGTTCAGGATACTCAAAAGGACGTGGAAAAGATCGCTAGGGTTGATCAAAAGGCAGCTATTGCTCTTCAAATAATTAAGCAATCTGACGCCAATGCAGTTACGGTTAGTGAAGGAGTAAAGAAAAGCATCTCAGGACTTGAGGTTGAATATAGAAATATTAATCTGGATCTGACTATTGCATCAGACAGTTCAGTTTATACCCTTGCATCGGCTGATGCCGTTATCCACGATTTATTGATTGCGGTTATTCTGGTTGCATTCGTGATGTTATTCTTTCTGCATAGCCTGAGAAATGCAGCTATCGTGATGGTTTCGATCCCTGCCTCCCTGATTGCTACATTCATTGGAATTTATTTACTCGGATACACCCTGAACCTGATGTCATTACTAGGTTTATCATTGGTGGTAGGGATCCTTGTGGACGATGCAATCGTGGTTTTGGAGAATATTTACAGGCACATGGAAATGGGTAAGAACCGTGTCCGGGCTTCCTATGAAGCTACAAAGGAAATTGGTTTTACTGTAACCTCAATTACACTCGTAATTGTAGTGGTATTCCTTCCGATCGCTTTGAGTACAGGATTGGTCTCTGATATTTTACGTCAATTTACTGTGGTGGTGATGATTGCAACTATGCTTAGTTTGCTGACCTCATTTACCATTATTCCACTGCTTTCTTCCCGCTTTGGTAAACTGGAGAAAATTGAAGGAAAGAATTTTTTCGGAAAGATCATTTTGAGTTTCGAAAGGTTTTTAGAACGCTTTACTGTATGGGTAAGTGATATTCTGAACTGGTCTCTGGGGCATAAGAAAACAGTTTTAGGAGGTACATTAGCTTTGCTGATCGCAACTTTTATGCTGATTGGCAAGGGTTATATCGGCACTGAGTTTTTTCCGAAAAGTGACCGTGGAGAGTTCATTGTTCAGATAGAATTGCCTAAGGATGCTTCCATTGAACAAACCAATTTAATTACGAGCAAAGCTGAACGGATTTTAAGTAGTAAGCCTGAGGTTGTTCGTTTGATTACCAATGTTGGTCAGGCAAGTGAGGCAGCAGGTGCTCAGCAGGCCCCTGCATATTCGGCCGAGATCAATGTGCAGCTGGTTGAACGTAAGCTGCGTTTAGACCGTTCGGATGTTTATGCTGCAAAAGTGAAGAAAGAATTGGTTGGACAGCTTGCAGGAGCAAAAATAAAAACCACTCCGGTAAGTATTCTTGGAACTGCTGAGCGCACACCAGTGGAGGTTGTTGTACGTGGGAGCCAGCTGGATAGTGTGATGAAGTTTGCTGAGGTGGTGAAGGGAAAGCTTGCGGCTATCAAAGGGACGACAGAAGTTAAACTATCTGTTGAAGGAGGTAATCCGGAAATCAGAGTACAGGTAGATCGTGATAAAATGTCGGCTTTGGGATTGAACCTGCAGACTGTAGGAGCCAGTATGCAAACCGCCTTTAACGGAAATACCGATGGTAAATTCCGACAGGGAGAATATGAATATGATATCAATATTCGTCTGGACAATTTCAACAGAAAGAGTCTGGATGACGTAAGAAGCCTCACTTTTATCAATAATTCGGGGCAAAAGATTAAACTGGATCAGTTTGCTACAGTTGTTGAGAGTTCAGGTCCATCCCGATTGGAACGTCAGGATAAGACAACCAAGGTATCCGTACAATCACAGGTGGTTGGAAAACCTTCGGGTACAGTTGTTGCTGAACTGGATGCAGTGATCAAAGATCTTCCCCGGCCTGTAGGTGTTAATTACATTTTTGGGGGTGATATGGAAAATCAGTCAGAAGGTTTTGGTACACTAGGAATAGCTTTGTTGATGTCTATCGTAATGGTTTATCTGATCATGGTTGCACTTTATAATAATTATGTGCATCCATTTGTAGTCTTGTTCTCCATCCCACTTTCGATCATTGGAGCATTACTTGCACTGGCTTTAACCAATAATTCACTTAATATTTTCACTATTCTTGGATTGATTATGCTGATCGGTCTGGTAGCGAAGAATGCAATTATTCTTGTCGACTTTACGAACCAGCAGATCGATGAAGAGGGTAAGTCGGTTCGGGAAGCTTTGTTAGCAGCAAATCATGCACGATTAAGACCCATTTTGATGACTACCATCGCAATGGTTATTGGTATGCTTCCTATTGCGCTTGCCGGAGGTGCTGGTGCAGAGTGGAAAAATGGCCTGGCCTGGGTAATTATCGGCGGACTGTTAAGTTCACTGTTCCTGACCCTGATTATTGTGCCTGTAGTTTATGAGACATTTGATAAGATCATTAAAAGATTTACCAAAAATACTGTGAAACAGGATATTGATGCACTCCTTGAAGAACATTATACCGATTCTGGTCATTCATCGAAAGATCATATTTCGGTATCCTAAAGAAATAACCTTTATAAATTCCAGGCGACCCATGATCATTGATCTGGGTCGCTTTTTTTATGCTTGTATAATCTCATGATTAGATTCTCAAACTAAATCTGTTGAAAACTGATTGCTTGTTTAAAACTAGATTATCCGGCGCGCAGATTTAATATCTACATTCGTTTTCTAGTTCTTTGTCATATCTATTCTGGTTCATCCGCTCTGGCGGATGATTAAAAGGGAACCGTGTGTAAATCGCGGGCTGACGTGCAACTGTAATCCAATAAAATGGAGAGCCAGACACCTGCCGAAATAGTTTTGTTCAAAACTTTCACGACTAAAGTTTTGGCGAAAGCTCTTTCTCCTTTAATCAGGGTTCGTTGCCTTTTGTCAATTCTTGTTTACACAAAAAAACAAAAGTATATGCAACAGGAAGAAATTCTATTAAAAGAGAACAAGGATCGTTTCGTGATCCTTCCGATTAATTATCCCACAATCTGGGAGATGTATAAAAAGCATGAAGCCAGTTTCTGGACAGCCGAAGAAATCGATTTATCCGGCGATCTCAAAGACTGGGCTAATCTGAATTCCGGGGAAAAACATTTCATATCCCATGTCCTTGCTTTTTTTGCTGCCAGTGATGGTATAGTGAATGAGAATCTGGCTGTTAACTTTATGAGGGAAGTCCAGATTCCTGAAGCAAGATGTTTCTATGGTTTTCAGATCATGATGGAAAATATTCATTCTGAGACTTATGCTCTTTTGATCGATACTTATATCAGCAATCCCATAGAAAAGGACCATCTCTTTCATGCAATTGATACGGTTCCTGCAGTGAAGAAAAAGGCTGAATGGGCACTTCGCTGGATAGAAAACGGCAGTTTTGCTGAACGTCTGGTTGCTTTTGCTGCCGTAGAAGGCATCTTTTTTAGTGGCAGTTTCTGCTCAATATTCTGGTTAAAAAAAAGAGGCTTGATGCCTGGCCTCACTTTTAGCAACGAGTTGATCAGCCGCGATGAAGGGCTTCATTGTGAGTTTGCCTGTATGCTTTACCGGATGCTTTCCAATAAACTTTCATGTGAACAGGTTCTGAGTATTATCAGGGATGCAGTAGAGATTGAAAAGGAATTCATAAGCGAGGCTTTGCCGGTTGAGCTTATTGGCATGAATGCCAAACTAATGAAACAATACATTGAATTTGTAGCTGACCGTTGGGCCGATGAACTGGACTGTCCGAAAATTTATCACGCATCAAACCCTTTTGACTTTATGGAAATGATCTCTCTTCAGGGGAAAACTAATTTCTTTGAGAAGAGGGTTGGCGACTATCAGAAAGCGGGAGTACTTTCCGGTAGCAAAGAATCTAATAATTTCTCACTGGAAGAGGATTTTTAAGGAGACACAAAGTTGAGAGTGGAAATTCAATTTTGCAATTAACCCTTACTCTGAAAAGCATCTATAATATTTAACAAGAATAATCAATCATAAAAGAATCATGTTTGTAATCAAAAGAAACGGAAGAAAAGAGAGCGTTAAGTTCGATAAAATTACCGCTCGCATCCAGAAACTATCCTATGGCCTAAGTCCGCTGGTAGATGCAATTGATGTTGCCAAAAAAGTAATTGAGGGACTTTATGACGGGGTAAGTACTACCGAATTGGATAATCTGGCTGCAGAGACATCAGCCTCACTTACTACAAAGCATCCCGATTATGCCTTACTGGCCAGCCGTATTGCTGTTAGCAATCTTCATAAAAATACCACTAAATCATTTTCTGAAACTATGCTGAATCTTTATAATTATTCAGATGCACATAGTGGTCGTAAAATGCCTTTGATCGCTGATGATGTGATTGAAATAATTGAAAAAAATGCTGATCTGCTGGATAGTTCTATTATTTACGACCGGGATTTTGGATTCGATTATTTCGGTTTTAAAACGCTTGAAAAATCTTACCTGCTTCGTATTGATGGAAGGGTTACTGAACGTCCTCAGCATATGTACATGCGTGTAGCGATTGGAATCCATAAGAATGATCTGGAGAGTGTTATTAATACCTATAATCTGATGTCTGAGCGTTGGTTTACTCATGCAACACCGACGCTTTTTAATGCTGGAACCCCCAAGCCTCAAATGTCATCCTGTTTTCTTTTAGCAATGAAAGATGATAGCATTGATGGTATTTACGATACGCTGAAGCAGACTGCCAGGATTTCTCAGAGTGCCGGAGGAATAGGCCTGGCAATTCATAATGTTAGGGCTACCGGGACATATATTGGTGGCACGAATGGCACCAGTAATGGGATTGTTCCGATGCTGAAGGTGTTTAACGATACAGCACGATATGTGGATCAGGGAGGAGGAAAGAGGAAGGGAGCCTTTGCGATTTATCTGGAACCCTGGCATGCCGACGTATTTGAATTTCTGGACCTGAGAAAAAATCATGGTAAAGAAGAAATGCGTGCAAGAGACCTTTTTTACGCACTTTGGGTGCCTGATCTTTTTATGAAAAGGGTCGAAGCCAATGAAGAATGGAGTCTTTTTTGTCCGCATGAGGCACCGGGATTACATGAATGTTTTGGGAAGGAGTTTGAGGAACTGTACCATCAGTATGAATCGGAGGGCAGGGCACGTAAAACGATTAAGGCACAGGAATTATGGTTTGCTATTCTGGAAGCACAGATTGAAACGGGTACCCCATATCTGCTGTATAAAGATGCCGCAAACAGCAAAAGTAATCAGCAGAATTTGGGTACCATTAAATGCAGTAACCTTTGTACTGAAATTATGGAATATACTAGCCCCGATGAAGTAGCCGTATGTAATCTTGCATCTATCGCTCTACCGCGCTTCGTTACTGATGGACAGTTTGATTTTGGGAAACTATACGATATTACCTATCAGGTTACTAAAAATCTGAATTGCATTATTGATAATAACTTTTATCCGGTTGAGGAGGCAAGAAACTCCAACCTGCGTCATCGTCCAGTCGGACTGGGAGTACAGGGTCTTGCAGATGTTTTCATTCTGATGCGTTTGCCATTTGAAAGTGAACTGGCTGCCTTACTGAATAAAAATATATTTGAAACGATCTATTTTGCAGCTATGACAGCAAGTAAGGATTTGGCAAAGGAACAGGGAGCGTATGAAACTTTTAAAGGATCTCCATTATCAAAGGGTTTGTTTCAGTTTGATCTATGGGGTGTGAAGCCTTCAGAAAGACATGACTGGGGAAAGTTAAGAGATGAGGTAAAACAATTTGGTGTACGGAACTCCCTTCTTGTTGCTCCGATGCCTACGGCATCAACCTCTCAGGTATTAGGAAATAATGAATGCTTTGAGCCCTACACATCTAATATTTATACCCGCAGGGTTTTAAGCGGAGAGTTTATTATCGTGAATAAGCATTTGCTTAAAGATTTGATTAATCTGGGCTTATGGAATAATACAATGAAGGATAATATTATCAGGGCCAATGGTTCTGTTCAGCATATTGAGGAAATACCCAAAGAGGTCAGAGAATTATACAAAACGGTTTGGGAGATTAAACAGCGTAATCTGATAGATATGGCTGCTGACCGGGGAGCTTTTATCTGCCAGTCACAATCACTCAATCTTTTTGTAGATAATCCTACTACTGCAAAATTAACTTCCATGCATTTTTATGCCTGGAAGAAGGGTTTGAAAACCGGGATGTACTATCTGCGTACCCAGGCTGCATCAAAGGCGGTTCAGTTTACGGTAGAAAAGCAGGGAGGAAAAACATTGGAACCGGTAGTTCCAAAGCTTGACCCGGTTCAGAATAACGAGCTCGGTGGAGTTGACCCATCATTTTCGGGGGGAGGTGCAAGCTGCAGTATGGAGGATGGCTGTGTCAGTTGCGGTTCTTAAATAAGGGCCATAGAAATGCATTAGTTCCCGGAAATTGATTTATTCGGGAATTAATGTATTCCGGCTATAAAATTCTTATGCAAATGATTAAACATGAAATCATCACCTGCGAGCGTTGCGGCAAAAGAATGGAATGTAAGGCCAATGCCTTTAGCAAGTGCCAATGCAGCACAGTACAATTGAATTTGAATGAGGTTCAGTATGTAAGTGAAAATTATGAGGGATGTTTATGTGCCGCCTGCCTGAATGAGTTAAAGGAAGAATACCGTATGTTTTATCAGTTTAGAACATCATGAAAATATTAAGGAACTTGGATAAGTCGGCAAGTATATTCTGAGATTAGAATTCTCTAACCAGATGACTTAATCTATAAATATCAGGGGCGGTTGCTACATCACAGCTTCATAAAAATTCACTGGAATTTAACAATTTGAAATACCGAAGGCTGGCATTATCCAATTCTGGCTAGTAAATTTCGTATAACTCCTTTAAAAATCAATACCCTTCACTCTTGTATCATGTTTAATACTAAGACTTTTTTATCTTCTAATTGTCCTTATCTTGGGGCTTAAAAGGATATTACTACTAAATATTATGTCAATTAAAATTATAGAGCATGTCAAAGCATAATGATAAATTATCTGGTTCAGGATTGGAAAGCAAAAAATCTGACCTAAAGCAAAAAGAATCACAAAGCTCACAGATCAAACGCCGCAAATTTTTGGGTCTGGGAGCCCTGGGATTAGCTAGTCTGCCATTCAGTGGCCTGGCTAATAGGGGTTCGGGAATTGAATCTTTACTTTCTCAAAGTAATATGGGGGAGGGCATAAGTCTTAATGCAAAAAAGTTATTCGTAATGGATGGCCATATCCACGTCATGTCAAGACAGTTACTGCAAAACCTGAATATTGGCGACAGATATCCGGATGGTACTGTTGATCTTCCAAGAATTATAGAAGGCGGAATTAATGCTTGTTTTTTTTCAGTTTATACCCCGGAGCCTTATTATCCGGGACGGCATGAGGTTAAAAATACATTTCGGATTGTAGAAGTTGCGCTCCAGCAAATAGAGAAAAACAATGCTAAAATTGAATTGGCACTTAATGCTTCAGACATTGTTAGAATTAGCAAGAAGGGTAAAGTTGCTGCATTTCTTGATCTAGAAGGGGGCTTTGACCTTGATGGTGATTTAAATATTCTTAGGGCACTTTATCGTTTAGGCTTGAGATCTGCACAATTAACTGCACATAATGACAGTAATTCCTTTATTGATGCATGTTATGGACAGAGACTATGGGGAGGTATCAATGCTCATGGCAGAGAGTTGATTGCCGAAATGAACAGACTAGGTATGATGATCAATGTTGCACATGCTTCTGATGAAGCCATTTTACAATCTGTAGAGGCAAGCAGTGATCCTGTCATCTATAGTCATGGAGGTTTCCGTGGAATAGTAGATAATAAACGCTGTATCAGCGATCATGCTGCTAAGGCTCTTGCAGCAAAAGGTGGTGTTATTGGTCTGCAATTTGGCAGCGGGTTTAATGATCCTAATTATTCGAAATGGATTAAGCTTAGTAACCCGGTAGAAAAACCTCCTTTGATACCGATTTCTAAAGATGCCACGATTGAGGAAGTTGATAAAATGGCCGCAACTGAATTGCCATTTGTACCGGCCACAGAAATTCCTGAAGAGTATAAAATGGATGTGGCTCAGTTAGCACGCGTGATAGATTATGGTGTTAACCTTGTTGGCGAAGATCACGTTGCATTTGGTTGTGACTTTGATGGCGGAATACCATTAGCCAGGCAAATGAAAGATATAAGTGATTATCCTGAAATTATTAAAGCAATAAGAGCGCTTGGTTATTCTGATGAACGGGTTCGTAAAATCTGTGGTTTGAATTGGCTAAGGGTGATTCGCAAAGTAACAGAAAGCTAGATTTTGTTGTGCGTAAATTTAAGTAATTGACTAATGGGATTTTTAAAAAAAATCCATTAGTCAATTTATTTCATGTTTTATAAGAAAATTCACTTCTCTAGACAGTGTATATTGTCAATGCTTTATTGATAGTAAATTCAATTTGCCTCCATTTTTAAAATTGCTTTCCCGGAATTTAAAAATTAAAATGTTTCTTCATTGCCTTTGGATAATCGGCTAATGCAATCTCCGGTTCTGCGATCTCTGGATGCCATAGTTTTTCCCACTCAAAGCTGTAATAGCCTTTATATCCATCTTTATATAGAATATCTATTGCCTCAAAGATTGGTACATCACCTTGTCCGAGAAGGCTATATTGTAATTTGTCGCCATTTAATTTTGCATCCTTAATATGTGTGTGTACAATGTATTTCTTTAATTTTTTATACACCTCAGCGGGAGATTCTTTTGTTATAGTCCACATGTTTGAAATATCCCAAACCAATGCGATATTGGGATGCGAGGCAGCTTTCATGACCTTAAGGATATCATCTGAGCCTGAGAAATCACCATGAGTTTCCAATAAGACGGTAACATTTCGCTCTTTGGCATATTTACCCAGAGTTAGTAGATTTTCAGCAACCGTTTGGATTGTTTGATCTTTTGTCCTGCCTTTTGGAAATTTATTTGGGAATACTCTAACGTAGGGGCAGTTAATTTTCTGTGCCAAATCGATAAATGCTTTTGCTTCGGTAATGCTTTTTTCTTTTTCAGAACCTTCGTGAAAGTGCATATTTGCCGAAGCTCCAAGGTTTACAAATTTTAAACCTTTCTCTTTCATCAGACTCAGAGTTGCTTTTATCCGCTCCGGGCTACTGAATTCATCACATTTTGTAAGGTCCATCTGTCGTTTTATTCCCCTGATTTCTAAGCCTGAATAGCCATTGGTTTCCGCAAAATCAATAATTTGCTGAAAAGACCAGTCGGGACAACCTAATGTTGAAAATGCTAAAAGAGCTTTATTTTTTTGGGATGCGAAGGTAGAACTATACATTGTTGCGGCTAATAGTATAGCTGAGTTTTGCAAAAACTGTTTCCTTGAGTAGACCATAGTATTTTATAAATTTCTGAGATATAAATTTGATGAATTAATTATTAAAAAATTGGGTTTTGATTTTTTTTTGGATGCGGTGAATTATAAGAACAATGAAAGTTTATGAATTTTAAATTACAAATGAAATTTGTAGTTGCGATCAGTCCTGGGCTGAGATTTGTCATTGTGAGTAGAGCGAAGCAATCCCCTCACTAAGGTTACTAAACGCCCTAAGATTGCTTCGTCGTGTCTCGTAATGACATTCAGTTTAAAACATAGATAAATTATAGGTTGGGTATTGGATGTTCTTTTTAAATCAATTTTGTTTGTAAATTTCTTCAGGATAGTTCAGGATAGCCAATGCGATTTTAAGCGTTAATTTGGAAACCATTAAGCAGACCTAAACTTTTCTTAATTATTTCAATAAAGCAAACCTATGTCATCAGATCTTCAAGTACAGAAAAGTTCTAAAATGAATAAGATTAACATTCTTTGCATTTCATTCAGGCTTATTTTTTTAGCTTCGATCGTGCCGGGTTTGTTTATAAAGCCTGCTTCTGCGCAAGAGAAACTCGAATCCAAAGGCCATATTCCAATACTGGGCTGGTATAGTATCCCTCCTGAAGAGGCTACTTCAGCCAGATATCTTGAAATGAAAGAAGCAGGTTTTGATATTAGTTTCTCTTTTCTTGGAAGCCCGCAGGATGTACAAAAATCACTGGATGCAGCTCATCAGGCTGGCATGAAGATCGTAATCAGCTGCCCTGAACTGAAAAATGAGACGGAGAAGATTGTAAAGCGTTTTATGGATCATCCTGCCCTGGCTGGTTATTTTCTACGGGATGAGCCCGCAGTAGACGCATTTGCAGATCTGGGCAATTGGGCGAAAAGAGTGAATGCTATTGATCCGAAGCATTTTTGCTATGTCAACCTTTTTCCAAATTATGCCACTCCTTTACAATTAGGAACAGCCAATTACAGGGATTATGTAAATAAATTTGCTAAGGAAGTCCCGTTGCATTTTCTTTCTTTTGATTCCTATCCATTAACTTCAGCGGAGGGTGTCTATGAGAAATGGCATCAGAATCTGGAAATATTTTCGGATGAAGCTAAAAAAGTAAACATGCCTTTCTGGGGATTTGCTCAATCGGTCCTCTTTGATAATAAACATGAAGATCCTACATTGGCAACCATGCGGGTTCAAATGTTTACCAACCTTGCCTACGGAGCTCAGGGGCTGCAATACTTTACCTATTGGACTCCCGTTTCATCAGCAGAAGATTTTCGTGGCGGACCAATCACCCTTGAAGGAAAAAGAAGTACAGTTTATGATAATATCAAAACACTGAATCAAGAAATAAAAAGCCTTGCGGGTGTATTTTACGGCGCGAAAATTAAGTCTCTTCAATTTTTTGGAAATACGATACCTGTGGGTACTAAAAGAATGTCAGTTTTACCGGCACCAATAAGGGTTTTTGCAACTGAGGGCAAAACTGCATTGGTTTCAGTTATGGAAAATGGGGGAAAACAGTTTATTGTTATTGTTAATACAGATTACCGCAAAAAAATGAGCTTAACACTCTCCGGAGACCCATCACTGAAACGTGTTCTCAAAGATGGGGCCATTGTTCCCGCAAGTGTCTATGCCAGTACAATTGATGTAGAGCCGGGGGACGTTGTGATTTATACATATTAGTTAACAATTTGCAATGCAGAGTTGGGGCCGTAAGCCATCAGGTTTTGAGTGAAAATCGTATTAGCATTAAAAACTAATTGTCAAATGAACCACAATATCTCAGACAACCGACAACTAAAAATAAGTAACTGAACAATTACAAATACTAATCTTTCAAAATCCGTATTTTGCAATAAAAACAAAATATGAAATCAATATTCTCAATAGTGCTGCTTCTGGGTATGATGGCTCCGGGGCTTGTACAGGCACAGACCGCGTTAAAAGCGGGCGACAAAGCACCTGATTTCGTTTCCAAAGATCAGAACGGAAAAACGGTTTCACTGAAACAGTTCAAAGGCAAAAAGCTTGTGCTTTATTTCTACCCAAAAGATAATACTTCGGGATGTACTGCTCAGGCCTGTAGTTTGCGTGATAACTTTAAAGAGTTAAAGAAAGAAGGCTATACCATTTTGGGTGTGAGTATTGACGATGAGGCTTCACACCGTGATTTTATCGCAAAAAACAATTTGCCTTTTTCGCTTTTGGCCGATACTGATAAGTCAATTGTGACAAAATATGGTGTCTGGACTGAGAAAGAAAGAAATGGCGTGAAAACCTTTAGTACCACCAGAACTACTTTTCTTATTAATAAAGACGGTTATATCAACAAAGTGATCACTGAAATTGATACAAAAAATCATGCTGGTCAGATACTGACATTAAAGAAGAAGTAATCATCAGTATACCTGAGTGCCTGGCAATATGTCTAATAAAAAAGGATCCGAAACCGGATCCTTTTTTATTAGCTTTCTTTAATTGTTTGAACCTGTTTTGGTTCAGGATCTTCATTTAGCCCATCCTTTGCATCTTTAAATTCTTTCATGCCTTTTCCCAATCCTCTCATCATTTCGGGAATCTTTTTACCACCGAACATTAATAATACTACAACCATGATCAATATGATTTCCGGTCCGCCTAAACCTGCCATAATTTTCGTTTTTAATTTTTATGAATGTGAGAATAATATTAGATTAAAAAAAGATTTTGCATAAATCTGTTACAATTCAAATTGGGTATATAAATTGAATTACTGAACTAAACCGGCTTCAGCAATCAGAGTTAATAATGCGAACTTTATTGCCTCGGCTCCATTTTCGTTGATCCACCATTCATCCAGGGAATGAGCATTTCCTCCTTTTCCTCCTCTACCAATCGTAATGCTGGGTATCCCAAGTGAAATTGGAGTGTTTGAGTTTGTAGATCCTGTACCTAATGAGGGTTTCAATTTAAAGTATTCAATTGCTGCCATTGCTCTCTGTATCAGGGGAAGCTCAACACTCTGAACGCCGGATGGCCGTTCCCCAATTTTTTTAAATTGGGCTGTCAGTTTTGTTCCGGTTTTGATACCTGAATTATAATCAACAAGAGCTTTATTAACCTGATTTAATAAGATTTGCTCAATTCCTTTCAGCTTTTCCGGGCTCAGCGAGCGCATATCCACTTCCATCCATGTTTCAAATGGAATGGAGTTTACTGAAGTTCCACCCCCAATTCTGCCAACATTATAGGTGGTTTTTGGACCATCTTCTACAAACTTTGCTGCTTCAGTATTAAAATAGTCGATTGCTTTTCCCATTGAATGATGTGGATTGGCCAATCCAAAAGCACCCCATGAATGACCACCAGGACCATTAAATGTAATTTTATAGCGTACCGACCCTAAACCATTTGTAACCAGTGCGCTGATATCACCACCATCTAAAGCGATATGCGAATCGATTTTATGATTCCCCGGTTTGAAAATATGTTTGATCCCCCGTAAATCGCCTAAGCCTTCCTCGCCAACGGTTCCGGCAAATAAAATATCAGATTCTGTGGAGATCTTTGCCTGGTTCATTGCTTTAACAACCGTAAGAATTACGCTGAGTGCCCTGGTGTCATCAGCAATTCCCGGAGCAAATAAAGAATCCCCCTTCATTTTTACCTTGACATCGGTATCCAAAGGGAAAACCGTGTCTAAATGTCCTTCAATAAGAATTGTTTTACCATTGCCTTTACCTTTTCTCAAAGCAAGAACATTTCCGGCCTCATCAGTCCATATGGAATCAATTCCGGCATTTTGAAGCATTTGCCTGAATCTTTCTGCTCTTTTTTGTTCCATAAATGGGGGAGCTGGAACCTCTGTAAGTTCTATCAGCTCCTTTGTTGTTGTCGGTTCAAGCTGTTGAATAATATTAAAAGCCATCTGGATTCTTTTATCGCTGCTAATTTTATCGATCTGCACTTTGTATATGGATTGAGCTGAAATTGCTTTCCCATTTTGTGCACGTGCCGATAGCACACTGATTAATAACATTGAAATCAGAAATATTTTTTTCATGAAAGAGAAATTGGTAATTATTATCTATGAATATGAATGTAAATCTTCTATACCATATAAATTATATTCTTCAGTGAAATATTACTATACATTAAATATTCAGAGATATTAAGGTATAAGATTTTCCAGAAGATACTGGTTTGTTGCGCTTTGGTTTTAATTTGGCCTGTTTTTTGGTAGATAATAATGGAAAATAAAATAAATCTGAAACAATTCAATATTTTTAACCCGGATTTTTAAATAATAGCTTTCAATTGAAAATCTTTCAACTTCTTAAATGTAACCCGGATTTCTTAAAACTATTATGAACGTTAATCCACCTATTCCTGAAAATGAATATGAAAGAGTCCTGAATCTTTCTGATTTTAATCTTGATTATTCCAATTTTCAGGATAGCTTCAAGGATTTGGCTAAACTGGCAGCGAGCGTTGCCGGTACTCCTATTTCGCTGGTCAATTTAATAGACTCTTATACTCAATGGACGATATCCAATTATGGTCTTGATCTTGAGCAAATGCCACGTGAAGATTCAGCGTGTCAGTATACAATTAAGTACGATGAAAAACCCTTTGAAGTTGAGGATCTATCAAAAGATGACCGTTTCAAGGATAAATTTTATGTAAAGGGTGATCTTTCACTTCGTTATTATTTTGGAGTACCTCTCGTTTCAGATGGTTTAAATATTGGTGCACTCTGTGTACTTGACAGGGAGGTTAAAACACTGTCGCCAGAGAAGGAAGAGTTGCTGAGGATCATTGCTGACGAAATTGTTAACCGTCTGAAAGCATATAAAGCAATTGAAAGCTTAAGAAATAGGGTGAAAGAAGTGCAGGCAATCCAAAACAAAGTTGTGCATGATATCCGCGGACCTTTGGGAGGCATCATCGGACTTACAGAAATAATCAGTGAACAGGGTAAAGAGAATAAAATTGATGAGGTGCTCGAATTTATTAACCTCATTCACAAAAGCGGTAAGTCAATTCTTGAACTTGCAGATGAAATTTTAAGCGCTGAGAAAAATAAATCAATTGCCATTAAGAGCAATGAAATGGATATGCAATCCTTTAAGGAAAAACTTGAAAAATTGTATATCCCCCAGGCGAAATCGAAAAATATTCAGTTTGAAGTAGATATTATTCCCAGGGCCATGGGCATACCATTTCCTAAAAATAAACTGCTTCAAATTACCGGGAATCTGATATCAAATGCTATTAAATTCACTCCAAATGGTGGGAAGGTAAGTGTAGGATTAGATATGGATAGTTCAAATTCAAAACATAATTTAAGTATTAAGGTTCAGGATTCTGGGGAGGGTATAAGCCCGGAGAAGATAGATGCTATACTCAACGGTAGTGCTTCTTCAGAGAAGGGGACCGAAGGCGAAAAAGGTTATGGTTTTGGTTTACAATTAATCAAACACCTGATTAGTGGTTTGAATGGAAAGCTAAATATAAGCTCTGTGCCGGGAGAGGGTTCTGTCTTTGAAGTTATGATTAGTGTGAATGCTTCTTAATTCCTGTTAAAGTAAACTTATCAACGTGAGTTCGATATAAAATCTTGCCTGGCTATTTTAGATTACATAATTTACTCCTGTTTTAGAAAGCAGGGTCTGTTCCTCTTAGATTGCACCCTCCTGTATTCTGCTGTTATTTTTGTAGCAGATTTAATAGATATTATGAAATTCAGTATTACAAAAAGGTGCCCCCGGGTTTATTTCAACTGGCCTATGGTTTTTTGCCGGGCTGCCAGTCCCAATGAAAAGCAGCTTCGGGTAAAATAAACCTTGCCGGAGGAGGTAGCTTTCGGCTGTTAGTAATTTGAAATAGAACGCTATTTCTTGCCGGAACTACTCCGGAGAAAAGGGCTGGACTTTCCGATACAACACAGGTATTGCTTTCAAAAAGCAAACTATTGTGGCTCAAGAGCCTTATCTGAACCAATTATAACCGTATTCTTTAACCCTATTTGTATCGACCCTGGGTAATCAATGATTAAAAGCCTGAATTAAGGCTTTTGTTGTTTTATTCCATATGGGATTATTTGACATTCAGGCGACTTATCTAATTAATAAAAATAGAATGTTATTGTTATAATTGTATCAAAATAATACAAAAATATACAATGGATAAAAATAATCCCAATCATATTCTGCATACCTCAGAGCAGGATTTATTGAGTATGATGGCTGAAAGTCATATTTCCGCTTCTGTTGATACCCCTATGCGTGATGACGCATTTGACCTGGATGATGAAACTAAAATTCAGCTTATTGAAAAGCATTTCAGTCATATCATGAATATTCTTGGTTTAGATCTTAATGACGATAGTTTAAGAGATACCCCCAAAAGAGTCGCAAAAATGTATGTAAAGGAGATCTTTAGTGGTCTGAACCCTGCCGATAAACCTTCAGTTACTCTGTTTAATAACCATTATAAGTATAATCAGATGCTTGTGGAGAAGAATATTGCCGTTTACAGCAATTGCGAGCATCATTTTGTGCCCATAACGGGGAAAGCACATATAGCTTATATGAGTAATGGTAAAGTAATTGGTTTGTCCAAACTAAATCGGATTGTTCAATATTATTCTCAGCGTCCGCAGGTTCAGGAGAGGCTTACAATACAGATTGCTAATGAAATCAAAACCGCTTTGGGGACTGAAGATGTGGCTGTAGTTATTGATGCCCATCATCATTGTGTATCTTCGAGAGGTATCCGTGATATGAATAGCTCAACAATTACTGCTGAATACAGTGGCCGGTTTTTATCTCCCGAGACCAGAAATGAGTTTTTAAAGCATATTGGATGATGAATTTCAGGGGTAAAAATATACTTGTTGTTGGGGGTAGTTCAGGCATCGGACTTGAATTGGTCAATATGCTGGCCTCTATGGGTGCTCAGATTTTCAATGCTTCCAGAACCAAATCTGAACATTGGCCTGATGGCCTGATTCATATACCAATTGATGTCTTATCGAACATTGATTTATTGGCTGAACAAGTTCCAAACAAATTGGATGGATTGGTTTATGCCGTTGGGAGTATCAATTTAAAACCATTCAGTCGTTACAATGAAGACGATTTTATAAACGATTATAAATTAAATGTAACCGGTGCAGTCAGGTGCATTCAACTCGCTTACCGATCTTTAAGAAATTCAGGTTCTGCATCAATTGTCCTGCTAAGTTCTGTTGCCGCAAAAACAGGTATGCCTTTTCATGCAAGTATTGCTGCAGCCAAGGGTGGGGTGGAGAGTCTGGCTTTATCGCTTGCGGCAGAGTTTGCCTCTCAAAATATCAGGGTTAATGTGGTTGCACCTTCGCTAACCGATACTTCCCTTGCAGGTAATTTATTGAATACTCCAGAGAAGCGTGAAGCGTCTGCAAAGAGGCATCCTCTGGGTAGAATAGGAAAGCCTGAAGATATAGCCTCAGCCATTTCATTTCTATTATCAGATGAAAGTGGCTGGATAAGCGGACAAGTATTGGGAATTGATGGAGGAATGGGAAATTTAAAAACCATGTAAAATGAATTTTAATCAAAGTCATATTTCAGCAATGGAGAAGCGTTACCGGACAACTTTCATAAATAGTTTACCGGGTTATAGATCGCTGCATATGCTGGGAACGGTGAACAAAGAGGGTATAAGTAATCTGGGTTTGTTTAATTCTGTTTTTCATGTTGGTGCTAATCCTCCATTATTAGGTATGGTATTCAGACCCGACGGTATGGATCATGATTCATTGGATAATATTATTCAAACCAAAGAATATACTTTGAATAATGTACTACCCGATTATTTTCAACAGGCTCATCAAACCAGTGCACGTTTCCCTTCAGGTTTATCTGAGTTTGAACCTTGTGGTTTCAAAGAGTTTTATCTGGATCCTTTTAAGGCTCCTTTTGTAGAGCAGGCAAGCATTAAAATTGGATTGCAACTTCGTGAAATTATTGATGTATCATTGAACAGGACCAAGATTCTGATTGGTGAAATAGTCCATGTCATACTGAATGAAGGTATATTGGCGCAGGATGGGTATATTGATCATATTAATGCGGGTACAGTAACTGTTGCTGGATTAGATAGCTATTTTTTACCCCAGGAATTGGGACGTTTGCCTTATGCTAAATTTCTTTAAATTATCTGATATCAGAATTTTGCTAAATATATGTGGGTCGACTTAATCATCTGATTAAAAATTTATTAAATGAAATCATACAAACTGGTACACCAGCTATTAAGCCTGGTTGAGCAATTTGAGTTGGAAAGTAATGGGAAAGAGCTTTTACTGCATGATTTTTCAGGTTTTCTGATTAATCACCTGGAGCACTCAGACACTTCTTTAACCTCTTTGGATGTTCGGTTTGGTAAAAAAGAGGCGGAGGCGCAGGAATTGGCTTATCAGATTGATAATGCTATCGGTCGCCTGTTCGTTTATATGAGCCGCTATGCAAAATCTTATATAAAGAAAACGCTGGAAGGCACTCCATTACAAAGTCCGGAAGATTTTACCGCCCTTGCCATATTATTAACCCACGAAAGTCTTAGCAAAGGAGAGCTCATCAACAGAAACATACAGGAAAAAACGTCAGGGACCGAAGTTATACGCCGTTTACTTGCAGCAGGCCTTGTCAAACAATGGGATGATCAGGCGGATAGGCGTTCCCGGAGGATTTCAATTACAGAAAGCGGTAAAGAGTTATTACACCGGGTGTTTGACGATATGAATTATGTTGGAAAAATGGTGACAGGAAATTTATGTTTTTCGGAAAAACTGAAGCTTCAATATCTTCTTCAAAAGCTTGAAACATTTCATTTTCAGCTGCATGAAGAGAAGCTGATTACTACGAAAGAGGATATCCGATTGATGGCTGTTAATAGAGTTTAAGCTTCAAAGCAAATAACTATTTTAATAATTAATAATGGATCAAGTGTGTTTTATCTCACTAATAGCATGGTCCTTATCTGCTGAATTGCATTATTCTGTAATCTTGCATAATATACACCAGGCAAATATCCTTCATTTTCGAATGTAACCTTATGGTTTCCTGCTCCAATTTCCATATCTACCAGAGTCTTAATCAGTTTTCCTTCGGTATTAAATACCTGAATCAATGTATGTCCGCCAAAGCTCTCATAGGAAATTGTAGTTGAGGTTTGGAATGGATTCGGGTAATTGCTGATCAGATTTTTTCCGGCATTTATATTGATAATTTCAGGGCTTGTAGACATACATGGCGCTGATTTCTTAATCACATTAATATTCTGAAAGTTTTTGAGCATCACATTCTCAAGTGTACTCTCAGGAACACAGAACCATTGCTGCAGGATAGAAGCATAGATTGATCTGAAATCATACTGCATCGGTACATTATCTCCGGTATTGGTAATTAAAGGAATCGTCGGACTTTTTCCAATAATGTCATTCTGGGCATAGTGTCCAAATACAAACAGGGGAGCAGCTGCTCCATGATCTGTACCACCGCTGCCATTTGATTTGATACGTCTTCCGAATTCAGAAAAGGTCATTCCGATGACGCGTTTCTGAGCATTCAAAAAGTCGAGATCGTCCATGAAGGCTTTTATCCCTTCTGAAACTTTTTGAAGCAGATTTGCATGATTTCCGGTTTCCTTTGCTGTTGCATTTACCTGTTGAGCATGGGTGTCAAAACCTCCCAGACTAACCATGTAAATCCTTGTTTTTAATCCACCTGCAATTAATCGGGCAACAATTTTTAACTGATCTGCCAGGCTGTTTCCTGTTGGATATCCTGAAAACTGCTTGGTAACTTTCGCAGCAGCGGCTTTTATGACACTTCCATACTGCTGTGTTTGCTGTGCGATCTGACGTATATAGGTCAGCTCTTTTCCTCCCCGGGTATTCGGTGCATTACCCTGAATCCCATTTATCAGGTTGTAAAAGTTGACAGGGTCTGAAATAGCCATTCCCATATTTACTGCCGGACCTTGCATCGCGGGTGAGACAAATGAACCAATTTGTATGGCAAGCGGATCGGGCATAACTGTATTCGGGAAGCCCATCGGGTAATTAGAGTATTCTTCATTCAGATAACGCCCTGCCCAGCCTGAGTTTATGGTCTGGTTAGAATCAGAAGCACTGAGCCAGATATCTGTTGCCCTGAAATGGGAGAAGTTTGGCTGAGGATAACCCACAGACTGGATGATCTGAAGCTTTTCCTGGTTAAAAAGCGTTTGCAATCCGGTCATAGAGGGATGCAGACCCGTAAAACTGGTTCCGTTAAGTTTGAGTATCTTGTTTTTTGGAAGAATGATATTTGAACGGGCAATGGCAAGATTATCATACTGGTCAAACGGAATAACCATATTCAAGCCATCATTACCTCCGTTAAGTTGAATAATAACCAATACGTGATCGGTTTCTGTTGGAGCTTGGGTAAGTGCCGAGACTAATGGAGATTCGGCAAAAGCCTTAAATGTGAAGCCATTAATCAAGGCGGGGAATACTATTCCTGCAGGTGCTGTACTTCTTATAAAATCCCTTCTTTTCATGATAACTGATATTCAGGAAGATTCATAAGATACTTGTACATGGACTGAAGTCGATTTAATACAATGTTCCTGTTGGTTGTATTGCTTGTATTGGCCTTATATGTTACCCAGGCATCTGTCCAGTAAGAGTCAGACGTTTGTCCGGATAATAAAATACTTTTTAAGAAATCTCTGACCTGCTGGGTTATATCAATAGTGTAAAGTATTTCCAGGCTATCATTGATCAGAGTGTTAGGATTTGAAGGATCAGATAAGGAACTGACGAATGCCAGAATATCAATATTAATCTTCTTTCCGTTTCTTGTATATCCGTTACCAATCATTACATCACTAAATTGGTTCCTTCTGGGCAGTGTATCTGCATTGATCCATAGTTCGTGGAATTGTGGCTCCTGGTAATATGCAGACCAGCCTGAAACGCCGGGAGGATCACCAATATTTTGTTGCATATTGGAGGCTTGTGTACGGATATAATCATGCATAAAATACTGATTAACATAGTCTGAAGTATCCGGGAATACCATGCCGAATTCTCTGGTCAATCCGATGCATAAATCAACCGGGCTCTTTATCAATCCTGCTCTGTTAACAGGGTCGAAGAAATGTTCGCTACTAAAAAGAACCTTTAGGACAGGTTTTATTTCATAATTACTTGTCCTGAAAAGATTTGCCATTGGTGTTATTACATTGGCCTCTGTTGCTTCATCGATCTCATAATAAACAAAGAAACGATACAATTTGCGACAAATATGAAGGGCTGTTTCATTTTGGAGAAAAATCATATTAATTAGCTCATCTGTCTCTCCCGCTCCATTTACACCAGATTTCCCGGTTATTATTGCATTATTATAAAATGAAGAAAATTGTTTGATACCGGTATCGTGTCTGTTCGGATCAAATACTGACGATATTGTTGTT
>NZ_DASWXT010000039.1:0-2169 GCF_036405355.1 Daejeonella sp.
GCGATACGCCTATACCCGAGATTTAAATAAACAATCATTAATAAAATACCCTCTTTCCTAAATATGGCAAGAGTTTCAATTCTGCTGCCGGGCTAAACCTTAATAAAAACTTTCCCCGGACACTAGTGACTCCAAGTCATCAGATGAGTCTAATAATCAAAGTTGTGCTAAATAATCAATTTTTGTAATCGCTGGAAACTTTAACGACAGGCAACCCTTCTGACGTTTGCATAATGACATTTCGTAAACGGACTTGATTTTCATCGCCCCAATTGCCTAAAGCTGAGATTACAGGAATTAAGGTCTTTCCAAAATCTGTCAGTGAATATTCAACTTTTGGCGGAATAACAGGATAAATGATTTTTGAAACTAATTCGTGTTCTTCCAGTTCTTTTAACTGAATATTCAAAACTCTTCGCGAAGCATCAGGAATACAACGTTGCAGTTCGCTTGGGCGTTTATGACCTTCATTTATAAACCAAAGCAAACGAATTTTCCATTTGCCATAAAGCACTTCACCAATCAAGTCAAGACCACAATTTAAGTTCAATGGAATTTTTCTGTCCTTCATACAACAAACTTAGTTTAATGTACCAAATAGTGCAATAGGGGAAAAATTTAACCCTATGCAATTCGATTATCCGTACTTGTGCAAACTGCTTGTATACTCCAATTTTGACCTTAAATAATTTAAACACATGGAAGGATTTAATTTCAACAATGAATTATCAGGCAAAATTGCATTGGTAACAGGTGGTACGAAAGGTGCTGGAAAAGCAATCGCGAAACGATTATTACAAGCAGGGGCAACAGTTATCATTACGGCAAGAAACGCACCTGAAAAAGCAAATGAAAAACTGCATTTTATTTCGGCAGATCTGAGTGAACCAACAGGAACTCAAAAATTAGTTGATGAAGTATTATCGGGCTATAACAAACTGGATATTCTTGTAAATAATCTTGGTGGTTCTGAAACGCCGAGCGGCGGGTTTGCAGCTTTGACCGATACTGACTGGGAAACAAGTATCCAAACAAATCTTTTGGCACCGGCACGACTGGACAGAGGTTTTCTGCAGCAAATGATAGAACGAAAAAGCGGTGTCATTATTCACATTGCTTCAATTCAGGGCAGACTCCCTTTACATGATTCTACCTTAGCCTATGCAGCAGCCAAAGCAGGTTTAATCAATTACAGCAAAGGTTTATCTAAGGAGGTTTCGCCGAAAGGCATTCGTGTTCTGACTGTTTCGCCAGGATGGATAAATACTGCATCGGCACAGGCCATGATGGAGCGAATTGCTGAAGGTTCAAACATTACTGTTGAACAGGCAAGTCAACATGTTATGGATGCTTTGGGCGGAATACCGATCGGTCGCCCGGCGCAACCAGAAGAAATTGCAGAATTTGTTGGTTTTTTAGTTTCGCCAAGAGCCAATTATCTGACAGGAACAGAGTATGTAATTGATGGAGGAACAATACCAACTATTTAATAATCATTAATAACTATAAATATCATGAATTTACCAATCGTAATCGAAGATTTAGCAAAAGCACAAAAAATCTTTCGACAGTTTAGCTTACTCAAATTGTTTTTCCGAATCAGCCATAGTTTTTGACGAAGGCAAAACACATAAGGGAAGAATTGAAATTGAACAATGGATTAAAAAAGCAAATGAAGAATACCAAGCAGCTATGAAACCTCTGGAATATTCAGCAACAGATGAAGTTCTGAAAGCTGAAGTCTCAGGCAATTTTCCTGGTAGCCCAGTTGTTCTGTCCTATCATTTTGAATTTAAAGACGGACTTATTCAGTCGTTAAGAATAACCGGCTGACAAAAAGGTAGCGACATAAAGTAGAGTTGCTATAGCTTGGGTTTCTTACCGAACAGACCGTTTCAACATTGTCCACTGTCCGTAGATACGCTGCGCTTAAACTGTACAACAGCAATTAAACTCATCGGATGACTCCAAGTCATTGTTGTCCGGTAAAAATAAAATGTTTAAAAATATCCTTTTAAAAAGTATCGAGAACGATTTTATTTCCTGATTTCAAAAAGCAAGCCCCGCTGTTAGCGCACTCGCTCAATAGGCCCCGCTTTTAAGTGGGGTAAACAAGGGGGATATTCCAGGCTTCAGCCCAAAATAATCCGTTTATACCGGAACACCCGC
>NZ_DASWXT010000040.1:0-10609 GCF_036405355.1 Daejeonella sp.
TAATTTATTTATTATCTTGCTGATAACCAGACTTAATCACTATGAAAAATCTTTCAGGTAAACCAGGGATAATAATATTTACGGTATTAATCATTGCTTTATTGTACCTGGTATTTCGCCCGATCCCGGTCAGCAGGGATAATTCAATTGCTATTAATACGACAATAGATAAAGTTAGTCAAGGTTCTGAGGATAACATAATCTTAAAGCTCAATAATACCAGCGGGATTTTCTACATCAACCATGGCCTGCAGAAGGGATTAAATCTGGATACTCTGCAACAGGAATTACAAAACCGCGAAGTAAGCGTACTTTATTTAAAGTCTAATTTCTTCAGCGGGTTTAGTCCGGTGAAAGGCACCAAATATATAACAGAGCTAAAATTAGGGGATAAGGTAATTTATTCTGAATTATAGCAGAGGTCCTGGCTTTCGCCACAACACATCTGTCATTGCGAGGAGGCAGGACGAAGCAATCTCATAGTTTTTGTTACTTATAGTTTTGGGATTGCCGCGCTACGCCTGCCTACCGCAGGTAGGCTCGCAATGACAAAAATACAATGCTCTCAATGGCAAATCAATTTTAAGAATAAGCAGATTCAGGCCGGAATCTCCTGTTCACCCGCCACCTCCCTGCTGCCGCTCTCCTGTGCCATCCTATTCAAACCGTCCTGGGGCAGGACTGTTCTTCCCTTTTCATTGCAATTATTAGTCCCTGTAGTTCAGTTCCCTAGCACAGGTATCTCAAACCCCCTCCCTCAGCCTTTCCGCCAATTCATCCGGCAGCGGACTCTCCTCAATTCCTTTCGCTGCTTTTTCTATATCATAATCGAAGCGAATAAATTCAACTCTAAGGGGATTAACAGCCGAATCATCCAGACTAAGCATCGCATAACATCCCTGCGCATTTCCATCTTTGGGCTTTCCAACTGAACCGATATTGATCACCTGCTTATCCTTGCTGATAATCCGGTGATAGGGTTTATGAGAATGCCCGACACATAATACATTGGCATCAGCCTCATTCATCAGTTCTTCTACATATGCTGAATCGGTGTTTTCAAGAACATACTCCACAACACTCCTCGGACTTCCATGAACCATAAGGATGTTGAACTGCTTGCCATTTAGCTTAAACTCCAGTTTAATATGCGATGGGAGGTTTTGAAGATAGGCTCTGTTATCTGGTTCAATGATATGATAGGCGTAATCTTTTCCTGTTGAAGCCAATTCTTCTTTACTGATCTGGGGCAGTGCTTTAACTTTCAGGTCGTGATTGCCAACAAGCGTCGCAATCCCCCGCTTCCTGATCTCATTGATAATCTCATTTGGCCATACATTATAGCCAACCAGGTCGCCAAGGCAGTAGAATGCATCTGCTTTCCGCTTGTCCAGATCTTTTAAAAATGCGTCAAATGCCGGAAGATTGGCATGAATATCTGAGAAAAGGGCAATCTTCATTCAATGTTTGATACAGGTTTGTAATATTTATTCCGAAGCCAGAAGGCAACATTAACCAATGCGATTAATGCGGGTACTTCTACCAGCGGACCGATTACTCCGGCAAAAGCCTGACCTGAGTTAATTCCAAATACTCCAATCGCGACAGCTATTGCCAGCTCAAAATTATTACCGGCTGCGGTAAAGGCAATGGATGCATTTTGTGAGTAATCAGCTCCCAATGCCTTTCCAAGGAAGAAGCTAACGAGGAACATAATGGCAAAATATATGACCAGAGGGATCGCAATCCTGACAACATCAAAAGGGATTTGTACAATTAATTCACCCTTTAAACTAAACATGACAAGAATAGTGAAAAGCAAGGCGATCAGCGTGATTGGTGAGATAAAGGGGATGAACTTCTTTTCATACCAGGCTTCGCCTCTTATTCGAATCAATCCATAGCGGCTGACGATGCCTGCAGCGAAAGGTAAACCAAGATAGATGCCGACTGATTTGGCAATTTCTCCGATCGTGATATTCACTACCGAACCCTCAAAACCAAAGACCGGAAGCAGCAGCGTAATGAAAACATAAGCATAAACACTGTATAAAAACACCTGGAAAATGCTGTTTAAGGCAACCAAACCGGCAGCATATTCCCGGCTTCCCTCAGCAAGTTCATTCCATACAATCACCATTGCGATGCAGCGGGCAAGTCCGATCAGGATTAAACCAACCATGTATTCAGGTTTATCAGCGAGAAAAGTTATCGCAAGTACGAACATGAGTACCGGCCCGATGATCCAGTTCAGGATCAGGGAAACACTCAGTACCCTGGTATTGCGAAACACTTCTCCAAGGTTTTCATATTTTACTTTCGCCAGGGGCGGATACATCATCAGTATTAAACCGATAGCCAGCGGAATGTTTGTTGTGCCGCTCGAATAAGAATTAATAAACCCGGCACCCGAAGGGATAAAGTAGCCTATTGCTACACCTGTTGCCATCGCAAGGAATATCCATAAGGTTAAGTAGCGGTCGAGGAAACCTAGTTTTTTCCGTTGATGCGCCGGAGCGCAGTTTGTTGCTGACATGGTGGCTATGATTATGTATGCATTTACTAATTAGCTAATTAGTGAATTTTCTCTCCCAATAGTTATCTGGATGTTAATTCCACTATATGTTTCCTAAGCATTTGCTAATTATCTAATTAGCTAATCTGCTCTCCCGATAGCTATCGGGATCCTAATTGACATGCTTCTGTACAAAATCCGCCGAATACACCTTTATCATCTCCCTCACTCTCCTGAACTCCTCCATGATCTCCTCTTCCGTTCCTTTGGCTTTCGCCGGATCGGGGAAATTAAAATGAAAGCGTTCCACATTTCCGGGGAAGTAAGGGCAGGCCTCATTAGCATTATCGCAAACGGTGATCACATAATCAAAAGGGATATCCAGATACTCATTTACATTGTTCGAAGTATGTTTTGAGATATCGATATGATCTTCGGCCATCACCTTAATGGCTCTCGGATTTACCCCATGAGTCTCAATTCCTGCGCTATAAATGTTCGCTTTATTACCTGCATAATGTCTCAGATAACCTTCTGCTATCTGACTCCTGCAACTATTGCCGGTGCAGAGTACGAGTATGTTTTTCATATTTTATTTAATTTGTCCCGTAAGTACGGGATTGCCTGCGCTTCCTTTATTATCAATTGCTACTGGCAGCAGATCGTTTCTCCTTTATAATTTGCCAGAAAATCCTGCAGCGTTGATTCCAATACCTTCCATGTATCCGGGTCAATGCAATAGCAAACACTTGTCCCCTCGATCGAACCTTTAATGATTCCGATACTTTTTAATTCTTTAAGATGCTGTGATATTGTTGCCTGCGCCAGACCTAATTCACCAACCAGATCCCCGCAGATGCAGGTATTTGAGATCATGATCCGTTGAAGAATCGCAATCCGTGCAGGATGAGCTAAAGCTTTAAGGAGCATAGCCAATCTGTTCTGTTCTTTGCTGAAGATATCTGCTTTCGTTAAGCCCATAATTGTATATTGCAATATTACGATTGATTATTGTAAACTGCAATATTATTTTGAAGGGCCTCGCATACGATCCAAGTATTTAATTCAGAGTTTTTCGGAAGTCAGATTTCTCTTGTTATTCAGGATATAAACTATTGCAAATGCCAGTAGCGGGCTGGCGAATAGCCCAATCATAATTGTGCCCCAATAGCCTAATACCGTATTGCGACCATAATGTCCGGTCAAAATGATCAGCAGGAAATGCAAAATGATCAAAATGACTTCCGGGCCAGATATATTTAGATATGCAAGAGTCATGATTTACAGTTCTTTAGGAATAAAGATAAGATAATAATTGGAACAGTAAATTATGCTAATATGACGGATTCCTATACATTCCCTTAACCTTAGAAATAATACTTATTGAACCCATATTAACCCCAGCACTCAGCATTATAGTGAAAAAAAAGTCTGAATCGTAGTGTTTATAGACCATGAGGATCATAAAAGAATAAAAGATCAACAATCCTATCAGCGATTCCTTCAATTGATTTTTGTCTGCCGAAAAAATAGTTGGTACATACTCAGCAATAAATGGAGTCAGGAAAAACCAGCAAAATACCGCCGTAGCTATATTCCAACCTGTCAGGAATGAGAATGGAAACAAGAGGATAAAAAGGATTAATGGCACACATAATATCCTTAATCCTTTGTTAATGAGTTTCTTGGACATGCTATTAAATGGGTTTTATTAAAGATACTAATTCTATTTATAAACGCTCAGGATTTCCGGCCAGGTTTATATGTTACGCCAAAAACCTGTTGACCACCAAGAACACCTTGTAGAATACTAAATCCTTTTGGCAAGCATCTGCCCTCCATTCTGAAATATAATAACCTTATCAATCTTACCACTTTCATTCTGAACGAATTCCAGACAAATATCTGCAACCTTTATAAAATATTTATTCAGAGCTTCCGGGTAAATATCAAGCTTTCCCTGTCCTGTAGCCTCGGCTTTCATTTGGCCGTTCTCCTTTGAAATAGTTAATATAATTTGCGGAGCTATTTCATACTTCCCAACATAGCTAAGTGATACTTCATCAGGAACTGGAAACAGCTTTTTGATGATCGGTTTATAAAAGTCTTTCCATTGATAGACGTTTGCCACACTGTTAATAATCTCCTGCATGATAGCGCCGTTTTCCGAATTAATCATCACGATCACACCATCACCACCATCCATACTCCCGTAATACTCGCAACGAAAACCTTCATTTGCTCCGCCATGCCGAAAATAGGTTCCCGCACCACGTTTATCGATAAAAACTCCCAGCGCTGCACTCTGACCAATATAAGGAGTAAGCATTAGCCGGGTAAGCTCCTGCGACAAAACCTTATTTGATTTACCCTTCAACGATAACTGGGTTTCAATAATGAACCGACCAAGATCTGAAGGGGTTGTCCATAAAGCAGCTGCGGCCAGTTCGGGATACAAATGGTATTTTCCCATCACCTCTTCACCCGAGGCATAGTATGCAGTAGCCAGGTCTTTGCCTTGCACCATTGCATCATTACTGCCATAAAAACTATTCGTCATGCCGATAGGTTTTAACACATTCTTAAGAGCATAGTCTGCGTAGTTTGTTTTTGTAACATCCATCGCGATCAATTGCGAGATTGTCGTTCCGCCTCCTGAATATACATATCTTATTCCGGGCTCTGCCTGCGAACGCACAGCGGCTGAATTAGCAGGAGCATGCCCATTTAATATCTCAACAACAGTAGGTATCTCGGCCGTTTTTTTATATCCACCAAAGCCATGTACCGTTAAACCGGCGGTATGGCTCAGCAAATTTGCCGTGCTGATTTTTTTATTTTTTGATACGGAATCATAGGGAAACTTCCATGAACTAAGATAGTTGTTGATATCGGCATACAGATCTATCTTCTTGTCCTGGACAAGCTTTAAAATGCTCATTGCATTTAATGATTTGCTTAGCGAAGCTGCCTGAAAACGTGTCGAGGGGTCGGCAAGTCTTTTTTCACTGACATCAGCATAACCATAGGCTTTAGCCCAGTCAATCTTATAATCTTTAATAACAGCAATCGTCACAGCCGGAACATGATAAAGTTCCATTCGCTGTTTGATAGTCCAGGAACTATCACCCTCAACAACTATTCCTCCTGTAAGGCTCTGCTCTACTTTGCGGATTCTTTCGTTGAGCTCCAATGTTTGACTAGCCGATTGAGCGAGCAAGTAAACAGGGCTTAGTACATTTAAGAAAATAAGCAAAAAGAATGGTTTACAAATAGATCGTTTCATATCCGGTTTTTTTTATTTTCAATAGGTTCCACGGTATATCCGCATTCTTAACTACAAATGTAGTTAAATAAATAACTTTTCAAATAATTTGTGAATTATTCTTCAGAAACGGTCTTTGCAGCTTCTTGTTCATTCATTGTCTGAACTTTGATTTCTATGATTTCCCTTATTACTTTTTTTACACTTGAATCCTAAAATCCTTTAATCCTAGCTCAGACAGTTTTTTTACCCATTGTCTGAACTACCCGACTTGCGAAATCACCTGACCGAGCGGAAAGAGATTTCGTCAGTCGCAAATCCTGATAAGTGACTGACGAATTTATCTTGCTTAGCGCCCAGGTAAATTCGTAACCCGATAGCTATCGGGTCTGAACTACCCTTATTACATTTGAATCCTAAAATCCTAAAATCCTAATAATCCTAGCTCAGTTTTTTTCCTTGTCTGAACTATGATTTCCCTTATTACATTTGAATCCTAAAATCCTAATCCAGACAGTTTTTTCTAGTTCATTCTCTGAACTGTGATTTATTTGATTTTTGAGATTCCTGTGATTTCCCTTATTACGCTTGAATCCTAAAATCCTTTAATCCTAAAATCCTAATCCAGACAGTTTTTTCTAATTCATTGCCTGAACCATGATTTCAATGATTTCTGAGATGGAGTTGGGCTCTGAACTACAAAAAAGAGAACAGGCCTCTCTGAATCTTTTGTCATGCGGAGAATATTGGATTCAAACCGATTACAGAGCCAGATGTATAATCCACCTTTAAATATGCTTTAGCCGTGTTTTTAGTATTTATATATTTTCTGTCAGTTTGCAGATCTCTATTGTTTTTGCTCTATCTGTGACCGGCATCCAGGATCAGGTAGTAGAACTGATATTTCATAACGAGTCTTTTAAAATCTTATATTTGATAATTGAACCGAATGGCCCTCATCAACCACCATAGCGTCCGTTTTTTCATTCTAATTATCAGTCTGATCGCACTGTTAATTTCTTCCTGTGAAAAAAACGACGATAAGGATCTTTCTGAAGACTATTATGATAAAGCCATTATAACTGCTAATAAACGCTTTGGTTTTTATTACGAAGGCAAAGCGTTTAATTATCTTGATTCAACCTACAGGCATGCGAAAGAGCTTACCGTAAACGAACGTTTTAAGTTCTATGGCTTCTATTGTGGCTATTATTATCAGGCGGTGAAAGATTATTCAAAGGCAATGGCCTATGCCGACAGCATGGTATGGATCATTGAGGAGAGTAATAACGAAAGCAAAATGGTGAAGCAGCATGCCCAGGCCTATTATTCCAAAGGAGATGTATATTTTGCCGCCGGTAATTATGAGGACGCTTACAAGTACTATTTCAAAACAAAGGTTATTGCCAAAGAGCTCGATCAATGTACCCTAAGCGAATATAGCTATCGGCTTGGAATGGTCTTATACAAACAGAAACGCTTCAGAAGCGCGGCCGATAATTTTAAGATTACCTTTGCCCAGGCAAATAATTGTAAACCTGTATTCCCCGTATTCTGGCGCCAGCAGGAAGTTTTAAATAATATTGCATTAAGTTACACAAAGGCTAACATGCCCGACAGTGCCCTGGTATACTACACCAAAGCCTTAAAGTTCATCGATCTGAATGAACACAAATACAAGGTAAATGCCAACACATACAGAGTCGCCAGGGGGGTTGTTTATGGTAATATGGGGGATATTTACATGCAGAAAGGTAACCTGGATACTGCTGAAGAGCTATTTAAAAAATCGATAATTAATAATTCGGCACCTCTAACCGACCTCGCTGATGGTCAGCTAACAAGAATAAAACTTGCCAGACTTTATAAACAACAGAACAGGCGGGATGCCTTCCGTCAGACTTTAAACAGTGTGAAAGGCGGAATGGATTCTGTTTATAATGCCGATGTGAAAATGAACTGGTACGGGCTTATGAGTGATTATTACAGGTCCTTAAATGAGCCACGTCAAGCCTTAGAGCACCTGCTCACCTATAATCTGCTGAAAGATTCTATCCAGAAAAGTAACGAGGGCCTTATCGGAGGGGATGTAAATGCCCAGCTGCTCGGACTGGAAAAGGAATATGAAATAGATATCCTCAGAAAAAATAGTCAGTTACAGCAAATGTACCTGGTAGTGGCGGTTATTTTTACACTGATGATTTTGGTTATAGTCTTCCTTGTTTTCAAAAATGGCCAGCGTTCAAAACGGAGCCTTATAGAATTATGGGAACTTAACGATCAGATAAACCAGCAGAAAAAAACGCTCGAGAAGACACTTGACAGCCTGGAACAAAGCAGTAAGGAAAAAGACCGGATATTACACACGGTAGCACACGATCTCAGAAACCCGATTGGCGGTATAGCCGCATTAAGTGGCCTGATGCTGGATAATGGGGAAAATACAAGTGAACAGGAAGAGGTGTTTTCGCTAATCCGGAATACAAGCAAGGATACACTCATCCTGATCAATGAGCTGCTTGAAGCTGCTCATGGGAATCTCCTGGAGCTCACAAATAAACAATGGGTTGATGTCAACTCGCTGCTAAGCAACAATGCCGACCTGCTGCAGTTTAAGGCACAGGAAAAAAATCAAAGGATCCTGACCGAATTGCCCGATGAGGAACAACAGATTTTTGTCAACCGCGAAAAAATGAGCCGGGTGATCAGCAACCTGATCAGTAATGCGATAAAATTTAGTCCGGAGCAGACCGATATTCTGATCAGAGCCTGCAATTCTAAGGGCAAGCTCATTATTTCTGTCAGCGATCAGGGTATAGGTATCCCTGATGAACTCAAAGAAAAAATATTTGATATGTTTACTACGGCCAAACGTCCCGGCACTTCAGGCGAGAAACCATTTGGGCTTGGGTTGAACATAAGCTACGAGATTGTGAGAGCCCATAAAGGCCGCTTGTGGTTTGAGAACAACCCCGGAGCAGGCGTGACCTTTTATATTGAGTTGCCTACAGGAAACCAGCAGCCCCAATACTCTGGAAATACTGAACATTAAAGACTATAATGAATTCCTCAGGGAGAGTGGATACCTAAGAACCTATTTAAAGGACTAATCCAGATACTTTTAGAGGGTTGGGATTTAAATTGTTATTTATTCTGTTTTTCCATGATTTCCCTTATTACGTTTGAATCCTACTTTTGTCAGAAGATATTCTAATACTCAGTATGCTCAGGTAGAATATTTAACCATGATGCGTGTTGCAATAGTGTAATACAATGAAATAGTACACAAATTTAATTTATATTTAAATGACGATCTACCACGTTAGCTATGCCTTTATTGCAATTACTATCGAATAAGCCCGCCCGAACGGTTTGGCAGGCCGGACTATTATTGACACTGTTTATGTTGGCGAATATGAGTTTTGCCTATACCCAGGATAGTACCCTGTTAAAGCAGCAGGCAGCCCATAAAAGCCGGGAATATATATCCATTGACGTTCAACCCCTGTTCAGAACGGGTACTAGCATCACCAAGACAACCGATAAGGACGTCATGAAAAGATTGAATTCCCCCGGATTTTCGGCTGGCGTAGACTACCAGAGAGTGAGCCAGAGTGGCTTTACTTTTGTCTCAGGTATACACTTCCGGATGATTCCGGTTGCTTACAGGTTCAACATTGATTACAATGATTTTCCTGCCGGAGGTCCCAGTACTTCCAATTTTGGGCAAACAAACGTCAGCCTTGTGAATGGGCATATCTATTTTCCGATTCAAGCAGGTTATACCTCATCAAAAAAGATCGGCAAATGGCACCCTTCTATTATGGCGGGAGTTAGTCTAAGTCAATTAAGCGATTACGGTTTACAAAGCGGCTCCTCTTATTCCGATGATTCACATGTTAATCATCCTATACAGAATATCCGGGTTGATTTTCCTGAACATAAGCCATGGTTAAGCTATACGGCGAACGTGCGGGCATCAAGAACTTTGAGGAACGGCAATCAGATCTTTTTTGGAGTCAATGCCAGCTTTTCAGGTGTAAGGTATAACAGCGGACAATATAACCTTTATCCCAATAGCGGGGTGCAAAGCGGGACATTCAGTGATACAGGCAGTTATGTGGCTTTACAGTTCGGCTACTCGCTGGTGAGAAGATATAAAGAACCTGAAAAATATAATCGATGAACATCCTCAGATTATTGGCTTTTATGCTGCTGCTGATACCCTTTCAAATAGTCAGAGGCCAAAGTTCTATAGAGTTTCGTATCACGCCGAACCTAAGTGCTAAACCGGAAATTGTGAACCCATCTCCTGCCAGAATCAGCAGTCCGACGAAAATGGGTTTTGATCTCGGAGCAACTTATACTTATATGCTTAACAAGAAGTGGGGGATCGGTGCAGGACTTGCCTTAGGCTCGGTTGTTTATGGTATTGATTTCGTCGCACCAAGTACAGCCTTTGGTACAAAGCAGGACAAGGGTGACATATGGTGGAGTAATTATTTTGACCCCTATAATTATCATGCGCTGTCAGTTCGGGCCTTACGCCAATTCAAGTTGAGTGAACGGACATCTGTCCGGATTGTTGCGGAGCCTTCCCTGCGCTACTATAGTTACAGCGCAGATAACTATGACGGTTTCCAGGCTGGGTTTAACCGTGCTGTTCGTTTTGATCCCGATGTGCCTTTTACTTTGCCGGCTGATCTGCTGGTGGACATCCCCGCAACAGGTCATAGGTTCGATCTGAACATCGCTTCCTCCATAGGAATAGAAAGAAACTTAGGTTCGGGGAGCAGCTTAGTATTTGGTTTAAGGAAGAGTTTTGGACT
>NZ_DASWXT010000041.1:0-35577 GCF_036405355.1 Daejeonella sp.
AGCAAACCTGAGGGCATGCCGATGGCAGCTTAAAAGGGATTCTAGGCGGTTGCTTCGCTAAAAACTTAAATCATTGTTCTAAATCGAAATGTCAAGAACATACCAGCTTATCTCACCGTTGGCTACTTATAAAAAATGCAATTAGGTAAAATCTGGTTTAGGTAGGTTGAGCAACAGCCACCTTCGCGAGAATGACAAGTCAATAAGGGGAGGTGGAGATTCCGGCCTTCGCCGGAATCGAACTAAATGAGAACGCCAGCAAGTATTTCTATGTCAAATCGCCTCCGATTCCAGCGAAGGCTGGAATCTCCCTATCCCCAATACGCTAATTGTCATTCCAGCGAAAGCTGGAACCTCATACTCAATTTGTCATCCAATTACCATCGACCCCGAAGGTGATAGTATGTGTCGCTTTGTTACATGCGACCACCTTCGGGGTCGGGATTTCCGTGTTACCGTATCTATAAACATTTGACCCCTTTGGGGTCAGCAGTAAAAACCAATATGACTTGCAATCAATTGGATCAAAAAAACTTAAAGCAGGTTTTTTAAGAACTTCATCTTAACCAGACACAGTGATTAATGAATTTGCTATTTTGCATTATCATAAATTCAAATAATCAAAGATCATGCGCAAAATCACAAGCCTCACACTATTCATACCTCTGATTTTTATGATCTCCTGTTCAGAAAAAAACAATACCAGAGATAAAGAATTAAACAGCCTGGCAGAGCAATACGTACAACTCGGATTAAACATCGGTCAGTATGACCCTGATTTTGTAGATGCTTACTATGGGCCCGATTCTCTGAAGCCGAATACCGATACACTTGCAATATTTCCAAAAGACAGCCTGTTAAACTCTGTCGCCGGACTAAAAAACAAACTCAGGGAGATCTCTTCCGAACTCAGCGATACCGGCAAAACAAGAGCCGGCTGGATGTCTCAGCAACTCACAGCTTTTGATCGTCGGATCCGGATCTTTTCGGGTGAATTCAAAAGTTTTGATGAAGAATCCAAAGATCTGTTTGGTATTTCTGCTCCGGTTTATCCTGAAAGTCATTATGCTGCTCTTTTAGATTCCCTAAACAAAATACTACCCGGAAATGGAGATGTTCAATCCCGGTTTCAGAAACTGGCAAATCAATTCATCATCCCAAAAGATAAGCTGGATACCGTTTTCAGAGCCACTATTGCTGAGGCCCGCAGAAAAACTAAAGAACATTATGGACTTCCTGCCGAAGAATCATTTAGTATTGAATACGTAAATAATAAGCCCTGGAGTGGCTACAACTGGTATAAAGGCAATTTCACTAGTATCATTCAGATCAATACTGATACTCAGATCTTTTTAGAACGTGCCATTGATGTGGGAAGCCATGAGAGCTATCCGGGACACCATGTGTATAATATGCTTCTTGAAAAAAACCTGTACCGCGATAAAGGATGGGTTGAGATTTCATTATATCCATTATTCAGTCCGCAATCATTCATAGCCGAAGGAAGTGCGAATTATGGCGTTGAACTGGCTTTCCCGGGAGATAATAAGATCCGGTTTGCCAAAGAAACATTACTCCCTATGGCCGGCCTCGATACTACAAATCTAAGCCTGTATTTCAAAGCACTGGCAATCAGATCACAGCTTAATTACGCACGGAATGAAGCCGGCAGAGGTTTAGTTAATCGCACTATGGATGAAAAACAAGCTCTTGACTGGATGGTCAAATATTGTCTTTATAATGAAGAAACAGCTTTAAAATCAATCTCCTTTATCAAAAAATATCGTAGTTATATCATCAATTATAATTACGGAATGGACCTGGTGAAACAGTATGTGGAAGCAAAAGCCGGAGATAGAAATAATGCGAAAAAACAATGGGAAGTTTTCGGACACTTGCTTAGTAATCCGGTACTGCCGGAAGATTTGCTGATCAAATAAATTATAAGATATCTTTATAAAGTGAAAAAAATACTCTTAGTACTACTATTGCTTCCATTAGCTGTATCCGCCCAGAACAAAGGATTTGAGGAAAAAGCAGCAAAGATTGATACTTATATAAACGCTTTACTTTCCGACTGGAATATTCCGGGTCTTGCTCTGGTCATTGTCCATAAAGATCAGGTACTTTATACGAAAGGATATGGGTTCAGGGATCTGGAAAACAAACTCCCTGCTACTGAAACGACTCTGTTTCCAATTGCCTCAAACACCAAGCTTTTTACAGCAACACTGGCAACACAGCTTGCTGCTGAAGGCAAATTAAGTCTGGATGCACCTGTAAAGCAGTATTTACCTGAAGTTAATTTTTATAACCCTGAATTAAATTTCAAAGTAAGCATGCGGGATTTGCTAAGTCACCGAACCGGTCTTCCTTCTTACGATGGGATCTGGTTAAATGCTCCATTCAAAAGAAAAGAACTGTTAAGCAAGATATCCTTTATGAAGCCAAGCCTTGGTTTCAGGGAGGGGTATATATATAATAATAACATGTACACTTTAGCCGGGCTGGCAATTGAAGCGGTAAGCGGTAAAAGCTGGGAAGAAAACGTGCAGGAGCGAATTTTTAAGCCTCTGGAAATGAATTCGAGTGGATTTACAGGAGTAGGTGTACGTCCGGAGAATCATTCCCTGTCTTATTTTGAGGCTGAAGGCACAGGGAAACTCACGGCCCGTACATTTCTTGCTCAATCAGAATTACTTGCACCGGCCGGAAATATTTATTCCAGTATGGTGGATATGAGCAAATGGCTCATTCTGCAGGTCAATGGCGGAAAATATATGGGAAAGCAGGTTATTGCGGCATCTGCTGTTGAGGAGACCAAAATCCCGAATGCTATTTCTGACAAAAGAGGCCGATACGATGAACTATCCAATGCCATTTATGCAATGGGCCGTTCCCTGCAAAGCTATAAAGGCACCAAAATGATTAGTCATACAGGATCAATTGATGGCTTTTATTCTAATTTAAGCTATCTGCCAAAAGACAGTATTGCGTTATTTATTGTTCACAATTCCGTATCGGCAGGCTCCCTTCGTTCAGTAATGAATTTGCCGCTAATAGACATCCTGGAGAACAGGGAAATAACAGAATGGAGTGCGAGATATAGAAAGGATTATCTGGAGGCACAGGAAAAAAACAAAAAGACTGTGGATGAAATCAATGCTTCACAGGTAAAAAACACCCTCCCATCCCATCAGGCTCTGGCATACACCGGCAAGTTCAGTCACCCGGTATATGGCGAGATCCTTATCGGATTAAAAAACAATGATCTGCAGCTACAGTACCGAAGTCTAAGTGCCACCCTGCATCACTGGCATTATGATCAATTTATTACGATGGATGATGGAAGAGGTTTTCCGGATATGCGAATCAGTTTTCTGACAAATGATAAGGGGGAGATCGACCGCATCAGTACACGCCCTTTCGGTGATCCGCTTACCGAATTTGTAAGGGTGAAATAAGAATTGAAAATCCGATCGACTGTTTTGTATTATGAATTCTATTTGCATAATTTACCAATCGTTATCTAAAAAATAAACCCGTAAAAAATAATCCATAATTAATCTCATGAAAAAATTATTAATCCTTCTCCTGGTCTGTTCTGCAAGTATAACAGGCTTTAGCCAAACTATCATGAATTCAACGCCCGAAGCTGCAGGCTTCTCCTCTGAGCGCTTGAAACGAATTGATAATGCGATGAATGAATGGGTTGAGAAAGAATATATGAACGGAGGGGCTGCTTTAATTATACGTGATGGCAAAATTGCATACTACAAGGCAAATGGATACAATGATTTGGATACTAAAGCCCCGCTTCAAAGGGATGGCATTTTCAGAATTGCATCACAAACCAAAGCAATTACCAGTGTAGCCATTATGATGCTTTTTGATGAAGGCAAGTTATTGTTAACCGATCCGGTTTCAATGTATATCCCTTCATTTAAGAAGCAAAGTGTCCTGGTTGACTTTAACCCGAAAGATACAAGCTACACCACTGTTCCAGCTAAGCGGGAAGTCACCATCAAGGATCTTCTGACTCATACTTCAGGACTCGGATACGCACAAATTGGTTCAAAGGAAGCGAATGCGATCTATGCAAAAAACAATATCACAGCAGGATTGGGAGTAAAAGACAGAACTTTACTTCAGGCAATGACCCGTCTGGGTGAAATGCCCTTAATGCACCAGCCGGGAGAGAAATTTACTTACGGACTTAATACCGACGTTTTAGGTTGTTTGGTTGAAGTGATATCCGGCGTGAGTCTGGATGAATTTTTCAGAACCAGGATTTTTGAACCTCTGGGAATGAAAGATACCTATTTCAATTTACCTCAGTCAAAAGCAAATCGTCTGGTAAACCTGTATACTGAAACTTCTCAGGGGAAACTGGTGAAAGCAAATGCAGGAATGTTAAACAGTGTGGCGACTTCCAATTACCCATTGGTACCACATACTTATTATTCAGGTGGTGCCGGTTTAAGTTCTACACTGTATGATTATGGTATCTTTCTCCAGATGCTTTTGAATAATGGCGTTTACAATGGCAAAAGATTATTGGGCCGTAACACGGTGAGAATGATGACCACCAACCAAATTGAAGGTGTACCTTATGCAAGTGGAACTTTCGGACTTGGATTTGGGGTAGTTACTGATCAAAACAGTGGAAGTGCACCTGCACAGGTTGGAACATTTAACTGGGGTGGTGCTTTTGCAACTTCTTATTGGGTTGATCCTAAAGAAAAAATGGTTTACCTGTTCTTCCGACAGTTACAGGCAAGAACACATAATGAGGTAGTAGAAAAATTCAGGGCTTTAACTTATCAGGCAATTAACGATTGATATTGGCTTTAGCTCAGATTCAGATATAAATCATGAAAAAAATACTCACACTTGCCGGAATAGTTCTAAGCTCCTTAATGGTTAAGGCTCAGCTAACTGCAGACCTTATCATAAGGAATGGGAAAATATACGATGGTACCGGGAACTCCTGGTATTATGGTGATGTTGCTGTAAAAGATGGGAAGATCATCAAAACGGGATACATTACAGATATCCGGGCAAGCAGAACTATCGATGCAAAAGGATTGCTGGTAGCACCCGGCTTTATCGATGTTCATGGCCATATTGAGGGTGGAATTATAACTACGCCAACCGCAAACAATTATATTTTCGATGGCGTAACCACCGTGGTTACCGGTAATTGTGGCGGTTCTGCAGATAATATTGGCAGCTTTTTACAGGAAGTGAACAAGATTCGTCCTTCGATCAATGTTGCAAGTCTGATCGGTCATAATACTGTAAGAGCTCAGGTGATGAACCGTGACAATCGCAAGCCTACCGCGCAGGAGCAACAGAAAATGGATGCTCTCGTAGATCAGGCAATGAAAGAAGGTGCGGTGGGTCTCTCCACCGGATTGATCTATATTCCGGGAACCTTTGCTGAAACTGAAGAGGTAATCTCATTGGCAAAGGCCGCTGCAAAGAATAAAGGAGTTTATGCTTCCCACATCCGCAATGAAGAAAATCAGGCCGTTGAAGCTGTAAATGAAGCGATTAATATCGGAAAAGAGGCAAATATTCCGGTTCAGATTTCGCATTTTAAAATAGGCGGAAGATCAAACTGGGGCAAATCAGATGTTACGCTCAATTTGGTTAAAGAAGCAAGGGAGAATGGCTGGGATGTTACTATAGATCAATATCCATACACCGCGAGCAGCACCAATCTTGGAATTCGCTTACCCGACTGGGCTTTTGCGGGCGGTAATGATTCATTGAAAGCAAGATTGAATAATCCGGTGATCCGCGCTGAGATAAAAAAGGAGATGCTGGCACAACTTGCAGGCTATAAATTCAAGAATTACAGTTATGCCGTGGTAGCCAACTACCCATCGGATACAAGCATGAATGGTAAGAACATTTCGGAGATCAATAAACTGATGGGCAGAAAAGCCAAGCCCAGATATGAAGCAGAAACCATTATGGACATGGTTGAAAAAGGCGGGGCCCAAATGGTTTATAACAGCATGAATGAGCTTGATGTTAAGAACATCATGAAATATCCTTTCAGCATGTTCGGAGCAGATGCAGGAGTACCTGTACCAGGAAGAGGAATGCCGCATCCTAGAGGTTATGGTACCAATGCCAGGGTATTGGGCAAATACGTGCGCGATGAAAAAGTAATTACAATGGAGGATGCGATCAGAAGGATGACCTCGCTGGCAGCACAAAAATTTGGCCTGAGTGATCGCGGACTATTACTACCCAACTACGCCGCAGATATTGTGATCTTCAGTGAATCAGAAGTAAATGATATGGCCACTTTCCTGAAACCTCATGCCTATTCCAAAGGGTTTAAATATGTGATTGTAAATGGAGAACTGGTGGTTGAAAATGAGAAGCATTTGGGAACAAAAAGCGGGAAAGCACTGTATGGACCGGCATATTTAATTAATTGACAGTTGACAATTGACAGTTGACAATCATACGTTTCAGTAAATATTTAGTAAAAGCACCTCAAAATATGCTGTCTAGAGGTATCACATTTTGTGATAACACATTATCCAAAGAGTTTCCAAATTCAAAACCTGATCTTAAAATCCTCTTTTCGCTGTGCTCTTCTGACAAAGACCAATCCTATCCAAAACAGATCGATTGTAACGCTGACTTCAGAATTTGATTTAATTTCTTCCCAGGCAGATTTCATCTCTCTGCTACGGTAAATATCCTCAAAGACCATCATTGAATGTTCGCTCATCTTGGGCAGACAGCTTTTAAAATAGTTCATAATAGAGTCTCTGGAATGATTTCCATCAATCAGAATAAAATCAAGTTCAGGAATTCCGTCAAGTAGTTTTGGCAATAAATCTTCCACGTTCGCCGAGAGTAGTTCAACATTATGGATGTTTAGTTTATGGAGAGCCTCTTCTGCGATACTTAAGGACTCAGAATTTCCCATTATACTAACAAGCCTTGCCTCAGGGGCCGCTTTTGACAGGTAGGCGGTAGTAATCCCGAAAGAATCACCCAATACAATACTAATTCCAGGCTTTAGATCTGCTACAAGCCGGTATAGAAGTTGAATGAGTTTGGCAGGTATTGGGACTTTCTTTGTCACATGCGATACTGCAGCAGACTCAGCATTGCTTATCCAACGTTTATCCTGCTCTAAATCATTTCTTAGTTGTTCAATTTCCTGATAAACTGTTTTGGCACGAAAATCGTAAATAACCTCATCAAGAAGCCGGTATACAAAAGGGGAATGAACTCCATGACGGGTTTTGGCCTTAGACCAATGCTTCAGGAAACTAATTGCCAATGAGAGCTTCAACATAGGGTTAAAGATAGTTGTCAGATTTGAGATGTGAGATATGAGAAGCTAATAGCTTTTAAGAACAAATACATTTTTGCGTAAATTTGTAAATAGCAATGAATGAGAAGGAAGTAGAATCACTTATTAAATTACTCGACGACCCGGACACAGAGATTTCGCGCCATGTGGAGGATAAGTTATTATCCTATGGCAACGAGGTTATTGGATATCTGGAAAATGCCTGGTCTCAGTCACTGGATACCCTTCTGCAGGAGAGGATAGAAAACCTTGTCCACAGAATTCAGTTTCAGAATGTTAAACGGGAGCTTGAATTATGGCATATAGGGGGATCTTTTGACCTCCTGCAGGGAATGCTGATCATTAATAAATATCAGTACCCTGACCTCGATGAACAAAAAATCATCAATCAGATTGAGGATATTAAAAGAGACATCTGGATGCAGATGATTTATGAAATGAGCGCAGTTGAGAAAGTAAAATTAATCAATCACATCTTCTACGGTGCTTATGGATTTTCAGGCAACACTACCAACCATCAGGATCCGCAAAATTCTTATTTGAGCCAGGTTCTTGAAAGTAAAAAAGGAAACCAGATCCTGCTCGCGGTAATCTATTCCATCATTGCCCAAAAACTGGATATCCCTGTCTATGGTGTAAACCTGCCACAGCATTTCATACTGGCTTATGTAGATGAAAATCCGACAGAAGATTTCCATGTATCTCAAAATGTGTTCGAGAACAGCATCCTGTTTTATATCAATGCTTTTAACAAGGGTTTTATTTTTGGCCGTAAAGATGTGGATGCATTCTTAAAACAACTGAATCTGAAACCGCTTAACCATTTTTATGAACCTTGCAGCAATACTGAGATTATCCAGCGGGTGCTAAGAAACCTGATCAGCGCTTATGAAAAACTTTCTGCTGTTGAAAAGGTAGCGGAACTGGAGGAATTGCTATCGATTTTCCCGGAACCGAAATAAGAAATTAGAACCAAGAACCAGGATTCAAGACAGTTTACGGGTAAATTAAATGATGCATATTGGAACTTGTTATCTGTTACCTGTTATCAGATAACTGGTAACAATGATCAGTACAGATTGGAATATTTACATCAATTTTCCTTGTCTTGGCTCCTGGCTCTTGATACTTGGCTCTAATTAAAATTCCATCAAATACGCCTTCAAAAATTCATCCAGATCACCATCGAGCACGGCCTGAGCATTTGAGGTTTCGTAATTTGTTCGAAGATCCTTCACCAGTTTATAGGGGTGCAGCACATAATTTCTAATCTGTGACCCCCATTCTATCTTTTTCTTATTTCCTTCGATCGTAGCAGAAGCTTCCTGACGTTTACGCATTTCAGCCTCATAAAGCTGCGATTTCAGTAAACGAATCGCATTCTCCTTATTTTGAAGCTGTGATCTTGATTCCTGATTTTTGATGATAATGCCCGATGGTTTATGATATAAACGAACCGCAGTTTCCACCTTGTTTACATTCTGTCCGCCGGCACCACCCGAACGGAAAGTTTCAAATTCAATATCAGCAGGATTAACATAGATCTCGATCGTATCATCTACCAGAGGATAAACATAAACCGAGGCAAATGAAGTATGGCGCTTCGCATTTGAATCAAATGGAGAAATTCTTACCAGACGGTGAACACCGTTCTCCCCCTTGAGGTAACCATATGCAAAATTACCTTCAAACTGAATGGTAACCGTTTTAATTCCTGCAACATCACCTTCCTGAATATCCTGTTCTGATACTTTAAATCCATGCTTCTCTCCCCACATCACATACATCCTTAACAACATGGATGCCCAGTCACAGCTTTCAGTACCACCCGCTCCCGCAGTGATCTGCATTACCGCATTCAGCTGATCCTCTTCAGAACTGAGCATATTTTTGAACTCCAGTTCTTCAACCTTTTTCAAAGTAATTTCATACTGCTCTTTGAGTTCAGCCTCTGTTGCATCTCCAGATTGAAAGAAATCATGCATTACGGCAGCATCTTCCACAGAAGCTTCTGCAGCCTGGAATTCATCAGTCCACTTTTTCTTGGAATTAATAGAATGCAATGATTTTTCGGCCTCTTTGGGATCATCCCAAAAATCGGGCCTGAGGGCTATATCCTGTTCGTTCTTGAGATCATCTAACTTCTTGTCGATGTCAAAGATGCCTCCTCAGAGACGTTATTCTGTCCCTTAAATCCGTAATATTTTCTTTGGTCATGATGCAAAAATATAAAAAATTGCATCTTTGGTATCGCACTAAATAATTAATCTTGAGAAATTACATCCTGATGTTTATGACAGCCCTGATATTACAGGCCTGTACCTCAAGTAAAAAAAACTCCGATGCGGGATCTGCCAAGACCAGTACAGATACACCAATCAGTAAAACCCCCATCATTTTTAAAGGCTTATATACCTTTGGTAATGAGGTAAATACCTTTCAGGAATGCGTAATTCAAAAGTTTTACTGGGTAAATGATAGCCTGGTTAATATGCGTAAACCCTATGAGGAGTCGGTCAAGTTCCTGTCCTATCCTTATGAAAGTGTCTATGCTGAAGTTAAAGGTTATTTATCCGGAAAATCACCTTTAGGATATGCGTCAGAATATGAAAATGTACTTGTCATTACAGAAATAATTAAGATAGAACCAAAAAACTTCCGGACCGAGTGTTATCAATATGAGTTCATCGCTATGGGCAATGAACCGTTCTGGTCGCTGGACATTATTCCCTCCGAAAAGCGAATAGTTTTAAAGGATGTTGCTGAGGAAAAGGTAACCGAATTTTTCTATTCTCCAGCCAATTTCAGTGCAGATACTTATCAGTACAGTACCACAAATCCGAAAAATGAAAAACTTGAAGTTCTGATCCGAAAAGAAAATTGTAGTGATGGAATGTCTGACCGTCAGTACAATTACTCAGCAGAAATCAGGCTGAACGGGAAAATTTTGAAAGGATGTGCGATAAAGAAGGGAGATAAATTTGTTGATCAACCTTAATTCAATCATTGTATAAAACCTTTAAATTTCTACAATTTGACGTGCCAGACTAATGAAATTATCACACCTAATATTATTGGAATAAATATATAAATAAAGCCTGCGATTTTACCGGCTTTATTTTGTTGGGGTGTTTCATCTTTGTACTCATCGAAAATACTCTCGTACTTTTTATCTCTAATTAAAAAATAATAAAAGATTGTAAATGGTATCGAAACGAGTAGCAAACTGCTTGGAACCGCTGGAAAATTCTTGTTAAAAATGTAAAAATAAATAAGCGAAACAAGCACACCTAACCAAGATAAGGTACCTACGCAAAGCATTATGACCGCCTCGAACCATACGCTACTTTTTGCCCTCTTAGTTCCATCCTTTGAGAGAGCGTTACATATGTGGACGAATAAATATTTCATTGAAATTCAAGTTTTAAGGCATATCCTTTTTAAATAAGTTCAGATATTCATGAAAAACGAAAACCCGGTATCGGGCTTGCCCTGTCGTTTCTACTAATATACCTGCGCGCTCGTATTCACTGACCAATTCATTAGCAGATTTTTTACTTAATTTACAAATATCCTCAACCTGCTTAATCTTAATTACCGGTTCTTCGAACAAATATTGCAGAAGAACCAAAGCCTGACTGCTGCGTCTGCCCCAGTTTTTAGCAATGTCCATCTCTAGTCTCTCTTTAAGTTTAAGGATGGTAGATAATGTTTGCACGGCTTGTTCTGCAGTTTGCGCCACTCCAACCAAAAAATACTTTAACCATTGGGCTAAATCATTCTTTTCCCTGACACGTGTTAAATTTTCATAATACAGACCCTTGTTTTTATCGAAAAACACAGACAAATAAAGTAAAGGCTTCTCTAAAATTCTTTCGCTAACTAAATACAAAGTTATTAGGAGCCGTCCTATTCTGCCATTCCCATCCAAAAAAGGGTGAATAGTTTCAAATTGATAATGAGCTATACCAATTCGGATTAAAGCGGGAACTTCAATCTCTTCATTATGAAGAAAATTTTCGAGATCGCCCATCAATTCATCAACGTAATTAAAATTGGGGGGTATAAATGCAGCATCACTAATTGAATTTCCTCCAATCCAATTCTGGCTTCTCCTATACTCTCCGGGCATTTTATGCTTTCCACGAGTCCCTTTGAGGAGAATATTGTGTGTTTTACGAAGCAAACGTGAAGATAAGGGCAAAGTTTTCAATTCCTCAATCGCCTTATTTAAAGATTCTGTATAGTTGCGAACCTCATGCCAATCGTTGCGTCGTTCCGGACTAATCTCGTTTTCTGGTAATAAAGCTTCGTCCATGGTTGTTTGAGTACCCTCAATTCGGCTCGAAACCACTGCTTCCTTTGTAACATGTAAGTGTATAAATAGATCCGTATTGGGTACCAACTTAGCAAAGGAATTTAACTCCCCTAATTTGATTGAAGCTTTCTCTAATAAAGTATTCAGCGAGCCATCATTCCACTCCCATTGATGGTTAATCGTTGATGGTACAAAGTATTTATAACCGATTCCCTTTTCAAAATGACCTGAGATAAATGATTCGATATTCTTTTTGTGTCCCATAATAAAAGTAAACTTACATAAAAACAGGTTTACTTTACCAATCAAAAGTAAACTTAAATAAAAGTAAGATTACTCTAATCCTGCATGAGATTGACTATAATCTAAAATCCATCAGCCTTAATCTCCTTTGTCACCACTGGTCCGTACTTCTCAGCAATCTTCTTAATATCTTCCGATTTCCCAATCAGTACAAACTGTAAATTATCTCTTGGAAAATACTTATTGATTATCTCCTTTGATTTTGCGACTGTTAGTCCGTCGACATTAGCCTGGAAATTATTTATATATGATTCATCAAACCCGTACCAGAACATTTGGGTAAGTAAACCTGCCAGCTGACTTGCAGTTTCATATTTTGGAGGGAACTGACCTTTGACATAGTTCTTTGCAGAAGTAAGAGTTTTCTCATCAATTCCTTTTTTATGCAGACTGTCAAGTACCTGCAATGCTTTATCCAAAGTAGCCTGAGTTGTTTTTGTTGCGGTAAAGGTCGAAATTGAGAATGTTCCGGAATTCTTCAGAGGGCTAAAGCCACTTCTGGCACCATAGGTGAGTCCCGAATTTACACGTAGCTCATCATTTAACCAGGAGGTAAAGCGACCTCCAAAAACTGTATTAACAACATCAATCGCGACAAAATCAGGATTATCACGACGAATCCCCAGTCCTCCAATATAAAGGGTGGTCTCACGCGCATCTTCCTTATTTACCAGCAATACTCTGGATGATTGAATCGATTTTACAGGCTGAGCAGCAAGAGCCTTTTGTGCAAGTGCCGACTTCTTCCAGCCACCGAACAAAGCTCTCAGGCGGGTTTTCATTTCCTGTGAATTGAAATCACCCACAATTGCAATGGCAGAACCTTGCGGACCGTAATTAGATTTGTAAAAATCTCTAAGGTCTTCGATGATGAATTTTCCAACGGTAGCCGGACTGCCGCTTACCGGGTTGGCATAAACATGATCCCCAAAAATGAACTTATCCCAGTAGGCATTAATCACATTTCTCGGACTAAGTTTTGCCTGATCCAGACCTGAAAGAACACGTTTCCGTTCCTTTTCAAACTCTTCCTGATCAAAGACAGGATCAATTAGAACTTCTTTTAAAATTGGCAAGACTTTATCCGCATCTTTCGCTGCAAACTTTGAAGAAAGTCCCGCAGATTCTTTGTTTGCATAGGTATTCAAACTCGCGCCAATAAAATCCAGTTCCTCTTCTATTTTAGTCTTGCTGTAGCTCTTTGTTCCATATTGTAATCCCGCAGCAGTTAAACTTGCTAAGCCTGATTTGTCTCCATCATAAATTGCTCCTGCGGGAATTATAGCCGATAAACTGATTACAGGAACTTCATGCTGCTCCATTAAATAAATGGTCAAACCATTGGGCAGAATAAATTTCTGATAAGCCGGTAATTTAAAGGCTGCCGGTGTATTCTGGGCAATTGCTGTACTGCATATCATCAAAGCAGTAAGAACAAGGCTGGTATATCTTTTTATGTTCTTCATTTCTTATTCCTCCACATTAGCTTTTAAAATCCCTACTGTGCGGTTTGACTTTTTGAAGTATTCATTTGCCACACGCTTTACATCTTCAATACTAACCTTAGAAAACTCTGCCGGAGCATCAAACATCTTTCGGTAGTCGCCAAAGAAGAGCTCATACGTTCCGATATTATTTGATTTGCCATTAATGGTTTCAAGCTGCCCGTAAAATTCCATCAGCTTCTGGTTTTTTATCTTTTGCAGTTCCTGCCCGGTAATTCCATCCTTTTTGATCTTCTCTATTTCAGCGTAAACAGCACTTTCAATATCCGATTCCTTTACATCTTTTGCTGCTAAAGCATAGATCATAAACAAATTTGGATCAAAGCTTTCGCTGAAATCAGTGCCGACCATCGTAGCCAATTGTTGTTTGTCGACCAGCTCTGAATGCAAACGCGAAGAATTTCCGCTTGAAAGCACTGAACTGAGGATACTCAAGGGATAAAAATCTTTACTCTTTGCTTCAGGCGTATGGTATCCAATCATTAAGTGAGGACTTGGTACTTCCTTTTGAGTATATACCCTACGCTCACCTGTTTGAGGTGGTTCAACCAGATTTACTGGTTTTGGAGGATCACTTGCAGGTATCGATGCCATATATTTTTCAGCCAGACGCTTTACTTCAGCGACTTTTACATTCCCTGAAACTACCACCACACAATTGTTAGGAGCATAATAGGTTTTGAAATATTTTTCCAGATCTTCTTTAGTCCAGTTTTTGATATCAGTTTCATAACCGATAACTGTCCAGTGATAGGAATGTTCCTGAAAAGCTGTTGCATAAACTGCATCATTCAGCATATTCCAGGGTGAGTTTTCCAGAGCAGTACTGCGTTCAGACAATACTACACCACGCTCACTTTCAACCATTTTCGGATCGATACTCAGGCTTGAAATACGGTCGGATTCAAGATCAAAAATAGTTTCCATAGCACTTACCGGAAACCAATCTGTATAAACAGTGACATTTTGGGTCGTATAAGCATTGTTAGCACCTCCATTAAACTCCATCGTCTGATCGAACAGCTTGGGTCCGAATTTTTTTGATCCATTGAACATCATATGCTCAAAGAAGTGGGATAATCCGGTAATTCCCGGATATTCATTCCTGGATCCTACCTTATAAAAAAGGTACATATTGGCATTCGGAATAGAACTATCCTCAAGCACCAGGAATTTCATGCCGTTATTTAATGTAAATGTCTTTACATCATCGGCCCTAGTCTGTGCTGACAGGGGAATCCAGCAGCCCAGAAGCAGAATACTTAGTAATCTTTTCATTAATTTATATTGGTCAGGTTGGAAATTAGTTCAAATTAATAGATATAAAATCTAATTTTACTATACTAGAATGATTTTTCTTTATTCAATTAACCAATTATATGCTTCCAAGAATAGATTTCTGCTCCACAGATGCTTACAAAGCACTTTTAAAACATTTTGAGCAGATAAAAAAAGAGCCGCTCCGGAATCTCTTTAAGGACCCCAAACGATTTGAACAGTTTTCGATCAGCTTTGGTGATATTTTGCTCGATTATTCTAAAAACCGCATTAATTCCGATACTCATGATTTATTGTTGCAATTGGCGAAAGAATGCGGGCTAAAAGATGCAATAGAGCAACAGTTTAAGGGAGAGATAATAAACGAAACAGAAGGCAGGGCTGTGCTGCATACTGCTTTGCGCAATCCTGACAGGACCGGCTTTATACTTGACGGAAAAGATATCTTACCTGATATCCACGGGGTATTGGATAAAATGGAGCAGTTTTCAGATCAGGTTATTTCCGGAGGATGGAAAGGATATAGTGGTAAATCAATTACAGATATTGTTAATATCGGCATAGGGGGCTCTGATCTTGGTCCGGTGATGGTTACTGAAGCTTTAAAAGCCTACAGCAATCATCTTAAGCTCCATTTTGTATCTAATGTAGATGGTTCGCACATCGCCGAAGCGCTCAAAAACCTTAATCCCCAGACCACGCTTTTCATGATTGCCTCTAAAACCTTTACTACCCAGGAGACGATGGCCAATGCTTATTCGGCACGCGACTGGTTCTTAAAGAACGGTGGAAATGAGGCTGCTGTTGCAAAACATTTTGTAGCCATCTCTACAAATGAAGCAGGAGTTGCGAAATTCGGGATTGATACGGCCAATATGTTTGAATTCTGGGATTGGGTTGGAGGGCGTTATTCGCTTTGGAGTGCTATCGGATTAAGTATAGCCTGCGGGATAGGATTTAAAAATTTTAAAGAATTACTTGCCGGAGCGCATGAAGCTGATAATCATTTTCGGAATAGTGATTTCAGAGAGAACATACCGGTCACACTGGCATTGCTGGGGATATGGTACACCAATTTTTTTGGTGCTGAAAGTCAGGCGATACTTCCGTACGACCAGTATATGCACCGCTTTGCTGCCTATTTCCAGCAGGGAGATATGGAGAGCAATGGTAAATCCAACGACCGAAATGGCAATCGGGTAAACTATCAAACCGGACCGGTTATCTGGGGGGAGCCTGGCACTAATGGTCAGCATGCATTCTATCAGCTTATCCATCAGGGGACAAAACTGATACCCTGCGACTTTATAGCACCGGCACAGAGCCATAATCCTATTGCTAATCATCATCAATTATTGCTCTCCAATTTCTTTGCTCAAACAGAAGCATTGATGAACGGTAAAAGCAGACAAGAAGTTGAAGAAGAACTAAAAGCTGCAGGAAAAAATGCACAAGAAATTGAAAAATTAGCACCATTCAAAGTATTTGAAGGGAACAGGCCAACCAACTCCATCCTGATCAAGAAAATTACTCCTTATACCCTTGGTTCGCTTATCGCGATTTACGAACATAAAATATTTGTTCAGGGCATCATCTGGAATATTTTCAGCTTTGATCAGTGGGGTGTTGAGCTTGGGAAGCAGCTGGCAGGGCGCATTCTTCCTGAGTTGGAGGATAATCAGCCCGTCAATGGGCATGATGCTTCAACTAATGGACTGATAAATCAGTATAAAGTGTGGAGGAAAGAGAGCTGAAAGGGGAATTAAGCTGAAAGGGAAAAGCTTCCCACCCACCGTCATTTCGAACACGCGAGTACTATTTTTCAATTTATTACATTTTTATCGCGTGGAGAAATCTGCCGGGTTTGAGAAGTATTAAAATAAGTTAAAATTGGATTAATCCTGCTTCTTGAAACAGATTCCTCTTCGTGCCTCCTTCGGAATGACGGTGCCTAAATCTATTGCAACTGCCCCAGTTTTATCTGAAACAACTTATCCCATTTCTTACCGGTAACAAACAAACGCTTCCCTTTACTGTCCCAGGCAATACCATTCAGAACGAAGCCATCAAAATCTTTCATTGGCCTGACTGAATCGGCATACAATTCGCTAAGATCGACCTCCGCAGTAACCTGTCCGTTAGCCGGATCAATAATTACAATACGGTTAGAACTATAAATATTTGCATAGATACGGCCATCAATAAATTCCATCTCATTCAGTTCTCTAACAGGTCCGTTTTGATCATAGACCTCAATAGAATTTTCCTGCATATAGGTATCTTTATTCAGGATGTAAATGGTATTGCTACCATCTGTACTATAAATAACTTTTCCGTCATTACATAAGCCCCAGCCCTCACGCTGATATTGGTTTGGAAATTCACGAAGCAGTTTCAGGGACTTGAGATCGTATTCCAGACTGACATTATTCTGATAAGTAAGCATCAGAATTTTATCCCCCACAATAGTAATTCCCTCGGCAAAAAGCTCATCCCGAACTTTTGTCATTTGCAGAACTTTGCCAGTAGCAGGGTCCGTTTTCCGTAAACTGGATTCCCCGGTCAGCCCATCACTCTCATATAAATAACCCTCATGGAATTCCAGTCCCTGGGTATATGAGCTGGTGTCGTGTTTAAATACCTGCTGAACGATATAGCCCAACTTTTGAGGAACCAACGTAGATTTCAAAACGATATTTGTACTGATCTCTTCAGGCTCTGATTGGCCCCGGTAGATCTTTGCGGTTATGGCCTTTATCCCTAATTGCAGCTCACCGGTTGGTACAGCAACCGATTTTTCATCTGCAGCCCTCTTCAGCTTAACCCCATCTGCAAAATAGACTACGGAATCAGCCTTCTCATTCAACTTAAGTTCAAGGTTTACAGAATCTCCAAGATTCACAGAGGTTCCGGCCTCAGGCATCACCCAGGAAGAAGATTCAGCACTTTGCTTCCCCTCATTCGAGCAATGTGTGAAAAATAAAATGCTGCAGACTGAGAGGCAAATTAATTTAAATCGCATGGTTCTTTTTTATTAAAGGACATCCTGAATCTCATGGCCAGAATGCATCTTCTGTATGCCTGATTACCGGATCCCCAAATTTATTAAACAGGATTGTAATTATATCAAAACGTACTTCATTCTGATGATTCATCAGATGAATATATTCACCGGCAGCCATTGCCAGAAGTTTCTGTTTAGCCTTACTCACAAAATCCTCGGGTTCAGCAAATCTGTTATTCCCCCGGGCTTTGACCTCCACAAAAACTATAATCGGGTTTCTGTAAGCAATCAGATCAATTTCCGCTTTCCTGAATCTCCAGTTTTCATCCAAAATTTCATAACCCTTTTCCTCAAGATACTTTCTTGCAAGCAATTCACCCTGATTCCCAAAGACATTATGCAGGGCCATTACTTCAGGATAACAGAACCCAAAAACATTGAGATACCTTTCTCCACCTCTTTTACCTGCATGTACCTGCGCATCAGAATAGCCTGATTATCAGAATCCTGCTCAGCCTGAATTTCATCACGAATTTTTCTCAGGATCCGGTCGACCTTACGTTTCTTTAAATGAAAGATTCCTCCCAGAATGGTTGACCTAAGATTTTCACTTTCATTTCTGACGTATATCTTTCTTCGTGCGTACCAGTTTTCACTCAGAATATAGGGTGATGATACCATGGCTATTGCCAGATCAGCTATCTGATGATCGGAGTTCTTAATAAAATCCTGCTCGGAGGGGAGTTCTCCATTCTCAAGCTGTTTCTTGTATTCCTCAATAATCTGAATACATTGTGGATGCTCAAATGTAACATCGGCCAGATTAGAAATGATATAAGGTGCTATATAGGTATCAGTTATATCATCCCAATGCACTAGCTCATGCCCATAGTTCAGAAGTAGCCGAACGATCTCTTTCTCCTGCGCCTCATCTGTATCTGAAATTCCGGCCGGCTCCGGCATATCGGGTTCCGGAACATTCTCAGCCTGTACCTGAGGAGTATTGAAGTTATTATCTTTTTTTATTTTACCGAGACGAATTTTATTCAGCTCTGATATAAGTACCCGCTCCTCTATCTGAAGCAGGGAGCTGCATTCACGCACGAAAACAGAAGCTTTAATCCCATCAGGAATTTTGGCAATACTCTCCACAACCTCTCTGATTATACCTGCTCTCTTAATTGGATCATTCCCGGCATCCTTTAAAAGTATACTCGTTTTAAAAAGTATAAAATCCTTCTTACTTCCTTCGATATGGGATTTAAATGCAGCACTTCCGAACTTCTGCACATAAGAATCCGGATCATCCCCATCCGGGAAAAGGACGATCTTTACATTCAAACCCTCCTCCAGAATCATATCCAAACCCCTTAATGATGCTTTGATTCCCGCATCATCACCATCATAAAGAATTGTAATGTTCTTGGTAAACCTGCCGATCATTCTGATCTGCTCAATCGTCAATGAAGTGCCTGAAGAAGCTACTACATTCTCAATGCCTGCCTGATGCACCGAAAGCACATCTGCATAACCTTCAACCAGATAGCAATTATCTTCATCGCGCATGGATTTCTTCGCAAAGAATAATCCGTAAAGTACGTTCGATTTATGATAGATATCGCTTTCGGGAGAGTTAACATATTTCGGAACGGCCTTATCTGTTTTTAAAGTTCTTCCTCCAAAACCAATGACCCTGCCTGTAAAACTATGGATAGGGAACATCACCCTCCCGCGGAAACGGTCATAGAATTTTTCATTCTCCTTACGGATAGTGAGACCGGTCTCTTCAAGAAATTGAATATTATAACCTTCAGTAATTGCATTTTGGGTCAATGCATCCCATACATCAGGAGAATAACCTAACTCAAATTTTTTAATGATATCATCTCTGAAACCACGTTCCTTAAAATAACTGAGTCCGATACTTTTGCCTTCATCGGTCTCAAGCATCTGCTGCTGAAAAAACTTCGCCGCCCAGGCAGAAACAATGTACAAACTTTCTCGCCTGTCGTTAACCGCCTGCTCTTCAGGTGTATTTTCTACCTCGGCAATTTCAATGCTGTATTTATTGGCCAGATAACGCAATGCCTCAGGGTAAGTCGCCTTTTCGTGTTCCATAATGAAACGGACAGAATCGCCTCCCTTACCACAACCAAAGCATTTGAAAATTCCCTTTCCGACAGAGACGTGAAAAGAAGGAGTTTTTTCATTATGAAAGGGACAAAGGCCAATCATACTGGTCCCACGTCGTTTTAAAGACACAAAATCACCTACAACTTCCTCTATACGGGATGTTTCAATGATCTTGTCGACGGTATCCTTTGGAATCAATTTTTTATTACTGGAATTTAAAAATAGTTAAAGTATTTATCATTTACTCACCTTAGCTTCAAGCTCGGCGTACCATTCAGCACCATACTTACGGATAAGTGGCTCCTTCAAAAATTCATGAACTGAAACTTTCAATTCCTTCCCAAAGGCACAGGCAGCACTGCAGATGCTCCATCGGTCGTAATGAAGCACATCAAACTCAGGGTAATTTGTAATTCGAATAGGATATAAATGGCATGAGATTGGTTTTTTCCAGGCTATTTTACCATCTTCCCAGGCCTTCTCAATAGCGCATTTGCTAATCCCATTCTCCATGATCACATAAGCACATTCCTTATTGGTATCTACGCAGGGGGTAGTATAATCTCCCTCAAAATCTTTCACATAGGTTCCAAACTCTTCAATAACAGCTATTCCCTTTTCTGTCATATAAGGCTTAACCAGTGGGTAGATCTCATCCAGAACTGCCAGCTCATCCCGCTCCAGGGGTGCTCCTGAATCACCTTCAATGCAACAGATTCCCTTACATTTATTGAGATTACAAACAAAATTCTCATTGACTACATCCTCATGAACCAATGTGCTCTGTACTTCGATCATATATATTATTTTACTAAACCCAGGGGATACTTTAATCCATCAGCTGTCATAAGTTCGAGGGTTACTGAACCTACAAGAATCTCAACATGAGCCTTTACAGGAATGCGGTTTGCATCATCTGTTATCCAAAGGTATAATTTACTATCCTTTCTGAAAATTCTGCCGGGTTGTATCGATGGACTAAATTTGATACAATTAAATGTGCCCAAGGCGGTTTTTATACGTTCTCTGCCTACAAACTGTACCTCCAGTTTGCTTATTCCATCACCCAGAAAATAATCCATACTGAACTTATCTCCCTGCTTCAATTTTGAAATATCCAGACTTCTGGCAAAGAAATAAGCAGAAACAACATCAAATGTTTGACCGTTACCTCTAAAAGTGCCTTTATTCGAAACTACTTTCTTCTCATCCTGATAAAACCGCGCCTTATCACTTCGACGATAATTTGCTTCCCTAATATTCTCTGTATACAAATACGGACTTAAACTTTCCTTGTCAACATAGGAATCGTAACGATTCCTGACTTTATAAAAAACATTAAAAGATCCGGCTGTACGGCCTTCTGCAAGCAAATGAAAAACAGGGCGATCATCAAATTTAGCATTCGTATCCAATACTTTAATTGAAGCTTCTGCGGCAGTAATAAAGCCGTAACGAAGCCTGTAAGTAAGATACTCGCCCGCTTGAAACACAGGCTCCTTAACGTTTTGCAATCCCTGAGAAAATGCTGCAGAACAGGATATCAGCAGAAGAAATAAAATACTTTTTTTAACCATTTGGTCTTTACTGCAAAAAGTGAACCATCCCGGATCAAGTCCGGGATGACAACCGGATCAAGTCTGGAGCGACGGCCCTGGACTGTCATAATGGACTGTCACTTACGCTTGAATATAGGTACAGTAGAACATGGTTCACCATACATAATGCTTTTAGCTATTTCTGTCAGTTTTACTGTAAGTTCAATATAGGCTGAATCGGGAATGTGAATCTCACCACAGCCCTTTATCACTACACGCTGGTCCCGGTACTTTTCAAAGTCTAACTGATTTAATTTACGGTCGAAAAGAATAGTCTCGAGTACATCAAGGTCACCAAAAACTACTGTTTCTGCAAAGGGTGCCATCTTATTTGCAAGTAGCATATAGGCCCAGGTTGGGACTATAGCATCAGCTGAACAACCGATTGCGATATGTTTACCGGAATAGGATTCCCAGTTATGTTCTTTTATGAATTCTCTGAAATCCTTTTCCCTGAGCATTAAGCCATGAAAAAGGTTATCCTTAATATCATAAAATATACGTTCGCCAGCCGGGTACAATTCGGCCAGGTCAAAGCTGATGAGCCCGCTCTCAGCAACCCGATTAATAATGTTTTCCTGAACTTCCATCTTCTCTCCTGATTATTGAACAGCAAAATCCGGAATGATACCGATTAGCTGCAAAAAAAAAAATCCGGAAGTGAATGAACACTTCCGGATACAAAGTTAGTGAAAATAGCTATTAAAAGAATTTAACGCGATTATCCTTGATCTTTGAGTTATCACGTAAAGCTTTGAAAGCCTCGCCTGAAGCACGTTGTGCCAGGCCCTGAGATACCTGAACCTTTTGTTTAAAGGCATTGGTAAGGGGTGCGGGCTTACTAAAGCCGTTTACAATGAAAACGAACACTCCCTGATCACCTTCAATAGGTTTCGATAATTTACCTGGCTGTGACCCAAAAAGAGTTCCAACAAGCACATTTTCCTGTGAAAGTCCTGGGATTACCGGGTTTGCAAACACAATATTCTGTACCGGTGTTACTGCTCTGCCAACTTTTTGAGCTACCTGATCGATCGATTTAGATCCGGCCAAAGCCTTTTCCATTTTCTCAATCAGCATTCGCGCTTTAACCCGCTTCATTACCATTGGCTCAATATCTTTCTTTACCTGATCAAGAGGAAGTGTCCCTTCTTTAAATATATCTACTACTCTGGCGACGGCAAACTTACTTCCCATTTCAAAAACCTGATTTGAAACATCTCCCTTATCAGCACCAAATACCCATCTAACCATCTCGCGCGGACTATCCAATCCCGGAATAGAAGATTGAGTAGCTATCACATTATCGGCAAGTAGTTTAGCATAACCTGCCTTTTTAGCTTCCGCATCAAATGTTTCAGCATCTTTTGCAACAGTAAGGAAACTTGTTGCTTTTGAATAGGCTTCCTGTTGTGTTTTATTACTTGCTGAGAAAGATTTATCTACAATAGCAACTTTAGCTACTCTGGAAGAACCAATCTGAGCGTTGATCTTAATTACATGAACACCGAACTGGGTAGTGATCACTTTAAGATCACCTGTTTTACCATTGAAAACTGCTTCCTCAAATGCAGGTACCATAGCGCCTCTTGCAAACGTACCAAGATCACCGCCTGAATCTTTCGAAGCATCAGTCCCAAATTTTGCTGCAAGCTCAGTGAAGCTGCCTCCTTTTGCAATTACACCTCTGATTGAGTCCGCCTTTGCTTTTGCTTTATCTATACCGCCTTCAGTAGCAGGGTTTAGTAAAATATGACTTGCTTTTACTGAATCAGGTCCTACCTTAAGATCCAGAACCTTTACCATTTTGTAAACACCACCGGTAAACAAAGGACCAATAAATGCTCCATTTGAAGCACTGAATACTGCTGAATCAAGTGCAGGCTCTAATTGCCCTTTACGAACATAGGTGATAGGCATTTTAGTTTCAGCGTTGATACTTACAAATAATGAGTCGTTAGTAGCAGCTCTGAACTCGGCAGCGGTTTTTGCAACCATAGCCTTTATATCTGCCGAATCGGCCTTTGAAGGGTTCGCATCAAAAACGATGTACTCAAATGAGCGCTTCTCCAAAGGATTCTTAAACCTGTAAATATTTTCCTTGTAATAATCAGAATAATCCTGATCGGTCAGTTTGACCTGATTATCCGGAACTGAACTATACTCAAGATTTACAAAACTGAAATTCGCAAGTTTATTACGCTGATCGTAATCTTCCCTCGCCTCAAGAGAGGTAACGTAAAGACTGTTTTTAATAAGATTTGTATACTTCTGTGCCAGTTTATTCTCACGGATATTGAGCAAAAAGGCAGTCCACTGCTGACTAACAGGGCTTGATGCAGGCTGAGACTTTACATTCTCAAGGAACGCATTTAACTGCATTCTGTTCAGCTGACCTGTTTGAGGATCTCCAAAGTTCTGAATGATCTGAGGATCAGGATTTTTACCTGACACAAGGTCGTTTAACTCGTTCTTACTAACCTGCAAACCTAAACGGCTCATTTCCTTGCTCATCAAAATCTGTGAAATCGATTGATTCCATGTATTTTCAATGATATAAGAGGTCATTTGTGGATCCAGATTACTCTGACCCATCTGTTGTTTGAAATTATTCGTGTTCTGCTCTACCTTCTCGTTGAATTCCAGAATAGAAATGGACTTACCGTCAACTTCCCCAACTTCAGTCTGATTTCCCTGCATAAACGATCCGCCCATCTGTACTGCGTCGCTTACTAAAAATGCAACAATTGCAAAACCAATAGCCCCAACGATGATTATCCCTGCACGGTTCCGCAAAAAACTCATTATTCCCATATCCGTATTTTTTTTCTAATATAATTTTAAAAGAGGGCGCAAGATACAAATTTTGGAAAATAAACAATAGCTTAATTTGAGGAAGAAATAAAGGTGCAAAATGCTTGTGTGCCAATGGCTTTGAGCAGACTGAATTTTATTAAAACAATCTCCTAAAAGAACAATAAAGATTGGGGTATCAAAAAATTATTTATACCCTTTATGGAGGATCAGGAAACTAGCCCGTTCTTCCCGCTTAAAGGGTATATCCCAGTTGCCCTGATAGCTGATCTTGGTTGGCAACAGGGTTTTGTCTTCACCAAAATATCCCAACTCGATATTCATCTGAACATCAAAATCAAAAGCGAGATTTCCATATTTCATGTCTACATAACGTCCGAGAATTTGAAAATTACGCATATCAAAGATCGTGACCAGTTCCTTAATCATCATCCCTCCTTCAGTCCAGCCCGACAGATCCGGCTTAAGTGCAACCTTAAATCGGTAAACAGGAATTGAATCAAGATAGGTCCCTCTGTAAAAGGTATAATCGTAATACTGCCTCATGTTTGGGGTGAAAATCTGAGTTTTATTGCCAATGAAAGGCACACCCTTAATTGGTTTTCCCGGGCTGAAGATCAGGGTTTTCAGCTTATCTTTGTACGATTCATTACTTTCGCCTTTTGCTCCTGATATCGGCGCAGAAGGAACAAAATCAGAATTATAGGCATTCATGAAGATATAATCAAACATCTCGACCGTGTAAAGGGAATATTTTCCATTTCGTTTGTAGACATTACCCTCATCCCTTTTCTCAAGGATATCCATTTTATAAGGGCCGGTATTATTATGGTAGATTCTGCGATAGATTTTACCTTCAACCGCATTTGCTTTGTCGTATGTAAAAATGCGGTTCTCAGCATTAAAGCTGTATTTTTTCATATTACGAAAGGCCGCATAAAAGCTGGTATCATTAATGATCTCATTAATGAAGGTCTCGGCAGTAAGACGTGTTGAAGTTATGGTGATTGCCGAATCGATAGTGACAGTAAGTACTGTATCGGGATTAAAACGCGGAATTTTCTGAGCCAAACCTATACTGTAAACACCCAACAGGCTCAGTAATAAATATATTTTCTTCATATTAATTTCAAAAAAGCATATACATCCCAAAGAAGTATATGATACTAGTTACCCAACTGCTTCAGGGCAATATATGCCATCAATCCGGTACTTAATTTGAGCGATTCTTCATCCACATCAAATGTCGGTGTATGAACCGAAGAGGTTATCCCACGCTCCTTATTACCAGTACCCAGTCTGTAGAAACAGGCATCAGAAACCTGGGAATAATAAGCAAAATCCTCTGCGGCCATCCAGATATCCAGATCCAGAACGTTTTCTTTTCCTAAATAGTCTTCGGCATGGGCACGAACATCAGCTGTCAGTTTTTCTTCATTGATGAGAAATGGATATCCACGAACGATATTAAAATCGCAGCTTCCACCCATAGCTTCAGCAATGCCTTCAGCCATTTTCTTCATTTTTTCATGAGCTCTGGCTCTCCAGTCTTCATCCATCGTACGGAAAGTTCCTTCAAGGTAAACCTCATTCGGAATCACATTCGTAGCACCATTGGCAATAACCTTACCAAAGGAAAGTACAGATGGTGTTTTGGGATCTGCGACGCGGCTGATGATTTGCTGTAAAGCAACTATAATATGAGAAGTAATCAATACAGGGTCAATATTTTGCTGAGGCTGTGCTCCATGACCACCTTTTCCGTGAACAGTTACATAGATCTCGTCGGTTGAAGCCATGTATTTCCCTGATCGGAAACCGACTTGTCCTGCCTCAATCAAAGGCATTACATGTTGTCCGATCACAGCATCAGGTTTTGGATTTTCAAGAACCCCTTCCTTGATCATCATACTTGCACCACCAGGTAATTTCTCTTCGGCAGGCTGAAATATCAGTTTTATGGTTCCTCCGAACTCATTTTTTAGTTCAGTTAGAATCTTTGCAGTCCCAAGAAGAGAAGAGGTATGCGCATCATGTCCGCAAGCATGCATCACACCAGAATTCTTTGATTTATAAGGTACATCATTCGCCTCAACAATAGGCAAAGCATCCATATCAGCACGAAGGGCTATAACCGCATCAGAAGGTTTCTCACCTTTGATCATCGCTACTAAACCTGTATTCGCCATCTTTTGATACTTAATTCCAAGTTCATCAAGCTTCTGTGCTACATAAGCTGAAGTCTGATACTCATGGAAGGAAAGTTCAGGATTGGCATGTAAATGCCGGCGGCTCTCAACCACATTTGCGTGGATTTCTTTTGCAAGAAGGCTAATCTTATCTTTTAACATTATTTAAGAATTATCATTTCAGAAAAAATGAACATGGAAGTATAGTATTTCTTTAGTTCATTCATCAATTTTTCGGCTTCCAGCCGGGTTCGGAAATCCCCAACTCTCAGCCGGTAATTTGGCTGGGTATAACTGATATAGGTATTAATACCGGGATACCTTGCTTTAAATTTTGCCTGTTCAGAATAAGCAACCTGCCGATCTAAACCTGAAAAAATCTGCACCCTGAAACCTGATAAAGTTACATTATTGCCTGTAAGACCTGCCCTGTTCAATTCCAGGCGACGTGCGATCAGGCTGTCAATTTGCGGGTCTTTTGTAACCAGAACCTTACCCTTTTCCTGAGCTGCCAGCTGCTGGAAACACATAATAAGAATAAATCCGATGAGGCTTTTCCAATGCATTCGTTTAATCGGCTCCTATTCCATGGCAGTTTTTGTACTTCTTACCGCTTCCGCAAGGGCAAGGATCATTTCTGCCTATCTTCTGTTCCACCCTGATCGGCTGAGTCTTTTGCAGTTCTCTGGTATCATCAACAGGTACTCCACCTGATGACTGATTAAGCTCCGGTTTTGAAACTTTTAATTTACTCAGATCCTGGCGTGGCTGAGGGCGTGCCTCACGTACCTGGTCGGGATCCTGAGAAGGAATATTTCCCTTGAAAAGGAAGCTGACGATATCTTTATTAACGGTTGCAAGCATCTGTTTGAACATATTAAATGCCTCCATTTTATACACAATCAAAGGATCCTTCTGCTCATAAACCGCATTCTGTACCGACTGCTTCAATTCATCCATCTCACGCAGATGCTCTTTCCAGGCATCGTCGATAAGAGCAAGTACCACACTCTTTTCGAAGGCCTTAAATACCTCATAACCATTACTTTCAACAGCTTTCTTAAGATTAGTTGCTACCTGAACTGAACGTATTCCATCGGAAAAAGGAACCACAATATTTTCAATCTGATCACCACGCTCTTTAAAAACATCTCTTAAAACCGGAAGCGTTTGGTTTGCAATGGCTTCAAGTTTACGGTGATAGAAGTCATTGATCTTCTCAAAAACTTCATCAGTAAGAGTATGAATATTGCTCGCTGCAAATTGCTTTTCTGTAAGTTCGGGATCAACAGAGAAAATGCGGATCACCTCCATCTGGAAGCCTTCAAAATTACCCTGATCCTTGTATTCGGAAACAACATCCTCAACCACATCAAAAATGGTATTGTTCAGGTCTACATCCAGGCGCTCTCCGAATAATGCATTCTTACGTTTTGCATAAACTACAGAACGCTGTGAGTTCATCACATCATCATACTCGAGTAATCTCTTACGAACACCGAAGTTGTTTTCCTCCACCTTACGTTGTGCACGCTCAATGGATTTGGTGATCATTGAATGCTGAATTACTTCGCCTTCTTCGATTCCCATTCTGACCATGATATTGGATATCCGCTCAGAGCCAAATAGACGCATCAGGTTATCTTCCAGAGATACAAAAAACTGACTGGAACCCGGATCACCCTGACGGCCTGCACGACCACGTAATTGTCTGTCGACACGGCGTGATTCATGGCGTTCGGTACCCACAATCGCTAAACCTCCTGCATCCTTAACACCAGGGCCAAGCTTGATATCCGTACCACGACCCGCCATATTGGTGGCAATGGTAACTGTTCCTGCCTGTCCGGCTTCTGCAACGATATCCGCTTCTTTCTGGTGAAGTTTCGCGTTCAAAACGTTATGCTTTATGCCTCTTAGCTTAAGCATCCTGCTCAGTAATTCGGAAATCTCAACTGAAGTGGTACCTACCAGCACAGGTCTGCCCGCCTCAGTTAATCTTGTAATTTCATCAGCGACAGCATTGTATTTCTCACGAACGGTACGATAAACCATATCTTCATGATCCTTACGCTGAGCAGTCACATTGGTTGGGATTTCAACAACATCCAATTTATAGATCTGCCAAAGCTCGCCGGCTTCTGTAACAGCCGTTCCGGTCATACCACATAATTTATGGTACATCCTGAAGAAGTTCTGCAGGGTAATGGTTGCATAGGTTTGGGTAGCATCTTCAACCTTAACATTCTCTTTAGCCTCGATCGCCTGATGTAATCCATCAGAATAACGGCGGCCATCCATGATACGACCAGTTTGTTCATCAACCAATTTGATCTTACCCTCATCAACGATATATTCAACATCGATCTCAAAGAGGGTATAAGCCTTAAGTAATTGGTTTACAGAGTGTATACGCTCAGATTTTATTGAGAAATCACGCATTAAAGCGTCTTTTTTCTCGATTTTTTCTTCGGTAGATAACGCGGATTTTTCAAGATCAGCGATCTCTGTACCAACATCCGGCATCACAAAGAAGTTTTGATCTTCTCCTGAGGCGGTAATCAGCTCAATACCTTTTTCGGTCAATTCAACCTGATTATTTTTTTCATCAATCACAAAGAAAAGCTCGGCATCTGCCTTTGGCATTTCCTTATTCTGATTTTCCATGTGATAATTTTCTGCCTTGGTCAGAACCTGCTTCATGCCCGGTTCACTCAGAAATTTGATTAATGCCTTGCTCTTTGGCAAACCACGGTAGGCTCTCAAAAGGGCTAAACCACCTTCTGTCGGACCAGCATGACCTTCATTAATCAGTTTTTTTGCCTCGTTTAAAACACCGTTAACGAAATTTTTCTGGGCAGTTACCAGCCGTTCAATACGGGGTTTCAGTTCATAGAATTCGTGTTCATCACCTCTTGGAATTGGTCCTGAAATAATCAGCGGGGTTCTGGCATCATCGATCAATACCGAGTCAACCTCATCCACCATCGCAAAATGCAGCTTACGCTGAACCAGGCTTTCGGGATTCAGTGTCATATTGTCACGCAGGTAATCGAAACCAAATTCGTTATTGGTACCAAAGGTGATATCAGCCAGGTAGGCTTTGCGGCGTTCTTCAGAATTTGGCTGATGTTTATCGATACAATCAACAGTTAATCCGTGAAATTCAAATAATGGTCCGTTCCATTCCGAGTCACGTCGTGCCAGGTAATCATTCACCGTTACGATATGAACACCTTGTCCCGATAATGCATTCAGGTAGGCAGGCAGGGTTCCGACAAGGGTTTTACCCTCACCCGTTGCCATCTCGGCAATTTTACCCTGGTGAAGTACAATACCACCAATCAGCTGAACATCATAGTGAATCATGTTCCAGGTCACCTCAGTTCCGGCAGCAAGCCAGGTATTATGGTGAATAGCCTTGTCACCCTGAATCACAACATTCTTCTTGCGGGCAGCCAGTTCTCTGTCGGCCTGCGTAGCAGTAACTTCTATTGTTGTGTTTTCTGTGAAACGTCGTGCAGTATCTTTCATAACTGCAAAGGCCTCAGGTAATATTTCCATCAGGACTTTTTCAAGCTCCTTATCACGATCCTTTTGCAACTTATCCAACTGATCATAAAGTGCCGTCTTTTCATTAATTGGCAGATCTTCAGATTCTGCTTTGGTCTTCACAACCGCGATCTCTTTATCGATTTCTTCAAGAAATTCCTGAATACGGGCCTTAAAATATATTGTTCTTTGCCTTAATTCATCATTGCTAAGGGAATGCAATTTGGCATATTCCTCTTTAGTTTTTTCAACCAGTGGTTGAATCAGTTTTATATCACGATTTGATTTACTACCGAAAAGTTTACTTAAAAGTCCTAACATGTGTATGTGAAATATTGAAATTCAATTTATACAAGAATTGCGCCACTACCTCTTTATGGTCAGTTTGGCATAATTCAGGGGGCAAAATTACGATTATTAATGAGAAAAAAGGCCTTGCAGATTCTGGCCGGGGTGGTATAATTATCTGATCCTAAACACAGGGAACAACTTTTCAGCATTTGTCCGGTATATTTTATCCACAACCTCTCTGGGCAGCTTTAGTCCTCTGAATTCACCCTCAACCTTAGGTACACGCATCTTTTGGTCGCCCGAAAAAAACTGCCAGTGGCGCATCCATACTTCATGGGCATGTTTTTTTATCCCTGCCGGATCCTTAATTCCCTTATTAACAATATCCATTGCAGAACTTCTCAAATCGGTACCATAAACAAGTCTGTCCTGATACTTTATAAAAAAATCATGCACCTTTTGCCATTCGGTCAATGCCTGATATTGCAAATGCGAAACCCGTTCTGCCATATCAACACTCATATTGGGAAATTTATCCAGACGCTTTGCCAGTTCGTCGACACTCCACTCCAAACTTCCCAAATGGGCTCCTATAAATACCAGGTCCGGATGTTTTTCAAGCATCCGGTCTCTTGCATTAATATAATCTTCGTAAGATGGGCGTTCGGGATGTAAATACATATGTTCTTCGGGATGGGCACGGGCATAGTCGCGGTTTCCATTTACCGTCATCTTTTCCAAAGGCAACCAGGAGTTTCTGTGTTCTCCAAGATGTCCGATTAATGGGATATGGTTCTTCGCCAGGTAATCAAGTATTGGATCAAAACGTTGATGATCAATCATAACCAGCTGACCTTTTTCATCTTTCAGAAAGAAACCAATGTTCTTCCATACTTTCACCCCAACTGCTCCATTTTCGACTGATTGTTTTATGTAGCTTATCACTTCCTGCTGCCATCCCTCATTATTGAAGTTATCGAGCGAAAAAGTAGTTACCCAGGCATTCCGGCCCGGAAATACCTGTACCAACTCTGCCGAAAATTTTTGTTGTTCTTCAATTGGTTTACCGCCCGACTTAAATACATTCAAATTGAGGAAGCGAAAATTATCTTCTTCGGCCTGATTAATAAAAACTGTATCCGCATAGTTTTGGATATGCATATGTGCATCAATCTTGGGAACAGATTTAAAATCCTCATCAGTGTAATATTCAGGAATTGTATCTCTGCTATCTGATTTCGGACCATTTACATTTGTACAGGAAATTAATAAAAGCAAGAGCAATAACAGGCCGGGGTATTCAAATCTTATGAATTTCTTCATTTATCTATCATTTTTTTTGATTTAAAATTCCACTGTCCGAATAATTTCTCATTAATCCTTATAGCTTCTATGAACTCCAGAGAATTTTACAAGTTTAAATTAGTATTTAAATTACTGAATCCTCTATTAATTTTCGATTCGTAAGGCTCATTTACATTTGTTCATTTGCTAATTCGGCCTATCTTTACAGCATGAATATCCTCTTACTTGGTTCGGGTGGACGCGAATGTGCTTTCGCATCCAAAATGGCAGAAAGCCGGCATTTATCTCAGTTATATATCGCACCCGGAAATGCGGGAACTTCTGCCTATGGTAAGAATATAAACCTGCAACTAACGGATTTTGAAGGTATAGCTGCTTTTGTTCTTAAAAACAATGTTGAGATGCTTGTGGTGGGCCCTGAAGAGCCATTGGTAAAAGGAATTCATGATTTTTTTCTCGAACGCAGTGATTTATCACATATTCCGGTTATCGGTCCGCAGAAAGAGGGTGCTCAACTTGAGGGCAGCAAGGATTTTTCGAAGCAGTTCATGATTAAACATGGCATTCCGACTGCAGCATTTAAATCATTCACCAAGGCCAGTCTAAATGATGGCTTAAAATATCTTGAAACTCAGAAGCTTCCGATCGTGTTAAAAGCAGATGGATTAGCTGCCGGTAAAGGGGTACTGATTTGTGAGACTCTGGAAGATGCAAAAACTGAATTAAAAGCTATGCTTGCCGATGCAAAATTCGGAGAAGCCAGCAGTACGGTTGTTATTGAAGAGTTTTTAACAGGAATCGAGTTGTCTGTTTTTGTTTTAACGGATGGTAAATCATATAAAATCCTGCCTGAAGCCAAAGATTATAAACGAATTGGTGAAGGTGATACCGGACTAAATACAGGCGGCATGGGTTCAGTTTCTCCCGTTCCTTTTGCTGATGCAAAATTTATGCAAAAGGTGGAAGAACGGGTCATCATTCCAACAATTGAAGGTTTAAAAAAGGATAATATCCCTTATAAAGGATTTATATTTATTGGCCTGATGGCTGCAAGTTCGGCAGATGGGAAAGAGCCTTTTGTGATCGAGTACAATGTACGTATGGGCGATCCCGAAACCGAAAGTGTAATTCCAAGAATTGAAAGTGATCTTATCGAGTTGTTCATGGGTGTGGCTGATGAAAACCTTTCTGAAAAAGAACTAAAAATATCTCCAAAATTTGCAGCAACGATAATGATTGTTTCGGGAGGATATCCGGGAGAATATCTAAAGGGAAAAACTCTTTCTGGGATAGAAAACCTGAGAAACTCCGTCGCTTTTCATGCCGGGACCGAACTCGAAAATGGCGTCGTAAAGAGCAATGGTGGCAGGGTAATCGCAATCACCTCACTGCAGGATAATTTATTTGATGCAGTTCAAAACGCAACTGCTGATGCAGGAAGGATCTATTTTGATGGCAGATATTATCGTCCTGATATCGGTGCCGATTTACTGTAGATTTGTTCTCCCTGCTCTTTACAAATTTTAGTTAAAATTAACCTAATAGAAATTTTACTTCTTTAAAGGAAGTAATTCATTCAATTTATCTAAAAGATCAGGTCCGCGAAGGTCGCGACCAATGATTTTCCCATTCGGATCGAGAAGGAAATTCCTTGGAATACTGCTGACTTTGTACAATGCTGCCGCCTCACTTCCCCAGTATTTCAGATCGGAAACATGCTGCCAGTTCAGATTATCTTCACGGATTGCAGCAAGCCAGCTCTTTTTATCTCTGTCGAGCGAAACTCCAAAAACGGTAAATCCTTTATCCTTAAACTGCTTGTACGCATGCACAACGTTCGGGTTTTCCTGACGACAGGGCCCGCACCATGCTGCCCAAAAATCAAGCAGAACATATTTGCCTTTTAATGAGGAGAGGGGAATCGCTTTGCCCGAAGTATCGGATAATGCAAAATCAGGAGCAACAGCACCTAATGAGGTCTTCTTTTCAGAATCTATATAATCTTTTACCAGCTTAGCCGTTGCACTGTTTTGTATCCCCGAACTGAGACTTTTCAGAAGGCTATCAGCCTCAAAGAAATTAAATTTGCTGCCGGCAATACTTGGAATCAGCAATAGAGATGCAAAAGCTGTAGGATTTTGTTTTACAAAGGATAGTTGAAATTCCACCAATTCCCGGTTAACATCCCTGAATGGAATCCGATACAGGGCGGCAATGGAATCAGGAGAAATCCCTGATTGTGATTTTAGTTCGGCCTCTTTTCCAATCTGGTTTAACTTTTCGTAATAAGGTGCCTGCCCCGAACTTAAACGCTGCATATCATCCTGAGCTTTTGAACCACTAATAAGCGCATCATTAAGTCCACCATTAATTTGAACAGAGATATTACCACTATCAAGAATGAACTGTTTCGTTGTAGCCGGATTCTTTTTAAAATCCTGATCTATAGAAAGAAAAACAGGAACAGGTTCGTTGAAATCACCCTTTATATTAAATTTACCTTCCAGAATATTCACTTTCTGAACCTTCGGCTTAACATTACTGAAGAAGGAAGTTTCTGTAAAATACAGGCTTTTAATCTCAAGGTTGGCAACAGTTCCAATAATGGAATAAGACGCTTGCTGTGCAGAACTGATCAGCGGACAAACAAGAAGTAGTGAAAAATATATGATGTATTTGAAAAATCTCATGTGCTAGGAAACGTTAATCCTGCAAAATTAGTACTTATTAAACAATAATTTCCTTTATTATTGGCTGTGACATGAAGGTAAAGCATGTATTGAATTAAGAAAGATAAAAAATGAATGACCCTATCACATATTATCCACAAATCATCCGAAATAAATTCAAAGAGCTATTCGGGCAGGAAGCTCTGATTATTCGTTCACCGGGAAGGATAAACCTGATCGGTGAGCACCTCGATTATAATATGGGTTTCGTATTGCCTGCTGCAATCAATAAGGCAATCTGGCTCGGTATCCAGAAACGGGAGGACGATGAGATTAGACTGCACTCGCTTGATTACGAGGATAACTACGACACCAGCCTACTTAATATAGCTCCTTCAGGCAAATTATGGCCCGATTATATTCTTGGAGTAGTTGAACAGATTCAAAAAAAACATTCCTTAAAACATGGCTTTAATCTTGTATTTGGCGGGGATATCCCTCTGGGTGCCGGACTATCATCTTCTGCCGCTTTGGAATGCGCGACGGCCTATGCTCTGAATGAACTCTTCGGACTTGATTATGAAAAAATGGATCTGGTAAGAATCGGACAAGCAGCAGAGAATGAATTTGTGGGGGTAAAATGTGGTATCATGGATCAGTTTGCGAGTGTTTTTGGCAAGAAAGAGCATCTAATCCGATTGGATTGCCGGAATTTGGAATATGCTTATGTGCCATTCCATACTAAAGACATCAAAATATTGCTGTTTGATACACGTGTAAAACATTCTCTGGCTGATTCAGCTTATAATCAGCGCCGTGAGCAATGCGAAAAGGGAGTGGCACTCATACAGGAATTCCATCCCGAAGTGAGAAGTCTGCGAGACGTCAGCCAGGAAATGCTCGACAATATTGTAAAAACAGAGGATGAAACTGTCTACCGCAGATGCACTTATGTAGTTTCAGAAATCAAAAGGCTTTTAAATGGCTGTGAAGACCTCAAGAAAGATGATATGATCAGCTTTGGCAAAAGAATGTTTGAGACCCATGCCGGATTAAAAGACCTGTATGAAGTAAGCTGCAAAGAACTCGATCTGCTGGTTGATCTGGTCAAAGACAATCCCGGTGTGATTGGTGCCAGGATGATGGGTGGTGGTTTTGGGGGTTGTACGATCAATCTGGTAAAGGCAGAAGCTGCAAATGATCTCATAAAAAAAGTTACCGATGCTTACTTATCAGAAACAGGAACTGAAATGCTGGTTTATGAGGT